>CAYFSS010000001.1:0-127232 GCA_964345975.1 uncultured Oscillospiraceae bacterium
GGAGACCGAATCGCATGATTCTCACTATTCAATTTTCAAGGTTCGTCACGCGCTCCTGCTTGAGAAGCGAAGGCCAATATACGAACTTCTTCCCACTTCGTCAAGCACAATTTCAAGATTCGCTGCTCCTTAGTCGGGCGTGTCATCAATCTGGAAGGAAGTGCTTCTGTCATCTTGGATCCCAATCGATATAATGAGAATTAAGCAAATGCCCTTTTACATATAATGAAGGAGTAAATATGTCGATGTACGCCATTGTAAAGAAAGAGGCTGCACCCGGTCTTAGTCTCGAACAAGTGCCAATACCGGAAATCGGTCCTTTGGACGTCTTGATCAAAATCAATAAGACCGCCATTTGTGGTACGGATATCCACATTTACCAATGGGATCGCTGGTCACAAGAACATTTGACCCCACCGGTAATCGTTGGTCATGAGTACGCCGGTGAAATTGTGGCGATGGGCGAACTCGTTACCGGTCTTCAAGTCGGCGATAGAGTGACAGGCGAAGGTCATATCACCTGTGGCGTCTGCCGAAATTGTCGAGCCGGCACCCGCCATCTTTGTAAAGATACGCATGGTGTAGGCGTTGAACGAAACGGGGCTTTTGCGGAATATTTGGCACTCCCTGCCGTCAATGTCGTCAAGCTACCCGACGATGTGCCGGATGAAATAGCTGCCCTCTTTGATCCCTTTGGGAATGCAACGCACACCGCACTTAAGTTCAATTTGGTTGGTGAAGATGTCCTCATTACCGGTGCCGGCCCCATCGGCATGATGGCAGCCAAAGTCGCTCGTCACGCGGGAGCTAGACATATTGTCATCACGGACTTCAATCCCACACGTCTTGAGTTGGCTAAGCAACTTGAACCGACCGTGAATACGGTCCAACTTCCTGACGAGACCCTCGGAGATATGGTCAGCAAATTAGGGATGTTGGAAGGGTTTGATGTCGGCCTGGAAATGTCCGGTTCCGGGGCGGCTCTGGCAAGCATGATTGACAATATGAAGCACGGTGCCCACGTTGCTCTCCTCGGCACCCATGCCAACCCCGATGTGACTGATTGGAACAAGGTTATCTTCGGCGGTCTGGAGATCATGGGCATCTATGGTCGTGAGATGTTCGAAACCTGGTACAAAATGATCTCCATGGTGCAATCCGGCTTAGACCTCTCCCCGATCATCACGCATCGCTTTGATTTCAGGGATTTCGAAGCAGGGTTTGAAGCCATGAGCTCCGGTCATTGCGGCAAAGTCATCTTAGATTGGACGACTGCAAACAAGAAATGATTTCAGACGGCGCTTGCATATATCTAACCCTGTACTCTTAGAATATAGCTGTGAAAGCATGCTCTCGAAAGTATGCTCTCTATAGGAAGGAATGGACATGAAATCAGGATTAAAACACATTAAGGACGAGGTACAAGCACTGAAAGACGAAGGCTTGTTTACCAACGAACGCATCCTCACCGTACCGCAGAATCGAGTCATCGATACAAAAGAACGCGAAGGTCTGCTTAACCTCTGTGCTAACAATTACTTGGGTTTGGCAAATCATCCCGAGCTGGTGAAAGCGGCTAAGGAAAGCTACGACACCTGGGGCTACGGTCTGTCATCGGTCCGCTTCATCGTTGGAACCCAGGACATCCACAAGCAGCTGGAACATGCATTGGCTGACTTCTTCGGTTTTGAGGACGCTATACTTTATACGTCTTGCTTCGATGCTAACGGCGGTCTCTTTGCGCCTCTACTAACAGAGTTGGATGCCATTATTTCGGATGAACTCAATCACGCGTCCATCATCGACGGAATTCGCCTTACGAAAGCCATGCGCTATCGCTATAAGAATAATGACATGGCTGATCTCGAACGTTGCCTCAAGGAAGCCGATGCGGCGGGGGCACGCTACAAGATGATTGCAACCGATGGCGTCTTCTCAATGGACGGCATCATCGCTAACCTCTCGGGCATCGCCGATCTCGCTGAAAAATACGATGCCATTTTGATGGTCGACGATTCGCACGCCTCAGGATTTGTCGGGAAGCATGGGCGCGGGACACCTGAACATTGCGGCGTCGAGGGTCGAGTCGACATCATGACCTCTACGCTTGGCAAAGCCATGGGCGGTGCATCCGGCGGCTTCACACTAGCCAACAAAGATGTCATTGACTGGCTAAGACAAAAGAGTCGCCCCTACCTCTTCTCAAATACTCTGAAGCCTGCCATTGCAGCCACTTCCCTCCGTGTCATCGAGATGCTCAAAGAAAGCGTGGACTTGATCGCAAAGCTCCAAGAGAACACGAACTACTTCAGGGACAAACTGGTTGAAGCCGGTCTCACCATCATCCCAGGAACCCACCCCATCGTCCCCGTCATGGTCTTCGATGCGCACAAAGCGCTGCAGGTCGCTGAGTTCATGCTGGAACGAGGTGTCTATGTCATCGCCTTTAAGTTCCCTGTCGTACCTGAAGGTGAAGCAAGAATTCGTACGCAAGTCTCCGCCGTCCACACAAAGGATGATCTGGATTACGCTGTGAAGTGCTTTGCTGAGGCAAAAGAGAAGTTCGGGATCTAAGGGAGAGTCGGACGGGCTTTTGTGTGATGGTAGCAACAAGATCGTCGGGTCTCTTGAGGTATAATTACAACTATATTGTGGATTAAGACACAGTGTTCGCCATCAATAAGCAGTAATGACTGCAGAAGGAGCGCAACAATGAGCGAGAAAGACAAACGTGAAATTAATGCTAACAAACCTGTAACTGAGGAAGATCCTTATAATGAGCCGATGTATGTCGACAAGGATTATCCCGAGATGAGTGAGATGGCTGCTGAAGAAGATCTCTATGTTGCATACGGAGAAGATTCCAGAGCGAATCGCCTTGATGCCATTTCCTTTGAGGATCACCAACAAGAGTTTGCACACCAGCCTGAGAAGGTTGAGAAGAAAGACGAATAACAGCGTAAGGCTGTTTGTTTGATAGGCCTGTGAGCTGATAGGTAGCTGGCAGGCTTTTGTTTGTCAAAGGATCACAAAGATCACAAACGTTCATCGATACACCTGACGCAGAACGCTCTGCGTGATCCCCAAGCTAATCCTATTTAGAAGCTCAAGTCTTTGCGCAATTGTCATTGCAGGGCTTAGTATAGATCGACTAAAATGATGACATCAATGTAACCGCCAAGAAGAAGCGGTCATAACAGAAGGAGACGAGTTAATGAGTGATAAGGTGAGAAATTTAAAGCCTTCCAAAATTGCAGTTATTGGTGCCGGTCAGGTTGGTGCAACCATTGCATTCAACATGGCCATCACGAATCGTGCCGCTGAACTGGTGCTGGTTGACGTTGCAGTCGACAAGGCCGAGGGTGAAGTCCTCGATACCGCTACAGCACTTCCAATCATGAAAGAAATGTCTTTCACCCACGGTGGTTACGAAGAAGTTGCGGGCGCAGACATCATCGTTATGTCGGCCGGTGCCGGTCGTAAGCCCGGTGAAACTCGTCTCGATCTCGCGGCCAAGAACGTTCGTATTGCCAAATCCGTCACGGACGAAATGATGAAGCACTATGACGGCGGCATCATCATCGTCGTTGCTAATCCTTGCGACGTCATTGCTCAGAAGATGCAAGAATGGACAGGTATCCCTCGCGAGAAGGTTATCTCTTCCGGTACACTCCTCGATAGCATGCGTTTGCGTTATCACGTGGCTCAACACCTCGGCGTTGACTCCACCGATGTCCATGCCTACATGTTCGGCGAGCACGGTGAAACTCAGTTCCCTCTCTGGTCCAAATCGACCTTTGGTGGTATCCCTCTCGACCAAGCTGCTGAAGCTTTGGGCAAAGAATGGACCGAAGAAATTCGTGAAGATATCTGGGTTAAGACTCGTACCGGTGGTGCTGAAATCATTAAGCGCAAGGGTGCAACCTTCTATGGTATCGGTGTCTCCGTCGACCAGCTTTCACAGCGCATCCTAAATAACACCAACAGCTTGGCTCCGGTTGGTATTAAGCTTCAGGGTGAATACGGAATCGACGGTGTTGTCCTCAGTACTCCCGCGATCCTAGGTTCTGACGGTGTCGCCAAGATTGTCGAACTCGACCTCACGGATGAGGAAATGGCTTTGTTCCAAGCTTCGGCTGAGAACCTCAAGAAAACTCTCGAAGTCGTCAAAGACATCTAAAGTTTCTACTCCTCATAGAATAGTTAAAGGATCGAGCGTCATTGCCCGATCCTTTTTTGTATTTACAATCGAAAAGCCCCACAGGCTTATCTCTAGTTTCAAGCCTTAGAAATCAACGTCTTCGTCTAAAGACTCGTCTTCGTCGTCAGAAGCGTCGTCATCTTCGAAGTCATCCGTCTCATCTTCGACGTCGCTACCTTCATCGAAATCGTCATCATCGAAAGTCCGATCGTCATCTTCGTCATTCTCTTCGTCCGAGAAATCATCAGGCTTTACCAAATCTTCACTCTCATCCTCACGAGGAACCACGGCAGAATCTACAACCGTTACTCCTTCATCGCTCCGCATGAGCCGGACACCTTGCGCATAACGGCCCAGCAGTGAGATCTCATCGGCATGCATGCGGATGACAACCCCATCACTATTTACCAGCATGAGATCCTCATCATCTTGAATGCTACCGGCGGCGGCTACATCCCCCGTGCGTGGTGTTAAGCGAGTCACTCTAAGACCCGTTCCGCCTCTGCCTTGGGCATTAAACTCACTGAAACGAACGCGTTTACCATAACCATTTTCCGTCACAATAAAGAGATCATCCTCGTCTACGACTCGACACATCCAGATGACTTCATCCCCTTCACGAAGACGAATTCCTCGGACACCCGTAGCGGATCTCCCCATCAATCTAACGTTGGATTCATGGAAACGAATGGCCATACCCTTCTTGGTGATGATGATGAGATCATCGTCGCCACGGGTGAAACTTGCGGCAACCAATCGGTCTCCGTCACGTAAACCGGCGGCTATAATCCCAGTCCTATTTATATTTCTAAAAGCCGACAGCCTCGTCTTCTTAATCTGACCCTTCGCTGTGGTTTGGATCAACGAGAATTCACGAGCTTCGTCTTCATCAGTGGTCGGAACCGGTACGATCCCCACGATCTTCTCATCGGCTTGGAGTTGCAAGAGGTTGACGAATGCCACACCTCTCGCATGCCTGCCCGCTTCCGGGATCTCGTAAGCTTTCATCCGGAAAACACGGGCTGTGTCTGTGAAGACATAGAGCAGATCATGGGTAGACGTATGGATCATGAGATGGACATGGTCCTCATCCTTCATCCTTACCCCCATGACACCACGTCCACCGCGATGCTGCTTCGTATAGGTGTCTGTCGGCACACGCTTGACATAGCCTGATGCGGTGAGGCTGATGATGACATCTTGTTCAGGGATGAGGGATTCATCGGTAATCCCATGCGGCGAGAACGGCGAAACAGCCGTGCGACGATCATCGGCAAAACGGCTCTTCACTTCAAGTAATTCTTCTTTCAAGACTTCGATCAAATGCGCCGGTTCATCGAGGATACGACGGTAGCCTGCAATACGCTCAATGATTTCGGCCAATTCATCTTCCAGTCGCTCACGTTCTAAACCTGTCAGACGACCCAAACGCATATCTACAATGTGTTGGGCTTGACGTTCACTGAGACCGAATCGCTGACTTAAGCGTTCTTTAGCTTCCACTTCTGTGTGGGAACTGCGGATAATCTGAATGACTTCGTCAATGTTATCGATTGCAAGGAGTAGACCTTCAACAATGTGTTTTCTGGCTTCAGCTCTTTCAAGGTCATACTGCGTCCTACGCGTGACAACATCTTTCTGGTGCTCGATGTAATAGAAGAGTGCGTCGTGGAGTGTGAGGGTTTTGGGTAATAGACTATCCGTCGCCTTATCAGGGACCAAGGCAAGGAGGTTTGCTGAGAAACTGTCTTGCAACCGGGTATAGCGATAAAGCTGATTCATGACGACCTTGGGATTGGCGTCACGTTTTAGCTCGATGACAATTCGAATCGGTGAATTCCTATCCGATTCATCGCGGATGTTGGAAATGCCTTCGATTCGCTTATCTTTCACGAGATCCGACATCCGGACAATTTCTGTCGCCTTATTGACTTGATACGGGAGATCCGTGACAACCAAGCGGTAGCGATCATGGCTCATCTCTTCCGTTTCAATCGTGGCTTGAACCGTTACACGGCCTCGGCCCGTCGCGTACATCTGACGCACGCCTTCAAGCCCCATGATGGTGGCACCGGTAGGAAAGTCCGGTGCTATGAGATGTTCCATGAGTTCATCGAGGTCAGCTTCGGGGTTCTCCATCAGACAAATCGTTGCATCGATGGCTTCGCCTAAATTATGAGGCGGGATGTTGGTGGCCATACCAACTGCAATCCCCATCTGTCCATTGACCAGCAGGTTCGGGAATCGAGACGGTAGAATCGTAGGCTCCATGACATAGTCATCAAAGTTCGGCTTGAAATCGACGGTGTCCTTATTGATGTCCCGTAGTAGATCGAGCGAGATGCGCGGCAAGCGAGCTTCGGTATAACGATACGCTGCCGGTGAATCTCCGTCACGAGAACCGAAGTTGCCGTGTCCGTCGACCAATTGATGGCGCATTGACCAGCTCTGAGCCAGGCGAACTAAGGCATCATAGACGGCAGCATCACCATGAGGGTGAAAACGACCAATGACGTCACCGATGGTCGTAGCACACTTACGATAAGGCTTATCCGGGGTAAATCCCTGCGTATACATCGAGTAGAGAATGCGACGGTGGACAGGTTTAAGCCCGTCACGAACATCAGGCAATGCACGATCGGTGATGACGCTCATCGCATAATCGATGAACGAGGTTTTCATCTCCTCGTCAAGGCTCACAGGGATCACTCGATCGACGTTCTCTCGAAAGAGTTCATCGACGGTGATGGCTTCATTCATGGGATTATCATCGGCCATGCTTACCTCCTAAATAACCTATATATTATATCATATAGTGTGTCTGAGAGATTCTTAAGAGCGTGGCGCGAAGCACTCAAAATCGCCTGAAAACAGGGACATAAATCGCAGGCATTGATCAAAGAATAGTCCTCTCACGTTACCGAGTGAGTCGACAAACTCCCTCACGGTCATGAACCATCCTTCCCTGTACTAAGCTACAAAAACACGTAGAATAGCCTTCGGATATGATCTTTAGGGAGGCAACATGGAAAACAACGAACGGAGCATTCAGTTATTGGGAAGTGAGCGCTTCGCAAAACTGCAGACAGCAAAGGTTGCCATATTGGGCCTTGGTGGTGTTGGGGGAGCAGCTGTGGAAGCCTTGGCTCGCTCGGGCATCGGTACCCTTCTCATCTGTGACTACGATACCGTCGCACCCGGCAATATCAATCGCCAACTTATCGCAGATTGTACGGTGATCGGTGAATCGAAAGTAGACCTCTGGACAAAACGTCTGCATAGCATCCATCCAACGTTGGATCTCAGAGCCCATTCTCTTAAGCTAACCCCCGACAATTTGACCGAGCTTGATCTCCCTTCATACGACGTCGTACTCGATTGCCTCGACACCGTCGCTGTAAAAATAGCCCTCGGCATTGCTGCCGAGAGCCAAGGGTTCAAACTTATCAGTTCGGGCGGGATGGCAAAGCGACTTGATCCTACGGCCCTGCGGTTTGGTGACATCTATGAAACGAACTATGATCCCTTATTCAGGATCATGCGACGTGGCTTACGTCGCGTCGGCGTCAAAGGCTTGGAAGTGATCTATTCAACGGAGCCTATTGATCCTGAAATTCAAGCTCGATCCGGTTCAGGACTTCCATCGATGATCTTCGTCCCTGTGACGGCCGGTCTTCGTCTGGCACATCGAACGGTCGAACTCTTGAGCTAGATGCCTTCAGCTCTTTCTGCGGATCCAAAGCGTTCCAGTAAATGCTCGCGCACTTGGTCCGGTGATAATTGAGTGGTGTGACGGACGGGCTTTTGTGTGAGATCGAGCAAGCTATCAGGGATAGGCATATCGGACTCACGCTCAATGCGTGCTTGGAGTTCATGGGGCTCCAGGCCTTCCACACGTTTGGGACCAAAGATTGCATTCGCAACGGTATCGGGGAATTTATAGGGGCTTGCGGTAGAGACAATGATGCAAGGATACGTTTCCTTCTGGCGATCATGAACTTGCTTTAGGGCCTCGAAAGCTACCGCCGTATGAGGATCGATGATGTGGTCGAAACGATGGTAGACCTCTCGGATGCTGCGTTCGACAGCCTTGTCCCTCGCATAAGCTGCGCGAAACTCTTTCTTAGTGCGCCGAAAGGTCCTCTCATCGATCTTATACTGACCATCCTCGCGCAATTCATCCATCCACTGGCGAATCTTCTCCGCATTATGCTTCGTAAGTTCAAAGAGCAATCGCTCGAGATTACTGGAGACAAGAATATCCATCGAGGGTGATGTGGTTCTATGGAGCTTGTCGCCCGGACTATAAATGCCCTTCTGGAAGAATTGGGTCAGAACGTTATTGCGATTTGAAGCACAGATAAGTTGACGAATAGGGACACCCATTTGTTTCGCATACCAGGCAGCCAAGATATTCCCGAAATTACCGCTTGGCACACAGACATCGAAAGGGATTGCCAGGTGGTCAAGAGACTTTTCTTTCTCCGCTTCGATCGCCTCTTCATGACGCGTGGATTTGCGATGCTCATCTTCCCTGTCGTACCACTGACTTGCCTGATGATTACCTTCGCCTCCGAGAAGTTTCACGTAGCCGGAAACGTAATAGACCATTTGAGCAACTAAACGTGCCCAGTTAATGGAGTTCGCCGAGCTCAAGCGCAGACCGATGGCATCCATCTCAGCGTTAAAATCTACATCGGCAAAGAGTTCTTTAACGGTGCGTTGGGCTGCATCGAAGTCCCCTTCAATTGCGATGACTTCACTATCTTCTCCTTCAGCGGTGATCATCTGGAGCTCTTGAAGTGCGGCAACCCCATGCTTCGGATAGAGCACAGCGATCGCAAAGGCATCGTTATCTTTAAAAGCCTCGAGAGCCGCTGTTCCGGTATCACCACTGGTAGCCGTGAGGATCAAGAAACGTTGATCTACACCTTTCTTCTTTAGCGCAAGGGCTTGAAGTTCCGGTAATAATTGGAGGGCTAGATCCTTAAAAGCAGCCGTTGGACCATGCCATAGTTCAAGCATCTGAAGGCTCGGATCAAAGGGATTAAGCCTTGTTAATGGGGCGGGTTCAGGGTCGAAAACGGAAGGGTTATAGACTTTACGACAGATCGTCGTCAACTCTTCTTGCGAGAACGAGGGGAAGAATAGCCCTAAAACCTCTGCGGCTCTATCCGCATAATCCAAATCTATAAGACGGTCGAAGAATGACGGCTCCAGCTCCGGTATCGTTTCCGGTACAAAGAGACCACCGTCAGGCGCCAGCCCTTCAAGGATGACGGTCAAGTCATCGTATGTTTCACGGTTCCCACGAGTACTAACATATTTCATGCTTCACCTCATTGTTCTGAGCCCTATTATACGCTCTACGCACTTCCGTCTTTAGGGGGCCTATGAGATAGAAAGATCCCCATGCTACAACTACTGCTTGATCCTCATGCGCTTGGAACAAAAATTCTTGCAGCTCATCCCAGGTTCCCGCCTTAACCTCTAGGAGCGGATCGATGGCTGCGATATGCTCAGCTAAAGCTTGTGGATTGAGCGCTCTTGGATTCCGGGCTTCCAAACAAAGACAGTGTGTTTTGATGAGGCTCGGGTGTTCGAAATAAAGACGAAGCATCGTCGCATAGTCTTTATCCTCAAGAAGTCCAACCACGGTGTAGAGCTTCCGACCGGGTAAGAGGGCTCTTAAATTTCGCACAAGGGCAGCCGTTGATTCGGGATTGTGAGCGCCATCGATAATGACAGGTGGATCACGCAAGATCTGCTCAAAACGACCGGGCCACTGTGCAAGGGAAACGCCTAAGGTTGCCGCATCAAAATAAACCTCATTGGATAGGATGTGGCGAGTAGCAGCAAGTGCCAGGGCTGCATTTTCCGTTTGAAAATCTGCCACGAGACGGGTGGTCAATTCCAAGCCCGTAGGGTAATGCTTAAACACTTGATAGTCGATGGAACGCGACTCGGTTGAAACGGCTTCACTGGATACGATCTCCAGCGGTGCACCGATCTGCTCACAGCGTTCCTCCATCACCTCTCGCACGATCTGTGCTTCTTCCGGACTTAGGACACCATCCTGAGGATCGTAGAGGATGACGGGCGTGGGAGCTTTGATGATTCCGGCTTTGTTTTCTGCAATTTGACGGATCTCATGACCTAGAACATCTTCGTGATCGTATGAGATCGTGGTAATGATATGGGCTATCGCACCGGGAATGATGTTCGTGGCATCCTTGGTACCGCCCAGTCCGGTCTCCAAGACAACGATGTCACATGCTTCCGCTGCAAAATGGAGAAATGCCATCAAGGTCAAGAGCTCAAAATGCGTAGGATGTTGATTCTCGGGAAGCTCCAGTTCTTTGATCGCTTGTTGTAGGGTCTCAGCCCAGCGAACAAGATCTTCGTCACGAAATTCTCCTGTCGTAGGATCTTCTTGCCAGCGATTTAAACCGGCACGACCGTCCAGAATGCGGATCCTTTCGCCGAACCGCTCGAGGTAAGGTGAAATAAAGAGCCCGACTTTGAGATCTGCAGCTGCCAGGATCGATGCAGTGAAGGACGTTGTCGAACCTTTACCGTTGGTTCCGGCCAAGTGAACAAAACGAAGCTTCTTCTCGGGATGACCCAAGTGCTCCAAGAGATCATGCATGCGCTCTAAGCCTAAGCGCGAGCCATGCCGCATGCTGCCAATAAGCCATTCGTAAGCTTGTGCGTAATCCATTAACCGTTTCTCCTAGCATCGAAACTTTCTTTAAGTTCATCCAGGGAAGCCTCGTATGTTGGAACAAAGACCTCTAGAAAGATCTCTGCTTCGGGGCAGTTCAAGCCATGGATTTTCTGTTTAGTACTTAATGCAGCATCAGCAAATTCATTATTTCCCAAGCGTATCTCTTCTTTGCATTTGAGGTATGCCGAGATTGAATCGGCTGCTTTGAGCCAGAGACGAAGCTGCTGTTCTTCACGTTCATCTTCTAAAGGTTCAAGTCCCATAGGACGTGCATAGAGAGCCCTGTACTCTTCCGGGAGAGTCTTGAGCATACTTTCTTCTGCTATATGTTCAATCTCCGCATAAGCTGCTCTGAGTTCATCGCTAAAGTATTTGATGGGGGTCGGTAGATCTCCCGTAAGTACCTCGGAGCTATCATGAAAGATCGTCCGAGCTAAGAGCTGGCCTAAGTCCACGGGTGGCTCTTCCCCGGGATGTTCGGCGCACCATATTTGATAGAGCGCATGAACGATATAACTGACCTGATAGGTATGATCAGCGACCGTTTCTCTTTGGTTGGAACGCATGAGACTCCAGCGTTCGATATAACGCAGTCGATCGAGGAGTGCATAGAAGGAATAATGCTTAGCCATGTTTAAGCCTCTTGAGACAGATGTCCGTGTCTATGTCGTTGAATGCGACGGTTGTTTGGAGTAGTGCATAAAGCTTCATGAACCATTTATACACGGATCAGTTTGGCAGATTTAGCGAGAAGTCTCTTCTGCCCCTTGGTGTCAAAACGTATGACGACAATAGCATCTCCGGCTGCCGCCTCGCTGGCTAGCACAGTTCCCTCGCCAAAACGTTGATGCTTAACACGCATCCCGCGTTGTATTTCTTGGGGCTCGAGGACGTCTTCAACAGGGATGGCAGGATCATTCGGCCATAGACCTCCCAGCTTGTTGCCGCGACGAAAATTTCTATCAAACGTTGGTTTCTGTCTTGGTTTCCCGAGTCCACCCGCAATCACATCGGTGTTTGCTGCAGCGCCATCACTGCCGAAGTTGACGGGAGCTGCTGTTCCCTGCCAAGCGAAACGCTCCCCTGTGAAGTGTGGGATTGGATTGAGTGGCATCTCGATGAACTCTTCGGGTATCTCAGTCAAGAATCGCGATACGGGATTCATCTGCGTTTGACCGAAGAGCAACCTACGCTTTGCAGCACAAAGATAGAGCTTCTTCTTTGCCCTTGTGATTCCCACATAGGCTAAGCGTCGCTCTTCTTCCAATTCTTTCTCCGACTCCAGAACTCGATAGCTTGGGAAGACACTTTCTTCAACTCCGACGATGAAGACATGGTCAAATTCCAGACCCTTGGCTGAATGGAGCGTCATGAGCTGGACGGCATCGAGGGTGCCACCTTCATCTTGATCGGTTTGGAGTGCTGCATTTTGGACATAGGAGGTAATGATCTGTTCCAAGGAAGCTGTCTCTTCCCCTGCTGCAACGTTATCTGAAGCATTCGCTCCTCCCTGAGGGGGTGAAGCGACCGATGGCATCGCAGGTGAAACGATTCCTAACAGAGCATCCGTATTGATCCGGGGCGTGGACGACTCGATCTCTGCAGCTGCCAGCTCTTCAACCGTGAAATCCCAGTCTTCAACCAAAGACATGGTTTCGCTGAAATCCATCACGTCGGACAGCATTTCGCGCAGGTTCTCCAGTCTATTGACGCTTTCTTCACGTTGTTTTCCACTTGCTTGCGCCAGTTCTTCGAGGATGCCGGACTCATTTTGAACAGCATCGACAAACTCAGACGGACTGAGCTCATTGCTAAACATCATTTGACGAAGCTTCAGGATCATATGAACGAAGTTTTCGAGGACTCGGGCGATCCTTGAAAGTTCGGGATACTCGGAGGCATGAAGACAAACGAAAAAAAACGGTTCACCGGTACGAAGCGCAATATCTTCCAAGCTTCTTTGGCTCACTTCACCCATCCCACGACGTGGGACATTGATGATCCTCAAGAAGCTAACATTGTCAGTTGGATCCAAGATAAGGCGTAGATAAGCCAGAATATCTTTAATTTCTTTGCGATCATAGAAGCGCTGACCACCATAAATTCGACAAGGTATCCCCAGACGGTTCAAAGCAGCTTCAGGATTACGAGAAAGAGCATTGAGGCGATAGAGAATAGCAAAATTCTGATACTTACGCTTTCCGGCTCGAACCAATCTCGCAATTTCTGAGGCAATATACATTGCTTCTTCATTTTGATCTTCTGCCAAGACAAGACTGATTTTCTCGCCATCGCCTGACTCAGTCCAGAGTCGCTTAGATTTACGGCCACGGTTGTTTTTGATGACGGCATTGGCAGCCCCTAAGACACTGCCGGTGGAGCGATAGTTCTGCTCCAATTTGATAACTTTTGTCCCGGGGAAATCTTTCTCGAAGTTCAAGATATTACTGATATCAGCGCCACGGAATGCATAGATAGATTGGTCGTCATCACCGACAACACAAAGATTTTGATGCTTCTCAGCTAAGAGGTACACCAATTCGTATTGCACTCGGTTCGTATCCTGATACTCATCTACAAGAATCTGCGTAAAACGGTTGCGATAAAGATCCAAGACATCCGGATGCTCACGTAGGAGTTTCAGAGCATTGACCAGGATATCATCGAAGTCCATCGCATCTTTACGTTTTACTTCATCTTGATATGCCTCATAGATCTTAGCCATGCGATCTTCGTAATAATTCTGCGCTTCATCCCTATAGTCCGCAGGACTGATCAATTTATTCTTAGCGCCGGAGATTGCACTTAATACCCGATTGGGCTGGAAATCGGCTGCATCGATATTGAGCTGACGCAATACCTCCTTGACCACCGCTTGCTGATCCGCTCGATCAAAGATTAGAAATCGTTCCGTGTAACCCAATCGTTCGCCGAAACGTCTTAGGATACGGACCATCATGCTATGGAAAGTCCCTATCCACATGGCTCGCACGTTATCACCTACAAGAGCTTCGACACGTTCTCGCATCTCTTTAGCTGCCTTGTTGGTAAAGGTGATCGCGAGAATATTGCGCGGCTCACAGATTCCTGTGTCGATAAGGCGCGCTATGCGATATGTAATGACGCGCGTCTTCCCTGAGCCGGCTCCGGCTAGGACTAGCAAGGGACCTTCTTGATGATTCACGGCATCATATTGGGCGGGATTTAATTCGTCCATAAACGAAGCGGAATGAGTTTCTGACAAAGCGACACCTACTTTCAAGCCTCCCACAGCAAAGATGTGAATCAAATCAAAATCCTCTGCTTGGGAAGTCAAACGAACTTTGATTATAGCAAGGAGTAGAGGGCTAAGAAAAGGGCAGGTCGCGCAGGACCTGCCCAGTTACAAGAGCAATATCACTTTCTCCTAGTATTGAGGTTCAAGCACACCGTAGTTTCCATCATGGCGTCTATACACGACACAAACTTTGTCGGTTTCTGAGGATAGATAGACAAAGAAACTATGCCCGAGCATCTCCATCTGAAGGACCGCCTCTTCATCGGACATGGGATAAACATCAAATTCCTTATGACGGACGATTTCACCGGCAGACTCAAATTCTTCCTCTTCCGTTACTTCTGCTTCATCGAATGAAGCTAAACTTGCTTCGAGGTAAGAATACTTATTCTTGTGATTGCGGAAACGAGTCTTATGGCGGCGTAATTGGCGACCCAGAATATCGACACACGAGTCGAGAGCAGTCCTAGCGTCTATGTCTGTCTCTTCTGAACGATAGTAGTGAGAGCCGATCCGAAGGGTTAATTCACAGGTCACCAGATCATGGCTCGCAGTATATTTCACGCTGACATCAGTCTGTCCATCGAAGTAGCGCTGATACTTTGAGATCTTCGTACGGGTGAGTTCATCAAGTTGCTCGTTGACCCTCATTCCGACACCTTGTATACGTACCTGCATATTTTCCTCTCTTTCATAGCCCTGAGGCTGTCTTTTTATATGTTGAGTATAACATCAGCCTAAACAAAAAGGACGTCCACCAAAGTAGACGTCCTAGAAAAATATCGATTCTTTAGAAGTTAGACTTTATCTTATCAACCGACCTGAATCGGGCTGTTGCAACAAAGTCCTCTTCCCGATCGAATGCTCTTACTGTTCTTTGTCAGCCATGAATCTCAGGAGATCAACGCAGCGGTTTGAATATCCCCACTCATTGTCGTACCAAGAGACGAGCTTGAAGAAACGCTTCTCGCCGGGCAGGTTGTTCTGCAATGTGGCAAGTGAGTCGAAGATTGAGGAGCTGGAGTTATGGATGATGTCGGTTGAAACAATTTCATCTTCGCAGAACTCGAGGTAGCCCTTGAGATAGGTCTCGGAAGCTTCCTTGATCTTGCTGACGATCTCTTCGATGCTCGTATCCTTCTCGGAACGGAAAGTGAGGTCAACGACTGAGCCGGTAGGTGTAGGAACACGGAAGCTCATTCCCGTCAGTTTGCCCTTCGTTTCAGGCAGAACTTCACCAACAGCCTTAGCTGCACCGGTGGTTGAAGGGATGATATTGATCGCTGCAGCACGGCCACCGCGCCAATCCTTCTTGGAAGGACCGTCAACCGTCTTCTGGGTTGCAGTGTATGCGTGGATGGTTGTCATGAGGCCGGTTTCAACGCCGAAACCTTCCTTCATGAGGACGTGGACAACAGGGGCCAAGCAGTTGGTCGTGCAAGATGCGTTAGACACAACGGTATGCTCTGCGGGGTCATACTCATTTTCGTTGACGCCCATAACAATCGTCTTCACGCCGCCCTTACCGGGAGCTGAAATGATGACACGCTTAGCACCGGCCTTGATGTGGCCTTCTGCTTTGGATTTGTCAGTGAATAAACCGGTGGACTCGATGACGTAGTCAACGCCGAGATCTCCCCAAGGAAGATCAGCGGGATCACGCTCTGCCATGATGCAGCGGATTTCGTTGCCGTCAATAACGATTACATCGTTCTCTTCGAGATCGTCAGAGCTCTTCTTAGCGCTGACTTCACCGGCGAAACGCCCTTGCGTTGAATCATACTCGATCTGGTATGCAAAATAGTCGGCGTCGGTTGTGACGTCAGCCACAGCAACAACATCGACTTCTTTGCCCAAAAGGCCTTGATCGTAAAGAGCGCGGAACACTAAGCGTCCGATACGTCCAAATCCGTTGATACCTACTTTAATTGCCATGCATAACCTCCTGAAATGCAATGCATACTCTATGCAAAGCCTCGTACAAATAGCATTAGTTATTGTTAACCATCTATGATTATAAGGGAACAAACCATGCCCTTCAAGCAAACTGAGCACGGTTCAGTGCCTATTCCAATTTATAAACTCTAAAATTAGCGCTTAGCGTTTTTGGACTTGATCTCTGAGGCTTTACGACGGATAGCTTCGTACCCACGCTTCAAAAACAAAGAACCCATCGGAGCAGATTGGACTTCCATATCCTTCTCTGCGTTGATTCGCTTCAACGGGCTCTCTTGAATCTTCTCTTGATCAATCTCACGTTCTTCAATCCGGATCTCACTATTAATCTTGATCAAAGTGTAGACGATTGAGGTGACGGGAACAGCTAAGAGGAAACCGGCAAAGCCGAAGAATTTACCACCTAAGGTAACGGCGACGAAAACCCAAATCGGCGGTAAGCCTAATCGCTTGCCAACAACCCGCGGGTAAATGACATTGCCTTCAAACTGCTGCACGATGATGAAGAGCAGGACGAACCCTAAGGCTCGGCCGAGGCTCGCGGAGAAAAGAATGAGAATGAAACCCAAACCTCCTGCGATATAAGCACCGAAGATCGGGATCAAGGCAAAGATGGCAACCAGGACCGAGATGATAAGAGCATAGGGGAAACTGAAAATCGTCATTGCTATGAAGACCAAAGATCCCAGGATCATCGCTTCAATCCCTTGGGCTGTGAAATAATCCGAGAAAATTTCACCCGATAAA
This sequence comes from uncultured Oscillospiraceae bacterium, assembly GCA_964345975.1. Classification (GTDB taxonomy): domain Bacteria; phylum Bacillota; class Clostridia; order Saccharofermentanales; family Fastidiosipilaceae; genus CAYFSS01. The sequence goes on from CAYFSS010000001.1 coordinate 16,909, forward strand.
GAGACGATATTGATGAGGCGATCTGCTCGTTTTTCTTTCAAGTAGGCATAGGCAATCTTTCGTGCAGAAAGTCCTAGCTTCTCCTTCTGACCTATTGCATAAAGTGCAAAGATCAAGGCTAGGAAGAACGTCAGGAACGAGTTCATGATGTTGACTGCAATGCTCAAGGTCGACCGCATGAATTCTTGTGACCAGCTGGCAAACCAGCTGACAATACGTTCTACCGTATCTTTGTAATCAAAGGAAATCGAATTCAAGAACGCTTCAAGATCCGGATGTTCGCCGACATACGTCTCAAGCGTCGCTCCGCCTTCATTGAGGAACTTAGGCAGTTGTTTGCTCACCACTGAAATCGTCCGTTCAATTTCCGGAATGAATAAGACGACAAAAATAGCAACCATACCAAAGATGATGATCAGGGCCAAAAGCATGGATATAGGTCGTTTGATCACCTGTCGTATTCGGTCATTCTTCCCCCATGGCTTGGAGAAGAGCCTGCGTTCAATCGAACGGGTGGGAATATTGATGATAATTGCCAAGAAAACACCAATGACAATTGGAGCCATGAGGTTCAGAAGCCTGAACACCAAGCTAGGCACGATCTGCACATTCTGTGCTAACCAATAGAACGCCATACCCAGGGCCAAGAGGAAGATCAACTGCCGCATGATCTTTGTATCGAGTGAAAGTCTCAGTCCTCTATTTTGCCGTCTCTCGGATCTGCTTGGGGCATGAACACCGGTGAGAACCGCCTGCGCTTCAGGATGCTCTATAGGTTTCGGTTCAGGATCAGGCTTCGGCTCCCCACTTTGTTCATGCTTTAACTCTTCGATAAGCTCTTGAGCATTCGTCGTATTACCGTTGTTGTTATTGTTGTTATTGTTATCGTCATTCAACATCGAGCCAACGTCCTCCCGGCGTTCCAAGCTGAACTGGTTCAGAAGTACTACCATCATCATAGTAAATTCGGCTTTGGAAATTATCAGGTTCGTCTGCGCTGACCGTGATTAGTCTTGCGCCATGTCGGAAGCCCGTGTGTGAATAAGTATTATAACCTGAAGCCTGACCATACACGAGAGCAATGCCTAGGAGTTCACCATGAAAATTATTGACGTGATCATGTCCACAGAAGATTCCTCTGAAGGTTTCGGCTTCAACCATAGCAGCAAATAGGCCTGAATTGAGCGGCGACGAGCAAACATCCTCATTAGCCTCTCCTTCGTATGCACCCCTTTGCATGAGAGTCCGATATTCCTGCAGAGGGATGTGGAGAAACAAGAGGGCTGAGGGTTTTTGTGTATTATCGTCATGCTTCATTTGATCTTCACGGAGCCAAGCGATTTGCTCGGGTTTGACGTAATCGTAATATCTAGGATCTTCCTGCATGTAGTCACCACTATCGATGAGATAGAGACTCCAGCGCGTCTCTTCTTCCTGTACAAGGTCGATTCGATGATCGCCTACCCCGGGGCCCGTGGGATTCATATCTTTAGCGAGGCAGAACTCACTGTTCTTGACGATATAGTCAAAGATCTCGGACCGACTCGCCCCCTCTTCACTGTCATGATTACCAAAACAAAAACTCCAAGGCTTACCATAGCTATCAAAGAGTTCGATGACTTCTTGTGCAAGCTCGAGATTCTTCTCTCCATAGAGGATATCTCCGGTAAGAATGCTGAGGTCAGGTCTACATTGCTCTAAGACTTCGCGCACAAGGTCCTTCGTCTGCTCGTCCTTATCACTGCCATCCATAAAATGAAGATCCGTAAATTGTGCGATGGTCAGTTTACCTTCAGGCGTAAATGCAATCTTTGTCATAAACAAAAGCCTCCTCAGCTTCACTTCAAAAACAGGCAATAAACACGCTAATTCTAGCGATAGATTTGACAAGATTCTATCATTTGTCTATTCTCCTATCTATTCGCCGGTGTGATGGAATTGGCAGACGTGACGGATTCAAAATCCGTTGGTGGTGACACCGTGCCGGTTCGAGTCCGGCCACCGGCACCAAGAACCTCCTTGCAAGCGTAGGGAGGTTCTTTTTTACTCTCCATCCATTATGCGTGAAAATAGGAGTGAATTAATCTTCAGATCTACCGTGATCTTCTACCATCGGCGCATCTTCGACCTTCGTGATGTCCTCCAAGGCTTCAGATGATTCTTGTTGCCTGGGCTGTAACATGGCAGCCTCCGCCTCCAACTCTTTCAGGTCACGAAATAGCATGAGCCTTGTCATTGCCTGTTCCATTTGATCTTCCAAGACCGGTGTCACGAAAAAATCCAGTTGTCGTACCAAGGCTTGGTTCATCTCGGCTCGAAATATCTGTTCGATTGGAGCAGCTCTCAAATATTCAAGGGCAGTCCAGAGACTGCGGGTCATTTTCAGCATATAGCAATCGTATTCGCCCGCAACGATGAGAGAGCCTTTTTGGCGGTGATAAGCATAGCGGCCGGATGATATTTGTTCGGCCGTGATCTGCTCTCCCGTCCGTAAGTCTTGGTTTAGCAACGGAGTAAATCCCGCCTCGCATAACAGTCGATAGGCGAAAGATGCCATGAGTTGCTCAAGCGATGCCTTTCCCTCGTCGACGGCATGAAAGTAGTGAGTCAGTAAGGGATAGAGCCAATGACTGTGGCTTGAATCACGGAGGATTTCGATGGCCAGATCGGCAGCATGACCGGCAGCCGTGAGCTTGAGGGGGTCTTTCTGAAGGGAAGGAAATGCATAGATGATTTCCCCCCCGTCGACGCTCAAGGTCGTACGGCCTTGGAAAACCTCAAGCTCAACTAAGCTATAAAGCCGACTTAGACCAAAGAGCTCGGAACGCTGCCGTTTGCCACCCTTGACGAAGCAGGATACCAAGCCTTCGTCTGCATTGAGGACATGGACATAGAGATTCCAATCCCCCACTTGTACCGTGCGAAGAATCAAGCCTCGGAGGAGGCGATGGTTACTCACGAGAGAGAAACCAAACCGTCTATGCTTCCGGATTCAAGACCTAAGTCACGCAAATCCGATGGGCGACGACGCCAATCTTTGCGGACTTTTACATGCAGATCCAGCTCAACTTGACAGCCCAGGAGTTCTTGGAGGGATTCTGCGGAGTGGGAATGCAATAATTCGAAAGCTTTGAAATTCTTACCGTAAAGAATCTTCTTCTGACTCTCGGTTTCGCAATAAATAGTAGCCCAGATCTCGCAAAGTTCGCGCTCACCGTTATCGCTATAGATTTCCGTAAACTCATCGATCTTGACGGCCATCGCATAAGGGAGTTCATCGTGGAAATTTTCGAGAATCTGTTTTCTGATCCATTCAGCTGCCAGGAGTTTCTCACTTTGATCCGTAAACGCTTCTTCCTCGTAGTACGGTTGGTGAACGGGCAGGTTTTCTTCGATCAAGCTGAGAAGATTGTTCGTGCCATCTTCCTTGAGGGCAGACAGTGGGAGGATCTCACGGAAGTCATAGAGTTCCGCATAATTGGCAATCAAAGGCAAGAGGGCTTCTTTCGGAACAAGATCAATCTTGTTGATGAGAAGCATCGTAGGAACGCCCATCGTCTTGATCCGTTCAATGAGTTTTTGCTCGGGAATCCCGGGTTCGGGGAAGCGAGCATCGACCATGAAAAGTAAGAGGTCAGCATCTTGAACAGCAGAAGCTTGAGTCCTCGCCATCGCTTCTTCAAGTCTTGTCTTGCTCTTTGCAAAGCCCGGCGTATCGATGAGGACAATCTGCGAACCCGGTCGATTCAAGACGCCTCGGATGTCGCGACGAGTGGTTTGGGCTTTTCTTGAGGTAATGGCTAAAGGATAATCCATCAATTGATTGAGCAACGTGGATTTACCGATATTAGGCCTACCGATGATCGCAACGAATCCTGCGCGAAAGTCTTCATCATAGTCTTCCAGTAGAGTCTCTGCTTCAAGCGGCAGGAACTCAGGAGATGCAAAGACAGGGAGTGTCAAAATATCACGACTAAGACCCAGGTTCTCCAAAACACTATCCTGGAGGATATTCATCTGGCGTTCGGCCACTTCATCATCTTCGTGGTCGTATCCCATGAGATGTAACAAACCATGGATGAATAGGAAGGATCCTTCACGGACAGCACTATGACCGTAACTCTTTGCCTGATCCAAGAGAACGTCTTCGCAGAGGATGATCTCCCCCAACTGAAGATAGCGGACTCCTTCGAGCGTGATGAAGTCGATGAATTCGGGTTCTTCGAGGAGCACACCGTCGTGCATTTCAAGGAGCGGAAAACTCAGGACGTCCGTGGCTTCCTCAATGCCTCTTTGCTCAGCGTTGAGCTTGGCCATGACAGGAGCGGAAACGACATGGACTTCCACGAAGGCATAAGCACCTTCGCGCCGGAGCACCGAACGAATGGACCGATCCGCCTGCTCAATGACTTCTTCACCGAGAGCATTCAAGAGGTTTTCTACTTCCGACAAATCTTCGGTGGACGAACTGGGTAAAGGGTCCTCTTCGAAGCCTAATAAATCATGCGTTTCGCGGATTGGGTACAGTTTGACTCGAATCTTCTTCAGAATATCTCACCCTTTCATGGAATTGCCCCTGATAAACCTGAGCAAAAGCTTCTAAGATGTCTTCAGCGTCTTGGTAGGAGAGGCCGGATTCTTTCAGCTGCTCTTCATCGTTCTTCCCTTTCAGGATCTTACGAGCCAGGACCTGCATATCTTCAAGATTATCCACTTGATTGGATTTCATCGCAGCTTCGAGCGAGTCTGCCAGCATCAAAATAGCTGTCTCACGGGACTGCGGGATGTTCCATGGATAGCGATAAGCCTTTCGATCAGGTTCCGGTCTACCTTCTTCGTTGGCAAGCCGCTTGGCTTTGTTATAGAAATAGGACAAAACGGAGGTGCCGTGGTGTTCACGGATCATTGCAAGAATGGCTTCCGGTAAACGATACCGACGAGCCAATTTAAGTCCGTCTTCAACGTGTGCAATGATGATCTTATAGCTTTCTTCCGGATCCAAATCATCGTGCGGGTTGAGTTTGTCTTGGTTCTCGGTAAACATCCTGGGATTCTCAAGCTTCCCGATATCGTGGTAATAAGCACCCACACGGCAAAGCAGCGAATTAGCACCAATGGACTCAGCAGCAGCGGAAGCCAAATTGGCAACCATCATAGAGTGCTGATGTGTCCCGGGCGCTTCAAGAAAGAGTGACTTGAGGAGCGGATTTGAAGGTTCCGAGAGGGTAATAAGTCGTGTCGGTGTAACGGCTGAACGACTGAACTCGATAAGAGGCATCAGACCGATCGCTAAAACAGCGGAAAGACTCCCGCTCAATAAGCCATAGAGAAGGTCTTGAGAAAACTGCGCTGTTGTTTGGGCAAAGAGCAGGCCATAGACCACGATAGATACAACGGATGCAAGGGTCGAGGCAAAGATGACCATGGTGAAGCTATTGCGTCGTAAATTGAGTGCAGTGGCAAGAGAGCTAATAATGACACTTACAAAAGCCACAAAGAAATATCTCATATCTCCCGGGACCAACGGCATAAACAAGAAGATCAGGAGCGTCGACATGACAAGACTCGTCCTAAGCCCATAGTAGGTCGTGCAAAGAATTGCAAAGAACGTTACAGGAATCAGGAGTGAGGAATACCTTGCCAGGATGAAGGCAGCTAAGATGGTAAGCAAAGCGGTGGCAAAAATCGTATAGAGCGAACTTGGATAACGGAATCTATCTCTGGCATATCCCAAGGTATAGAGAACTGCAATCGACAATAAAAGGAGATAGAGCAAAGCGATTGAACCCAAGGATTGCCAATCCAGCCGATTATCTTCGAGAAGATCCAATTCACGCAGCTGAGCATATTGCGTCTCGCTGACGATCTCACCTGCCCTGACGATTCTGGTCCCGGGATCGATGAGCACCGGATCAGCAAGTGCTTGTTGATACGCTGCTTCCCTTGCTGCATTGGTTGCATTGAGATCAAATTCAAGATTAGGTCGCAAGAAGAAGCGCAAGAGCACAGCGATCGACTCAAAGTCTTGTTGATAGACATCGAGGTTCGTTACAACCTGGCCTATGCGAGTGGTAATTTCCTGATCAAGTGAACGGCGATCGTGCTCTTCTGCCATGAGTTCACTGGCAATCTGCAGGGTTTGGCGCTTCAGTTCACTGTATGCGGAGGGTTCCAAGGATGCCAGACTCTCCACCGTCATACGATTCATCGTAAAGCCGTAGTCTTCTTCACTGAGATCACTGATGGCTGTGGTGAGATTGTTTTGCTGTGCGCTGGGTAAGACGGTTAGGACATCTTCTCCCTCACCATAGGCTTCAGTTCGTAGCGCATCGATCCCTTCAAAATAGGCTTCGAGTTCCGCAATGGATGCAGTCGAGATCTCTTGGGAATGCTTCGACACAGGTTGAACAGTTTGTGAAAGGAGTGCAGCTCGTTCTATCGTTGCAACCTCATCGACCAATTGCCGCGTACTTTGGATATCAACCGGGCTCACATCCCCAACCCGGAGCTCATAACGTTCCGGACTACTTGCCTTGAATAGCAACCACACAGCACCAAGAGAAAATAAGACGACGGTAATCATTAGACTTAGTCGCTCAAAATTCTTCTGGCTTCTAATTCTCAAACCTATCGCCTCCTTTCAAATCTGCGCTGATTCGATGGATGACCCCGACCGCGATCTCTCGGATCCTGAGATTCCGCTTGTTCTCTAAGTCTAGCCTCATAGGTTTCGTAGGCTCCGATGATACGTTGCACCATATGGTTTCGGACGACGTCCGAAGCATCAAGCTCCACAAAAACAATACCCTCGACGCCTTTGAGGATTTGACGGGCAGATAATAAGCCGGAACTTTGAGTGGTCGGAAGGTCGATTTGGGTGATATCACCGGTGACGACGATCTTGGAACCGAAACCCAGTCGCGTGAGGAACATCTTCATTTGCTCCGGTGTTGCGTTTTGCGCTTCATCCAAGATAATGAACGAACTATCGAGCGTCCGGCCTCGCATGTAAGCTAAGGGGGACACTTCGATCAGGCCTCGCTCCATATACTGCAAATATTGTTCCGTCCCCATGAAATCTTGGAGTGCGTCATAAAGAGGACGCATATAAGGGTCGACCTTCATTTGGAGATCCCCCGGTAGATACCCAAGTTTCTCCCCCGCTTCGACGGCCGGCCTGGTCAGAATAATACGATTAACCTGATTCGCACGGAAGCTATTGACCGCCAGCGCAACCGCTAAATAGGTCTTACCGGTACCGGCAGGGCCGATCGCAAAGGTCACGTCGTGACCTTCGATCGCTTCGATATATCTGGCTTGACCATCCGTTTTGGCCCGAATAGGACGCCCTTTGGCTGTCGTCCCGATGAGGTCACCGGTATATCGTTCCAAGACTTGAGAATGGCCATTATCCAGTGCATTGCTGAGATAATGTCCTGTTTGAGGACTCAAGGTCATGCCGCGCTTGGCTAAGTCAAGCATCTTCTCGAGGACAGTCATGGCTTGCATGACTTTGGTAGGGTGGCTACCACTGACACGGAGCCCGTCTGCTGAGGGCTCGATGGATACATCAAATTGCTGCTCGAGGGTCTTCGTATTACCTCCAAGGGCACCTAAGACATTAGCAACAAGTTGTGTATCTTCTACCGTGATCCATTGATCCATGTACACCTCCATCAATACCATTCATTATAACAAGATCAGGGGCGGGTGCCTTCTCCTACGGGACTTTGCTGTAGATAGGCAATCCGGTAGGCGGGTGAATGTTCCGGAAGTGCCGGCAAGCGGACGATTTCCGGATATTGAATCGACATGGTTATTTCACGATCCTCCATGTTTCTCCGGAACCTGGCCAACATCGCCCAAGCGTTTTCCAGACTCTGATGTTCCCCGATAATGCGCAACTCGAATAAACCATCCGCAGCAATTCGCTCACCGTTCACCATCATGTCACGTCCGCTCGTTCCTACACTTCGCACCTCGGTCATGGCAACAATCCTTTGACCATTGAGGCTCAAGCCCTGGGCCCCGGCTCCTCTAAACTCATTCAAGATCACGAGGATCTCAGGTGCAAGAAGCGTAGCGGTGGGTGAGCCTTCGACTGTGACAATGGCTCCGGGACCTTCGACCGCGGTAAGACCGGCATAGGTTTTAGCCCTATCCAATTCACGACGGAGCACGGATTCTTGTGAGTCGACACCTTCTCTTGCCGTCAAGAGTTCACGAAGTTGTTGTCTTTGTTCAGCGATATCGAGTCTGAGTTCTTGATTCTCTTCCTCTAAATTCGCTAACTGGGTTTGCAGTTCCGCCACGCTCTTACCGACCAATGGGATGCTGATGCCTTGATGTTGGCTACGAAATTGGAGGGCTAGGATGATTCCCAAGAGCAGGCAAAGGACCAACATCAATCCTTGTAGAGCACGTTTATGACGACTCATCTTCAACTCCTTCCACGGAGGGTGCTAAGCCATCCGTATTCCTATCATTAGGCGACATGGGGGCAGTTGTCGTTTCGGCGGTGTTGATTGGTTGAGATTCCGCAGGTTTCTCATTATCTGTGTGGGGTTGTACGCTCAAAATAGAGATGGCCTCATTGATCATTTGCTGATCTTCAAAGGCAGGCAAAGTGATAGTCTCAACTTCCCTCACTTCGATCACGATGCCCATCTCTTTCATCCGTTTGACCGGTTCCAAATTCTCAAGATAAGGCCTTAACATATGCGCCGGTAGGTCGGGTGACGTCACAGCTTCAATGATATAGGGCATGCCATGCATGACACGGTTGACCTGAACTGTGGGTCCGTTACATATAATCTTACTCTGCCCCGTCACGCGTTCTCCGTTGATCGCGATCCCGTAGACTTCCTGGATCTTAAGCCAATCCACAATAAAACGCAGCTGCGAATCATGGATGATCTGGTCTGAAGTAGCGGTGGCATAATCGATCCCCGCTGCATCTGTCATGCGGATTTCTAAGCCTGAACCGACCAGCGGTGCAAAACCTGCCATAGATCGTGCCATATTCAGCTCCGACCTCAAGTTTGCCACGCGGATCATTTCTCCGGGGCCTCCTTCGAGGTACTCGTCGCGTTGCTTCTGACGTTCAGCATGGACGAGTTCCTGCTCCGCTAAGAGCTCGGTCTGGATCTGCAACTGTTCTTCATAGAGCCTGATCAACTCACCTCGATCTTCATCTTCAGCCGAACTGAGGCGCCTCTCCTTCTCAAGCGAATAAAAGAGACCCAAGACGACCCCGATGACGAGGAAATAAGCAACTATGGCTTTACGTTTCATGGGACCTCCTTTCCAGAGCTTGACGCACTGCCATATAGGCAGGCGGTGGATCTACTTTGAAATACAATCTCTCAGCTGTGCGCGGGTGGTAGAAAGAAAACTCAGCGGCATGGAGGCATTGCCCGGGGGGCATTTCCTCACGCAGATTTAGTTCTTGATAGTCCTTCTCACCAAAACCGTATACCGGGTCACCAAAGACTGGGTGACGGATGGCTGCGAAATGAACCCTGATCTGATGCGTTCGACCAGTGTCCAATTCGCAGGCAACTTCACTGGCACCTTTGAACCGTTCCAACACGCGAAACCTCGTCAAGGCTTCCCGTCCGTCCGGCACAATTGCTTGGCGCAATCGGTTATTTGGATCTCGCCCGATCGAACCTCGAATTTCACCTTCATCTTCTTGAAAGATCCCATGCACGATGGCGCGGTAGATGCGCTTGGGCTTCTCTGTAAACCATTGTTCAGCCAGCTTGCGATGAGCGTAATTGTTCCGAGCAACGACGAGCAAACCTGAGGTATCACGATCGAGGCGATGGACAATACCCGGTCTTCCCGAAACGGTACTGAGTCCTGGCGCATCCGTTTCTTCTTCCGCTTCGAGCTCCCCTAAATCATCATATTCGTTTGCCATTCGCCCCAAGAGCGCATTGACGAGTGTACCGTCAGCATGCCCTGCTGCCGGATGGACTACCATGCCGGCCTGCTTATTGATGAGGATGATGTCTTCATCTTCATACAGAATATCAAGATCGATTGCCTGAGCTTTGATCGTTTGCTCCATCGGACCATTGCCTTTGTAGACTAAATGGAGTTCTTTCTCTATGCGCAAGGATGGTTTGAGCTTCAACGGATAATCCACTTCAGGGTCAACGACGATTTCTTCCCGCTTGATCGCCTCAGCGATCTGAGATCTTGATAACTCGGGTAGAGCTTTCGTAATGCGTTGATCGAGACGATCGCCCGAGATTTCCAGCGTGAACTTACGCATTGCGAGATTCGAAGATGAGATCTATCAACATGATGATGACTCCGATAACGATGGCGGAATCGGCGATGTTGAAGATTGGGAATTGATAGGAGCCGAAGTTCACCGCAATGAAGTCGACGACGTAGCCGAGGCGAATGCGGTCGATCAAGTTACCGACGGTCCCTGCCAGCAATAAGATGAGCGAGGCGGTCCAGGCTTTTGAAGGTTGATTGCGGAAGAGAAGGACAAGAAAGAAGACCATTCCTACAATAGAAGCAATCGTTAGAAAGGTTTGGGCAGCTGCATGGCCGGCAAAGAGCGAGAAGGCAGCTCCCCTGTTCTCCGTATAGAAGAACCGTAAGAAGCCCGGAATCACCACGACTTCGCTTTGATCTCGAAGCCTGACGATCGCCCAATACTTCGTTAATTGATCGAGGAGGACAATTCCTGCGGCGATAAGCGCTCGGACCATTTCCACAATCCTTCCCATCCGTTGAGCGGACGCAGTGGTAGAGGATAGAGACTCCCCTCCAAACGATCGCTGATATATAGAGCTTGGCGGTAGCGGAGAACGTTGAAGAAGTTCATCGTCGCTAAATAATTCTGAAAATAAAAAGCATAATCCGGTGAACTCAAGACCGCTTTGATGCCTTCATTCGGTAAATCGTAGGCGTCGAAATAGGCTTTGCTTTCAGCCGCAGCTTCTTCATCAAAGAAGTAGAACGGCTCGTTGGGGCGTGTGGGACTCCCACGTCGCTCACTGAGCGTGTAGAACTCCGGGTCCGGTGTCAAACTCACATCGAAGGTCTCCAAGATAAGATCATAGTCACCTTCCGATCTGGCGATTGCAAAGTTTTCAGGATCGAGCCACTTCACGTTGAGTTCATAGCCTGTAGCCCTGAAACGAGCTGAAATTGCTCGTGCCACCTCATCACTGAAGAGATCGCCACGTGAAGCCACTAAGTTCCATGTTTGCTTTAGTTTCTCCGATCCATCACGGATAGCGGGGCGCGATCGTCTTTGTGACTCATGTTCCAATTGCTGCCAAGCCATGTGTTGAGGCAGATACGGATAAGGTGCAGGTTCGATCGCAGCCGCTACCGGATTGAATAATTGTGCATCGTAGTAAATATCAAAGAGGCTAAAACGCATTTGTTCAATTTGCGACGAAGGCATTTCATCGGACGGTACATTGAAGCGAATTGCCATGGACTCTTGAGACGTTAGCGGATAGAAACGAAAATCTTCCAGTCGCAAATTTTCGCCGGGCCATGCAACGCATAAGTCGATCTCTTGGTTCACAAAAGCCTGCTGTACTGCCTGTGGATCTTGGAAATCAAAAATCAACAGCGTATCCATGAAGGGCTTTTCATTGGTCGTCTTATACGTGTCCCGATAACTCAAGCGATGAGCTCTTACCTCAGTTCCGCTGAAACCGTAAGGGCCGGAAGTGAGATAATTTAAGAGGCCCGATTCCTCCCACTGTCCCTGTTTCAGGATTGGGAAATTCAACGCATAATGCAGGAATGGATCGGATTCATTGAGGTAAATTCGCAGACCGAAAGCATCGATCTTCTCGATATCCAAGATGTTTTGCAGATCCTTCGTCCATGGGCTCTCATCGTAAAGGGCTTGGACCAGAGGTGTCGCAGGTTCATTACTTAGAATCTCAAGACCCTCGAGGACATCTTCGGCTTCGATCAGACTCCCATCGGAGAAATAAAAGTCGTTGTGAAGTGTGATCTCCATGATCGTTCCGGCATCGTTGTACCGCACGGTTTTCAGGAGCTGAGGTTCAGGTTCACCCCGCAGATTCTCTTGGAACAAAGAAGCAAAGAGAAAATCATTGATCATGTAGTCGTAGGCGTTCCGCGGGACTAAGGGATGATAGTGTTCGGCCTGGAGAATAGGGATTCTCAATTCATAGCTCAGAAGCTGCTGCAAGATAGGATCGACGGGTATCTCTTCTTCTTCGATCGCAAACTCAGTAAAGTCGACATCCAAGGGAGGGAGTTCCGTTGTCCCAAGTTCACGGACGGAGGATCGTTTTGACTCCGGTAATCCGAGGCGGGCCCCGGGCATATTGAGGGACTCTTGGAGGAGGACTCTCTCATCCTCCGGCTCGGGTGCAGGGACTTGTTGACATGCGGTCGATGAGAGCACAAAAACCAAGGCTAAACATGACGAAAGAATACGACAAAGGCTGCGTGCTCTTACCGGATCACGCAGAGATTTGCACCTAAGCTTCCATCGCTCATTGAACTTCAATATTCTTGCCTCATTTCCAGTGGAATAAACGTCTTTCGATGATACCAAAGCTAACGATGCTCGCAAACGTCGACAGGGGTATGCTCAGCAATGTTCATCAACCGTCAACAAAAAAACTCAGTTCTATCATAGAACACGGATCGCGGATCGAGGATTGCGGACTACGGATCACGGATCGCGGATTCTGAGTTGTGGATTGTACAATGCGGTTGGCGCATCGTACATCTCGCAACGCGCACGTCCTTGTCCTAATGCCGGATCCTTAGCGTACTCCATTGTCGTGACCAGGACATCGTAACGTAGAAAGTACACGCCATTCTTAAGCACTAAGGATACATCCAAACAAGCTTGGAAACATTACATAAAAAACTGCCCCGTACCAAGTTTTACACTTAATACAGGGCAGGTTATGAGTTAGAGATCAAATCTACTGAGCAATATCAGAGACTCTCGTCTCACGGATGATATTGACTTTAATTTGTCCCGGGTACTTCAGACTGGATTCAATCTCACGAGCAATGTCATGAGCTAAGATCGCTGTCTCCTCATCGGACACCTGCTCAGGTGAAACAAGGACACGGATCTCGCGACCCGCCTGAATGGCGTAAGATTTCTCCACGCCGGCGTAGGACGAAGCAATTTCTTCGAGTCGTTCGAGGCGCTTGATATAGCTCTCGAGATTCTCGCGGCGAGCGCCGGGTCTAGCAGCCGACAAGGTGTCAGCAGCTTCGACAAGGACTGCAATTGCAGATGTCGCATCGACCTCACCGTGGTGTGATTCGATAGAATTGATGACTTCTTCCGGTTCATGGTGCTTACGCGCAATTTCAGCACCAAGGCTGACGTGCGTACCTTCCATCTCGAAATCGATTGCCTTGCCCAAGTCATGCAGTAAACCTGCACGCTTGGCAATTTCAACATCGAGACCCAATTCACCGGCCATCATCCCGCTCAGCCAAGAGACCTCAACGGCATGCTGTAAGACATTCTGACCATAACTCGTCCTGTAACGAAGCCGTCCCAGGAGTTGTTTAATCTCCGGAGCCAGTCCCATGACACCCGTTTCAAAGGCGACACGTTCGCCCTCCTTCTTACAGGTTTCCTCGACCTCAGCCCTAGCACGATCGACCATTTGTTCGATACGAGCCGGATGGATGCGTCCGTCTTGCACAAGTTTCTCCAATGCGACTTGAGCAATCTCACGACGCACAGGATCGAAGGATGATAGAACAACAGCTTCCGGTGTATCATCGATGATTAGATCGACTCCGGTTAACTGTTCGAAGCTTCGAATGTTTCTGCCTTCACGTCCGATAATTCTTCCCTTCATCTCGTCGTTAGCGAGGGGTACGACGGAGACCGTCGCCTCGGAAACAATATCGGATGCAAAACGTTGGATACATGTAACCACGAGTTCACGAGCATAATCTTCGGCTTGTTCCTGAGCTTCTTCTTCAAGCTTGATCAGGCGTGCGCCGATATCACGTCGGTACCTCTGTTCAGCTGTTTCGATCACCTGTTCACGGGCTTCTTCCCACGATAATTGGGCGATTTCACTTAGCTTACGGTGCTTGTCTTCTTCTAAGTCAGCGACCGCTGCTTCCCTGGCATCGAGCTCATTTCTAAGTCGATCCAATTGGGACTGGCGGTTTGACTGTTCGTCTTTCGTGCGTTCAATTTGTTCATCTTTAGAGTCGAGCTTCTGGCGTTCCGAACGTAGCTCATTGCGCCGTTCCTTCACCTCTCGCTCGAGGTCCAGTCTTGCTGTCTGGATCTCTTCTTTAGCTTGCAGCAGTAAATCACGTTTCTTACTTTCACCGGTCTTCTGAGCCTCTTCCAGCAATTGCTCCGCCTCACGTGACGCCTGGTCACGCTTGACTGCAAGTTCTTGCTGCTCTTTGCTTAGTCCTGAACGATAATAGCGATCTGTCGCAAATATACCAACTGCAAGGCAGATTACCCCAATGACGATGTATAATATCCACATGATGGTAATTACCTCCACTATCCATTTGTCAAAGTTCGAAGCGCTCCTCTCATTGGTTGCAGAACCGAAAACGAGATTCACGCCTGCTGCACATTGTACATTGCGCACAAGTTTTTAACAAACGAAGGGCCAATTCGCACATATGCAATTTCAATTTCAGCTTTCACCTCGATTTGCCGGTTTAACTGCGGCTCGCTTCCTCCAAGATGTCCTGCAGTTCTCCCCACTCCAATGCAAGAAAATTCGACTTTATGGCTCGCTCACGATCGACGGTCAAATCCAACGCATGAAAGATCCCCTTCCTGCTGAGGGGCTCATGGAACTTCAAGATCCCGACGTAATCCAAGGATTGCGTCCTGTCCTCTTAGCATCAGGCGATCCCTATCGCATCTATGCCGACGATTGGTTTGTTGTCACCCAAAAGCCCCCCGGAATGCTCTCCCACCCTAACTTCCACGACCCAAATCCGGCGATGACTGAGATCGTAGCCGAACCTCCCCTCCGCCCCGTCCAGAGATTGGACCGCGATACTTCGGGGCTCATGCTCCTTGCGCGACATGCGCATGCCCAATATCGTTTCAGCCAAATGAACTTGAAGCGTCGTTACTTGGCTTTTGTCCATGGTCTACCCTTGGAAGATCGAGGCGTTATCGACAAGCCCATCGCACGTAATCCCGGCTCAGGGATCGAGCGTTGTATCTCCCCTCAAGGCAAAACAGCGCGCAGTCGATGGCGATGTTTGAAGCGCTGGCCGAGGGCTCGGATTTCACTCTTGGAATTAGAACTTGAAACCGGTCGGACACACCAATTACGCCTCCACTGCTTGAGTGAAGGCTGGCCCCTTGTCGGCGAAACACTCTATACGGCTGATCGAAGGGATTTAGGTTTATTCCCGACAGGAATTACATTGAATACTGACATTACTTTGAGTCGGCAGGCTCTTCACGCGTATTACTTAGGACTTATTCATCCCAATGCTTTAGATCCAAGACCCATGGTTTTTCAAGCTGCACTCCCTGATGATTTACAAGACCTCTTGCATCAGCTTGAGGAAACTTGAGCCAACATTTGTTTTGCCAACGCCAAAGCCTCGTTCTTTGCTAACGATGAACCAAGGAGCCTTGCCAATTCTTCAACCCTTTCTTCGGGGTTTAAAGCCTTGATGAGGGTTCTTGTCCTGGCATCGCGGATTTCTTTATATAGATAGAAGTGCTGCTGAGCTTGGACTGCCAATTGGGCTTGATGCGTTACCGCCAAGACCTGATGCGTCTCACCGAGGGCTCTCATTTGCTTCCCGACTTGAGTCGCCGTATCGCCCGATATCCCCTGATCAACTTCATCAAAAATCAGCAGTGGAACTTCATCGGCTTCTGCCAAGACCACCTTGAGTGCCAGCATAATCCGCGAAGCTTCACCGCCGGATGCAACGGCTGCCAAAGGTTTAGCCGGTTCGCCTGGATTGGCAGTGAAGTAAAACTCTAAGTGGTCAGCTCCTCTAGGGCCCGGGTCTGTCTGCGTCCATTGCACAGAAAACTCCGCGTGTGGCATAGCCAATTGACTTAAAGATCCTTGGACTGCTGTAACCAAAGTCTCACCGGCGGCGTAGCGCAAAGCGCGGATTGCTATCCCCGTTTCATCGAGTTTGGTGAGTTTGTCTGCTTCTTCTTTCAGTAGACGTTCTTGTTCCGTATCACTATCGAGGAGGGCTTGCCGTCGTTCATCGAGCATCGTGCGGTAGGCAATGATCTCATCGATTTTCCTGTCGAACGTAGATTCTAGGGTTTGAAGCACCTGAATCCTTGTTTCTACTTCTTCAAACCTTTCAGGATCGAGGTCCAATGAACTTTGTAAGCGAATGAGATCCTGACTGAGGTCTGAGAGATCTTCTGTGATCCGATCGAAACGCTCCATCAACGCATTGAGTTTCTTCTCACTAATCCAACGCTGCGCTCCTTGAAATTCTCTCCGAGCTTCTTGCAGTTTATCGAGCGCAGAAGTCTCATCGCCTTCCGAACCGCTAAGCCGGCTCAAGGCAGCATGAATTTGCTGAAATGCCTGTTGTGCGGCAAGATAAATCTTTCGTTCTTTCTCTAAGGCTTCCATTTCACCTGGTTTGGGGCTCACCTCATCGATGGCCTTTACTTGCCGATCGAGCAATCGATAGACACGCGTTCTTTTTTCAGGATCCGCGACCAATTGGTGTTTTTGCTTTTGAATCTCACGGATCTCAGTTCGTAGTGCACGCCACATGCCCTGTAACTCTAGCAACTCCTCGCCGGCATAGCGGTCTAAGATGCTCAGTTGTTCTTCCGAGTCGAAGAGTCCCTGGGCTTCGTGCTGGCCATGAATTTGACTTAATCTTGAACCTAAGTCTCGGAGAGCTCGAAGCGTCACACGCTGACCGTTGATGCGACAGAGTCCTCGGCCGGAGCGACTTATCTCTCGCGTCAAGATGAGGATGTCTTCATCCTCTTCCGCTAAATACATCTCATATTGATCCGGATCCAAGAGGGAACCCACGTCCGTAAAGACAGCTTCAATCAGGGCAAACTCCGCTCCTTCACGGATCCATTCTCGCCCCATCCTTGCCCCGTGGATGCCTTGAATTGCCCCGATTAACAAGGATTTACCCGCACCGGTCTCACCCGTAAAACAGCTTAGACCCGGACCGATATCGAGGCGAAGTTCTTCCAAGAGGGCTAAATCTTTGACATAGAGAGACTCGAGCATCTTAGCGGAATCTTTCAAGTTTAGCGGCTAAGTTTTCAGCAGCCTCAAACGAAACGGTAGCCAAGAAAATGGTATCGTCTCCGGCAATCGAGCCAACCAAGCCTTCGTTTTCCGCCCGGTCGATGAAAGCAGCTGCCCCGTTAGCCATGCCCGGCAAAGTGCGGACAACCACCAGAGTCCCCGCAACCGCTATACTCATCACCGCTTCGCGATAGACCTTGCTCCAACGGTCATCATCCATATCTTCCAAAGTCTCTGCCAGGTGATAATAGGTACGACCTGTATTATCAGCTCTCTTAACCAAGCCCAGGGAACGCAGATCTCGTGAGACCGTCGCCTGAGCAACATCGAAGCCTTCAGCTTGAAGAGCAGCGACCAGATCCTCTTGGGTTGCGATATCTTGTGAAGATACCAACTGCATGATATATGCCTGTCGACGATTCTTGCTCATACCTTAGGTCCTCCTAGTTTATTTTCCTCTACCTCGCAGTTTATCAGGTAATTCACGAAAGAAATCCTGAGCTTTCAGAACTGCGATTTTCACCGGACGCTCACCTTTGCACACATTGACCCATGTCCTCTGAGCTTCGAGATAACCCGCATTCCGTCCATCGATGCTGAGCGGTGGAAGATCACGGTAGCCTTGATAAAGCCTAAGTCCTACAACTTCATCTGTTCGTACAACGTAAGTCCTACTATGGAGAGAATGGGGGCAAATGGGTGTGATTTGGAGCAATTCCATTGTCGGGTCGACAATGGGGCCACCGGCTGCCATGGCATATCCTGTCGAACCGGTAGGGGTTGACACAATGACTCCGTCACATTGGATGGTTTCGATGTAACGACCGTCGAGATAAAGTTCCAGCGAAAGAATTCTGGCCCCGGTACCGCGAGAAACAACAGCATCGTTTAAAGCGATGAATCGCTCTTCACCACTCCCGTCCGTCTCTAAGCGAACATCCAAGGTCATGCGCTCTTCAATCTCATAATCCCCGCGATCGATTTGTTCCAGAGCAGCATCCAGATCCATGGGATCAATCTCAGTCATGAACCCGAGACTCCCCAAATTAACCCCGACAAGCGGAATACCCAAGCGATGCGCTTTGTGAGCCGTTGCCAAAAAAGTGCCGTCACCCCCAAACGAGAGTATCATCTCACAATCTTCATATAGTGAGGGATCCGGTTGACTTTGACCTAAGTGTTCGATTCTTTGGGCAAGAAAACCCTCATCGACCGTTATCATGGACTCGTAGCCGGGGGGACATACAACGGGATGAGAAATGATAACGTCTCGTCCCAGCTCAACCAGCTTACATGCCGCTGCTGTGCTCAAGCGGTAGTCAATGTCTTTATAGGGGTCGGAATAGATAGCAATCCTCATGCTCGCCGTCCTTCATAGAGCGATTCCAGATCGCGCACCAAACTCTTGGGATCCATCGTATGACGTGTCAATTGCTCTGTACGCGAACCTTGTTCTATCGGCTGATCCGGGAGATAGCGACAAACCAATGGAATCTGTAGACCTGTTTCATAAAGATAAGGGACGATCCCACGAGTCAAGGGACCCGGCCCACTATTTTCTTCTGCTATAAGGATGCCATCCGCTTGCATCAATTCATCGCTAAATTCATGGATCTGCAACGGCTTTATTCTCTCAATATCCAGTAGAGTCACATGCACATCATAATTCAACACAAAAGCCCGGACAGCCTTCGCCACTTCACCTACGTAATTTCCATAGGACAGGACCACGAAATGTTTCGAGCCGCTCTCATTTCCGAAATCAAACCTGCGATGAGTCATGCCGGAGGACAAGGCCGGATCGTCGTAACCGGCTTGGAGTTCTTTAGGAAGTGAAGCTTTGCCGCGCGAGTAGCGTAGCATGACAGGATGGTCCAATTCTCTATAGAGAGTATTCATCCGAGTTGCTAAACGTTGCGGATCTGAAGCAGTCCAAATCTCCAAATTCGGGATAGCCTCCAAGAAATTGAGATCATAGATCCCTTGATGCGTCTCCCCGTCTTCACCCACCAGCCCCGCGCGATCGACGGCAAAGAAGACCGGCAAGTTTTGTAGAGCTACATCGTGGTGAACTTGATCCAAGGCACGTTGGAGGAAGGTTGAGTAGATGGCCACGATGGGCTTCTTCCCCCCTGCTGCCAAACCGGCACTCAAGGTCACGGCATGGCCTTCGGCTATCCCTACATCGTAGAAACGTTCGGACCATGTTTGCGAAAAATCTCTTAGACCCGTGCCGGAGGGCATCGCTGCCGTAATGGTCACCAAGTCAGGACACTCCGACGCCAGTTTATGGACAGCCCAACTGAACCCTTGGGTATACGAAACCGGCTTCGCGAAGTACTCATCTGCCTCCAAACGATTGATGAGTAGCGGTTCCGGTTCTTCTATCCCATTTTCTTCAATAAATGGTGAGACGCCATGATAAAGCCTTGGCGTAGCCTCCGCATGATGATACCCCCGGCCTTTTTGCGTTAGGATGTGGATCAAGACCGGCCTCTTAGCCCCCTTGGCTGCCTTGAGGTAGCGTTCTAGTAGTTCTTGGTCATGGCCGTCGACGGGGCCGTAGTAACGAAATCCCATGGTCTCAAAGAGAGAACTCATATGATGAAGACGCTGTCTTATGGTTGCTTTCATCCGAGTCAAATGACGGAGGAAGGCCGGACCGATCAAAGGGATAGCCCGGAGACGGTTTTGGGTGGTGGCTTTTAGGTGTAAATACTGTGGGTGAATGCGTAATTCATCGAGATGCCGCACTAGCGAGCCGACGTTCTCATCGATGGCCATTTGATTGTCATTGAGGATTACGATGAGGTTCTCACGTTGCAGGTTGTTCATTGCTTCAAAGGCGAGGCCACCGGTCAAGGCTCCGTCGCCGATGACCGCAATGACGCGACCGTCTTGACCATTAAGTTGTTTGGCTCGAGCCATTCCCTGAGCTGCAGAGATTGACGTTGACGCATGCCCCGTATTGAAATAATCGAAAGGACTCTCATCGCGTTTAGGGAAACCGGCCAGGCCACCGCTTTGACGCAGTGTGGAGAAGCTATCCGCCCGCCCCGTCAAAATCTTCCAAGGATAGGATTGATGACCGACATCCCATACCACAGCGTCCTGATCTTCACTAAAATCAAAGACACGCATGAGGGCCAACGTCAGCTCAACCGTTCCCAAGCTGGAAGCCAAATGTCCTCCGGTCTTACTCACCGTTGAGACGATGAGCTCACGGACCGCCTCCGCCAACGTGCGACAATCTTCTTCACTCAGATGTTTAAGTTCAGAAGGGTCCTTAGGCCATACCATCTTATTTCACCCGTTGGACCGTCGAACGTGCAAGCTTACGTAGGAACTTGGCATCATACCCCAGACGTTCGAAGGCATCACAAGCTGCTTCTACGGACTGAATCACAGCCTCCAAACGCGAACGATCGGTCGTGCCATAGAGGGTGACTTCTGTCCATTTTCCGGCACCGGCATCTTTGCCGGGGGTCTTCCCGATGGTCTCCGCTTTGCCGTCAGCATCGAGATAATCATCTTGCATTTGGTAGGCTCGACCTAAGCCCCGGGCATACGCTCGGATGTGTGCAAAGAGTTCTTGGGGGGCATCATAGATGAGTGCAGCACAGAGCATAGGGGCTTCCAGGAGAGCTGCTGTCTTGCGCCATTGAATTTGTTCAAGCGAAGCGGAGGCCGAAGCAAACTGTGCGGAATCAATCGTTGGAATGCTCTGTTCCTCTGCCATCAGATCGATGATCTGACCCCCGATCATGCCACGTGTGCCGGCACGTTCAGCAAGAAGGCCTGCAGCTTGCAGGACGCGATGCATCTCAGCTTCATCTTCTGCAAAGGTGACAGCTTCGATCACGAGTTCCAAGGCTCTCGTCAATAGAGCATCGCCGGCCAAGATTGCGGTTGCTTCATCAAAAGCACGGTGACACGTCAAACGTCCTCGGCGTAGATCGTCGTCATCCATCGCCGGAAGATCATCATGGACCAGAGAATAGTTGTGGATCATCTCGATCGCGGCGATAAAACGACGATCGATTTCCGTGACCGTTCCGTTAGCACCCAGAAGTTCTCGTGCAGCCATAAACAGGATAGGACGGACGCGCTTTCCGGGTGCGAGAAGAACATAGCGCATGGCCTCGGCAAGTCGACGTTGTGCCGTGACAGCCAAGTCGGGAACCGATGGCTGATCGACACAAACCGTATCTTCCCTCGACATATCCCAAGCATAGATCGGGGCCATGTAAGCTTCTTCGGAATCCAGGGCTTGAGCCAAGATCTCTTCGATGATTTCAACCCAATCGTCCATCCGTTCATAGTAGGACTGGTATTCCTTCGGATAGGTCAAACTATCCTTATGCATGGAAATCTTCCTCCCGAGGTCCTTCGGTGGTCTCCAAAAGTTGCTTGATCCTGTTTTCATTATCACTTAATTTTTTCTGGCAAAACTGGGCCAGATCGCTGCCTTCTCTAAAGAGATCAAGCGACTGATCAAGCGTGACGCGTCCGGATTCCATCTCTTTCACGATGGCTTCCAAGCGTTCCATCGCAGCTTCGAACGTGGGTTCTTCTTGGCTTTCGCCTTCCTTGGTCCGTCCCTCATCACCTGACGAAGTCCCAACGTCATTATGTCCATCCATTTCGGAAGGACGATCCGTTTCTGTCGGGATATCGTCGCTCTCGCCCAAAATTCCGTTCGTAAAGAAATCCATTCTGTCTTCCACTTATGACTCCGTTTCTTTGGGCCTTATCGCCCTTGTAGATTCTACCCGTACGGCCGCCACCCCATCCGTCAAGCGAAGATGGAGGCGATCCTTTATCTCAACATGCTCAATCGAGCTGAGAACATTTTCTTCATCGTCAGTAACATAAGCAAAACCACGTGCCAGGACACGTAACGGTGAGAGGCTATCGAGACTTGCACAATGCTGTGCTAATCTCCGGGTCCAATGGGACCTCAATTCTCGTCTTGCCTGTTCAAGTCTCTGACCTAAGGATTGCCTTCGCTGCTCGCCCGCTTGGATCGGTCGCATGAGAGCCATGCCTAGTCTTCGTTCAAAATTCCTAAGATCGTGAGACTTCTCTCTGACTAGGAATCTTGGATCTTGCATCACAGGTCGTTGCAAGAGGTGATCAAGGCGGAGGTTTGCCATCTCCATCTTAGATTCGAGGGCTCTCCCTTGCCTTCTCTTCAGTTCAGCTAAGCGTTGCAACAAATCCACTTTCACCGGATAGGCTAGCTCAGCAGCGGCAGAAGGTGTTGGAGCTCTAAGATCCGAGACGAAGTCACAGATGGTGAAGTCCGTTTCATGCCCCACCGCAGAGATGATAGGAATCGGTGAAGCTGCGATATCTCTAGCCAAATTCTCATCGTTGAAGCACCACAAATCTTCCATGGAACCGCCCCCACGACCGATGATGATCGTCTCAATCCCGGGGTAGGAAATAGCCTTGGCTAAGGATGATCTTAATTGAGCCGGTGCTTCAGCGCCTTGGACGGCAGCCGGAAAGAGGAGTAAATCAAAGCCCGGAAAACGCCGGCTCAAGACATTGATAATGTCCCGAATGACGGCCCCTGAAGGTGAGGTCACCACGCCGATACGCTTTGGCCAAAACGGCAGTCCTTTCTTTCTTTCAGGTGCAAAGAGCCCTTCTTTGTCCAGCTTCTCCTTAAGCGCTTCAAACGCAGCATGGAGATCACCTAAACCTACAGGGCTCATTTCTTGGATATAAAGTTGGAACTTCCCATTGACTTCATAGTAACCGGCTCGGGCACGGCAAACGACCTGTTGCCCGTTCTCCGGTTTGAATTGCATTTGTTGAGCTTGGTTGCGAAACATGACACAAGAAACTTGTGACTTCTCATCTTTCAAATTGAAGTAGAGGTGACCCGAGCGATAAGCATTGAAGTTACTGAGTTCACCTTCGATATAGAAATCAGCCAGCGACTTATTATGCTCCACGACCTTGGCGACATAATTATTCAGCTGGCTAACGGATACTGCTCGTATAGACAAAGATACCTTCCTCCTCCGACTTAAGAGTCTTATCAACTCCTTCAGCGGTTAGCGGTTCACTTGGCCGCCATGCCGGGACGATTGTATGACGTTCTGCCCTTCACGGGACAATCCCGATAAAGTTCCCCCATCGCAATTCCATATTGTATGCCGCTCTCGAGACCCGGATGGGATAAGCCCGTCTCTACCGATGCTGGACCGGAGGAGAGCTCCTTGAATGAAGCCCCAACGTGGGGATAAAACCATGACATGATGTCATCCGCAACGTCCATGAGGAGTGTCGCCCGGGCCGGATCTTCATCCGTCGTTAATTCACGAGCCATTCGACCTAAGACAGCATTAATGTAGATTCTGGACGTCTCGGTAGAATACTTACGAGCTAAGAGAACGGCTTCATTGACCGCTACGGCAGTTGGTATATCTGATCGTTCCTGGAGTTCATAGACAGCCAGCCTGAGGATCTGGCGATCTATGTTCGGTAAGCGACGAACTTCCCATCCTTTGAGATAAGAGGCATACCGCTTATCAAGTTGACTTGCCATGGGGTAAACTCCCTCGGCAAGAGCTTTCGCATAGGCAAGATCATCTTCTGAAAGCTGAAAGCCTTCCTGTTCACAGATCGCATGGCGACCCGAAGAAATAAGTTCCCAGAAGAACTCTTCTTGGGGACGTCTCTTCCCACTTTGGATCGATAATTGAAAGAGTAATTGAAATGCGGTCTCCCGTGCGTCTCGTCGGCTCAAGTCAGCCTCCTATAGAATAAAAGGTCCCTCCTGGAAGGACCGGCTCCCGGAACTAGCGTGTTCGACCGGGAGGGAAAATACGATCGAGTAAGTGACGTAGTTCTTCACGATCTACAAAGAATCTTGCACCTAAGTAATATCCTAGCCCTGTGAGGATAAGGATGAACAGCATCTTCCAAAATCCGAAGATCATCCAAAGAAGTGCAATGACAAATCCAAACGATGCCCCCACCAGGCCGGGATCCTTACCCCTGAATCGCTCCAGAATTTCAATAATGCGTTGATTCATCGCTCAACCCGTGCTCCGAGAAGCTCAACACGCTTCACTCTGATCTTGACATCCGAAACCGGAATGCCCGTATAACGTTCGAGATCTTTCTTAACACGTTCTTGAATGCGTTCCATCTGCATGGGTATTTGAATGTCGGCGTAGAGCTCACAACTGATCTCTACTCGAAGGCTGTTCTCCTTGCCTTGAAAGACCCTCGCCTTAGCTGTCTTAATGCCTCCTTGAGCAACTTGCGCGGAGTTCAGAGCAATGTTCTCGAGGGCTTCCACTCCGACATCAATCATGCCGAGTTCACTCTCCATGACGCGCGTCTTACGTAAACGACCCGACAATAAGGCGTAGGTTAAGGTCACGGCGGCGACAAGGATTAATGCCAGCAGGAAAACAGAAACGAGCCGTCTCGAGATAGCTCGGTCAGCTATATCCAATAACAATGAGGTCAGACCACTGATCCAGCCTGATGCATTGAGCGACAGTAGGATCACGGCAGCAACTAAAGCTACCAGCAATGAGTAAATCGAAAGGATGATCTGTAGACTTCGACGCACCTCAAGCCTCCTCTTCCGGGCGCTGCACCACGTTCTTTACATGAACATCGACGGCAGTGACTTGCAAGTCGGTATATTGTTCGACATCGCGACGAACATTTTCCTGAATTTGCCATGCCACTTCAGATAGCACTTCCCCATAGTAAATCAAAGGATAGACGCTGATTGCCACATGACGATCATTATCTTGAGCAAAGACAACCTCGACGCCCTGACCTGCATGTTCGACCCCTAAGGTCGCCTTGAGTTGAGCTACTTCACTCTCCTCAAGGCTGGCAACGCCGGACGTGCGCAATGCAGCTTCAGCTGCATACTGGGCAATGAAACCCTGAGACATCGAGCGTTCCCCACGCACCTGGGCTTGAAATCGGTCGTTTCTCATAGCTTACACGAAGCTTAAGCGCGCTCCATGTACTCCCCTGTTCGTGTATCGACTCGAACGACCTCACCTTGCTCAATGAAGAGAGGAACGCGAATATCAAAACCGGTTTCGAGGGTCGCTGTTTTCATTGCATTGCTTGCGGTGTTACCACGAACCCCCGGATCAGTCCTGACAATTTGCAAGTCGACATGAAGTGGCGGTTCCACTTGGAAGATCTCACCTTGGTAAGAAATAATCTTGCAATGCATGTTTTCCTTGAGATAGGGCAGCGTATCTTCGAGGAGATCAGCGCCAATCGGAACCTGTTCGTAGGACTCGGAATCCATGAAATAATAGAGGCTACCGTCATTGTAAAGGTATTCGAGGTCACTATACTCAAGACGGACCGATGGAAAACGATCGTTAGGATTGAACGAGCGCTCAACGGTGGCGCCTGTCTTTATATTCTGATACTTCGTTCTGACGAAGGCTGAACCCTTACCCGGCTTAACGTGTTGGAATTCCACCACTCGAAAAACTTCGCCGTCCATTTCGAATGTCACGCCATTACGAAAATCACCTGCTGAAATCATGAGACCTCCTCATTGATCGCATGCTCATGCGACCTTCTCTTTGTTAATATCTTAGAGATTATAGCATGAGATCATCAAAGACTTTAGGTCGAGACCATCGCTTTATCCAGCGATCTTCCAGGATGCGTTTTGGCTTGATCCACCACGCTTCATCGCGGCTCAAAGGCTCTACCTTGATCGTTGCTATCCCGGCTCTCTTGCCGGCCCAAAGATCGGTAAACAATTGATCGCCTACAACTAAAGCATGCTTAGGATCCCATCCCTTATTTAACAAAAAAGCCTGCAGCGCATTGCCTGATGGTTTTCTCGCGCCGGCCAGGAGCTCAATCCCGAGGCTGCTTGCCAAAGCTTGGGCGCGATGGGCTTTTGCGTTGGAATATAAGATTGGGATCATCCCGAGGGATTCGACTTTACGGACAAAGGCCAGTGCATTGGGGGTTGCGCTGGATTGACCATGGGTTTGGAGGGTGTTGTCCGCATCGAGAAAAATGTACTTGAAGACGGTAGCATACTTCTCCAGGGGGAGATCGCTTAAGGCGTTATAGGATGCATCGGGTCGGAGCCACTTCATAATTATTCCATGACTTCTTTCGAACGAAGAAGCTCTATCCCGGCTACAGACAATGACTCGAATTTTGTAGACGAATCATCAGGCACAGCAGAACTTGCTGCACCGGATTGACTTGTCTCAGAAGACTCAGGTGACGAAGTTGGTACCGTCTCAGTCTCTTCAGGGGGTGTAATATCGGATTCCGAAGGGCCGGTGATCACCGGATCTGTCTCGCTCGCATCGCCCGGATCTTCCGAGGGTTCCGGAGGGACAATCGTTGCCAAGGGTTCACCGGAGGGACTGATATGGCAAAGATAGATATACGACGGGTCTTCTTCCGGACGTATGGAAAGGCCACTGGCAACCCCCACACGCGTGAATCGATCATCAAAAAGCCCGGCCCGCAGGCTATTATTGGAATCCAAGAGCAGGAGAAAACGATTGATCATCTCCGTTTCACCCAACTGTATGTTAGTCCCAAAGGCGATCAGATACCCTTCCGTGTTATGGATTGCATCGAGTGAATCGTAGGGTTGAAGCGAATAGAGGTCATCCAGCGTTTTCTTAGAGTGAATCTCCAGGTCATAATCCCAAACCAAAGGAGCAAGCGATGCATCCTGTCGGCCGGTATTGATCTCACTGAAGACCGTTTCCGAGATGTAGCTTAAATTCTGCATGATCCACGGTTCACCGGATTCATCAACTTCAGCTTCAACTTGAACGGTTTGTGGTTTAGTATTTGTAGGGTCAACACGCTGAGCTTCAGGACTCGCTTGCTGAGCGTCCCGGCGTACGGTAGAGGGCTCCCGGATCGGCTTGGAGATATCGACGGATGGGGTGAGCTGCACACGATCTACTGAGTTGGTAGGGTTTCGCAGAAATTCGGTAGCCGCTTCGGTGACTTCAGATGTTTTTGTAGATTCAGATGTTGCAGTTGCTTCAGATGTTGCAGTTGCTTCAGATGTTGCAGTGGCGTCTTCTCTAGCAGATCCATCGTCAACAGATCCATCGTCCGGGAGGTCCCCGAGAATCATTGAATCCACTGCATTGGGCATAGCTCTAGCGTCGGACGATGCTTCTTCCGCAGGGGTGCGAGTGCAACCGATCAAGAAGAGCGTTAGTCCAAGGTATAAGATAAGCAGACTTGCTCGCTGCTTACCCAAGCCCAATTGTGAGAACATTATCACCGAATCTAAACCTCCATCTCAAATAGCATGCTGGCAATTATAACAAACCCTGGTTAGTACCCAATTAGTAGGTACATTTGTTCATTCTTTTGTGATAATTTAGTTCACATTCACTTATCTTAGGGGGAACGTCTAATGAAAGTTTGTAAGTTTGGGGGAAGTTCACTCGCTGATGCGAAGCAGATGAAGAAAGTCTGGTCGATCATTCAGAGCGACCCTGAACGACGTGTCATTGTCGTTTCTGCTCCGGGCAAGCGAGATAAGAATGATTTCAAGATCACCGATAAATTGATTGCCCTGGCAAATGCCATCACATCTCATTATGAAGCCCGACAACTGATCGAAGATATTGCTGAGCGTTATGCTGCCATCGCGCAAGATCTAGGCTTGGTCGAAGACTTTGGTGGTTTTGTTAAAGCGGACTTGGACGAACGAATCGATCGCTGGAAGCATAATCCTTCAGCTTTGACGAATGCTCTGAAGGCAGCCGGAGAAGATCTTTGCGCTCAATTAGTCACCATGTATTTCGAGGATCAAGGGATTAAGTGTGCATACCTTTCTCCCAAAGACATCGGATTCTTTCTTGAATCCAAAGTTTCTGGTGCCAGCCTTATCAAGGGTAGCTATAAGCGCATTGGTGAGCACATTCGTCAAGCATTAGAACTTAACGAACTCGTAGTAATCCCGGGTTTCTTCGGCTATAGCGAAGATGGCGAACAAATCTATACGTTCTCACGTGGCGGATCCGACATCTCGGGCTCAATCGTTGCAGCTGCCGTCGATGCTGAACTCTACGAAAACTGGACCGATGTCGATGCCGTTTACGCAATTTCTCCGGGCATCTATCCTCAAGCCTATCCCATCCGCGAATTGACGTATCACGAAATGCGAGAGCTTGCGTATGCCGGCTTCAGCGTCATCCATGAGGAAGCCTTAGAGCCTCTCATGGCCAAGGAAATCCCACTCAAGATCCTCAACACCAATAATCCTTCTGCTAGAGGCAGCATCGTCTGTGCCGAGCGCAGCGATTTCGACAATATCGTCACGGGAGTTGCCGGAACACGTGGCTTCGTTTCCATTCGGATTGCCCAATATCTGATGAACCGAGAAGTCGGTTACATCAAACGCATCCTCGATATCTTTGAACGCTATCACATCCCCATTGAACATATGCCGACCGGCATCGACTCGATGACGCTCATTGTTCGCGACTATTATTTCCCGCAAGAGAAAGCAGAACTGGTTCTTCGTGATCTGCAAAATGAACTTAAGCCGGATGAAATCGATGTGATGCGTGATCTCGCCATTGTCATGATAGTCGGCGATGCCATGGCTAAGACGGTTGGTGTGGCTAAGCGTGCTGTAACGGCATTGGCTGATGCGGGGATTAATATCGATCTCATGATTCAGGAGAGATCCGAGATTTCCATCATCTTTGGGGTACGGGCACATTTCTGCACCTATGCAGTGTTGGAGCTATACAAAGCCTTCTTCCACTAACGTCCGCTAAGTTCTTTTAATCGTTCTTTGGTTCAACAGTACGAGGCTGTCATCTTTATGGACAGTCTCTTTTTTGTTGGGGGCATTCATCGACCAATACGCTAGATAGCATAGAGCTCTCTTCCGGCATAAATAGAGGGGCATCTATTGATCCCCCTTCAAGATCCTTAAACGTTTGTAATTTATAGCCATTCAATAAGGAGCGGCTGATCACCTGTTATGGAAGGATCCGTGATGCTGACACCGGACGATGGAAGTTTCCTGGCACGGTATCTTGAAACATCCTCTATAGCCACATCTTTAAGTCGATAGAAAGCTGTGGCGTGATGACCTTTACGCAGTCTAGCCACCCTATCCCCTTGATTGTTTCGGCTAACTTTCTTTTCAACCAATTGAAAGTCAAAGACGATGGCTCTGTCTTGCGACGTAGTTAGGACAAAATCACAGATGAGATCTTCGGCAACCTCCGCCTGATTCATCTCAGCGAGTTCTTCTGCACTTAAGTAATGAAGGCCCACAAGCGGTGAGCGGTGATTGCAGACGTTCACAAGCTTGCGACGCTTTTGAACCGTCTCATATTGCATGAGATCGACCCGAGACACACGTCCATCTTCATAGGCAAAAACCATCTCTCCGGAATATTCTTCACCCTCAGAGACCACAACGAGATAAAGAATCTTCTCTCCTGCTTCGAGATCGATTAGATTGTGCAGATAAGTCCCCCAGTCCGAGGGTCGATCCAGGTCAATCTCAGCCACCGGTATCTTGTAGAGTGCAGCTTTGGAACTAAAGAGCAATAATTCCGCTCGGTTGGTAGCCTCGACCGATTGGATAATATAGTCATTTTCTTTCGTGCGAAGTTCACCGGCACTTCGCAACGAAGTAAGTGCCAACTTCTTGAGATATCCATCGTGCGTTAAGAAGAGCTTCAAGTTGAAGTCTTCGATGAGATCTTCACG
This sequence comes from uncultured Oscillospiraceae bacterium, assembly GCA_964345975.1. Lineage (GTDB taxonomy): Bacteria > Bacillota > Clostridia > Saccharofermentanales > Fastidiosipilaceae > CAYFSS01. The sequence goes on from CAYFSS010000001.1 coordinate 46,926, forward strand.
CGTCATCTCCGGCACATCGTCTTCATCGACAAGCTCGGTCAATCGCTCTCTACCGTACTTCTTCTGGATTTCGCGGAGTTGAGAAACGATAAGATTGGATACTCTCTTTGGACTTTCCGTGAGATCGGCTAAGTCCGCTCTTTCATTCTCGAGCGCTTCAATCTCTTGTGTCCGATTCAAGATATGCTCTCGATTCAATTGACGTAGACGAATTTCAGCAATGTAGTTTGCTTGAATCTCATCGATGTCGAAATGCTTCGATAAGTTTGCGACGACATCCGCTTCCTTCTCTGTCTGTCTTACGATACGGATGGCCTCATCGATATCCAGCAGGATCTTTTCCAAAGCATAAAGGAGATGCAGCTTCTCATCGATCTCGCGGATGCGATGGTTGGTTGCCCTAACGACAGATTCGCGCCGGAAATCTACCCATGCGATGATGATGTCTTTAACGCTCATAAGAAGCGGTCGACCTTTGATTAACATAGTGAAATTACACGCAAAACGATTCTCCAAACCGGTTGACCTGAAGAGCTTCATCATGAGCTGTTCAGGATCCGAATTGCGACGGTAATCAATGGTCAATCTCAGGCCATTCAGGTCTGTTTCATCACGGATATCGGTAATATCCTTGAGCTTGTCTTCTCGCACTAACTTAGAAATGTCATCGATGATCCCTTCAACCGTTGAGGTGTTAGGAATCTCATAGATCTCTATCATGCGTTCTTTCGGCAAGACACGATACTTCGCCCTCAGGCGGAAGGTACCACGACCGGTATCATAGATCTCAGCCATTTTTTCCGGGTTATACAGCAATTGTCCTCCACCGGCAAAGTCCGGTGCAGGCATCAAATCGATGGGATTAGAAGACGGTTTACGGAGATATTCAATCGTTGCATCACAAACCTCATTCAAATTAAAGGAAGGAATATTGTTTGCCATTCCAACCGCAATCCCTTGATTTGAATTGACCAATATTGCCGGAAAACGAGTGGGTAAGAGCACAGGTTCTTCCGTCGAGCCATCATAGTTTGGGACAAAGTCGACGGTATCCTGATTGATCTCTTTGAAGATCTCTTCAGCAATATTCGCAAGACGAGCTTCCGTGTACCGCGGAGCTGCATACTGCATATCTCTTGAATACTGCTTCCCCATGTTTCCCTTGGAATCAACGTAAGGGTGAAGCAAGCTTTCATTCCCGGTTGTAAGACGCACCATCGTCTCATAAATAGCCTGGTCACCGTGAGGATGAAGCCGCATAGTTTGACCGACGATGTTAGCTGATTTCGTTCGATCGCCACGTAAGAGCCCCATCCGATACATGGTGTATAACAGCTTACGATGAGACGGCTTAAACCCGTCAATTTCCGGGAGCGCACGGGACACGATGACACTCATCGCGTATGGCATATAGTTTTCACGCAAGGTCGTGCTGATTCGCTCTTGACTCACAACGCCTTGAAGCTCTTCTTGCATCTCTTGAACTTGACGATGTAATGCTTGGAGCTCAGTTGTATCTTTCTTCTTCGCCACGAAATGGCCTCCTCACGTGCAGTGCGATCCGACACCTTAGGATCTTATTTTCAGTCGGTGGATAAGATCGACGTTAGCCAACGAACATCAGGCTAAGGATTTACCAACCGTGAAAACCTTGAAAACCTTAAACTCAATCCTAAATAAGATTATCCAATGTCCAAGAGCTCAATGAATTCTTCACCGTGCTCTTCGATGTATGATTTTCGTCCCGCCAGATTGTCTCCTAAGAGAAGGTCGAACATGGTTGCCATGCTTTCTTCATCTTCCACTTGGACTTCAATCAAGCGTCGCGTTTCAGGGTTCATCGTGGTGTACCACATCATGTCAGGATCGTTTTCACCAAGGCCTTTGGAGCGCTGGAGATGCAGGCTATCCGCACCGAAAGCGGCGATGAGTTCATTCTTCTCTCGCTCGTCATATGCAAAGTAGGTGGTCCTATCTCTCCCCTTACGATGCGTTACTTCGTAGAGCGGTGACTCCGCAATGTAGATCTTATTCTCACGGATTAAGGTTGGCATGAGGCGATAGAACATCGTCAAGACCAAGGTCCTGATCTGGAATCCATCGACGTCGGCATCGGTGCAAATGATAACTTTGGACCACCGCAATTGATCCAGGTCGAAGGTTTCTTTGCCGCCCTTCCCTTCGATCTCCATCCCGCATCCTAAGACCTTCACCAAATCCATGATGATTTCATTCTTCAGTATTTGACTAATACTTGATTTCAAACAATTTAAAATCTTACCGCGAATCGGGATAACAGCCTGGAATTCAGCATCACGCCCAAGCTTGACTGAGCCCAAAGCTGAATCTCCCTCAACGATATAGAGCTCTCGTTTGGTGACATCCTTACTTCGGCAGTCCACGAATTTCTTGACACGATTATTGAGATTATCGACGTTTGTCATGAGCGTCTTGCGGAGGGTCTTCCGTTGGCGCTCGGCTTGCTCACGACTGCGCTTATTGGCCAGGACCTGGTCGACCACTTTCTCGGCCAGCTCACTATTCTCAATCGCCCATAACTCCAAGGACGTACGAAGGTCATCGGCTAAGAAGCGTTCAATGAATTGATTGTTGATGGCTTTCTTCGTTTGATTCTCATAGCTCGTACGGGTTGAGAAGGAACTGATCACAATCAGGAGGCTATCCTCAATGTCCGTAAAACTGATCTTGGATTCTTTCGCCTTGTACTTGTCTTGATGACGAATCATCTTATCGATTGCACTGGTAAAGGAACGACGAACGGCTCGATCGGGGGATCCGCCATATTCCAAATAACTGGAATTATGAAAATACTCTTGGCGAGGCGCATGATTTGTAAACGCAAAAGCCAGCTCCACTTTCACACGATAATCGTCACGGTCTTCTCTGTCTCTACCCTTACCTTCCGTCTCGCGGTAGATGACATCCGTGATCCCTTGCCCGTCATTTAACTCTCTGGCGTAGCCTTCAATGCCATCAGGATAAACATAGCTAAATTCTTCACCGCTCTTCTCATCTTCGAAAATGAAAGTAACGCCTGCGTTGACGACAGCCTGCTGCTTGAGAATTTCAAGGAAATAGGACTGAGGAATATCGATCTCGGTAAAGACATCGGAGTCCGGCTTCCATCGTTGAAGCGTCCCCGTCTGCTTCTGCTTGGTCTTGGTCTTCTTCAAACCACCGACGTTTTCACCACGCTCAAACGCCAGCTCAAACTCGTAACCGTCGCGAACGACCTTCACTTCAAAATAACGTGAAGCATACTGTGTGGCACATGCACCCAAGCCGTTCAAGCCAAGACTATATTCGTAGTGCTCGCCTTCGGCATTGTTGTACTTACCCCCCGCATAGAGCTCACAATAAACAAGCTCCCAGTTATAGCGTTTCTCAACTTCGTTATAGTCCAGCGGTATCCCACGACCATGATCTTCGACTTCCAGACTTCCGTCCTTGTAACGCTTCGTTCGGATGACCTTGCCATATCCCTCACGAGCCTCATCGATGGAGTTAGAAAGGATCTCGAAGAAGGAATGTTGTGCACCAACGATATCGTCCGAGCCGAAGATGACGGCGGGACGTAGGCGAACGCGGTCTGCCCCTTTCAGCGTAGAAATCGAGCTGTTGTCATAGGTTGTGGCTACTTGGACTTGAGACATGGCTACTCCTTTGCCCATCGAGGCATGGTGAGGTAATTGAATAGTCTAATCGATCATTAAATATAGCACGAATTCTCATCCACGTGCAGAAAGATTCGCATTAGACAAAGCTGCGTAATGAAGTTGTAAAGCTTCTTGGGCACATGAAACATGAAAGACCACTACAGGTAGCCTCTAATCAACACGCTTGTACAACTCGGAAGCTTTAGAACCGACGGCAAGCATACCACGGTTCAGGTTCTGCACTATATTTGTGCAACTCATTGCAGAACGATGGAAAGCAAGAAACGAAATAGTACAGTTTTAAGGTAGTTCAAACCAAGACGTCTTAGTCGTACGCCTTGCGAATAATCTTTTGATTGTTATTTTGCACGAAGGGTTCCTCGCGCCATACGACGCGTCGTGCCCTGCGATAGGTTGGGAGCGTCTGATTAACCTTCTTGATCTGCTTAACCACTTCAGCCTTCCCTTGATCCGAAATTCCTTCTGTATAGATCTCGGCAACGATAATCTTGTCTTCGCCGTAAACAATGATGCTGTCGATCCCCTCGATGTTGGAGTACACGGCTTCCAATTCTTCCGGTGATACATTCTCGCCATTACTCAAGATGATGAGGTTTTTCTTGCGCCCCTTGATGAAGAGATAGCCATCTTCATCGATATGACCCAAGTCGCCGGTCATAAACCAGCCGTCGGAGTAATACTCTCGATTGTTCTCATCATCGTTGTAGTACCCAGGCATCACCCCCGGACCCTTGATGCAGATCTCATCGTCTACCAGCTTCACCTCGATATTGAGCGTATCGTGGACATTGCCGACAGAACCCATCCGGCGATAAGTATCCGTGTTGACAGTTATGACCGGGCATTCGGTCATGCCATAGCCTTCCTGAATCCGGATGCCGATTCTTTCAAAGAACTTGATTTGCTCCGGATTACAGGCAGCTGAGCCGACGACCATACCGTAGAAATTCCCACCAAAGGTTTGATGGATGGTGCTGAAGGCTTTTTTGCGAATGTCGATGTTGAACTTCAATAAGAAATCGCTGAGAGAGAGCAAGCGCTTAAACATGAAATGTTTCGTCTTATTCTTCTTGAGCTCCACCTGAATACGGCGGTAAAAATTCTCAACCAGGAGAGGAACTGCAGCGATGTAGTAAGGCTTATAGAGTTTGAAATCTCGCACAAGGTATTTGAGATCACGGTTGATGCACACACAACTACAGAAATGCAGGACAGATAAGGTCCCTGCGATTTGCTGCAGGACGTGATTGAACGGAAGAAAGGAAAGAATATTGCTGTTCAAGGGAATCAAGGTGACTTTCGACCCGTTGAGGACAGCGGTGGCGACATTTTGGTGCGTCAAGAGGCAAGTCTTAGGCCTCGCTGAAGTCCCTGAGGTAAAGTAAATTCCATAGGGGGTATCAGGCTTAGGCACCGGTAGCTGAGCGGAATCAGCGTTTAGCTCTCCCAAGAGTTCCCGGACCGAATTTATCTTAGAATCTTTTGCAGGGACGAAAGGCATGACGTGTTCGGGCTTGTGGATGAATTGGCTCAAATCGTCGTGCGTGGCCTTTGCATCGTGATCATAGAAAATGGCATCGACCGGACAGAGCTTCAAGAGCTTATCGACTTCAGATGCATCAAGCCTGGGATCCATGGACACAGCAATTCTACAGGTGTACGTGATCGCACAGATGGAGACTACAATCTCATACGAATTAGCACCAAGGAGGGCGATTTTGCTGTCTTGAGGAAAATTCGTGTGGATGTAATTGGCTAGAGTTTTAACATCGTGGAGGAATTCACCGAAAGATCTCATGTGATCTGTTTCCCCAACGCGCCAGCGAAAGGCCGGCGACGCAGCAGGATAGGTCTCCAAAATGGCAATGAATTCATGCATCGTCTCAAAAGGCTTCAGTGGCATTGTTTCAAAGCTCATTTAACTCTCCTGTAAGTAGTCCCCTCAATAGCATTATTCCTTTATAGCGAGAATTCATTCTTTGAATTCTTTCATGCTGAGTTATGTTAAACATCTCCGCACGATTTCTCAAGTTCACCACGTTACCGGGAAACAGATATAAGTAAGTTTTCAGATTACATTGAAGCGGTCGGAGCTGATTGCTCGCTCAATTCTTGTCAAGTTTCCGTAGGCACGACTAAAATGTCTTGTTGATACAGCGAAACGAGATTAGGGGGCTATGGAGCAATGAACCACACGGAAGATAAGATTCACAACACAAACGAGCCCAAACCGGTCTACCGGCCTGAATTTGGTGAGATGGTGTTCAACGACTCCGCGATGAAGACATATCTTCCCCAAGATGTTTACCAACATCTAAAAGACACTCGTGAAAAAGGTCTACCCCTCCCGGCTGAGCTCGCGAATGAAGTAGCATCCGGCATGCTGGATTGGGCTTTACATCAAGGGGCAACGCATTATACCCACTGGTTCCAACCGATGACCGGAGTCACCGCCGAGAAGCATGATGCCTTTCTTGAGTTAGGAAATGAAGGCAAGGCGATCTCCCGGTTTCACGGTCGAGAGCTTATCCGAGGCGAACCCGATGCCTCAAGTTTCCCCAGTGGTGGCCTTAGAAGCATCTTCGAGGCTAGGGGTTATACCGCATGGGACCCCAGTTCTTTTGCTTTTGTAAAGGATAAGACGCTCTATATTCCAACAGCTTTCTGTTCTTTCAGCGGTCATGCCATGGACAAGAAGACGCCTCTTCTCAGATCTATGCAGGCCCTCAATAAACAAGCCTTGAGAATCCTCAGAATCTTCGGCGATGAGACAAGCCAGGTGGTTTACAGTACCGCCGGGATAGAACAAGAATATTTCTTGATCGACGAGACGTTTTATCGACAAAGACCCGACCTGATCAATTGTTCAAGGACGCTCTTCGGTGCCAGAGCCGCAAAAGGTCAAGAACTCAATGATCATTATTTCGGAAGTCTCAAGCCACGCGTCGCAGCCTTCATGCAAGAACTTGACCAAACCCTCTGGCGCCTTGGAGTGCCTGCCAAGACGAAGCACAATGAGGTGGCACCTTCACAGCATGAATTGGCACCGATCTTTGCCACAGCCAATGTTGCCTGTGACCAAAATCAGCTGACGATGGAAGTCATGAAATCTATCGCCGCCAAGCATCGCCTCGTATGCCTCCTCCATGAGAAACCCTACGCCGGTCTCAACGGTTCGGGCAAGCACAACAATTGGTCCTTGATGACAGACGAAGGAAAGAACCTCTTGAAGCCGGGTGATACTCCGGAACAAAACCTAATCTTCCTCCTCCTCTTAACCGCCTTGATCGCCGGCGTCGATGAGTATCAAGGTTTGCTGCGGATCAGCGCCGAGGGCGCTTCCAACGATCAGCGCTTGGGTGAGAAAGAAGCTCCCCCTGCCATCATTTCCATATACCTAGGCGAGCGATTGACGGAATTATTAGACATGGTTTCCAAGAGCATGGAAATCCACAAACTGGACCCCGTCACAATGGAAACCGGCGTCACCATCCTCCCTCGGTTCGATCGGGATCTCACGGACAGGAACCGCACGTCACCTTTCGCCTTCAACGGTGACCGTTTTGAGTTTCGCATGCTGGGTTCATCTGCTTCCGCAGCCTGCCCCAACATGATCCTTAACACGATCGTGGCCGATACGTTAGAACGCTATGCAGATGAGTTGGAGAAAACAGGTCGGGCAGGTTTAACCCCGCTCTTGGCCAGAGAGTTGAAACAGCATCGCCGCATCATTTTTAACGGGAATGCCTACACCGCAGAATGGCGTGAAGAAGCTGCGAGGCGAGGGCTCACGAACTGGGCTACGAGCGCAGAGGCCCTACCCCATTATTCAGATGAACCGTATGTCCGTCTCTTCGAGCGCCAACGTGTGTTGGATCGAGCAGAGCTGGAAATGCGACAGACAGTACTACTGGAAAACTATTGTGCGACGATCCAGATCGAGGCTTTTACGATGTTGGAAATGACGCATCGTGGGATCTTGCCACAAGCGATCCGGCATCAGAAGGAATTGGCGGAAACCGTGCTCTTGAAGCGTGAGGTTCTCGGAGAGAGCTACAATTCCTCCGAGCCGGGCGCTGCAATGCGAGGCTATGATGGGACGGACGCTGCAGAGGTTCATCTCTTGAAACGAATTTCATCCCTCACCGATAATGTTTCGCGCACAGCTCAGCGTCTGAGAGCCGAGTTGCAGCAAGTGCCGAAAGACGACGCGTGGATTGAGGCTGCAAAGTACTACCAAACCGTTATTCTGCCGACGATGCACGACCTGCGATCCGTTGCGGACCTCATCGAACAGCAGCAAGACGAGGCCACCTCACCCTACCCGTCCTATCAAACGATGATCTATAGCGACGGTTTTAGGAGCCTTGAGCATTAGCTTGTAAGAGTACACAACACGATATTCACAAAAAAAGCCCAATCCACTTATTCCTGTGGATCGGGCATATCTTTACCAGCAAACCCTTTTGCAGAGCTATTCTGCGGCTAAACCGATATCTGTCCGATAATGGAAATCTGCTATAAGGTCATGACGCTCTGACAAATAGCCATAAATCCGCTGACGACAATCCTTGATATCTGCACCCGTGCACGTCAGCATCAGGACACGGCCACCCGTCGCTTGATATCCGTTAGCGACGCGCTTCGTACCCATATGGATGATTTCTATCCCTTTAGCTTCAGCTTCATTCAAGAAGGTATCCGGGATGAAAGGGTAAGCCGTGATAGCACCCGGGTAACCCGGAGAGCTGAGGACGACTCCCAGTGAAGTCTTTGGATCAATTTGAAGGGCGCTTTGATCCGGACCGGCAACAGACGAAACCTCGGTTTGCATCAAACCCAGAAGGCTCCCCAGGAAATCTCCCCGGACTCTAGGCAAGATGACCTCCGCCTCGGGATCCCCCATGCGAGCATTGAATTCAATGACCTGGACGCCATTTTGCGTTGCCATGAGGCCGGCATAAAGAAAACCTGTAAAGGGTCGTCCGTCGGCTGCGAGCGCTTCAAGCGTGGGGCGAATAACCTTGTCTATACTCTCTCGGTATACCTCGGGATTGAGGCGTGGGATCGGCGAGACCGCCCCCATGCCCCCTGTGTTCGGTCCTTGTTGATGATCGTAGACTGCTTTGTAATCTTGCGCGACCGGCAGTGGAATGAAGTTTTGACCTGAAGCGAGACAAATAAGACTAAACTCAAAACCTTCCAAATACTCCTCAAAGAGCAAGGGAAACTGATCTGACACCTCGATACCGGAAATGTGCGCCTTAGCCTCTGTCGGGTCTGAAACTATAGCGACACCTTTACCGGCCTTCAAACCGTTTTCTTTGATCACCAACGGATAAGACCATGATTCGAGAGCCTTCAAAGCCTCCGCTTGAGATCGATAGTTTTCAAAGCGAGCCGTTGGAATCCCGACTTTGTACATGAGTTCTTTAGCATAGGTCTTGGAGGACTCAATTTGAGCGGCAGCTTGCGTAGGACCGAAAACGTTAATCCCCTCTCCATGTAATGCATCAGCTAGCCCCAAGGCTAACGGAATTTCCGGACCAATGATGCAGAGGTCGACGGACTCACGAATAGCCAAGTCCACCAAGCCGGAAATATCCTCAACATGGATGTCATGACATGTGGCGTGAACCTTCATCGCATCAGAACCGGGAGCGACGATGACCTCCGGCTTCGATGGGGATGCCTGAAGAGCAGCCAGGAGAGCCATTTCTCTCCCGCCACTCCCGACCAATAGGACTTTGATAGGGCACATGCTTGCCTCCAACCTAGTGCTTGAAGTGACGGATTCCGGTTGCAACCATAGCAATCCCTCGCTCGTTACATACATCGATGGAATCCTTGTCTCGGATCGAACCGCCCGGCTGAATGATTGCACTGATGCCATATTCCGCTGCAAGTTCAACCGTATCGGGCATCGGGAAGAATGCATCAGACGCCAAGATAGCGCCTTTAGCTCTATCACCGGCTTGTTCTAAAGCTAACGTTGCAGCTCCCACGCGGTTTGATTGACCGGCGCCCAGTCCAAGACTTACTCCGTCTTTAAAGACAACAATGGCATTGGATTTGCAATGCTTGACAACGGCAAAACCGTGGATTAAATCATGCCATTCTTGCTCCGTCGGAGGTTTGTCGGTCATGAGCTCACAGTCCTCAACGTTGACCTTCTTGCTGTCTCTATCTTGCAACAAGAACCCATCCATCACAGAGACAATCTTAAACGCATCGTTCGATTTTTCTTGCGTCATATCAAGCGTCAAGAGACGTAGATTCTTCTTCTTTTGCAAAATCTCCAACGCCGCCGGAGCAAAGGATGGCGCCACGATGATCTCCAAGAAGATCTCATGCATTTCCTGCGCCATAGCTTCGTCTACTTCTCGATTCGTGACAACAATGCCTCCAAAGATGGAGATTGGGTCAGCCGCATAGGCTGCTTGCCAGGCTTGATACGCTGTTTCGGCGACTGCTATGCCACAGGGGTTCATATGCTTCACCGCTACGACGCAAGGCTCACTAAATTCATAGAGGAGTTCCAAGGCGGCATTAGCATCTTGAATATTGTTATATGAGAGTTCTTTGCCATGAACCTGTACGGCAGAAGCAAGGCCGGAATCGGAAACATGGTCATAACGGTAGAAAGCTGCTTTCTGATGAGGATTCTCCCCATAACGCAAAGTCTGTACTCTCTGTGCCGAAAGATGATATGCCTCCGGATAAGCTTGTTCTGCTACGTCTTCTTGAGATGAAGTCTCGCCCATAAAGTACGAAGCAATCAAAGCATCGTAATCACGCGTCGAACGAAAGACTTTAGCGGCAAGACGGCGCCTCACCTTCAAGGCATCTTCCGTCTCATGCTCTCTTAGCACCAAAGCATAATCCGACGGATCCGAGACGACCCAAACATCCCGGAAGTTCTTGGCTGCTGCGCGCAGGAGCGTTGGTCCTCCGATATCGATGTTCTCGATCAGTTCTTCTTCCGCTCCATCCCGGGCTAAGACATCAGCAAAAGGATAGAGATTGACACACACGAGATCGATGGTTCCGATGCCCTGCACTTCCAAGTTCTCCAGATCGTCAGCTTCAGAACGCCGAGCCAAAATACCGCCATGGATCACAGGATGCAAAGTCTTCACACGTCCGCCAAGCATCTCGGGAAAGCCTGTCAGATCTGACACTTCCAAGGTCTCAATGCCCTCTTGCTCCAAATAACGGCTGGTCCCCCCGGACGAGATAATCCTGTAGCCCAAGTCAATCAATCCTTTGGCGAAGTCTCCTAAACCCAACTTATCGTAAACCGATAACAAGGCTGTCTTTTGCATGTCGTACTCCTTCTTTCTACTGATAAACGGTGCGTTCTAATGGCCGGAAGGATCCCTTGCCATGAGCTCATTGGCGTAAGCTACAAGCGTCTCCGGATAGAGGCGATGTTCGACCGCATGAATGGCTGCTTCAAACGCATCTAAACTCATCTCCGGCGTTAATGCTACTCGTACTTGGGCCAAGATAGGCCCCGAATCAACGCCATCATCAACCAAGTGTACGGTGACACCGGAATAAGAAACCTTATCCCGATAGGCTCGTTCAATGGAATGGATGCCGGGGTAAGCAGGTAAGATTGAGGGGTGGATGTTCAGGATTCTCTTAGGAAACTGCTTCACGAAATCCGGTGACAGAATCCTCATATAACCTGCCAGCACAATGAGGTCTATCTTTCTCTTCTGTAGTTCAGCGATCAGAGCTTCTTCATGAGCTAAGCGGTTTTGAAAATCCTTCGCAAGGAGCACTCCATGGTCCAATCGCTGCTCTCTTGCCCAAGCAATCACGGGGGCATTCTTATCCGAGAAGATAAAGACCGGCTCGATGTTTCCCAGCCTACCTTCCTCATAAGCCTTCACGATGGCCTGCGCATTACTCCCTCGTCCCGACGCAAGGATGGCCAAACGCAACGTCTCAGTCATGATAGCCTCCTAGACAAACGAAACGCCTTGTCCTACTTCAACGTTCCCGATCACATAGGACGCCTGTCCCATATCCGCTAAAACGGTTTGAGCAGCGGCAACATCTTCAGGGTCAAGCGCTAGCACGAATCCAATCCCCATGTTGAAGACGTTAAACATCTCCTCCTCACTTAATCCACCCACCTCGGCGGTCAAGGTAAAGATAGGCAAAATAGGCCAGCTATCCTTCTTCACAACATAGGAGAACGCTTGCTGCGACATGCGGGGTAAGTTCTCATAGAAGCCTCCACCCGTCACATGAGCCATCCCGTGAGGTCTGATCGTTTCCAGTAATTTCAAGACGGGTTTTACATACAAGCGAGTCGGCGTGAGCAGCTCTTCACTGATCGACTTATCCCAACCGTCAGGAACGGTATCCATGGTATAGCCGGCATCTTTGAAGAAGACTTTGCGGAGTAAAGAGAAACCGTTTGAATGAACGCCTGAGGAAGAAAGGCCCAAGAGCACATCCCCTGCCTTGACCTCATCCCCCGTGATGACCTTAGATTTCTCTACAATCCCTACAGAGAAACCGGCGATATCGTAATGTGCCGGGGCATAAAGATCATTCATTTCAGCGGTTTCCCCACCAATGAGAGCACAACCGGATTCTTTACAACCCGCTGCAACGCCTGAAACAATAGCCTGCACCAAGGCCGGATCGGCTTGGTGCAATGCTAGATAATCCAAGAAGAATAAGGGTTCAGCCCCTTGCACCAGGACATCGTTGACGCACATGGCCACAACGTCGATGCCGATGCTGTCGTGCTTTTGTGTTTCAAATGCAAGAAAGAGCTTGGTTCCAACGCCATCCGTCCCGGAAACTAAAACAGGTTCGTCATAAGCACCCAAGACGCTTAGGTCAAAGAGACCGCCAAAACCACCGACATCGGTGAGCACACCCGGACGACGAGTCGAGGCAACATCCGCCTTGATCCGCCGCTGAACCTCATAGCCGGCCTCGATATCAACCCCTGCTTCCCGATAGCGATCAGCAGCAGTTGCCTGAGGCAAACGATCATTAGTATCTTTCATGGCTCTCTCCTTGCTCTCTTCTTAGTCATGTTCTCCAACGGAATCGGGATCACGGACACTGCCGGCAAAATCATGGAGTTCCGTTGGATAATTTCCGGTATAACAAGCATCACAAACTTGATCTTGACGCAGGTTCAAGGCTGTCCGCAGACCGTCGAGGGAAAGGAATTCCAAGGAGTCTGCGCCCAATTCTTCACGGATTTCTTCGACATTCTTCTGTGATGCAATAAGATCTTCGTAGGTCGACGTATCTACGCCATAGAGGCATGGCCCGATCATCCGAGGCGATGCAATTCTCATATGAACTTCTCTTGCGCCAAACTCACGCACAACCTTGATGATCTGACGACTGGTGGTGCCCCGGACAATCGAGTCATCGATCAAGGTGACAGACTTCCCCTCGATCAAATAGCGGATCGGCGATAGCTTCATATGCACTGCCATATCACGCTGCTTCTTTGTCGGCTCGATGAAGGTTCGACCGGAATACTTATTCTTAATCAAGCCATGTTGGAGCTGAAGACCTGCTGCCGTGGCATAACCCTGAGCAGCTGCGAGCGCCGAGTCCGGGATCCCTATGACCCAATCGCAATCGATGGCAGACTCCTTCGCCAATTGGACGCCTGACTGATAACGTGCCTGATGGATGTTCATGCCATTGATGTTGGAATCGGGACGGGCGAAATAAACATATTCCATGAGGCAAAATGCATGCTTCTCTTCCTGGGCAAACTGATAGGAAAACACACCGTCTTCATTGATCTCGACAATCTCACCGGGTTCAACATCGCGGATAAACTCGGCTCCCAATATGTCGAGCGCACATGTCTCTGAAGCGACAATATACCCGTCGTCCAGTTTGCCCAGACACAAAGGCATGAAGCCTAGCGGATCGCGCGCTGCATAGATGCGATTCTTCCGCATCACGACAAAACAATACGAACCAACAAAGCGCTTGAGGGATTCCATCAAGGCCGGGAGGAATTTTCCGGGAGATCTCACGAGCAAGTGTGCCAGGATTTCACAACTGGAAGTGGACTGAAAGATCGCACCTTGTTCTTGGAGTTCCGTGTGCAATTCATTGAAGTTCAAGATAGCACCGTTAGAGCAGATAGCGAACTCGGCACGTAGATGACGAAAATTCATTGGTTGGATATTGGAAACGATATTGTCTTTGGCACTTGTATAGCGCACATGACCTATCGCGTGTTTGGACCCGTTTTGATCCAGTTTGTTGAGATTTTGTTCTTTGAACACCTCTCGTACCAGACCGAAGTTCTTATAGCCCTGGAACTCATTCCCGTCAGACACAAAGATACCGGCCGATTCCTGCCCTCTATGCTGTAAGGCATAGAGAGCTGAATACGCCTTCTTAGCCGGATCTTCTACATAGTAGAGGCCTAAGACACCACACTCATGCTTCAATTTGTCCTCCTATTTCGTGGCTGCAATATAAGCCACACCATTCGCAAAGATATCGTGATCATGTTCTCCCGGCACATTTGCCCAGAGCCCATCCATGTATCTCTCACTATGAGTCATTTTTCCCAAGATGCGACCGTCATCACTCGTGAGAGCCTCAATAGCGTAATCAGCAGCTAGAGGATTCCATGCACCGTCGAGGCTTGCTTGTCCGGTCTTATCGACGTATTGCATCGCAACATTATCACCCTCAAAAAGCCTTCGAGCATCCTCCTCGTTCACCTGCAATGCACCTTCTGAAGCAGACACCGGCAAAGCAAAGACCTGCCCCGCTTCAAAACCGGCAAGCCAGGGAGATGTGTTGCTGCGAACCCTGGTATTTACCATGCGTGACACATGGCGACCGATAGGATTCTTGGCAAAACTGACCTCCGGCAAATAACCCGCCCTAACCAGAGCTTGGAAACCGTTATTGATGCCTAAAACCAACTTGTCTTGTGCCATGAATTCTTCCATTGCACGACGAACGTCATCGAGCAGCAAGAAGTTGGCGATGAAGGAGCCGGCACCCGCGGGATAATTCCCTAAGGAATAAGACGAAGCCATCGCCAAAATATCTGCCTCCTGCAAGGCTTCACAGAAGTCGGACAAATCCTCGATTTGCCACTGAGGATCCGATTGACGAATGCGTTGTACTTTGACCGTGGCACCGGTTGCTTCAAAGGCGGCCTTCAAATCTTCGGCTCCGTTGTCGCCCGGGAACTTCGGGATGAGAACTTGGACCCTATCAGCCTTCTCGATCACAAGATCAAGGATCGGTTCCGTCGTCGCTTCTTTGGTGAAGAGTGCAAACTCAGGGAGCTCTTGTGATGGTGCTCCATTGAGCGGATAGACCTTTTCATAGGCAGAACTGATGGCTTTTGATAGATCCTCTAACGGTGTGGTGACACCCTCGTTCCATAGGATCTCCTCCGTAGATTGTGTCACGCCAAGGGTGATTGCATCCTGCACTTGGGTCTCGGGTTCCACAGCAAAAACAAGCCCGCCGAGAGGAGCCCGGAAGAGCACGTTCGCACTTAGATCTTGGATCAGTTTGATCCCCTTGCGATTGCCTAAACTCATCTTAGCCAAGGTCTCGATCAAACCACCTTGACGAATCGCTGATGCCGCATAGATCTTGCCTTGTCGATTGAGCTCGAGGAGGGTCTCAAAATGAGCCTTCAGTTGCTCATAATTCGGCCTGCCATCCTCGCATGGACGATGAGGGAGATAGATCAATTTAAGATCCCCTTGAGGCAGAGCAACGGAACGCACGAGATCCTTCGATCCGTGCGCCACCGCAAACGTATAGAGCGTCGGTGGGACATCGATGTTTTCGTAGCTACCGGACATGGAGTCTTTGCCGCCGATCGAAGCAGAGCTGAAGGCCTCCTGAGCTTCCATGAGACCTAGAAGTGCGGCAAAGACATGACCCCAACGCTCCTCATCTTCGCCGAGACTTGGGAAGAACTCCTGATTGCTCAAGAAAGCATCTTTGTAGTCCACACCGCTTGCTACAAGTTTTGAGAGAGCTTCAACCACAGAGTAGGCACCCATGAGATAGGGTGAATCGTCAGCTAAAGCGGTGGAATAACCATAGGTCATGACAGAGACGGTCTCTGTCCCCTCAGAGATCGGGAGGGTATGGACAGAAGCCATTTCTTCCGATGCCTGATAACCGCCGCCAAGCGGCATTAACACCGTCGTGCGCCCGATGGTTGAGTCGAATTGTTCCACCAGGCCATTTTGAGAACCGTAGTTGATTTGGCTTAAGTGATCATAGATGGAAGCTTCGCTAAGATCCTTCGGAGCATCATCTTCAGCTTGAGATCGATCTAAGTCTTTGATCACAACAGATTGGTGACGATCAGCACCACTGGTTTCCAAGAATTCACGAGAAATCTCAAAGACCGTCTCCCCTTGATAACGCATGCGGAGGAAACCGGAATCGGTGACCGTAGCAATGACAGTAGCCGCACAATCCTCTTCAGCTGCCGCTGCAATAAACTGCTCAACATGGTCCGGTGCAATGAGGACGGCCATTCGTTCTTGAGACTCGGAAATCGCCAGTTCCATCGCATTGAGGCCGGCATACTTGGTTGTGACCTTATCGAGGTCAATATCCAAGCTGTCCGCCAGCTCTCCGACAGCAACGGATACCCCGCCGGCACCGAAGTCATTGCACTTGCGGATGAGTTTGGAGATTTCCGGACGTTCGAAGAGGCGCATGATATTGCCCTCGATGGGCGGGTTGCCTTTTTGCACTTCAGCACCGGATCTCTGAGCAGATTCTTTATCCTGGACCTGGCTCGAGCCCGTAGCTCCACCGACACCGTCACGGCCGGTTGTCCCGCCTAAGAGGAGGATGACATCGCCCGGTACAGGATCTGCTCGTAGGACGTTCTCACGGGGGGCAGCTGCAACGAGCGCACCTAATTCCATTCGTTTTGCGACATAACCCGGATGATAAACTTCCCGGACTAAGGTCGATGCGACACCAATTTGATTGCCATAATCGGAGAAACCTTTGGCAGCTACAGTCGACAGATAAGATTGAGGCAACTTGTGTTCCAGGGTATCTTCGATCGGGGTGTTGATGTCCCCGGCTCCCGTCACGCGAATGCCTTGGTAAACCTTAGCTCTGCCTGAGAGCGGATCGCGGATACAGCCACCAAGACAAGTGCCTGCACCACCAAAAGGCTCGATCTCCGTCGGGTGGTTATGGGTTTCATTCTTAAACATCAAGAGCCAGTCTTCCGGCTCACCTCTTCTATCGGCTTCGATGTGGACTGAACAAGCATTGATTTCCTCAGAAACCTCTTGCCTATCCAAGAGTCCTTGTCGCCTCATGTCTCGTCCGACAATGGTTGCAAGGTCCATCAAACTCGGATCCTTGACACGTTGATTGATGTCTCTAAGCTCTCTATATCTCGCCAGTGCCTCGTCAATAGGTTTGGTAAAACGCTCTGATTGATTTTCAATCTCAGTTAGATTCGTGAGGAACGTCGAGTGACGACAGTGATCCGACCAATAGGTGTCGAGCACCTTGATCTCTACTTCCGTTGGAACTCTACCGTACTTGCGAAATTCCTCTTGGACTAATCGAATATCATCGAGGCTCATCGCCAGGGATTCTTCCTTAAGGAATGCTTTCAAGCCGGCATCATTCCGGTCCAAGAAGTCACTGTAATCTCTCAGAGGGTACGGCTCCGCTTCTTCCTTCTTTGTAAGTTGCCTGAGGTCTTTCTCTTTCTCATCCACTGAACTTAGCAGGTAGGACTTCAAGGTTTCATAGACTTCCTCGGCATCGCCTTCAGCGTTGAAGGTAAATAGACGAGCGGACTTGATGGAGGCTTTTGTGTGAGGACTTAGAAGTTTGAGCGTATCTTCCGCAACCAAAGCACGCTGATCGAACTGTCCTTCTTTTGCCTCCTTTACAAGGTATGGTGTCGGTAAGCGCCCCGGATCTAACGCTTGATCCATAGCAATCTCATCTTGACCCGGGTGACAAAGCACCTTCGTGGCTAGGAGTTCCAGTTCTTCCTCGGTTGCACCAAAGACATCGTAGACCTCATAAATTCGAAGATCGTTGAGATGCAATTGAGGAAAGAGCCCTTGCAGTCTCTCTAGAAGGTTGGTCTCTTCTTGTCGAAAGGCCATTTGTTTTGAGACATAATATCTATTTGCCATTGGAATCATCTCCTTACTGCCATTCGCCGGCTTCAACGACAGCTTCTGATGTGAGTTTCTCGGTTTGATTCACTCTAAATTGCTTAAACTTCTCACGCACTTCTTGATCGCCAAGGCTTAAGATTTGGACCGCAAGGAGCGCTGCATTATAAGCTCCGGAGCCACCAATCGCTGTCGTAGCAACCGGGATTCCCCTGGGCATTTGAACCGTGGACAAGAGTGAGTCGAGGCCATTGAGCGTTGATTTCATCGGGACACCGATGACAGGCAAAATACTGTGCGAAGCTACGACCCCTGCAAGATGCGCAGCACCGCCTGCGCCACAGATAAGAACTTGACAGCCCTCCGACTCGAGCCCTTCAACATACACAGCTAAGGCTTCAGGGGTTCGATGGGCAGACATGACTCGGCATTCGAATTCCACGTCAAATTCTGTAAGAATTCTGCAAGCTTCTGCCATAGCATCTAGATCTGAACGTGAACCCATGATAATTGCGACTTTAGACATCTATTTACTCCTCTAAATAAAACGAACGATTAGGGTTAATGAGACATGCTGTGAGCTTTTGTTTGGTCATCGATCCGGGTTAAGGTGACCCCCAATACCTATGAGCTCTAGGCATCCTGTTGGGATGAGCATAGCCTTAAGAGCCATTGTTGAAGGCTTGGTCGTTATGGGTGATCGGTATCAGGTATTTTGTTGGATTGTTTGAGCCTAAAGGAAGGTATGAGCTGTGAGAAGGTTGCTCAAAGAAGAAGGTCGAGCTTGTATTTAGGAGCTCACCTTCGCTGAATATGAGTTCAAGAAGAACTCCTTTGAAAGAAGAAAAGCGATCTGTGACTGTTGTCAGGAGATGCTCTCCCGGATCGTACAAATCGCATCCTTTGCCTCTTGCCAGTAATGGATAGCCCACCGGACTGTCTTGCATTAAGTGCATGGCAACCTCTATGTCCACAAGGATTTCACAGGTTTTCTACGAGCGAAATCTACGGATGAAGTAGGCGTTATCATAAACCATTCAGCCTCAAGGTTAAAGATAAATAAAGATGTAGCAGACAGAATTAAGGTGTTATCCATCCATAGTTATATGCATTTCTATCATTATATTAGCCGGATTCTTACTTTTTATAATCCTTTTTCAACGAATGACCGATGTATGAAAAGCACATCGATCGTTAGCCTCGCAAAATTCTGATGTGATGTTGCTCACATTTCTGCTTATTGGGAAATCACTATGTACGCAGTTGACTCGTTAGTTGATCATCAAAATGTTAACAATAGCGCACGTTTCGATGAAAGGACAAACGCTTAGGTCAACTTTGAAGTTTAGTGGCTCATTGGGTTAGTGGCTCATCGGGTGTTCCGGATCAACGGCGGAGCCTTTAAGCAGATTCTCTACCCTCGCATGGTTACCGTACCCGTCATAGGTGAAACAAGGAACATTCTTGTATGGTCATCACAGAACAGATGTACTCTTTGATGTAGCGATTCCAAATTTCTAGGACTTGAGCAGAGAGATTTAAACCACGCTTTAAAGATGCTAAATAATATCGTACCCAAATCGTACCCAAGCAGGGCAATTGATAAGCACTGACTACATAGACAAAGCCCCGAAACTGGCTTAGTTACGGGGCTTTTGATTGGCGAGTCCAGCAGGACTCGAACCTGCGACCCACAGCTTAGAAGGCTGTTGCTCTATCCAGCTGAGCTATGGACCCATGTGGAGCGGGTGAGGGGAATCGAACCCCCGTATTCAGCTTGGAAGGCTGATGTTCTACCATTGAACTACACCCGCATATCAGATCTCTTGGGCTCAGAGCTAGTAGATAGTACCGTTTCAAACACGGCAATGTCAAGTAACAGCAGCGTTCCGGCGTCGTCATTTATCAGGGAAACATCTACAATCCTACACAAAGAGCGTTCATCAAACTTTGCGTGCAACGAGATAAAAACGATGAATGCTGCCCTCGATCTTACCGTCCTTCTCAAGGATTTCTTGTGCTTTATATAAGTTATCCAACGATTGATCGACCTCAAATCCGGGAAATTCCCATTCGATGATCCCGGCAAACCAAACCAAGGCACCCACATCGTAGAACCTTATTGCTCGATGGGTTTCATCTGATTCAAGAACCTCAAAGCCTGCACCCAAGAGTTCATTCACTCTTAGGTCCAAATACTGTCGAGGATAGGGCAAGTCCGGTCCTTCATCAAGGAGTAATTCCACCAGTTCCCTATCGTTTTCAGAACCTACCTGCTGGGTGATAAATAAACCGCCGGGCCTTAAAATACGATGCAATTCTGAAACGTCATAATCTCCATGTCGGTTTATAATCACATCAAATGCCTCATCGTTGAAGGGTAAAACCTCAAGACCATCCACTTCTCGAAAATCGATCCCTAACGGAGCCAAGACTTCCCTACAATACTCTACGTTGGGTGCATACCCTTCCGTTGCGGCAGTTAAACAGTGAGGGTGAGCTAGGGATAATAAGAATTCTCCACCGCCCGTATCCATGTCCATGAGCATCATGTCAGGCGCAAGATACTTTCTAATGACCTGGGTGTAATCCCAAGGCAGCTCTTCTTCAACGTAACGACCTTCTATATGCGAGAAATCCCAACCAACGATATGAGCCATTTCCGCTTCCTGTTTCCAAGTTTTGTATAACTCGTCACGGTTCATCGTCATTCATCGCCTCTTCGGCAGCCAAGGCTTCTTCCTCCAATTTTGCAGTGTGGTAAGCCTCCGTCTCGGTTTCTCCCTCCAAGAGAATTCGCTCATAGTCTGAGTCCAGCATAGCATGGCTCATGACAAAGCGAAGATCAATTCGCTCATTTTCCTGACGTATCACTTGCTGCTTGAAACTATCCATTAACTGCTCAAATTCTTCACTTTGGAGCAAGCGTCTTAACGTACGTTCATCTCCCACTTCCTGTGCATCGATATGATCAAAAGCCCACTGATAAGCCGCTCTCGACACAATCTGTGAAGGTTTGAAGTCGTCGACAAAAGCATCGTACGTTCCGTAGATGGATTGCCAACTATAATCCTGATAGAGAACCTCCCCGGGTTCAGGACCGAGCATATCATGACCGACTAAGAGTCTTGCATCATAAGGTAAACCAAAGAGATTCATGATGGTCGGGGCTACATCGACGGCAGCGGCGTACTTATCGACGACAGGCAAATCCAGATCTGCCATATCGGGCGTCCAAAGGATAAACGTGCCTCGATAGATCTCAAAGGGATCCTCAGATTGCCGAACAAGAGAATGCATAGAATCCTCTCTCAAGCCATAAGGATAATGATCGTTGGTTATGAGGATGACTGTATCCTCCAATGTGCCGTCTGCTTCGAGGGCCTCGATGAGTAGGCGGACGCCATCCTCAACTTCGATATTGGCTGCCACATAAGCTCTCGCCTCTTCCGTCCACTCTTCTCGCTCCGGAACATCGTCAATATGCCGCAGGGCCATATCGTTGTATTTCGTCTCATACATCATGTGGCCGCTCATCGTGAGGTAGTAGATAAAGAACGGCTCTTCATCCGTACTCAAAGGATAGGTGACATCCATCATCTCGGCATCAGAGGTCGGGTAATAATTCGTGAGCTCTAAACCCCCACCGACTCCGTCATAGTCGAAGCCAAGATGCGTATGCGTAATGGGGCGCTGGTAGTAGGTCCAGTCATGATTATGCCAAGCATAATTGTGATAACCGGCATCACGGAAAGCCCATCCGGGCGAGGAATTCAAGTGATGATATCTTGTCTCAATCAAGGACCAACGTCCCGGCACAGGATATTGGCTCAGGAGGTGCGTGTACTCACCATCCGTCGTCGAAACACCCCAAAGAGGGTTGTAGTAATTAGGAACTTGAAGTCCTTCTTGTTGCATCTTATATAGCGTGGGGGTCAACTCAGAATCAATCGCCCACGGCGAATGCGATTCAGCCATGATCCAGATGAGGTTCTTGCCTTTAAATAGGCCGGTATATCGATGCTCGACCCTATCGTTTTGGCTATCAAAATAAAAATGCATCGGCGCCAGGGCCGGATCCTCTGCGGTTTGCTCCATCGACTGCAGGTCTATCTCTTCCGTAGCTGTTAAGGAGCGAGGCTTCCTTGCATTCAATAGAGTGCTCTTCTCACGGTAGTAGTTCTCTTGCGTCTGTTTGCGGAAATTAAGGACCGCCAACTCCACCCCTTCGGTCTCGACAGGATTTGTGACCGGCGAAGGATCGAAGGGTTTATTTTCCAGAATACTGAAGCCGGCCATCTCCTCTTCCGGGGCGCGTTCATAGCTCAATTCGCGCTCCAGCAGATCTTCAACACCCTTGATTCTCACAACCTCAGACTCCGGTTCATCGACCAGCGAATAGATGTTCTGCTTGAAATCAATGCGCATGGTTGTTATGAGACCGAATTCCTGCATGGAAAGCTTCGGGACATAGCGATGGTAATAAAGAAGGCTGGGAGGTAAGACATTGGAATTCTGCAACTGAATGAAAAGCGTCACTAGAATCAAAATGAGCCCACTCGTCAGGAGACTATATCGCCTGCCGCTCACGGACACACGCCATCTCAAGAGATTCTTCATGTGCTTCAAGCGAAATACAAGGGTTGGGAGAAGGAGCAGCAAGATCGTCGGTATACCTCTTACAAAAGCCACGATCGACTGACCCAGGAAGTGATCTGCAACAGCCGTCCCTCCCTGATCGATGCTTGCAAAGGGCAAGAAGGCTTGAAAGGTCTGGTAGTAAATCGCCTGGCCGGCATAAATGATGAGGTAGAATGCATGGAGTCCATAGAGGAAGATATGCCTTGCAGTTTGGGATCGGAGCAAGGCAAAGATATAGTAGATGAAAAAGCCATAACACAAACTAAAAGCAAACGTTGCAACCCATTGGGTCCAGCGCACTTGGAGCAAACCGAAGCTCATGAGCTTTAAAACAAACTCATACCAGCACGTGACGAGCGGGAAATAAAGACTCATCCATAGCGTGCCGCCACGCTCCGGAACTTGATTCGGGTTCGTCGAAGCGTGAGAGTCGGCGGGGGACTTTTTGGTGTTAACGATATCGATTTGGGACAAAATCTAACCTCAGAGGTATTCATTCATAGCATCGTGGACATCGCGCGGTTCAAATTTTACAGCACTGGAACTGCGACTCGTATGATGAGCACGCTCCATCGCTAAATTTTCCTGATGGTTCATGCTGTCCAAACGGTCGCGCACACTTCGCAGGTCAAGCTGCTTGTACTCGCCGTCAGGCTGCATGACAAAAGACCGCTCCGTATCTTGGAGCTGTAGATTGAGAATCTCATAGAGACGTTCCTCCGCCACCTTGTCCTCGATGGGAAAGAGAAGCTCGACTCGACGATCCAAGTTCCGCGGCATCCAGTCAGCACTTGAACAATATACCTCACGGCGACCCTTGTTGTAGAAAGCATAGATTCTACTGTGCTCGAGGTAACGCCCCACAAGAGAGCGGACGGTGATGTTCTCACTAAGACCTGGCACACCTGCTCTAAGACTGTTCAAGCCACGGACGATAAGCTCGATCTTGACGCCCGCTTGTGAGGCGCGGTAGAGCTTACGGATGATGCCTTCATCGCAAAGCGAGTTCATTTTGGCGACGATGTGAGCCGTATAACCGGACTCAGCAGCCTGAATCTCACGATCAATGAGCCCATAGAAAGTTTCCCGCAAATTAAGGGGCGCCGTGGCAAGCTTGTTCCACGTAGGAGGCTCGGCATATCCACTGATCAGATTAAAGAAGTTCGTCGCATCTTCGCCGAGTGCCTCGGAGGTTGTAAGGAAGCCAATATCCGTGTAGATCTTGGCCGTGGCATCGTTGTAGTTTCCTGTTCCAAGGTGAATGTAACGCTTAATCCCCTGCTCCTCACGGCGCACGATGAGCGTGATCTTGGAATGGGTCTTGAGTCCGACCAGTCCATAGATGACATGACAGCCTGCTTCTTCAAGAGCTCTTGCCCAATGAATGTTGTTATCTTCATCGAAGCGGGCTTTAAGTTCCAAGAGAACCAGGACTTGCTTACCGTTACGAGCAGCCTTGGCCAGATTTGCGATGATAGGCGACTTACCGCTCACGCGATAGAGCGTTTGTTTGATCGCCAAGACATCCGGATCTTCCGCTGCTTGCGCAATGAGGTCCATGACCGGTTCAAAGGACTCATAGGGGTGAGACAGCAAGATATCCTTCTCGGAAATTGTGGTAAAGATATCTTGATCCTGCGGGAGCATAGCGGGTGGTTGTGGCGAGAATGGATGATAACGCAACTCGGGCAAGACCTTTAGAGCCGCTTTGCTTCGAAGTTCGCTGAGAAAGGTCAGATCCAAGGGACCGGAAACCGGATAGAGATCCTCTTCTTTGACGTCCATCTCCGTTTGGAGGAATGAGAGTAGGCGTGGATCCAACTTCGTTTCATAGTAGAGCTGGAGGACGGGTCCCCAATCACGAAGACGCACTTGTTCCTCGATCTCCATCATGAGATCAGGGGCATCTTCTTCGTCCAGATCAAAGTCGGCATTGCGAATAATCCGATAATCTCCTGCGGTGAGGATTTCATAGCCATAAAAAAGCCTCCCCAGAAAGTGCTTGATGAGGTCTTCGACAAAGATGAAGTCAGCACCATGCTTGTTGATGATCTCCGGATCGACATCGTCGGCAGCTAGATCCTCCTCATCCCAAGCACCGCGAGGGACTTCGATCAAGCGTGGGACATTCGAAGGGACCTGGACCGTGGCGATTTGCTGATTCTCCCCGTCATGTTCCAGGAGTACTGCAATGTTTTGAGTCCCGTGCATGATGAGCGGGAAAGGTCGACCTTGGTCGACGGCCATGGGGGTGAGGATAGGATGAAGTTCTCGATCGTAATACTGCTCGGCATAGGCGAGCTGCTGACGATCCAATTCTTCCGGGTCCATAAACCGTATGCCATAGCGCTTCAAAGCCGGAACAATTTGCCGCTGATAGCAACTGTATTCTTTCTTAATCAAGCGCTTTAGTTTCTTCCCTACAGCCTCGATTTGCTCACGGATGGTGTAGCCTGAAAAATCCCTGGTATTCAAGCCACCGGCCCGTTGGCGTCTTAAAGATCCCATACGGACGGAGACAAATTCATCTTGATTGCTTTGCGTTATGGCAAGAAAATTCAAGCGTTCAGCGAGAGGAGTCTCTTTATCTCGCGCATTTTCCAAGACACGGAGATTAAAGTCCAACCAGCTCAATTCACGATTGATAAAAAGCTCTCTGGCTTCTTCCGGTGACGGATCATCAGGGATGTTGATGAGTTTGGGAGACTTGTCTTCACGCTTTTCATTTTGTTTTGATTTCGCCATGCCTTGGATCCTCTTCTAAAGACTATATTCTTCCACGCGCAAACGGACATCAAGATTGAAATACTGCTTGAATAAAGTGCTCTTATCCGTTAGAGACCAACTTTCCATCCTGAAATCCTCTTTACAGCGGCCTGTGATAATGAGGGTGTCTTTACGCAAGTTAATCTCCCAATCTTGGAGTTTTTGCCTTTGCGAGGCATCGATGGAATCCGCTAAACGCAAGATGGCTATCGCTGAGATAATCTGTCTGCGTTCTTCGGACGTAAACGAGCTTCCCCATTGGAGAACCGGTGGTTTCGTTCCTGAATGGAAACGAATCATTTCACTTAAGATTTCCTTTTCTCGTTCCGTAAGGCCAAGGAATTCGTTTCGCTCCACGATGCTGCTTGAGTTTTCGGCATGCCCCCGAAGCGAAATGGCTTTGCCTATATCATGCAAGATTCCCAAGAGTTCAAGCAGCACGCCGAAACGCCGATCGAACCCGTAGCGATTCCGTAGGGAGCGAAAGATGCTTAGCGCGACCTCAGTGACGAACCTTGAATGCTTCAAGTCATCTTGAAATCGCGTGGCGAGAAATCTGGACGTTGCAATGAGATCTTGTTCACTTGCTTGTAGCAAGGGATGTTGCTCGGCACTTCTTAGGGTTCGATAGATGATTGCTTCACATATGTGGACTGAGGGGACATAGACGCCCGGAGCATTGCTGGCATCCAGGTATTGCTTCACCACGATCATGGCCGGTAAGAGTGTCTCTGCGATCTCATCTACAATTCCCATCTTCTGAGAGATCTCAAAGGAACTTAGATGTCTTATCCGTTCGAAGATTTCATTGAACTCCTCTTGCGTGACAAAAGGATCTTTACTGTTTTTTCTCTTCCGCAGGCTATGGATGGCACTGAGGTCAACCCCAAGCGCTAATAAGTGAGGATGGTTTGAGGCGGAAGGATTGCTCACGTCTGAATTGGCGAGTTCAGAGCGGATGTATTCATCGACCAAGCTCTCATAATCACGGGCTCTCAGCTCGAACTGGGCAAAGAGTTCACTAAGTCTTAGCGCACCAAGGAGAAAGTTTTGACTGTAATAGCAGTGGCCCTCATCGAAAACACTGACTTGGAGACTTCCCGCTCCAATATCCAGGACGGTCACCCCTTCTTGAGCAATCTCCTCGAACGCTTCAAGTTGGGCTCGAACCGCGGTCAAGTGAAGAGATCGTTCCTCGGTATTCCCCAAGATCCTCACACGAAAACCACTCGTCTGACGAATTCTCTCGATGACCAAATCGCGGTTTGCAGATTCACGAAGGGCTGAGGTAGCAACCACCGGACATTCATCAACCGAGATATTATAGGTGTCTAGAACATTCCGAAATCCCAAGAGTTGGCGACTTAAGTCTTCCATCTGTTCATCAGAGATTACGCCGTCTCGATAGCTGCTCGAACCCAAAGAAAGTGCACCGCGAACGGTCTCTAAAATACGGACTGAACCGCGCTTAGACGCCTCGGCGACCTTAAGCGTCAAAGAGTTTGAGCCAATATCAATGGCCGCGCTGAGTCTGACTTTAGACATGTTCACCTTCCTTTGGGCAATATCTCACGTTTGCTTAGTCTAACGCAATTCTAAGGCAAGGAATTTTAACTTAACGTGAAGGGGGACGGGGGGATTCACGCTTAGCAACGCTTGCTGGGTTTGGGGATGGCGATTTACGCCGTTTGCTCTTTGGGGTCTGCTGCTTACCCTTAGATTTACCTTGCTTGTGCATGGCGCTGTTTTTTTAACCTTGACGGTTATCGCTTCCACTTTGGCGTGAGCGATTCCGTCGGGGTCGTGGATTTCCTTGCTGTCTCGAGGGCTTGACGACAAAGGTGTCGGGGTCCACGAATTCCAAGAGAGCTTGGAGATAGATCAAAGACTGGAAGACCGTGGTATTAGCTGTTTCATAGATGATATCCGCATAGCGTCGATAGAGCCTGTGGCGCTGCGTTTGATACGTGCGGTAGGTTTCCCGGGGTGGAATGACAATACCGCGTTTACGTGGGTCTCCGGCGCGGCGACGCGTTTCCTTGTGGGGCTTTTGTAAATAGACGATGGTGCCTAAGCGAGACAAGTGTTCCATGCTCTTTGGGCTATAGATAACAGAGCCGCCGGTTGCGATGATCGCCTTGGAGTCTTTGATCGAACAAACGGCCCGGCTCTCCTTACGGACAAAGTCACGATAGGGTAAGGAAGCGGCTAAATCGGCAATGCTCCTTCCTTCTTGCGCCGAGAGAACATCGTCGACATCGATGAAGGGTTTCTGATAACGGCGAGCCAAACGTTTGCCCAACGTGCTCTTACCGCAGCCGGGCATCCCAATGAGAATGAGAGCGTCACCTCGTTCTGCGGGGCGACGCCATACATAACGTTTCCGGTTGTTTTGCTCTCGTTTCATTTAAGACTCCAACGACTGTAGTACAGCATATTGCCCCTTGCTTGGAAGATCATCAAGCGATAAATCCAAATACGAATGTAGCGTCCTACGGTTAGGATGACGGATGATTCGGCCACCCTTCAGTTCTTTCGACATGGCACAGACGCCACAGGCCAAGACGGGATGCCTATCATTCATCATGCCAACATTATATAGACTTTCCATCCCGGGCTTCGCAAATGAGCAGTTTTCAAGCCCTCCAAGGGCGTATTTATGACGATATAGGTAGTAGGGCTCATATCCCGCGCGCTCCAGATGCCCCTGCGCCTCCGCTAGAGTATCAGCCGTTAGATCGCTCGTGATCTCATAGAGATCCGCTCCCTTCTTCTTCGCCAAGGGGTGGATCGTGATGGCTGCCGGGTCGAGAGCAATGAGCTGCTCGACGCCGTTGAGAAAGGTTTCGGATGTTTCCTTTGGTAAACCAAAGATGAGATCCATATGAATCTTGAGATTCATGGTCCTTAGTACGTTATAGACCTCAAGGAGCTGTTCAGGAGTTCCCGGTCTTCCAACGGCCATCAGGACCTCTGACTGAAGGCTCTGGGGATTGAGGCAGATGCTCGTGAAATGAGCGTTCGCAATGATCTCCAAGATTTCAGGTGTCAAGCTATCGACGCGTCCTGCTTCAAGCGTGATCTCCGGAACGTCTGTCCATCCGGGGAGCGACTCGAGTTCTTCGATTAAGAAACTAAAGAGGTCAGGGTACAATGCCGTCGGAGTTCCGCCACCGATGTAAATCGCCTCGGGCTTTCGCCAGAGTGCTTTCACTTCATGGAGTAGCCTGTCAACGTATTTCGCCTGAAGCTCATGGCACGCAGCTATGCCGTCTGCCGGAACAAAAGAACAGTATAAACACCTTGTAGGGCAAAACGGGATGCCGATGTAGAAGAGGTGACCCTGAGGTTTCATCCGGGCATCAACGGCTTCTTCTTTGCGCACTGTCTTTAAGCCCAAGCGTCCTTGGTGGGCTGCAATACCGTAATAAGCCGCTAAGGCTTGGACAAGGCTTGCTTCATCTTCATGCTGCGTTTTCGACCATTCTTTTATGAGGGTGGTTGGTCGCACACCGGTAAGCGCTCCCCAAGGATGGTGAATTCCGGTCGCTTCCTTGAGAAGCAAGGCCATCTGGCGCTTCTCTTCCCGTCGTTCTGAGGGTGTGACATTAGCTTGGATAACGGCTTCAATGACATCATTCGTTGGAGCAAAGCGATGCGACTCACGGGGTGGTGTAAGTTTGAAGGCGCGGATTATTTCATCTAGGTAAGATTGCATAGGAGACTCCGATGGCTTTTGTTAGAAAATGCCTAAGGCAAATAGAAGTGAGAGCAATCCCAAGAGCACGATCTGGTGGAGAGCATAGACATAGATGCCATATCGACCGACGAGCGCAAACAGCCGAGGGATAAAGGATGGACTTGGAGGTGGGATTGGATCTTCCTTCGTGTGCTGACCTACGATGACGCCAAGGGTGAAGTACAGAAGCCATGGGAGGACAGGAAGATAATCCATGTGATCCAGGGGTGGCAACGAGATACCAAGATTCATGACGAGGTGGGTCATATAAAGCATAACGAGCATCGCGATGAGACGTTGTTTTTGATTCTTCAAGAGAACATGCAACCCGTGGCCAAGAGCCAAGGTGTGAAGCATGTTCCAGTAAATGACTCCCGTTTGAAAGAAGTGATGAAGCAGCAACGTGACAAGGGTTGCTACGAGAGCTATCAGCGTTAACTTCACGGCGCGGCTCAATGCATTCCTGCTATAGCGAGTTGCATAGCCTGAAACAAAAAGAAAAACGATGAGAAAGATTGGGCGGACCACGTGTAGGAAGATTGGGCCTTCCTGCCACGCAAAGACATCGAGATTGAAGAAATAGCGCAAGTCATAGATGAAATGGTGCAAGACCATCATCACGAGGGCCAGGCCCCTTAAAGCATCGATTCTCTGATCGCGGAGTTTAACGGGTTTAGAATGAGACAAGGGCTGCTCCGATCGCAGTGGCATATTCGGTGTGTTCAGGGATGTAGAGAGGAAGGTTATACAGTTCACTCACCGCTTTCAAAACAAGGCCGGCACTCTTTAAGAGCACACCGTTACCCGTACATACTATGCTCTCCAAACCCTCTGCTCGAGCAGCGGTCACCGCGATGATGCCAACCGTTTGGTAGACCATGGTGATGATGGCAGCTGCAAGGTCTTCCCTGCGACTTGCATCGCTCAGTCGACCAAAATTCGAAGCGGTGGTTTCAGAGGTCAAACCGGGAATCTCATCGTTCGTCAGATCCCGGATCATCAAATCGACGTCTGAGCTATTGCCGGCTAGCGCTAATTCATCGATTTGTTCCCAGTCTCGGGTCTCTAAGATGGCATGGCTGAGGCCCAGCAAAGTTCCACCCCCCACCCCTGAGCCGATGATATGCCTAGCTGTGTTGCCCTTGGCTGAAACGAAGGCGGTTCCGGTTCCAACACTCACCGCTAAGCAGTCCTTCTCGCCTGAAAGAAAACGTGCACCGCGAGCAAGGGCTACAAATTCGTCGATCCGTTGAATTGGAATACCATGGAGGTCTTTCCCAAGATGACTCAGACCCACACCCGTGGCATGCAGGGAACCCACGGCTTCTAGGGGTACGTTTTGTTCCTTAAGAAAGCGACCTAAAGCACCGTAAGCAGCGGTCAAAGGATCGGATGCCGAAACAAGGCAGGTGCCGAGGATTTGCTTACCATCGATTGCGACCACCTTCGTGGTCGATCCCCCGATATCGAGACCTAGATGAAGTTTCTTCACGTTGATCGAACCTCCTCCTACTCCTTGGGAATGAGTTGAATAACATTCGTCCATTCTACCAATTAAATAAGCCGGCTATGGTTCATGGCCGGCATAGAAAGATCGGTTGAGGCTCTTGGATGATGCTAACTGAAACGGAAGATCTTCTGGGCAACGTCGTACACTGTCGTAATCGTCTTCTTACCCCAGTCCCACTCCCCGACCAAATTCATGATGAGGTTGAGCTTGTCATGCTTGCAGTACTTGTACATTTTCTCATCGTAGCGCTTAAGCCAGGTCCATAGCTCTTCGATCTTGGGCTCATCCCCCGGATCCTTGCTCATGTGAAGATGTGCAACGGTGATGGTGACGAGCATAGAGAGATAGGACAAGAGATACTCTTGGAGCTTCTTGTTCCTGATGTCGTCATAGACATGATACGTTTCAGCCATGATCTTGGTGACCAAGATCTGTTGATCGATTCGCTTGATCAACACCTCGCGGTTGACCGATTGCTCGTCACGACCTATGAAGTATTGGTAGAGATCGACGTCCTCATAGTACATGGTTTTCACAAAGGGCAAAGGGACATAAGCAATCAAATTATCGACATAGAATGTGTGATTAGGGAGTTCGACACCGGACTCGAGCAGTATGTCTTTCCGATAGATCAAGGAGTGCATCGTAAAGAAGGTGGCGATAGAAAAGCGCTTAAGTTCTTGCCAACCAAACCGTCGACCGACAGGAACCGATTTACGATAATGGACCGGCTTCTTGGGTTCATCGACTTTGCAATAGACATAGTTACAGATGAGTAGATCGAGAGGTTCTTCGCCTCGTAACGTGCGCTGATGCTCCGCATCGAGTCGGTTGATGATCTGCTTCAAAGCCGTTGCCTCAAGCCAATCATCGGAGTCCAAAACATAGTAGTAGATCCCTTGACCTTCTCTTATACCGGCCATAACGCCTGAACCGTGCCCTCCGTTTTCTTTATCAATAACTCTTACGGAGTCCGGGTATTTATCTCTAAAAGCCTGTGCAATGTCCAAGGTTCTATCTTTAGACCCGTCATTTACGATGATGACATCCAAATCGTCGATCGATTGAACCAGACTGTCCAGGGCGTTCTGCAAGTAATCTTCTGAATTGTAAGATGGGATGGCTATCGTTAAGAGCTTCATGCAACCCCCCTTTCATGCATGGAGTTTAGCACAGCAAAGCAAAGGGTAGGTCTTGCCTACCCTTTGACTACCTTAATTATCGCTTAATCTTGGTCTATTGGAGGAATGTTAATACAGTTCTACAGTTGAACGTGTTGCAGTGGTTGTAAATGCAATCAATGATATTTTCTATATCGTTGTGTGCTAAGAGAAGCCTTGCGTTCCATTACATCGCGAAGGATTCACGCTCATCATAACGGTAGTCATCATACTCTTCGCGCAGACGCTCACTGACGAGTTCAACGGAACGAGGCATGATCACAAAGATCTTCTCGGATGCTGCTGTGACAGAGCCGCCTAATGAATAAACGGACCCCGATACGAAGTCGAGGATACGTTGGCCCGTATAATCGTCAATTTGTTCCAGGTTGCAGATGACCGTGCGATTGCCCATCAAGTGAGATGAGATAACTTCGGAAGCACTCATATCCACGGGATTGATGATCACCATTTCCTGTTTACCGGATTTTGTAAGATTGACAATCTTCTCGCTACGTTCGTTCCGCTGCTTCTCCTGAGGAAACAGAGGATCGTGTGCGAGGATCGTTTGCTCCGGTGAACGCTTCACTTGAGGCTCATAAGCCTCATAGCTATTATATTGATCTTCGTAATCGGTATCGGCGTAATCATCAGAACCCGTTAAGAGGGAAGTAAATTTAGTTAATAATCCTTCAGCCATAATCTGCCTCCAAATAGAAAGAATTGATTTTCATTATTATGATGAGTAATCTTGAAAACAAGAGCAGAACCTGAGGATTAATTGCCATGTAACGGTTGCGTAACGGTATCGCTTGAAAACCGCAACTATCCACGCTATGGTATGCAGAACTTTACGCACTCGCAAAACTAATGCTTAATTCTTACGTTCACCAAAGATTGCTGTACCAATGCGAATCATCGTCGCGCCACAAACAATTGCAACCTGATAATCACTGCTCATTCCCATCGAAAGTTCTACGCACATAGCGGCTCTCTCACTTGGTAAGAGCGACCGGACTTCTGCCAGGAGGTCTTGGACTCCCGTAAACGTTTCTTCCAAGCGGGCTTTTGTAGCATCTAATTCGGCCATACACATGAGACCATGTAACTCGACGTTAGGATAGTCTTCCACTAGATTTTGTGTGACTTCTTTGATTTCCTCGGGTGTGAAGCCGTACTTTTGTATTTCCCCGGTGAAGTTCACTTGGAGTAATATCTTCTGAATGATCCCTCGGCTCTCGGCTTGTTGATGAATGGCTCGAAGCAAACGCTCACTATCGACGGAATGAATTAAATCAGCACGTCCTATGATATCTTTAACTTTATTTCGTTGTAGATGGCCGATGAAGTGCCAGTTGATCTTCGGGTTTTCGTCTTTCAATGCCTCGTATTTCACTACGAACTCTTGAGCCCTGTTTTCACCCAAATCAAGCAATCCCAGATCTCTGGCTTCGCGGATCTCCTCGAGCGAATGAAATTTACTGACACCAATGAGCTTTATTGACGCAGGATCTCGATCTGCTGCTTCACATGCCTCATATAGCTCTTGTTCAAACGAATTGAGATTCTCTGCGATCTTAGCCAACAGCCGCTCCTTCTTCTACCGAATCGGGATTCTCGACAATGATGGCACCGGAACGGATGTTAGTGTTTGCATTCATGGGTTCTATGAGAGCAAATTCTCGATCTGACATGAGGACCCTTACGGTCTCTACTTCAACAAAGCCCCCCGAAACAATGTAGAGACTGGCCAGGCCGGTGGATTCTTCATCCCGATAGACGAGCGAAGAACTGGGGACTTTCAGACCTTGGTCCGAATTGAGCAAAATGGAGACTTCAGCAGATCGCTTACCAAGCAAGCGCTCGAGCTCGCGATTGGTACTAATCAGCAGCATGACCCCTTCTTCATTCGGTGTCATTCGTTCAAGGATTCCGCCTCCAATAGTGATTGCATCTTCCGGGATCTCAATCACGATCGGTGCTCCTTCGGGGATGTCTGTACTCTTAATGTCATTTATTTGCAAGGCGAAATAATGGGCCGCTCCGGTTAATACCGTGAGCACCGGTTCTCCCGCTTCCACGGTTTCAGGAATAACCGTTCGTTTCTCTGCCTTCTCGTAGTATTCCTTGAAGGTCTGAAAATCCATTTCCGCAAGCACCTGAGGGGTAAGTTCTGTAGCCAAAGAATCCGGTCTAAAACTCACAAGACCTGCGGCGGGAGCTGTGAGACTTGTAGAGCCCTGGGTAACCTGCGCTTGATATAGCCGTTTCTCACTTTCAAGATCTGCTAAAACCGGGTCGCTAAATTCAATCTCTGCCAAGGCAGTATTTCGCTCTTGCATCATGCTCTCCAGAGAGATTTGAAGGCTACTGATCTCGGCTAAATTGCCTGAACGAACGGCGTTACGAAGGGCATTGATGCTGTCATGCATCTGAGCATCTCCGGATTCGTAGAGTTCTTCAGCTGGAGACAAATTGCGCTCATTCATGACGGTGAGACGGCGGTCCGCAATTCGACGATCGAGATCACGTACAGCAGCATAGTTTGACGGATCCAAATCGCTGAGAACCAGGCCAACGGGCGTATTCATGGCGACTCTTTGTCCTTCCGGCACGATAGGCTCAAGTCGGCCCGAAACCGGAGAGTTCAGGATGCTTTCATCTCTGGCAACGAAGCCGTGCGCCGAGTATCTGTCCCCAACGGTCCCCATCTGAACGATGCCGAGTTTTGGCCTCGGGGTAGCATGCGACGTGAGGGTTCTAATCAATAAGAGGGTCAGTAAAATGGCAGCCAGTGCGATGAGTGCGACGATAAACGTGCGACGACGGTTATTGGCACGCTGCAAACTTTGAAAACGTTTGGCAGCCTCAGCTGCATCTCTGGATTTGGTTTGGCGCTGAAGTCGGATTTGTTCTTGAGGGTCTTGCAAGGGCTCCGTTCTTCTTACATTTCGTGGCGCATTGGGGCGAGGTTGAGGTTGAGGTGACAGTCGTGGGATGCTTCTTTGATCTGTAGCTTGAGGGGCTTCATCGCGCTCGGAGGAGTTGATGGGGAAACCTGAACTTTGGACGCCGAAGCGAGCATCCGTCTCCGCACGTCGCTCTTGCAGACGTTGGCGATACATATCCATCCCATTCGACTGGCGCTGACCTTTGAACATCCGAGCTTCTTCAGCCAGTCGATCTTGACTTAGCTCATTCTGATCTTGACCACGCGGAATAAAGAGCTCGGGACCCTGTGATCTAGGTCTTTCCGCTCCTGGACGATCTTCTCTATTGTGATCGTTAGTCGTCACGCTTCTAGACTCCTCAATTTCTCGGCGGCAAGTAAAACAGCGAGCTTGATATTAGCATAGACTAAACCGCCCTGCATAAATGCCATATAGGGTTCACGAAGGGGGCCGTCTGCACTCAATTCTATCGAAGATCCTTGCACAAAGGCACCCGCTGCCATAATAACGTCTACATCATAGCCCGGCATCGGCCCCGGGACAGGCATCACAAAAGAATCGACCGGCGATGCTGCTTGAACCGCCTGGCAGAACGTTGTGAGTTGTTCCGCCGATTCAAAATGCATCATTTGAATGAGATCCCGTCTCAATTCACCCGGCCCGGGATTCGTCTTCAACCCGACGGATTCAAAATAGGCTGCTGCAAAATCTAAGCCCTTGAGACAATCCGATACGGTTCTTGGAGCCAAATAAAAGCCTTGGATCAACGTTCGATTGAGATTGAGGCTTGCCCCGATCTCTGAGCCAACTCCGGGGGCGGTAAGTCTTGCGGCAGCAAGGTCTACAAGATCCTGCCGTCCCACAACATAGCCTCCGGTGGGAGCAAGGCCTCCGCCCGGATTCTTGATGAGGGATCCGGCGATGAGATCTACCCCTACTTGCGTGGGTTCTCTTAACTCCACAAATTCACCATAGCAGTTATCGACGAAGACAATGCAGTCGGGCTTTTGTTTGTGAATAAGTTCAGCAGCGCGCTGAATTGCATCAATTGTAAGTGAAGGTCGATTAGCATAGCCCCGGGAACGTTGGAGGGTAACCATCTTAGTGTTAGGCTTAAGACCTTCAGGTCCTGCGATGGTTTTGAAGTCGATCTCACCGGAAACAAGAGGCAATTCACGGTATGTGATGCCAAAATCCGCCAACGAACCTAAGCCGTTGGGTCCTTCAATCCCGATAACATCGTGGAGAGAATCGTAAGGAGTTCCCGTGATAGATAGCAGTTCATCGCCCGGCCTCAAAATGCCAAAGAGTGCCGTTGCGATA
This sequence comes from uncultured Oscillospiraceae bacterium, assembly GCA_964345975.1. Classification (GTDB taxonomy): domain Bacteria; phylum Bacillota; class Clostridia; order Saccharofermentanales; family Fastidiosipilaceae; genus CAYFSS01. Next base: position 82,885 of record CAYFSS010000001.1, read on the forward strand.
GCATGGGTGCCGGATGAAATCTGCTGACGAACTAGCGCAGCTTCAGCCCCCATCACGCGGGCGTAGATACGCTCCAACTTGTCACGACCTGAATCGCCGTAACCATAACCCGTCGATCCCGCAAAATCTGTCTCCGCAAGATATTCTTTGTGGAAGGCATCGAGCACCTTGAACTGATTGAGTTCGGCCAAGCGATCATGGCGGCGGAAGACCGCCTGAAGGCGATCTTCTACTTCAGTGGCAAGCGATAAGGTTTCGTCACTTAGCTCATAAGCCGCATAGATTTTCTTAGCTTCCTCAGCCTCTGCAGCAAGCGGTTCCGCCGCGATAATCTCAGGGTTGGACATATCATTCTCCTCTATTGATCATCGGTGCCTTGCTGAGTGAGGGGGTTAGATCGTGCGATGCCGGCCAGCCGATAAAATGCACAATGGACAGTATAAGACATTTTTGACGCTTCGTGCTTGGGGTTTATGGCGGAGCTTCCTTCTGTAATCCGGATCATATTTGTTGTTGTAATATTCCTCGTGGAACAACTCCTGATTGTTTTTCTACAAGCTCAAGCGATCGCTCGTTTGCGCGGGAAGTTTAGGAGATAACCCTTGCGCCACGAGTTTGACCAATAACCGTTTGACAGTCTCAAAGCCTTGTGATTAAATGCAACTTGTTCCGCAAGGAACCCCCACATATTTTGCGGTTGTGGTGGAACTGGCAGACACGTAGCGTTGAGGTCGCTATGAGGTAAAACTCGTGCAGGTTCAAGTCCTGTCAACCGCACCAAGATCCCCGGGTCCGAACCCCGAGGATCTTTTTTTGTGTCTTCAATACGTATAGGTCAGAAGTCATCAAGTGGACAGCAAATAAAAACAAGGCTTTCAACTTGTTTAAGTCAAAAGCCCTATCTATCATCTGTTTATAGTAGAAGGTCAACGATTTCCTTTAGGAAATATCCATATTCTTAGCGCGTTGGATACTTGCCTTCTTCTTCGATTCTCTTATTGAGCTCAGTCAAGAATTCATCTTCATCGACCGGCAGATCAACTCTCTCACCCTTCCAAGCGGAAAGCAGAATACCGTTCGCAAGATTTACACCATTGATACCGTCACTACCGGGTGCGAGGAGATCTTCGCCTTCAAGGATATGGCGACCAAAGTTTTCAAGCACGTTGATATGTTGGCGACCCCAGGCATCCGTGGATTCGAGAACTTCTTCATCATAGAGCTTATTGCCGGCATCGTTGCTGGAGACTAGCTTGTAGACATCCATCATCGACATGGTCGAGTTCATCTCGTCTTCACCCTTGGAGAAACGATAAACGGTTGCAGTCTTAGAATTATCGACAACAATTTTGCCCTTCTCACAGTCAATTTCCAGACGATCGGTACCGACGGGGTCGTGAGTGCTGGTTATAAAGACACCGGTAGCACCGTTCTCATACGTCGTCACCGCGGTAACATCATTGTCAACCACGATATCGCGGTGAGCACCAAAACCAACTTCTGCATAAACGGTCTTGGGGATTCCACAGATCCACTGCCAAAGATCAAGCTGGTGAGGAGCTTGGTTTACGACAACACCGCCGCCTTCACCGCCCCAGGTTGCACGCCAGGCTGACTGTTGATAATAACTGTCAGGTCTCCACCAGGAATTGATGATCCAGTTGGTACGGCGCATTTCGCCGAGTTCACCGGAATCCATGATGGTCTTGAGCTGACGATAAAGAGAATTCGTGCGCTGGTTGAACATGATCGCAAACGGCACATCAGGGTGGGCAGCTGCAAACTCATTCATCTCACGGACTTGTTTGTTGTAAACGCCGGCCGGCTTCTCAACCATAACAGGCATCTTGTGATCGATTGCATAAATAGCCATCTCAGGATGGAGATAGTGTGGGACCGTCGTGACGACTGCATCCACTTCACCGGAAGCTATAAGATCTTTGTAGTCACTGTAGAAAGGAGTGTCCGGATAGGTCTCCTTACAGAATGCTTCGACCTCAGGATCAATGTCGCACAGGCCACCTAAAACCATAGATTCGGGACCATTGAAATCAGGATTCATAAGGAAATTTGCATAAGACTTACCTTGCACGCCTACCCCAATGATTCCTAAACGAACTTTCTTCATCTTTGACTCCTCATTTCTTTTCACTTAAGAAGGTTTACATGGAATTCATGATAACACGAAGGCATCAGGAATATAACATGATTCAAAAAGGCTAAGCCCGATATACCATGTAAATATCGTGCTTATCAGAGAAATTACGATCTTATGCACTTCGTTAAATCGGGCCGTTGAACTTATTCTTTACGAAGGAAAAATGCCTTTCATAAATCTACTCAGTTTCTTCTCGAGATTCACTTTCAGCTTCTGCTTGAGTGGCAGCTTCAGTTTGCGTATCAGCGGTTGCTTCGGCCTCTGCGTCAGCTTCTACAACTGCCTCTTCGATTGCCTCTTGTTCCGCAACCGCATCGGCTACGACCCCATCGAAACGGGCTTCGAGCTCAGGGGCCTCATCTAAGAGAAAAGCAATGATCTCGGCGGACTTCGCTTGGTGCTCACTTTGAACCGGAATGGCTAGAACCTGTTCTTGTCCAATGATGCCTAATCCTTGAAGCGGTGAATGCTCCGATAGGTCCAGACCATATATTTTGGGTTCTTCAATCGGCACGGGTGTTCCCGTCATATCATCTTCCGGTGCTTCACGGATGGCATTCATCGCAGGCTTCACATATTTCTGCATAGCTTCAGGATTCTCAGCCTCGAGAGAGTCATAGAGTTCCCGGATAGGAGCAAAAGCGCCTTGAGCACCATAGCGTTCAAAAGATTCCTGATCCAGCACCAGTAGATCTGTACCATCGACTCCGGAAATGACCAAGACTGCCTTCATCATCATGGCCGTTTCAGTTTGAGGGTCCATCCCTTCGTATAACGTAAGAACTTCGACAAAAGGATTCTCTGCAAACCCGTTATCTTTAAGGTATTTCTCCCAACTACCATCGAACCTTTCCCGGATGTCTCCATAAGCACCAAGGTACGTGATCTTATAGTCGGGCTGCTGGTTCGTGAGGACGGAATAGAGAATGCCGAAGATCAAGGCGAAGATGAGCAAGCCGGCTACGAAAGGCCTCCATCCGTAATCCAAGATGTTACGCCATTCTCTGCGCTCTTTACCCAGCACTACCTTAAGATCCTTAGGATCGACTTTCTCGCGTTCTACGCGCTTTCCCGTGAGTAAATCGTAGGCCTCGATGATCTTTGCCACATGAGCCGTTACTTCAGGCGAGTCCTCATGCTGATAACGACGTGTAAGCATCGTATAGCGCGTCTCAATTTCTTGACGGTTTGCTCCCTCATGGATCTCCAGGATCTTAAACGCTTCTGAACGCGTCATAACCTCCGGATCATCGGGCCACTGAACTTCAGAAGGTTCAGGTAGATCCGGTTGATCTACGGGCAAAGGCTCTTGCGTTGGTTCATCCAACTTGAGCTTAATTTTAGGTTCGGAGGAGGGGCGGTTCCCTTTTTTGTCACTCACGTGATGATTTTCCTTTCTCCAAAGGTCTCATCGTCGGAAAGAGCAAGACATCTCGAATTGATTCTTCACCCGTTAAGAGCATGACCAAGCGGTCGATCCCTATCCCAAGACCTCCGGTCGGAGGCATACCGTATTCTAAAGCAAGGAGGAAGTCCTCATCGGCATAGTATGTCTCTTCTTCACCGGCAGCACGCTTCTTGCCCTGGGCATGGAAACGCTCCGCTTGATCTTCAGGGTCGTTTAGCTCGGTGTAAGCATTAGCAAGTTCATTACCGCCAATGAAGAGTTCGAACCGCTCGACGATGGTGTCAGATCCCGGCTTCTTCTTAGCTAGAGGCGATATTTCTATAGGATAATCATACACAAACGTCGGTTGAATCAACTGGTCTTCAACAAACTCCTCGAAGAAGAAATTTAAAATATCCCCCCAAGTATGGGCTGAATCCGTTTCAATCCCACGCTCTTTGGCAAGCGCCTGAGCATCTTCTGTCGTTTTAACGTCATTGAAATCAACATGGGCATACGTCTTCACAGCATCAATCATGCTGAGGCGCTTGAAAGGAGGCTCAAAACTGATGGTATTCCCTGCCCATTCAACCTCATAGCTATCGTTTACGAGCATCGCCAATTCACCAAAGAGATTCTCGGTCAGCTCCATCATTCCCTTGAGATCCGTGAAGGCTTGGTAGAGCTCAAGCATCGTAAACTCGGGATTATGCTTGACCGACATTCCCTCATTCCTGAAATTACGTCCAATCTCATACACCCTGTCGAAACCACCGATGATAAGCTGCTTCAGGTAAAGCTCCGGTGCAATGCGTAGGTAAAGATCTAAGTCCAGGACATTGTGATGGGTGATAAACGGCTTAGCTGCGGCTCCCCCCGGAATCGTATTTAAAATAGGGGTTTCAACTTCGAGGAAATTCCTACCGGCAAGAAATTCGCGAATCATCGAAATAATTTGCGAACGCTTCACGAACGTGGTCCTTACCTCAGGATTGGTCATGAGGTCTAAATAACGCTGCCGGTACCGCAGATCAGTATCTTGCAGTCCATGATACTTCTCGGGCAAGGGACGAAGACACTTTGCTAACAACGAAAAGCCCTTCGTACGGATCGAGACTTCGCCTCGTTGCGTACGCATGACGTCCCCTTCGACGCCGACCAAATCGCCAAGATCCAGGTTCTGCCAATCGGCATAAGCTTCTTCGCCAAGTGCATCGATTTTTGTGAAAGTCTGGATACGGGCGGAACTGTCTTGGAGATCGCAGAAGCTGACCTTGCCCATACCACGCTTACTCATAATGCGCCCTGCAATGCGCACAGACTCACCTTCCAAGGCATCAAAATTGTCATGGATTGTTTGAGCCAGATGCGTTACATCGTACGTCGTTACTAGGTAAGGGTCTTTATCGCGCTCTTGAAGTTCTTTCCACTTCAGGTGGCGATTTTGCACCTGTTCATGAGGGGAATCTTGGGGCTTTTGTGTGCCTTGGTTACTAGGGGTCGCTTGGGTGTTGGGGGTCTCATGGGCAGCTTGTTGGTTGCCACCTTGCGCATCGATCATGTCAATCCTCTTTCTTCAGCCTCAAAGAAAAAATCCCGGATACTCACCTATGAAGTGGAACACGGGATGGTAGGAGATTCGCCTTAAGCCAACTTAGCTTGGAAGACCGATCTCCAAAATCTTGAATTTCTTCATGCCTCTAGGCGTCGTCACTTGGATGATCTCGCCTTTACGACGTCCCAAGATCGCCTGACCAACCGGTGAATCCTGAGAAATATGGCGGCGGAAAATATCCTCTTCCTTCGCATTCACGACGGTATAGTCTTCGACTTTACCCTTCTCGAGGTCTTCCAGTTTTACCTTTGCACCGAGCGTCACTTTATTGCGACTAATATCGGACTGCTCGATGACACGAGCATTCTTGAGAATGTGTTCAATCTCATGGATGCGTTGTTCGTTCTCACTCTGAGCTTGTTTTGCATCATCATATTCCGAGTTTTCAGAGAGATCTCCAAACGAAAGAGCTTCACGGATTCTCTCACCGATTTCCGTACGATCTTTGACCTTACGGCGCTCTAGTTCTTCACGCAAAGCATCTATTCCGGATTGTGTCATTTCAAAAATTTCAACAGGCAAAGGATACCTCCTAAACATCAGGGCATGACTGAGTATTCATTGCAATCGAGTTAATTAGAACTCGAATAAATCGTCCCATAGGAATGTCTGTGCAAGTTTAGCACACAACCTAGGAAGCGCGACACTCTGATGCAGCATTATATCTTATATAAGCACGTTAGCTATGGTGCACATCAAATTTTGTGTCAATAATGGAGGCCACGATGATTTGAAGCGCAACCTTCAGTTTGAATATTCTTAACGGGATGGTTTAAATGAGTAAGACTTGCGAATCAGGTTTGAGGCTCGCCGGTTGTAGTTCATTCATTAAATGTTAAGCTCAAGTTGTAACGTCTACTTACGTCTTAATTCCTTAAGGAAGGGGTTGCTATGGCTGTCATCTTTTTTGCCATTGCTTTTATAGCTTCTATAGCAGGAGCTATTACAGGGGTCGGTGGAGGCATCATTATCAAGCCGGTCATCGATGCAACGAACCTCCTCCAACCTGCTCAAGTGAACTTCCTATCCGGCAATGCCGTCTTGGCCATGACGATCGTCTCTTTGGCACAAAACTTCATCAAGAAAGGTGAAAAGATTGACTGGAGTAGAAGCCTTTTCCTGTCGATCGGTGCAGCCGCCGGTGGCCTCATTGGAGGTCAAGCCTTCAAGTCGATCCTCCGTCTATTCCCGAATGCGCTCATCGTCAAACTGATCCAATCCGTCATCCTTCTCTTGATGACGGTTTCTGTGCTGATCTATGTGCGAAACAAACATCGCATTCGTTCCAAAGACATCAACAATCCGATCATCTCCACCCTGCTCGGCATCATCCTAGGATTTATCTCTGCTTTCTTGGGGATTGGCGGCGGACCATTAAACATTGCCTTCTTGTATTATTTCTTTAGCATGGGCCCCAAGAAAGCCGCCATTAACTCCTTACTCGTGATCTTCTTTTCCCAGATCTTCAATCTCGGCAATTCAATTGTGCGCAACAGTGTACCTGCATTCGATCCATGGAATCTTGCCCTAATGGCCATTGGAGCAGTTGCCGGAGCCATGATCGGCAGAGCTACTTCATCGCGAATCAGAGAATCCCAGGTCGATAAGTTCTTTCAAAGCTTCTTGCTGCTCATCTCTCTTATTAATGTGTATAACATCGTCACTACAGTCGTCTCGCTCACGTGATGAACCTCTCGCGTTCTTCTCATGTCTGTGACGCATTGGAGATTCCTTGAATTGGAGATTCCTTGAACCTAACGTAGTCCATTAGCGCACGAAACAAACCTCAAGATGTGAAATGCCCTGTAAACCGAAGATTGGCTTACAGGGCATTCATGAATTTGCGAAACTATTGTCTACAGATCGTAGTCAACTTCTTCACGGATAAAATGACCGGTTCTCAGGTCGACGAACGCCTGCTCTAGTTCCTCCGTCGTATTCATAACGATAGGACCACCCCAGGCAATCGGCTCATCAAGACGCTTGGACGAAACATAGAGAATCTGTGCAGGACCATTTTCAGCCTTCAACGTTACGCTGTTACCTTCCGAAAGTTTTGCGGCTGTTTTCTCAGGAACCTGATCCCCTTCGACCGAAATTTCACCCAAAAGCGTGAAGACCATCAAAGAATCATCGGTTTCCGTCGGGAGCGTTAAGGAAGCACCTTCTTCAAGATGAATATCGTAATAAGTTAAAGGTTGATACTGCGCTTCATAGCCTTTAATGTCTTCGTATTCACCGGCGATGACACGGAGGAATCCACCCTCGAATTCAACCTCTTGGATATCATCACGACGGATCGCATGATAATTAGGTTTCACCATCTTGTACTTCTGAGGGAGGTTCAACCAAAGCTGAACGCCGAGCATACGCTCAGATTCCGGAAGCATTTCTTCATGCATGATGCCGGAACCTGCGGTCATCCACTGCACTTCTCCGTCAGAAATCTCATCGTGATTCCCGATGGAATCTTTATGGACCATTCTTCCCTTCCAAAGATAGCTAATCGTCTCAATCCCGCGATGCGGATGAAGCGGGAAACCGGCACGATACTTCTCAGGATCTGTGCTGTCAAAGGAGTCAAGCATTAAGAGCGGGTCATAGGCATCCGTTGTACGACCACCTAACACACGAACGAGGTGAACACCGGCACCGTCTGTCGTCTCATAGCCTTGAACCTGTTGAATAATGGCACGATTCATAAATCTATAATCCTTTCTGCCATAAACAAAATATTCTAATATAATACGCTGTTTCTTGATTTATAGCTGTCCACCAAAATTTAGCAAGATCACAGCTAAGGTTGACGAGTGAAATCGTTGGCTACTTCTCAACTTACCGCCCGATACCGTGGCCGTTTCTCAGCTTCTCCCTTCAGCTGCAATTCATACCGTTTAGCACCCCAAAGCATAGAGAAGTAATTAAGCGTCGCTGTTGTCGAAAAACCACAAGCACATCGGAAATTCGGGTCTTGCTTCAAACTGTCCGGATTAAGCGCGCCACAAGCAGAGCACTGGCGATCGAGCGGACAGTAATCAGAAACGGGCTGTAAGTCTATTCCCTCTTCTCTTGCCCATTTCTCCAGCTCCGATTGAGCCTGATGAATATTAAATCTTGCATACTTTGACTTTTGATAAACCAAGATGCTCGTCCTTGAACGATAAGGGTTGATGCATTCATCCCATTCTATAGAACTTTGCGGCAAGGCTTGATCTTCGATCCAAGAAAAACGTGGTTTGATATTCGACGTGGCATGAAGAGGCGAAGGAGAGCTCTGGTGGGCTTTTGGATACAAAAGCAAATGGGCTTCCGTAACTGCCAGAAATACCCGTTGATTCTTGAGTCTTAGAAAGAGCGCATCTCCTCGAGTCGGCTTACGACCCTTGTGAAGGTGAGGGCGCAATCTCTTTAAATCTATTAGAACGTTTTGCATTTTGGACTCCTCCTCTTAGAGCCCAATTGTAGGACGAGCTTGATTGACAGCAGACCGTGAATTACGACAAATTAAGCCGTTTCATCTCGCGCCAAGAGAGTTCTGGTTGCAATGAGATTTGCACCCGTTCCTGCTACATTCGCTAATACACGATCACCCATGTGGATTGGGGCACGAAGGACGACTGATTTTGAAGCATCGACGACCTCTTGCATCATCTCTTTGGGGATAGGTTCAGACGTCTTTACAGGACAGCGCAAGACATCGCTCCCGATGATTTTCATAGAACTAGTCACCGTCCGCATGGGAGCCTTGGCTTCTTGCTTGCCATAGGGAATACCCCGCGGGCAAGCATTTCCTGTAACTTCATAATCCCGGGAACTGTCAACTCTTAAGCGACAACCTCGGGGGCAAACAATACAAACAAATTCATGGATCATCCTAAACTCCTACGCCTTTAGCTCTACGTTCCTATGTATGGTTCCATGCTGATTACAATGGACGATTGATCTTCAGCATGTTCCAGTAGCTTGCCGGGGATCATAATCGTTTGCATTTCGCCGGGCGTGACAAAAGCTCTACGGTATTGTGCTATGACCTCTTGTCCACTGCCGCTTCGAACAACGATCACTTGATCATTCGCCGTATGCGTCACACGAAAACGAACGGTCAAGCCTCTTTCCAGATCCTCCCGATGAATCTTCTGAGGAACGGAGTATCGAATCCCACGCCCCACCGTTAGATCGATCACCTCGGATGACTCGGGTTGTTCCAAGACATAACGTGCAGCGGCTGCACCTGCCAATTCAGCTTCTTCCGAGACGTGATCGACAAGGTCATGAATGTGAAGCACATTACCGCAAGCAAAGATACCTCCCACCGAGGTTTGATAAAGGTTATCAACGATCGGTCCTTGCGTCCTTTGATCCAGAGCTACCCCGGCATCGCGCGAGAGTTCATTTTCAGGGATTAGGCCGACACTCAAAAGAAGCGTATCGCATGAGATCGTTCGCTCAGTTCCCGGAATCGGTTTGAGTTGCAAGTCTACTTGGGCAATCTCTACCGCTTCAATCCGGTGTCGTCCGATAATTCTTGTCACGGTATGAGATAGCAACAAAGGTATTTCAAAGTCCTCAAGACATTGGACGATGTTTCGTGTTAATCCACCCGGCGTATCCATAATCTCTACACAGGCATGGACTTTTGCACCTTCGTAAGCCATGCGGCGAGCCATGATGAGGCCGATGTCCCCGCTCCCCAAGATTACGACATCACGCCCTACCTCCATGCCCTCAAGATTGACATAGCGTTGTGCCGCCCCCGCAGTCATAACGCCAGCAGGTCTAGTCCCAAGCGTGCCAATCGCACCTCGAGTTCTTTCGCGTGAGCCCATGGCAAGAATAACGGCCGTCGCTTGAATCTTTTCAAAGCCATGGCTCGGACTCACAATCGTCACGATGCGATCCTCGCTCAACGAAAGCACCATGCTATCGATTCTAAGTTCGATCTCACGCTCATGGAACATCTCGATGTAACGTTCGGCATACTCAGGTCCTGTGAATTCTTCTTTGAACTTATGGAGACCAAACCCATTATGGATGCATTGATTCAAGATCCCACCTAGGGCACGATCTCGCTCAATGAGCAATATCTCTCGTAAGCCTGCATCGTAAGCTGCAATTGCGGCGGCCAAACCTGCGGGACCACCCCCGATTATGACTAACTGTCTTGTCTCATGCTTCAACTTGGTCCTCACTCTCCGAACTCTCCGACCGATTAACGCCCAGTACAACGTACGAACCACGTCTGTCTTGCAAAACATCCTCTGCCTTTAAACCAAGATGCTTTCGCATGAGCTCATGCACTCTAGGGCCACAGAAGCCCCCCTGACATCTCCCCAATCCAGCCCCGGTCCGACGCTTCACAGCATCGATAGACTGCGGTGGAATGGGTGATTGAAATGACTCTAGAATCTCACCCTCCGTGATCGTTTGACAGCGACAGATGACACGACCATAGCTTGGGTTTTGCTCGATCAAATCGGCCTGTTCTTCTTCAGACAGATCGGCGAAATGGATAACCTCTCGCGTGCCATCCCAGATTTCCTTTGCTTGGAGCTCGAGGCCGGCCTTGGCAAATTGTTCGATCGCGTAGTCGGCAATCGCTGGACCGGAGGCTAAACCCGGCGACTTGATGGCTGCTAAATCAAAGAATCTAGGGGCTGCCCAATCGAGGTGGAATTCATCGATCAACTGATTGGCTCTCACGCCTGAAAAATTTCTGATGTTCTCTCGGAAACGAAGATTTTGCACAGACTTCCTAGCTTTCTGAGCAACCTCAGATAGGCCAAGTACTGATGACTCCGTATTCTCACCGTCTGCAATCCTCTCGGCGTTAGGCCCAATTAGAGTATTGCCATGAACCGTAGGTGTGACTAAGACGCCTTTCGTAATAGGTGAAGGGCTTTGAAATAGTACACGTCTTGGTTTAGGTTCTACCGCATGATCCAGGAGGTAATACTCACCTCGCGTTGGGACAAGGGTGAAAGCCGGTTCGGCAACCATATTGTGGATGATCTCGGCTCCATGTCCTGCGGCATTTGCAATATAGCGAGTCGAATACTCACCTTCCTGAGTTTTAATCGTCCAGTGATCACCTTGCTCATCTTCTTGAATATTCGTCACTTCAGCATTGAGCTTTAAGGTAACCCCTTCTCGTACAGCAACCTCCGCTAATGCAAGACAAATATCCCATGGCAGGACAATGGCAGCGGACGGAGCATAGAGCGAAGCAACAACATCCGGATTGACCGTCGGTTCTTGTTCTATCGTCTCGCTTCGATTTAGGATCTGAAGACCTTCAACACCATTTTTCACACCACGTTCGAATAAAGCTTCTATCGCATGCTTATCTTGATCATTGAAGGCAAGCACTAAGGAACCAACTCGTTCGTAGTAGGCGTTTAGTTTTCTACATAACTCAGGGTACTTTCTACTACCTTTGAGATTAAGCTCTGCCATCAAACTCCCCGGTACAGGATCATAGCCGGCGTGAATAATGGCGCTGTTAGCTCTCGTAGCACCTAAGGAGACATCGTTTTCCTTCTCAAGCCAAAGGATGTTCAAATCATAACGTGATAACTCATACGCCAGATTAGCTCCGGTTATTCCTGCCCCGATAATAGCAATATCGTAAATCATAGTTCTCCCTCAAAGACCCAACCTCGAGCTCGTTCCACCGCACGTCGCCAACTGTGTTTATGGCGTCTGCGTTCATCTTCGCTCATCTTACTCCCAAAGTATCGCTTGTTTTGTGCCAACGCTACGATCTCATCCCTTGACGTCCAAAAGCCACTCAGCAGTCCCGCGCTATAAGCAGCACCCATAAGGGTCGACTCCGTATTGCTTTGGCGTTCAATAGCGATATCGCCTAAATCCGCTTGAAACTGCAAGAGGAGATTGTTTTGCGCCGCTCCACCATCTACTTTCAAGGAGTTAAGTTCATAAGGGCTAGCCTCACGCAAAAGCCCCAGGACATCATCAACTTGAAAAGCAATCGATTCAAGGGCTGCACGCACAATATGCGCTCTTGTAGTGTCTTGCGTCATACCTGTGATGGTTCCTCTGGCATACGGGTCCCAATAAGGTGCCCCAAGACCTGTAAAAGCCGGTACAAAATAGACACCCCCACTATTCTTTACCGATAAGGCAAGACTCTCAGACTGAGCTGATGATTCGATGATGCCCAATTTGTCTCGCATCCACTGCACAACGGATCCGGCTATAAAGACTGAACCTTCCAGTGCATAGGTATTCTTGCCTCCCAGATTCCAAGCTACCGTAGTGACTAGACCTGAATCCGAAAAGATCGGCTCATTACCGATATTGACCAAGAAGAAAGCGCCTGTCCCATAGGTATTCTTTGCCGAACCCGGAGCAAAACATTGCTGTCCAAAGAGAGCTGCCTGCTGATCCCCTAGACCCGGGGCCATGGGAATCTCCGCGCCATAAAGCGATGCATCGACCTGGCCGATCCATACATCGTGTGAGACGATCTTCGGAAGCATAGACCTTGGGATATTGAACAATTGCAACAACTCTTCATCCCAGGTCATCGTTTCTAAGTGATAAAGCATCGTCCTCGAAGCGTTGGAGTGATCTGTCGCATGAACCTTGCCTTTGGACAGTTGCCATAAGATCCACGTATCGACAGTGCCAAAACGAAGTTCGCCGGCTTCAGCTCGTTCTCTTGCTCCGGAGACATGATCCAGAATCCATTGAATCTTGGTTGCACTAAAGTAGGCGTCGATGACCAGACCGGTCTTCATACGAATACGCTCAGCTTCACCTTGTTCCTTAAGTTCTTCGCATTTCTTAGCTGTACGACGACATTGCCAAACAATAGCAGGATAAATCGGCTGACCTTCTTGATCCCAAACAATGACGGTCTCGCGTTGATTTGCTAACCCTAGCGCACTGATAGCATCAGCTTCTACTTTTCCTAAATTCAAGCACTCTCGAATAAGCTTAAATGTGACATCACGAATCTCGAGGGGGTCTTCTTCAACCCAGCCGTCATGTGGGTAACTTTGATGGATCTCCTGTTGCGCTAGTTGAACGATATTTCCGGCCTTATCCACTAAAGCTGCTCTTACACTCGTAGTTCCTAAGTCTAGTGCGAGGATATATTCTTTTTCCATTGGGTCCGACCTTTCAGCATTTACTTTTCCTCATTATAGATTAAACAGCGGGAGAGGTTTACCTTATTTCCTAGAAGATCCAGCGTGAAACAAAGTTCGTTAATGAACAACAATCTATGGTTACCCAAGATACAAAATGCTGTTTGGATCTAGAGCTAAGGACCCCTTCTCCTATTCAGGTTATACCTTCAGAGATTCAAATTAGTTTACTTATTTAGGGTAATAGTTGAGAAAATTATGATCCACGATGCTATAGGTTTCGTTACGCTTCAATGAGCCAAAAGACTGTTTTAGAAACCGTCAAGCTGCCTTATTGGAAGGCACTTTGTTTAGTAACATGATCCCTTCTACTTTCATCTGAAGCAATGTGCAAGCGCTACATCACAAAGAAAAGCCCCCATAAATGGCGTAAATTAGCCAATTATGAGGGTTCTTTAAACTTAGTGTTTCCGTCATGAAACCTTATGGCGGAGGAGGTGGGATTCGAACCCACGAGAGGCGTTAACCTCTGCCGGTTTTCAAGACCGGTGCCTTCAACCAACTCGACCACTCCTCCAGGCTTTCAAATACTAGCGACCAAAGAAGAGAAAGTCAATCAAATCATCGCCGAATTTAGACCATTTCCCCGCAAACAAACCTCTAGGATTCCACACCAAGCTCGGTGGAAGACTCGACTTCAATGAACCAAAGAACGCTCTTTATTGCAGCATCATGCGTATGACAAGTGTAGACCGTTAGCAAGTTCTCAGGTTTCACGGATCTTGACCAACCGACAACATGAGTTAAGTATTCATGCCAATGTTCTGTCGATGCAAACTCCCATTGGAAAAACTCATCTCCGGATAAGTAAGAACTTTCTGCTAGTTGATAGTGCTTGATGTCACCGTTTGCAAACTCGAGTGTGGCCCGTAGCGGACGATTCGTATCCGGCCAATTAGCCAACTTATGGAATCGCGTACCATCCAGGAAAGAATGATCCCATACAATGATGTTTCTATCCCCTTGTAAGATGCCCGCCTCTCCTTCTGCGTCTTTCTCTCCTAAGCGATTGTGCTCCGTGTAATACCAGTAGTCGTCCTCCTTAGTGAAAAGTGGCGTTTCGATTCCTAGCGATGGTACTGAAAGCCAACCCGACAGGTCCATATACTCCGGCTCTTGCGTTTGTTCTTTGAACCAACGCCTGCGTCTATTCCTATCCGCTTCTCGATCTAAGGATGAATTCCGAGAACTCGGAACCAGATTGCCATCGGTTGCCTTCCTAGAATTCAGAAGATAGTCATTGCTTGCTTTCGTTCGTCCCCTACGAAGAAAGATATCCGCAAGAAGAATAAGTGCCACAACGATAAGCAAGATGCCTAGCATTATGAGGATGTTTTGAAACCATAGAGACTTGCTCTTATCTTTCTTATCCATGACAAGGCGTCCATCCTTACCGATTCCTGCGATGTCGCCTACTTAAGAGACCATAGAGAAGGCTAACGATACCTGTTATTACAAACGCAACGATCAATACATATTTGCCAAGCGGGTCTCCCGCATTAGGCACATTAGGTAAAATCGGTCGATTCACGACAACGAACTCAGCGGGAGTCGTTAAACCGCTTGTTTCATGAATGTTGACTTTATAGACAGTACGATCCGGTTCATAGCCTTTAGGAGCTCGGACTTCGACTAAGTCATACTCACCTTGCGGTAGGTAGCGAATCTCGATGAGGCCGTTCTTATCGGTGACAAATCTTGACTCCGGACCATTGGCATTAGCAATGTAGACACTTCCATCCATCCTTACTCGCATGATCTCATCTGTATTTCGTCTACGTAGCTCAAACGCTGCCCCGGGCAGTGACCGTCCCCTATTGTCATTCTTGAGGATTCTTAGGGAAGTCGGCTCATTCGTGAACGCTGTATCTCCTGTCACGCTTCCATCCTCATGGACTTCAAACGAAAAGGTCTGAGTATTGAGGATGTATCCTTCCGGATGGATCTTCTCCTCAAAGGTATATGTTCCTGCCGGAATTTTCTCTAGTTTAATTTGACCGCTCTCATCGGTTATTCCCTCATAGATTATTTCATCTTCGGTGTCTCGAATGATGATCGTTGCATCGGGAACAGGGGCATCATCTACGAAGTCAGTCTTCGTTAGAGTGACCCTCGTGATGTCATCTTGCATATGGACTTTCTGAACTTCACCCGTGTCTTGGATCGTGAATGTAATGGATTGGGCTTTGGAATAGCCTAAGGGAGCCAGATCTTCCGTTAGAATATAGGTTTCTCCTACATGAAGATTTGTGATGACGTGAGGTCTGTTTGAACTGGTCCATTCTTCAACCGGTATGCCTTTGCTGTCGGTTATAGAAAGAAGGGCTCCGGGAAGCTCTTCGCCGGTCGTAAGATCTGTCTTCGATATTTCCACAAGAATTTCATCGTTCTCGAAAGTAACGACTTGTACTTCACGGCGATCTTCTACGATAAACGTAACCACATCCGATGAACTGGCATAGCCGTTTGGAGCTTGGAGTTCCTTTACGGTATACGTCTCTCCTACAGCTAATCCTCGGATTGTGTGAGGCTCAACTGAGCTAGTCCACGTTGAGATGACAAGACCATCGGCAGCGGTCAGTTCAAGTTCTGCTCCCGCAACTGCTTCTCCGGTCTTACTGTCAACTTTCAAGATATCGATCCAGGTTAAATCATTGAACATGGTCACGGACTGTACTTCACCTGTATCCAATATTGTAAAACTAATAGACTGAGCTGTAGCATAGCCTAGTGGCGCTAAGTCCTCTGTTAGCGTGTAGGTTTCATTCACCTTCAAACGCTTAATAACATAAGGTTCTTCACCACTAATCCATTCTTCTATCAGATTGCCATTACTATCTCTAAGTGAGAGCTTGGCACCCGGCAGCTCCTTCTCATCAATCAGACGCTTCTTTGTGAAACGGACTTGCGTTGGTTCATTCTCAACCATGACTTCAATCAATTGACCTGATGAATCAATCGTAATGTCATGGCGATCTTTCTTCGGTGTGACGTAGCCTTCAGGTGGACTAACTTCTTGGAAGATGTAATCTCCATAAGTTAAATCCTCGACCCTTATCTTTCCGTTTTCGTCGGTTTCATAAGTTGCAAGAACTTCTTCTGTCCCATCTTCATTAAGCTTGATGAGTTCGAATACGACATTGGCAATGGGGCGTTCGTCCGTGCTGTCGACTTTAACCAGTTGCACATCAGACTTAATCAGATCATTTTGAATCTCGTCCAAGACCTTCGACACCGTTTCAGCATTACTTGTGTATTCAAGTCTGAAGTCAACAGGATCCATTAAGTTATAGGACTCACCGGTATGAAGTTCTTCCAAGCGATAGGTCCCTGCAAAGAGTGGCTCAAAATCTGCGATCCATTGTCCATTGTCGTTTTGCTTCAAACCGGACGTCTCAACAAGCGAATTGGCCGGGATTGTCACACCGTTTTCCGTGTAGTCGTCTACGGTAAATAGACCAAAGAGCGTCTCTTCAGGTGCCTCCATATGATCATTGAACCACTCTGATTCTTCGAAGGTCTTCTCAAAACTGACCCTTAACGTCTGTCTTGCATTCGTGAATGTCCGGTTGTGCTGAATTAGGCGAGATATTTGTCCTATTTGCTTTAATTCAACTGTGGTGACTAAAGGGTTCAAGCTGTAGCCTAATGGCGCTTTGATCTCCTTAACATGATAAACCCCAAGAGGTAATTCCTTCGATAATCCCTTTCCATCGGAACCGGTCGTAATAGTATCGACAAGTTGATCCTTCTTGTAATGGAGAATTCGATCCCAATTACCGTCTATTAACTTAGCCGACTGACTGTAGATGTCCTCTGCTGCATAGATCTCGAAAACTGCATCTTCTAGATTTTGATCATCTGTAAAGATGGGAATCAGCTTCTGTAATTCGTGCTGTTCTGCTTCACCGAGTTCACTTACTTCGAACTCGACACGAACGGTTTCTCCCGGTTTGTTCGTGCTTTCAGCAACATACTTACCATTTCGAAGGGATAAGTGAAGTCTGCCATCCATTGGTACAAGATCTCTCATAACAATGGAGTTCGTTTCGAGATTAACGATCTGATATAGAAGGTCTATGTGCTTAGGTTCTATTTTGTTTTCCGACGATTCAGTCACTTCACTTTGAGAGTATGGCACTGCACTAAGATTTACTCTAAAGGGCGGGTATCGGTAAGAGAGAATTTGTTCAACGCTCGGTATCTCTGCGATAGTATTTTCTTGAAATCTCGTTGGATCAGATTCTTCTGGATGCTCCTCAGCTTCAAGCACAGTTATTCGAGAACTAGATTCAAGGGGTGCGTTAGACGGATCTACAACGATAGATGTAGCTTGTGTCCATCTGCTATCCAGTGTTTCCTTCGAAGCTACTGCATCTGTAATATTCTTCGTGGTTTCAATCTCCAATTCAGTTGTCGTTTCCGTGATGTCTATAGATTCTGACTCAGTAGTATTCTCTGATATATCTATAGAATTCATTGTCCCCTCTATCGAAGTATCACTCGACGTTTCAGGAATCTCAGTGTCCGACAATATGTCTGTAACGACCGTTTCCGTAGGCTTAGGCTCATCCGGTGTCGTGACGACCGGCAATTCATGGGTAATCTCCGGTTCTTCTATGAATGATTCAGGGACGTCAATTGAGACGTTAAAGAGCTCTTCTCGCTTAGGCTTTTCAATGACAAGTTCTTCATAGGTATATCCGGTGAGAGCCGGACCTAATTTCTCAATCAGGATCTTTCCGACCTGATTAGTATTACTGATCTTAAGCTCAACACGGGATCCCGGATTGAGATCAACCTTCGTTCTAGAGCTAGGAAGAATGTATCCATGCGGTGGATTAGACTCTTCAATATAGTAGGTACCAGACTTAAAATCTTTCAAAGAGACTGATCCATTTGCATCAGTCTCAAAGATCGTCTTGCCCGAGATCGACACAGGGTTCCCACCTGTAAAAGAAGTAAATAAGCTGAATTTCACACCGGGGAGAGGAATCCTCTCACCTGTTTCTTCATCTATTTTTAGGATCAATAGATCTACCGGAAGTTCCTTATTCGTGATTGACAAACGGCTTACTGAATTATTCTCCAGAACTACAGGATGGTTTGGATTAGCCGGTTTCGCATAATTCTCCGGTGTCACAACCTCAATGACCTGAAAGTTCCCTGCCGGTAATCCTTTGATCAAAGCTTGACCGTTATGAGTCTTAACATTGTAGTTCGTACCATTTATGGCCGTGTATTTGCCGGGAGCCGTTTGCGTTACAGCAATGGTCTTACCGGCGCTATCCATGAGACGGAACTCCGCGCCGTCTAAAGTTTTTCCTGTATCCTCATCTGTCTTTTTGATCTCCAGCTCTGCGCTGGCTTCAAATTCGATACGGATAGGATACTCCGCCGGATCGATGCCGTTGGAGACTAGGATGTCTTGGCTGTTACGGTGAACAAGAAAATGTGTCGACAAGTTGGCTTCATTGGAATTTATCCGTGACATTCTCAAGTCATATGGGCTATTTGTGGTATCAACGTCTGTCGAACCGGTAACGACTATGCTATTACCTTTGACTTCAAGACTTAATCCGGATACTGATCCTAACAGTAGTTCAGAATTGGAAACATCAGGTGAATCCGATGTAGGAGTAAGCGTAACACTGTCACCAGGTTTCATCGTTAAGGTCCGAGTAGCTTCATCCCAACCTGTACCGGTAAATTTAGGAATGTCTTTATGTATCTCAGCTTTTCGAATAACGTCAGAAATTTGATTTGTTAGAGGATTTCCGGACTTATCCGTAAATCCACCAGAAAGACCCGGATTCATGTACTGCCAGATCGCAGCCTGAGTGATTGCTTGGTCTACTTGAGATTGTCGGCTCGTTTCCCAACCATACCAAGCAATTCGGCCCAGCATATTTCTTAGTTCATTTGTTCCCCAACGATCACTCCATGAGTAGCCATGGGGCGGGAAATTTTCAATGAAGGGGACATTGACCTGTACATTGGGTTCAAGACAGAAAGCCTTTGATAGAAATTGTCCGGTAGCATCTATGTTCGTTAGACTACCCGGAGCCGGACCCGGGTAACGTCGAATTTCTATGTTCGTAATACCCCAAGGAACTGCATGAGTATTCGTATGTCGGCCAAGCATACCTATTGGGGTATGTACATAGACATCACCTGATGTATCGTTAGAAAATTGAATGGCATCAATTTGCATTATTGGAAATGCTAGAACCTGCATGACTAATACTAGAATGGCTAAGCCAGCAGAAATTGATCTTCGATTTTTCATAATTCCTCCAAAAAAAAGCACCAACGAAATTCGTAGGTGCAAATAAACAGCACGGTGCAGTTGTATAAAATCTTATGGATCAGAACATTTGTTCTATACCCTGATAATGATTGATCGGACGTTTAGGTAACCATTAGTAGAATGTTAGGACGGCAATTCCTTGTTGGATCGTATGTGCTTCCCACCCTGTGTAACCATTCACATCCATGAAGTTTGTCCACTCATAGTCTTGTTTTTCTATACCAGGTAACAAATTATAAGCATTAGCTTCATCGTAGCCCTCTTGCTGCTTTGCTGCGCCAAAGGCACTGGCTTCAGCAAGACTCCAAAACATAAAGACCGTTGGATCATCCCACCCTATATACTCCAACTTTATTTCTTGCAAAGTCTTAGGCGCCGGGGGATCGGTAAGTACCTCAGTTGTAGACGTTGATGGTAACGATGTTGATATTTGGGTAGTTTCTATGAGTTCCGAAGGATAAATTGCAATCGAGCTTGTAGTAGTAATCGGTATAGGAAGTTCAGGCTTGATTGAAGCAGGCTCAGAATGCATAGGTGCTTCTGAGCCAGCGGACGGCTCTACAATGGAAGGTGAGATTATCCCAGCAGTCGACGAAAGAGGAGGATCAATTTTACCTTCAAGAATAAGATTGACTTTTGATTGTACTTTTACCGGATCGAACCCATCGACCATCAAAGCCTCAATTCGGTCTAGACCGTCACCATACAAGCCACCTAATGCGTCTTGAGCCGCTTGAAGCTCTTCAAGCTCAGTTTTGCCGATGTCCTCATTATCTTCTTCCGGTAAATAGATCAGTGTTTCTTCAGACACAAACTCTTGTAAGGAAATAAGAGTTTCAAGGACTTCAGAAATCTTGTTGCTCTCAAGATCCTCTGAGAAAGCAAGGGCTGTATCATGCAATCGCGATCCATTGATAAATACTCTGCCTACAGCAATCCCTTGGTCATAGTTGATCCCATCATCCGCTGAATCCGAGAGCTTCCATCCATCAAGCTTAGATTCAAGGATTTCTACGTGTTCTTTCACCATCTCTCTGGTTACTTCTTTGTCTTTAGGAAGCATAGCCAGAGCTAATTCCTCCATCAAAACATCGAGTTGGAAGTCGAATTTGTATTCATCTAACGCCTCCGCTGTGAACTCATCCAGATTCATACCGTTAATATGGATTTCTGTCTGCGCAGCATAGAGATTCGGAATGGCAAAATACTTTCCATCTTGATCCATAAATGGTTCGAGATACTGAGATGGGATACCTTCGATAAGCTCTTTGATATCCTCTGCATCGAAACGGTTCAGGTCTCCCATCCTATCTTCCTGAACAGCACCCAGTTCGATAAGTTGAAAGTCATCAGCGACTTCACCATCAATTGCAACGATGACGCCTAAACTATTCAGGAGTTCGTCTAGATCTTCCTGTGTTTCCTCGGTATCAGCCTTTATGAAACTGTGCTGAGTCTTAATGTAACCGGGATTAGACGCTGATTTTTCAGCTTGGATGGTACCAACAGGCACAATCATGACTAGAGCGAGTAATATTGCTATCACTTTGTTCT
Source organism: uncultured Oscillospiraceae bacterium (assembly GCA_964345975.1). Taxonomy (GTDB): domain Bacteria; phylum Bacillota; class Clostridia; order Saccharofermentanales; family Fastidiosipilaceae; genus CAYFSS01. The sequence goes on from CAYFSS010000001.1 coordinate 104,080, forward strand.
TCATGGCGAATTCCTCCTATCTAGAACCTCACCTTTACATTAATCATTGGGGATGTCTGAATGTAATCTTATCAATCGTATAAAGGTTTTAACACTAAAATATTGACGTTTTGCAAATTAGATCGGGAGCAAACAATCGGTGATATGTAGCCACTTCACGATTCAAGAGCTAAGAACTGATTGATGAACTTTGCATGCTGCAACCATCTCAATCTGCTCAATTCAAAAGGTATCACACCAATTACATCCCACTCTTCCCACTGATTCCATTCATCTCAATCGTCCCGACTTAGACATTAAGCTGCCATATTCGAGTTGTTCGCTAGAGCCTTCTCCAAAGCATGCATTCCGGTCCAATATCGTCTATTCGCAGTCGATCGACCCATATGATATAGATCTCCAATCTGAGAAAAACTCAAACCTAGCTCATGATAACTACGAATCACCAGTGAACAGTCTCGAACAACAGAACAGTCCACTAAAGCCATGATCTCTTCTTGCTCCTTTGCTAGAAGCTTCATTCTCTTCTTTATCCCATCAAGATCATCGAACGTCTCGTGTAGTAGATTTTGTCTAGACTCATAAACCTTATTCGCAGACTTCACAATTTGAAGATCTGAACGGCCATACATAAATTCCAAACGTTCTCTTATTTGCCTGACTTTCTCCTCCAAATATTTCAATTCCTTCAAATTGTCATCGTAGTTTTTCAACCAAGTTCGACTTAATTCCAAGCCTTCAAACGTTTCACTCTGAGCTTGTGCAGCTTTAGACCTTCTATACAAATCACACCTACTTCCCCAAACAAAAGCAAAGCCGATCCACCTTGTCTAGACCGGCTGTAACTCCGCAATCAATTCACACTGTAATCCTATCAAGATAGCGGAACACGCTCGTAAATCCTTCGCGTCGCTACTGTAAAGATCAGAAGCCGAAATAGGCATAAAATGGTATTAGTAACATAAATTGCTCAGATCCCTTAACATGCTATTAATTCAATGCAAATGAAATCTCTCCGGCACAAACCGAGTAGCAACGACGTCGGAATGCTTTACTTCTTTTTGTTTTTTGATACAATGGGCAAACCTTGACGCGGGGAGAAGTACCCAAGAGGCTGTAAGGGGACGGTTTGCTAAACCGTTAGTGGGGGTAACTCCAGCGAGGGTTCGAATCCCTCCTTCTCCGCCATAAGCTCGTAATTCGTTGTAATTACGGGCTTTTCTAATATTCGTGGAACTAAAACGGAACTAAAACTTTTCAAGAACGTTAATGGTGTACTTATGCCGCTTATGAGGTTATTTCTTTTTCATGAATAGCCAATTACGATAGTCGTAATATCACAAAAGACAGATCGCACAGCTTATGAAACAACAAGGCAACGTTATAAGTTGGCGGAAATAGCAGAAATACGTCAGTAAAAGCTGCGATTTTATTAGGATATCCAAAAAGTCTAGGTACCGGGAGTGTTGTACCATCGCAGATATAAAAGTTGTTAAGGAATTACCACACTGCCCAGAAACGCTCCCATCCGATAGAAGCCATCTCAAGGTTTCATATCGACTTCGAACGGCTCCATCCTTTCGTTGACGGCAACGGCCGGATAGGCCGCTTGATCATGAACCTTGAACTCATGAAGCAGGGGTACGAACCCATCAATCTCAAATTCACCGACAAAGAGAGATACTACGAGACTTTTCATGAATATGAAGAATCTAGGAGTTATGAACCAATCTGTAACCTTGTCTTGAACTATGTCTTAGGAGAACTAGATGCAGCAATCCGAAACCGTGAAGCTACCATACAGCCCGATCCACCTCCACCCAATCAAGAAACCTAATGTAAACCTCCAGATTCTCTACACTAATAACGTCTATTCGCACCCAGAGTGACCCCCAAAAGTTGGTCCAGCTATTTGGACCAACAGGAGGGGTCTATCTATGTCTAGGAAAAAGTACAGTTACGAGGTCATACTGCAGGTTATAGTCAAGTCCAGAATCTTGTGTAAAACGCGCTAGTACAATATTGGTCCTCTAGGTCTTAAGATAAGCCCTTGAGCTTGATATCCAATTCTCATGGTGCCCAAGATCAGAATATAGCCACTCCTAATAAAGAGCTAGGCTAGGCTAGTCTATAATCAGCCACGACACGAAATTCTAGACTACTTTACAAATAGGTTCTTAAAGCCTGAAGTATCGCTCGACCTTCGCCATCTCTTCAGGGAAGATCTTCATGTAGCGCTCTTCGGCCGATTGATCCGAATACTTCGTGTCCTGAATAATCGCTCCGTCCTTGAGAAAATAGAAGTCATTCGAAAGCTTGTCCATCTCACTGAGAGTGTGAGACGACAAGAGGATCGCCGTACCGTTCGAAGCGATCTGCTGTAGGAGAAGACGCATCCGGATGACGCTCGTAGGATCCAAGCCGTTCAAAGGCTCGTCCAGGATCATGAGCTTAGGTCTATTCATCATGGCCATGGCTAGAAGCAAGGACTGCTTCATCCCCATGGAGTACGTCTTCACAGGTCGCTTCACGTAAGCTCCGATCTGCATCTGTTCGATGACTTCCTCCATGCGTTCCTTCGGCAGCTTCTGCATCTGTCGGATGAAGTTCAGGTGATCGAGGCCTGAGAGATAACCGTATAAGATGCGGTTATCTCTCAAGATGGAGATTTTCTTGAAGATATCCGGGTCAGTGTTGGGTTTCCCTACAACTTCAATGCTCCCGCTATTGGGCTTGATTAGGTTGGCGATGAGCGAGAAGAATGTGGTTTTGCCGCTTCCGTTAGGCCCAACCAGAACCTTGATTCCGGGTTCATCGAGGGTGAAGTTTAAGTTCTTCAAGACTTCTTGCTTCCCGTAGTTCTTGTTCAGGTTTTCTACTTTAAGGAGTGTCATAGAAACCTCTACTTTCTAGATTGCTTTACAGTGATCAGGAAATATTGCGGGTTTGCTTTTTTGATGAAGTTGATCCGTTAGGCCATTGGCTTAACTTCTTGTCGTGAAGTCAGGATCATACCGATCAGGGTGAAGATTAGAGCGAAGACTCCCAGGACTGTGAGTCCTAGCCCATAGCTAGCTTGGGGGATGTCGTTGTAGTATCGAACGGCTAAGTTAGCTAAGTTGCTTGCTTCGAAATAGTTGAATGGGCTCAAGGTCTTAACCCAGCCTTGAGGAAGAAGGCTGTTGACGGCTAAGCCAATTCCCATGATGGAGGCGGTGGCTCCCCATAACTGAACTCGTGTTGAAACCTCCGTCGACACAAGTAACATAAGTGAATTCAGGAAGAAGGCCTGGAACAATAAGGCACCCATTATCATGAGCAAATACTGCCACAAAGAAATCAGACTAAAGTTGTCGCTTGTATAGGACACAATCGGGAAACGATAGGCTCCGATACCTTCGGTGACCAGTCCACAAAGTGTCGCAAAGACTAAAAGTGAAGATACAAAGAGTGTGCCCATGGTCATTCCTGCCGCAAGCTTAGTCAAATGCAGTCGAACCTTGGACAGAGGTTGAGTGACAAGGAATTCAACTTGATTACCATCTTCTTTATCTAAGGTATATCCGGCGAAAGCGATCAGCGCAATGACTAGAAGCAAGAAGACATCAAAATGCATCCGGGACAGTAAACGGTAAGGCCAGAAAACAGCGGAGTGTGAGTGTGGAACCTGTCTTTGGATCCACTCCCGATCGAGTGTTGTTCTGTAATCTTCTCGTGCGGAATAAATAGGATTGACGATAGTGCCGAACGGTACCAAGGGATCATCGGCCTCAGCTGCTTGGGCAAGAATGGCTGACATTTCTTCGTGAGTCTTCTCCGTTGCGTGCCCTTCGACAAAACCGTTATCGGTATACCGTTGTTCTTTCAACTCATGAATATAAAGAGTATTGAGATAATACATCTTCGCATCACCAAGGTTGAACGCGTTGAAGCGACCTAGAGCTGCTTCATATCGATCTACGAAGACTTGAAGCTGTTCGTCAATGAGTGAATTCTCTTCCGCCGAACGCTCATCGTCGTAAGAGCTTAGCCCTTCCGATTCATCACTCGTCATGATTCCCTTCATGGCTTCATAGATTCTTTGCTCAGATTCAATTGTATTACGATCTAAACTCTCAAGCTCTCTCAAGACTCCATCTTCAATAAACGGGAAAATAAACAGGATAGCCAAGAGAATGATCCCGCTCGCCAGATAGAAGGTGAACGATTGAGCGAGGCGGATCTTCTTGCACTCCACAGCTCTCCCCCGTCCTTCTAAAGACTTTCCTTATTGCCTGAAACAGCTACAATGAATAGCTATAACTTCAACTTTGCAAGCTTCCAAGCAAAGTACAATAAAGGTGGGAACCATGAATTCTAGTCTAGTACCTATGCGAATAGCATCCTTACGTAAACGCATGAGTGATGAGAATATCGATGCGTATTACGTCAACACAGCTGATCCTCATCAGTCTGAATACATCCCTGACTATTACCAAACCCGTGCATGGCTTAGTGGCTTTACCGGTTCAGCCGGTTTCATCGTCATTACAAAAGACGAAGCCAATCTTTGGGCAGACGGTCGCTACTTTATCGAAGCCGAAAGGGCTATTGAAGGCACCGGCATCAAACTCATGCGCATGGGCATGAAAGGTGTGCCGAATCTCTATGAGCACCTGAAGTCCACATTACCTGAAGGAGGCACTCTGGGCTTCGATGGGCGAATGGTGTCACAACAAGGTCTGAAAGACCTCGAGAAACAGCTCGCTGACAAATCCCCTAACTTCCGTAGTGATATCGATCTTATAGGCGAGATCTGGGAAGACCGATCTGCCCTCCCTGACGCTAGGATTTTCATCCATGACATCAAATTCACCGGGCAAACAGCCAAAGAAAAGATCGATGCAATCAGAGATATGATGTCCAATGACAGCTGCGATGCCTCTCTCATGGTTTCTTTGGATAACATTGCCTGGACCACAAATCTGAGAGGAGGAGACGTCTCTCATACGCCGATCTTCCTCTCCTTCCTCCTCATCACACCAGATGATGCACGACTGTTTGTGGACACCCATAAATTAACGGACGAAGTAAAGCAACATCTCAAAGATAATGAGATCGACTTCGAAGCATACTCCGGAATCGATAGAGCGCTCAAAGAACTCAAGGTCGCTAAGATTCAAGTCGATACAGGAAGACTCAGCAGCTACCACTATAGTCTCCTTCCTGAAAGCATCGATATCCACGATGCGGCATCCTATGCTTATGAGATGAAAGCCAAGCTCAACGACACCGAAATGACTTGTACACGCCAAGCTATGCTTCGTGATTCTGCGGTCGTTACGCAATACCTCCATTGGGTAAAACAAGAAGCGGGAAAAGAAGCTTCGGACGAGTTTACTGCTCAAAATAAGCTTACTGATATGAGACAATCCCTGGAAAACTTCATCGAGGAGAGCTTCCCTTCCATTTCTGCTTACGGTCCCAATGGAGCCATGATGCATTACTCTGCCAGCAAAGATCAGTCGTCAGCAATTAAGCCTGAAGGACTCTATCTTATTGACTGCGGCTCCCAGTTCTACGATGGCACAACAGACATAACTCGTACGATTGCCGTTGGTCCCATCACAGACGAAATGCGCCATGACTTTACCTATACCTTGAAGTCTCATATCAATTTGGCTCGTGCGATCTTCCTTGAAGGAAGATATGGCGATGATCTCGATGTCCTAGCTCGTGCTCCGCTGTGGGAAGTCAACCTTGACTATAAGTGCGGGACCGGTCACGGTCTCGGCTATGTCCTGGGCGTCCATGAAGGTCCCCAAGGGTTTGGCCGCGGAGCCAGGCGAACGACGCTCAAAGAGGGCATGGTCGTAACGATCGAGCCGGGGGTGTACAAGGCTGATAAGTTCGGCATCCGACTGGAAAACGATTATGTTGTAGTGTCGGCCGGCGAAGATGAAATCCAAGGCGACTCGTACTACAAATTCGACTGCCTAACTTATGTTCCCTTTGACCGTGACGCAATTGATCCTTCACTCCTCAACCAAGCAGAGATCACATGGATCAACGAGTATCATGCAAACTGCTATGAGAAACTCCAAGCCTTCCTCCCTGAAGATGACCTCACGTGGCTCAAAGAAGCTTGTGCTCCGCTGAGCTTCAATTCCAAGTCAAACGAGCCTTGACTTCCAATTATTCACGCAAGATAATGGTATATGGCATTGATGGAAAGAGTAGGCGGATCAAACGAGAGCCAGAGAGAAGTATCTAGGCTGGAAATACTTCCTCTCGACCCTGCTGAAGACCACTCCTGAGCCGCCGGCGATGAGTTGGCTGTGAGTCTGCATTAATGACAAACGATGAGTTAAAGACAAGGTGGAACCGTGTTAATGCACCCTTGCTCCCGGAAACGGGCGCATGGGTGCTTTTTTACATAGAAGAGCCTGTTACAGGCTTTTGGAGGATTACATGAAGATTCGTTTGAAAGACGGTAGCGAACTGGAAGTTCAAGAAAATGCATCAGCTTACGAAGCGGCTCAAACGATTTCCGAAGGACTAGCAAGACGCGTGACCCTAGCGGAAATCAATGGAGAATTGAAGGACCTTAGAACCACACTCCATGAAAACGATGAGCTGGTCCTCCTCACGATAGATGATCACGACGGGTTTATGGCATTTAACCACACGGCATCGCACATCCTTGCGCACGCTGTCCTGAGGCTCTATCCCGACGCCAAGCTTGCGATCGGTCCCTCAACGGATTCCGGCTTCTACTACGACATCGATCGTGATGAGCGTTTTACTGCAGACGATCTCGAGAAGATCGAAGCAGAGATGAAGAAGATCGTGAAAGAGAAGTTCCCTCTCGAACGCTTCACTCGCTCGCGTGAAGAAGCCCTCCAAAAGTTTCGCGAAACCGGCGATATCTACAAGGAGGAAATTGTTGAAGAGCTTCCGGAAGATGCCGAGATCTCCTTTTATAAGCAAGGTGATTTCGAGGATCTCTGCTCAGGACCTCATCTCATGTCCACCGGTCCTGTGAAAGCCGTCAAGCTTCTCCACGTTTCCGGTGCCTACTGGCGCGGGAGCGAAGACAATAAGATGCTTCAGAGGATCTACGGCGTGGCTTTTGAGAAGAATAAGGATCTGAGCGAGCACTTAGAAGCCATGGAGGAAGCCAGAAAGCGTGACCACAATAAGCTTGGGCGTGAGCTCAAGTATTTCACGACCGTGGACTACATCGGTCAAGGCTTGCCTATCCTTTTGCCTAAGGGGTCAAAGGTCGTCCAGATTCTTTCGCGCTTCGTGGAAGATGAGGAGGAACGTCGTGGCTACCGCTATATGCGTACCCCACACATGGCGAAGTCCGATCTCTATCGTATTTCAGGGCACTGGGGGCATTACCGTGACTCAATGTTTATCATTGGTGACGTCGACGAAGACGGTAATTCACCGACCGGTGAAGAAGTCTTGGCCCTCAGACCAATGACCTGCCCTTTCCACTTCCAGGACTATCTCACAGAGACCAGAAGCTACCGAGATCTTCCGATTCGTTATAACGAGACCTCAAGCCTCTACCGTAACGAAGCATCAGGTGAGATGCACGGCCTCATTCGACTCCGCCAGTTCACGATCTCCGAAGGTCATATCGTTGTCCGCGAAGATCAAATTAAAGATGAGTTCATGGATGCCTTGGACCTCGCTCGCTACATGCTACGCGCCACCGGCCTTGAAGAAGATGTCACTTATCGCTTCTCACTCTGGGATCCTGAGAATAAGGATAAGTATATCGGAGACCAAGATTCATGGGAAAATGTCCAGCAACTCTTAGGCGAGATCTTGGATGAGACGGATCTCGAGTACACGAGAGCTGAAGGCGAAGCTGCTTTCTATGGACCCAAGCTCGATATCCAGCTGAAGAATGTCTTTGGCAAGGAAGATACCCTCATCACAATCCAAATTGACTTCCAGCTGGCTGAGCGTTTCGGGATGTTCTATACCGATCAAGAAGGTAACCGCATCCATCCCACGATCATTCACCGTACTTCGATCGGATGCTACGAGCGTACCCTGGCACTCCTCATCGAGAAATATGCCGGAGCTCTCCCCCTTTGGCTTGCTCCTGAGCAAGTGCGCTTCATCCCCATCGCGGACCGTCACCATGAAGCTGCTAACGAGGCTGCGAAGAAGTTGCGCGCTGCCGGGATCAGAGTCGAAGTCGATCGTCGTGAGGAGAAGGTTGGGCGTAAGATTCGCGATGCTCAAGTGGAGCAAATCCCCTATATGGTCGTCATGGGTGACAATGAAGTTGAATCGGGTGAGTTCTCTCTCCGCCACCGCCGTGATGGCGATATGGGTAGTGTCACAGAGGATGCCCTTCTCGAGCGTTTAGTTTGCGAGATCAAGGATCTTCGCACCGATCGCTAACAATAGCCCCACAGCCTAAGCAATCTAAAGCCCGATTCCACGAAGGATCGGGCTTTGATCGGTTACCGATAACGTCTTAGAATGAGCTAATTGTACAACTCCATGGACATGTAACGATCCCCACCATCGGGTAGTACGGTGACAATAGTCTTTCCCGCATACGCAGGATCCTTCCCTAGTGCTACGCTCGCATGTAAGACTGCACCTGAGGAAATACCGACGAGCAGGCCTTCGACTTCAGCCATTCTACGTACAGCGCTCTTGGCGTCATCCGTCTTCACGGTGATGATCCTGTTGTAGATCGATCGATCTAAAATATCGGGCACGAAATTTGCGCCGATGCCTTGGATTCCATGCTTCCCTGCTACTCCGGTAGATAAGAGCGGCGACTCAAAGGGTTCAACTGCAATGATTTCCAGATCAGGATTCTGTTCCAAGAGATAGCGACCGGCACCGGTTATGGTACCGCCTGTACCAATCCCGGAAACAAAGACATCGACTTGATGTCCGGACTGTTCCCAGATTTCTGGACCGGTGGTTTCATAGTGCACTTTAGGATTGGCAGGATTTCCAAACTGATTAGGGATGAAGCTATGCTCATGTTCTTTGGCTAGATCTTCAGCAACCTTGATCGAACCGGTCATGCTTTCAGAACCTGGAGTTAAGACGACGTCCGCGCCATGTGCTTCCATCAAGGCGATCCTTTCTTTCGACATCGTATCGGGCATCACGATAATGCATTTATAGCCTTTCACTCGTGCAACGGCGGCTAGTCCAACCCCGGTATTCCCGGACGTAGGCTCGATAATCACGGAGCCGGGCTTTAATTTTCCTGAAGCCTCAGCGTCCTCTATCATGGCCAGCGCAATTCTGTCTTTGACAGAACCTGCCATATTCCAACCCTCGAGTTTTGCTAAGATTCTTGCATCACCATCTTGTCCTAAACTTGACAATTCCAGGAGGGGCGTATTCCCAATAAGGTCTAGTGCGGTCTTTGCTAATTTCATCATCCATCACCTTTCGTCTAGACGTCTAACCTCATCTCGCTATCGCTTGCCTTTCACCTATCAATTTACTAGGTTATAGTTTGTAGATGAAAGGAGCAGCTTATGTTGATATCGTCGAGAGGTCGTTACGGTCTTCGTATTATGATTGAACTTGCTGAATGTGGTAAGACCAATGCGTACGTTCCGCTCCGTGACTTAGCCGAGCGTCAGGGTCTCTCTGAGAAATATCTGGAGTCCATTCTGAAACATCTGGTGACGGAAGGATTCATCGAAGGGCGCCGCGGTAAAGGTGGCGGCTATCGCCTAACCAAGCCGGCCCATGAGATTTCAGTATATTCTATCTTAGTTGCAACGGAGCAAAATCTCTCGCCGGTCAGTTGCCTGGATCATATAGACGGTTGTCATCGACGCGATGAATGTAAGACCTATCCCCTATGGGAAGCTCTCGATAAGAACATCTCACAATTCCTCCAAGGTGTTTATTTGGAAGACCTGCTGCAAGATTCCTTGGTCCAAGCGCAAGGCGATTTGCTTTAAAGCGACGACATAACTTTCATTATGATGAAAATTCACCCCGAGTTCTTGAGGCATTCGGGGTGTAATCATTTCTTGAAATCTAGAATTCAAAATTGCCGTCCATTTGACTCGAGATATCCTTGTATAGAAAATCCGCTTTTGGATCGTCCGCACGTTCAAAATCCAGCATCAAGAAGAGAGAACTCAAGAGCATCCTGTACTCGTAGGCCTCTTCTTCGCTCTCATCGGAAAATGTAGGACGTTCCACGGGCTTTTCATTGCTAGAGGGATTCTCATCGCTAGAGGGATCCTTGCCCCACTCCTCGACGTAGATGACCTTCTCGGATTGCGTGATGCTCTTCAAGTAATTATGGAATTCAGGCACCGCTTGCATAGAATCATGCGCAATCATGTGTTGTAGCGGAGGCGTAGGAAAGAGCAAGACCTGAATCGTCGTATGGTAGAGCGACAACAACGTTAATTGGAGCTTTGATACGATTTCCGCTAGAACGTCAAAAACTGCGGGCGAAAGAATATCCATCCGTTCGATAATGAAAAGATTGGGGATCTCTTCAACGAGCAAGTCTTCTTCCAAGTCCTGAGATGACAGCAAGAATTCAGGGATTGTTGCCAAGGATGGAGCGACTTCTTCGATATAAGCTCTAGGGCTAAAGCCTTGCACAAAGAGATCCTTGGCCAAGAAGAGTGTCCCCTGAAAACCTACCAGCGGTTCAGCGTATCCCTTTTCCACGAGCTCCTCCATGGACATGTCTTCATCGTCCTCGGGCTTGGCTTCATTAAGACCGTAGATTGCAAAAGCAACGGTCGGCATGTAATTGCGCGGATGCAAGTAATCTGAGGCCGAAACAAAGTCCTCTCCGGTATGAACCGTGAAGGGCTCATCGTTCATCTTTATCGTCAAATAATATGGAAACAATCCGTTATCCTCTCTCTATCGCAATATCAAACTAAGCCCCCAGGCACCGGCAAGCTAAACCATCTCATCGCCTACCTGACGAGTCTCTTCAGCCTGATGAGACATCTCCTTACTGCGTTCTACCGTAGCACGAATAGCCCCCATCACGGCACCTCTAAACGCACGATCTTCCAAATACTGAACTCCGGCAATAGACGAACCACCGGGAGAACACACCTGATCCTTTATGGCACCCGGTACGCCACCTTGATCCAAATAAAGGGCACAGGTACCAAGAACAGCCTGAGCCGCTAGGCGATACGCCTCCCCACGGGGTAGACCGGCCTGCACAGCACCATCTGCCATACCTTCAAGGAACATGGATACAAAAGCCGGCGACGATGACGTCAAGGCTGACCAGGCATCTATCGATGATTCCGCTAAATCAACGACGTCCCCGACCGGGGAGAATAAGGCATGAACCTCAGCAAGATCTTTTGCGGAAACTCGAGCATTCGCAGATAATGCCGTGAGCCCTTGACGTACGAGCACCGGGGTATTGGGAATCGCTCGGACAATCTTAGCATCTTTAGCCCTCATCAATTTCGCTAACTGATCCAATGTCCGCCCGGCTGCAAGTGAAACAACGATCCCCTGAAAGGTCTGAAGAACGCGATGTAAATCAGGCAGCAGGGTATCCAACACTTGAGGCTTCACGGCGAGAACAAGGACTTCGACAGCCTCGATCAGCTCTTCATTTGTGCATGCGTGGATGCCCGTCTCATAGACAAAGTCTTGTAGCTTCTCTTGACTCCTATTCGAAGCATAGAGTTTTTCAGGTTTATATCCTGAAGCAAGGAGACCGCGCAAGATTGCTTGCGCCATCATCCCACATCCAAGAAATCCGAGGGTCTTCATAGCTCAAGCTCCCTTACAAACTACTTCTAAGTAGCAAGCTTTCTGATGAATTCGACGTGTTCTTAGATTGTGTTCTCGGCCTGGAGATCGATATCTGTCCCGACCGAGTTTAAGCCCGCAGCACTATCCGCCGGAAGGATGAAAATCTGGGGGCTCACCGTCATGTTATCTAGAATATCGGAATCATGGATTGCTTTGACGACGGCGCGTGAGACTTCAGCCTTCGTGATGAAGTAGATCATGGTCTTCTCTGTCTGCAAATCAAGAGAATAGGCTGACCAGGCTTTTGCGCGTGCATCGCGACCTTCGATTAAGGTAGCGCCTTGCACTCCCACAGCCCGAGCCACTTCAAGGACTCTTTCACGCACATTGGCCTCAACGATCGCAATCACGAGGTCATGAGCATTGGTATCCGCCATCTCCTTGACGAGCTCAGTTGCCGGAAGGGTGCTGGCAGGCGGCGTCGCATGAAGCAACTTCTGTTCTTGACGAGTTCGGCGAACTTTGAAGATCATTCCGAGGATCATGATGCTGAGAATCGGCGTCATCGCAACCATAGCAATTATACCGAAACCGTCGATGAGGACATTTGCCGTGGGGGTTCTCTCCGCTACACCTTGCGCAAATGCAAGAACGAATGTCGCTGTCATAGGTCCTGAAGCAACACCACCGGCATCATAGGCGATGCCAACGAAGATCTTATCGACGAAGAACGAAAGCACTATTGCAATCAGGAAGCCGGGGAGCAGGAAATGCCAGAGCTTTAAGTCAGGCACCGTGATGCGAAGCATGGAGAGAGCTACCGCAAGCCCTACACCGATCGATAACGTTAGGCTGATCGTTCGAACCGGGATGGCACCGTGCGATACTTCTTCGATCTGCTCACCCAAGACGTGGACAGCAGGTTCCGCAGAAACGACAACGAAGCCCAGCAAGAAACCTAAGGCTAAGAGGAGGAATTGAGACTCATTCCCCAAGCCTAAGCCGATCACGCGCCCCATGTCCATAAAGCCCAAGTTGGCACCGACCAAGAAGAGGGCCAGACCAATAAGCGTGTAGATCAAGCCGCGAATAATCGCAACGAGTTGCCGGGTTGAGATCTTGAATTTGAAAGCATTGAAGAGAAAGAAGAAGGCTGCGATAGGCGCAAGAGAAACGAGAGCTTCAAGGAAGCTATGCCCCATCGCATCCATGATGGGAGCTAGAATACCTTCAGGCATCTCCATAAGCTGAGCTTCACCTTGAATGTCCGTTTGACCACTTAAGATTGAAAGAAGCAAAACCGCTAGGATAGGTCCTGCACTCATAGCACCTACAAGTCCAAACGAATCGGATTCGGCGTCCGAGCCGCCCTTGAACCTCGCAAGACCGATCGAGAGGGAGAGGATAAACGGAGTCGTAAGAGCCCCTGTCGTGGCCCCTGAGCTATCGAAGGCGATGGCCAAGAACTCTTCAGAAGCAAACAAAGCGAGAATGGCAAAACCGACATAGAAGAGAGCCATAAATCTGGAATAGGACTTACTCATCAAGAGATTGAGAGATGCTAAACCAACCGTCACACCAACACCGGCAGACACGGCAATCACCAGGAAGCGCGCTCCTAGACTGCCCCCGGAAGCGGCCTCAACTTGTTCACCAAGGATCAAGAGATCGGGTTCTGCTACAGTGACAAGAAAGCCCATGAGGAAAACGATGACGAGAGCTCGCAACAGACTTCTAGATGTAGCAACTTCACCCGCCAAATGATGGCCGATGGGATCCATACACATCTCGACGCCCCAAAGGAAGATCGATAAACCAATAAAGACTAAGAAGGCACCAATCAGGAAACGCCATACCACAGGAGCTTCCGTCGGCACAAAAGCCATGATCGTAAATGCAACAAATAGAATAATGGGAAACAGCGTCTGCCCGACTTCACGAACTTTCGAATATAACTTATTCATGCTCCCACCCCCCGGATGCCGGTACTTTCGAATAGACCTGTAACTCTCGTGCAAGGCATGACAAAGAGAATGCCTTTCCCCGGCTTCGCGAGTTCCATCTTCTCGACGATCGCTTCGCGAATCTGCGGGATCATCGAATGCTTCGCAAGGATAAGAACCATATCTTTCTCCGGTTCGATTTGCAGATTGAAGTAGCTATCCTCTGAAGGAACCCCTGCACCATGGCCCCGAATGATTGTGCCGCCGGTGGCTCCTGCTTCGCGCGCAACTTCAATGAGATCGCGGCTCCTATCATTTTCTAAAACCACATGAATACAGTGATATTCGAAGAGCATTGGATCAAAACGATAACCTTCTTCAAGAATATCGTAGCCCATGTTATTGCTCATAGGAATCGAGAAGGCGATGCCCCTATAGCGTTTGTTGATGTTGAAGGTCTGAAGCATCATCTCATGTAGCGGATTCTCGAAGAGACGAGGGATTGGAACAACGATAATGTCTTTTTGACTTTCATCGAGCCCTAGAAGTTGTAGGATACGATTCGGCACCGTTCCCTCACCGTGAAAGACGATACCCCCTGCGAGACCGAAGCCCTGCATCTCGCTGAGGACCTCATCCGCCATACCACGATTCACGATAGCAATAAATAAGATTTCATTGACCATAGTTTCCCTTTCAATAATACGATTGTTAGGTTAGGAAAATAATATTTCCATTCTAAGAGATAGCGCAAAATGGCACAAGTTTTGACCCCCGATGCTTGCGAAATCACACACTATCATAAAAAATCCCCAACCATTTTCCTTTAAAACTCGGTATACAAAAGGCAGCCTCCAACGACTGCCTCTTCTTCAATGCTTATGAGCCGAAAGTCTTACTTACCTTCTAAAAGAACGTCACGCCAATGACTGAGTTTCTCAACTTCTTCAGGCGCAAGATCCGGGAATCTGGGATCCATCTCATGAAATGTCCGAACCACGATCTCTGAAATAACGTAGCGCGTGTACCACTTGCGATCGGCAGGGATAACAAACCAGGGACACTGCTTAGTTGATGTCGCGCACAGAAGTTCTTCGTAGGCCGCTTGATAATCATCCCAATGTTCTCGTTCACTTACATCAGAACTTGAGAACTTCCAATTCTTCTCCGGTCTATCGATGCGAGAAAGCAATCTCTCTTTTTGCTCATCTTTGGAGACGTGGAGGAAGAACTTGAGGATCTTTGTACCATTATTTGAAAGATACTCTTCGTAATTTCGGATCTCCTCGAAACGACGCTTCCAAATATTTTCATCAATCAGATGAGCCGGTATTTGTGAATGCTCCAAGAGACCATGGACCCTTGTGACTAAGACTTCTTCATAATGGGAACGGTTGAAGATCCCAATGTCTCCTCGAGCCGGTAATGCTTTGTTAATGCGCCAGAGATAATCATGATCCTCTTCCAATGATGTCGGGACCTTGAAAGGTGTGACCTTTACACCTTGAGGATTCATAGCCGTGAAGACATGTTTAATGACTCCGTCCTTCCCCGCAGCATCCATGGCCTGGAGAACAATGAGCAAGGACATCTTATTATCGGCATAGAGCCTCTCTTGCCAGTCTCGCATGGCTTGTTGATTCGCCGGTAGGAGGTAATCGTAGACCTCTTTCTTTGTGAGAGGACCTTTATAGCCGGTGCTATAGTCCTTAAGTTTTACGTTCTTCTTTGCAGGAACCTTGTATTTTTTTAGATCAATCATACGGTTTTCCTCCCTGATCTTTGTTTCTTTGGGATTCTAACAAGAAGTCAAATCTTTGTCTGTTCGGATTCTCATCAAAGTCTCATCCGGCTATGAAGATTCTCCCATCTTGGACTCCTAAGATGGCGCCATAGTACAAATTCTAGAGCGATGAAGCTCATGTGAAAGCCAATAGCTCACCAAGAGCACCGAAGGAGGCACCGGATGACAAATTTAGAAATGATTCAGAGATTCCAAGATGCATTTGGAACGACATACACCGTCGCCAAAGAGTATTTGGAAGAGCATGAATGGGATATTCTGGAGGCTTTTGTAGCGTACGAAAGAAACCAGGCATCGGCAAAGAACACGAAGGTCCTTGAGGAGCAAGATGCTCAAGTTGAGCGGTCTCCAAAACATGAAAAGCCGGCGGATGAAGTATCTCATGGAGCTCCTGAGGTTGATGGCCCTAAGGATCCTGTGGACGATTACGTCCCCTATCAGGAGGAGCCTGCGAAGACTTCTAATAATAGGAGAAGGCTACAGTCTGAGGACTATGCCTACAGCAAGAAGGATAGATACGATAGGGTTAGAGATCACGGTCAAGGCTTTGTTTCATGGGTAAAGCGGGCTTACGCAAAGGCCAAGAAGCACCGTCTCAACATCAGTCGAAACAATGAGCGAATCACCTCCATGAAACTCTCCACGCTCTTCTGGCTAATCATCCTGGCAGTTTTCACCTTCTTTAGTGTTCCCTTCCTCTTGATCGCCTTTATTGTGAGTCTCTTCTTTGGGGTAAACTACCAGATAGAAGGACCCGGCGAAGTTAGACATATCAACTATACGCTCAACAAAGTGACGAATTGGGTCGACACGACCTTCAAAGAGAAGGATGCTTACCACAACCGTCACGAGAATTAGAACGTAGGGTTGCTTAGGAAGTAGAGCTACGATGTACAGAGTATTGATCGTCGAAGATGAAGAGAAGATTGCTCGATTCATTGAATTAGAACTTAAACATGAGGGCTATGACGTTGAAATCGCAAGCGATGGGCGATCGGGTTTGGATCAGGCGGAATCGGGGGATTTCGACCTGATCCTTCTAGATATTATGTTACCCGGTCTATCAGGCTTGGAAGTCCTCCGTCGCCTACGTCGCGAAAGCGATGTCCCTGTCATCATGCTCACGGCGCGTGACCAAGTCATGGACAAGGTGAGTGGCCTCGATATGGGTGCTGATGACTACATCACCAAGCCCTTTCAGATTGAAGAACTCTTGGCTCGTATCCGCTCTTCTCTTCGCAAGCAGCGCCGAGAAGAAGAGACGAGCGACGTCTTGCGAGTGGGAGATCTCGAACTGGATCCGGCACGTCACCTTGTGTCATATCAGGATGAAGAAATAGACCTTACAGCCCGCGAGTTCCTCCTCTTACAAGCCTTCATGGAAAACGATGAGATTGTCCTATCAAGAAATCAACTTCTCACCCAAGTGTGGGGCTATGATTTTATTGGGGAAACCAATGTCGTGGATGTCTATGTGCGCTACTTAAGGCAGAAGATCGACGATCGGTTTGGGGTGAAGTTCATCCATACGATCCGCGGCGTAGGATACAGCTTAAGAAACCCGAACCATGGCTAAATACGAATCCAAGCCACGCACGAATTCTATAGCTGGCCGCATTCATAGGAGCTACCTGTATCGCATCCTTGCCTTCTTCCTGCTCTTTGATGTTCTTGTGATGCTCCTGGTCATAGGCTTGTTTCTGGGGAATTTAGAGTGGACTTATCTGGGAAGTGCCTGGCGCTTAGACCTCGACCGCAGTTTCAGCTATGAGTTACCTGAGCAGTTTCGTGATGAGCACTGGAGTCGGAGCCTCTTCGAAGGTGTGTACTATCAATTCGGGCCGCGCAAAGAATTCTTACTGGAAAACCCTGAACTGATAAGTGATGGCGATGTCATTGAGGATACGGCAGGCGGTCCGGAAGCGAATGGCTCAGTAGGGGCAAATGAAGACCATGATGAGGACACTTCAGGGAACACCGATGGAGACGCTTCAGGGAACACCGATGGAGACGCTTCAGGGAACACCGATGGAGACACCGATGGTACCCGTAACTTAGGTAACACAAGCGAGGCGGACGACTCCAGTGGCATCGAAGGCTCATGGGATTCGGATTCTTCCCAAGAGATCGGGGAAACCTCCGTTGCCACCCTTCGAACGCGTTCTGAGCGAGACGCCAATCCGATGCCGTCTCCATCTCTCGAAACCGGCTATAAAGTTTACCTGAAAGAGCCGCTCCGCTTAGCGAGTTTAGGCTTTTTGATACTATTGACCTTCCAGATCATCGCTCTTATCTCCCTCGCACTGAAAGGACGCAAGCGCGTATTGAGATCGCTTCGCCCCCTCCAGATGTTGGCAGAGAAAGCAGAAGAATTAAGTGAAGTCTCGCTTCAAGAAGTTGCGCTTGACTCCGAGCGCTACCATGAACTGGAACATGCAATTGCTGAGTTCACGCCTTCCTCTCCTGACGATCGTTTAACGACCGGGGATAAAGAACTCATGGGACTAGAGACCGCGATCAACAATCTCCTGGGGAAAATGCACGATTCCTATCAGCAGCAAAACCGCTTCGTGTCCGATGCGTCGCACGAACTAAAGACTCCGATCGCCGTGATCCAAGGCTATGCCGACCTCCTCGCACGCTGGGGTAGTCAAGATGAAGCCGTCCTACAAGAAAGCATTCAGGCGATTCAAGATGAGGCGAGGCAGATGCAACTCTTGGTAGAACAACTTCTCTTCCTTGCACGGGGTGATACAGGGCGACAAGCCCTCAATTTCGAGACCTTAGATCTGTCTGAATTGGTACGCGATGTAGGCGATGAATTTGCCATGATCGATGAGGCGCACGAGTGGGTCGTCGATGCAGACGAAATCGTTGAGCTCCACGGTGACCGAAACATGCTCAAGCAAGTGATGCGGATCCTTTGCGACAACGCCAAGAAATACTCAGCACCTGATACACACATCCAACTCTCGACATCGATCGAGGATGATTACGCAATCTTCACCATCCAGGATGCCGGTGAAGGAATCCCACACGAAGCCCTACCCATGATCTTCGAGCGCTTCTATCGGGCGGATCCTGCACGGACCAAGCATACGGGAGGTACAGGGCTTGGTCTCTCCATCGCAGATTGGATTGTCACGCAACATGGCGGCTACTTCCGAGTCCTCTCTCGGGAAGGCCTCGGTACGCGCTTTCGCATTTTCCTCCCCTTGAATGCACAACATCCGGCACGGAGCCTCAGTGCCCTTTAAACTCACAATCTTTCTGATCCATCGATTCCGAACCGCCTACAAAGGTCAGTTTTCTTCTTGACCGGGAAGCTTAGCTTCAACGCTTACAGTAAGAGTATCGAGTGCTTCGTCCCGTGCGACTTCTTTGAGAACCTCGTTTTCGAGCGTGGACTTCTCAACCATGTATTCCATGGCTTCCAAATCTTGGCGAGTGAAATCCTGCTCCGGATCAATCCTTTGCTGCATCTTCTGAACGACAAAGAGACGGCGCAAAGCTTCCCAGCGATGAGCTTTACGGTCACGGAAGAACGTCACAAGGAAGAGACCAATAAGAGCTAAGCCGATATAACCGATGAACGGATACAAGATACTGACCAGGCGCTTGAACCCCAAGAAGCTCAAGCCGTACCCCACAACGACCAAGATGACAAGCGTCGGGCGAAAGCGCTCCGGGCGCTTACGACTGATCCGTGCAGTGAGGGCATAATACATACCCACGCCCGTATTAAAGATCATGCCGAGAATGACGATAGACATAAAGCTTCCTAGAGCAGGATTGATCAGGTTTACAAGTTCAAGCATCGGGAGATCAGCAGCTCTGACAAAGTCTACCTGGAAGTAGAGAGCAAGCGTCATGATGACAACCAGGACACCGACGATAACGCCTCCGACAAGTCCACCTAAGCGTGCAATCCGTAGGTCGAGCAAGGCGCCACCCATGACGATAGCCATCGACACTGCGCACATGAGACTCATGGCAACATAATTGAGTGACGACAGCCAAGAAAACGGCAAAGTTGTCTCAAGGGTTCTAGCGGATTGATCAAGCTGATGGATCGTCTCGAAATCCGTTTGACTTATCGCGTAGACAGCAGCGACCACGATAAACACGATCATGAAAGGCGTAATCGCTCCGATGACATTGGTCACCTTCTCGACATCCATCATCCCTACAACGATGATCAATACGGCCATGATCAACGCCCCGATCCAGATCGGGAGCCCAAACTGTTGCTCCAGATTACTCCCTGCACCGGCAATCATCACGAAACCGATGCAAAGACAGGTAAACGAAATCGAAGCATCCAGGAGCTTGGCAAGCCATGGATGAGCGATCTCATCCAAGACTTCCATATGCTCGTTCGCAAAATAATAGCTCCCTAACTGGAGCGCGATGAGCCCTGTGATCCCGAAGAGGATAACAGCAGCAACTGCCCCAATAATCCCATGGTACCCAAAAGCCACAAAATACTGCAGGATCTCTTGCCCTGAAGCAAAGCCCGCACCAACCAACACGCCTACATATGCAAGCGCAATCATCACTATTCTCTTAATATTCATAAACCTTAGGGTGACAGGAAACAATGAAATCATGTTAAAACAGCTTTAGGATCGGCAAATACTTCTAATTTCCTGTAGTAATTAACCAGTCATTTTCGTTCTAACGCCTATTTTTGTACCTTCTTACAACACATGATCACAATCTCTCTGCCAGTCTCTACAAAAAAGATCCCGGACGAACCGGGATCTACAAACGTCATAGTAACGGATAAAAGTAATGCTTGATTACTGGATGTGCTTACCACCGTCGAGACGGAGACCGTAACCCATGATATGAGCAGTGTTCGGGCTAGCCATGAAGACCGTAGCATCAGCAACTTCCTTAACAGTTGCATAGCGCTTGTCGAGAGTAGCATCAGCGAAGAAACGCTCAGCTTCTTCAGGCGTCTTCGTGTCGCCGAAGATATTCTTCTCGATGCGACGCATCATTTCGGTGTCAACCGCTGAAGGAGCAATAAAGTTGACGTGAACACCCTTGTCACCGAGCTCATGAGCAGCACTCATGACAAGACCCTTGACCGCATGCTTCGATGCACAGTAATGACTCATGCCGGCAGAACCAACGTAGGAGCCTTCAGAACCGATAACCACGATAGAGCCCCACTCGCCGTCGAGGATATAAGGGATAGCGTGCTTCATGCAGTACATAACACCGAAAACGTTGATGTCAAAGACCCAGCGCCAGTTCTCATCCGTAGCATCCTGAACGAACGCAGCGTCACCATTCTGACCGGCATTCGGAACCAAGATGTCGATCGTACCGAAGTCTTCCACGATCTGCTTCATGGTAGCTTCGACTTCTGATTCGTTGGTAACGTCAAGGACGTAGCCACGGACCTGACCTTCATCGAACGTCAGTCTTGGTAGCAAATCGTCGAGCTTCTCTTGACGGGTAGAAGTACATGCAACTTTCGCACCTTCTTCCAAGAAACCCTTCACAATTGCCTCACCGATACCACCGGTTGAACCTGTGATGACTACTACTTTGTCTTTTAATCCAAGATCCATACATACCCCCAAAATTTCTTATCATTGAAAACAATAGCTAAAATAATATCATAAAATTAATAAATTTGGCACTAATTCAAGCAAGTCAAAGCACAATTAGCCGAGGATTCTTTGATTATTCAGGATTTGAACGACATCTGTCACGATATACTGTACACATTGAAGATAAGTTTAGGCTTTTTTATGGAACAAGGAGCACCCTATGATTATTCTCATCACCGGAGCATCTCACACAGGCAAGACCCTCCTCGCTCAAAAACTCCTTAAGCACTATCAATACCCCTATCTCTCCATCGATCACCTAAAGATGGGGCTCATTCGCAGTGGACAAACCACCCTCACCCCCGAAGATGACGACGAGCTCACCGACTACCTCTGGCCTATCGTGCAAGAGATGATCAAGACAGCGATCGAGAACGACCAAGATCTCATCATCGAAGGACTCTACATTCCCCCTACCTGGCAAGATGGTTTCGACAAACACTATCTTCGACACATCACCTACATCTGTCTCGTCATGTCCCCGCGCTATATCAAGACTCACTTCCACCACATAAAAGCCCACGCCTCCGTCATCGAAACTCGGCTCGACGATTCCATCACAACCCCGGAAGTCGTGCTGAGAGATAACCGACGAACCCTGGAAGAATGCCTATCGCATGATTTGGACTATGTATGGATCGATGACGATTTTGAATCCGACATTGCTCAAGGTCTCGCTCGCATCCTCGGAAACAGCCCGATCCGCGATATGAGTAAGCGAACTGCTATGCGACGTAAAGATCGTGAAATGAGCGTGGAGTTCGGTAAAGCTCTCATCGATCAAGCTGCCTACGGTGTCTTAAGCGTGAATTCGGATAACTATTCCTCCGCTCTCCCCCTCTCATTGGTGAGAGAAGGCGACGCCTTGTACTTCCATACTGCCAAGAGTGGCGAGAAGATCGGCATCTATGCGAAGTGTGAGATGGCTACCGTCGTCTTCGTAGGGGACGTACGAGTACCCGATCTAATGGATAATGACGAAATCGGGGCGCTGCTCGAAGCAGGTCGAGCAAGAGATGTACTTAGCAAGGTTTACACAACGGAGTTCGAATCCGTCATCGTCCGAGGACGATTATCTGAGGTCACCGACGCTCACGAGAAGCTTCACGTACTAAAACTCATCTGTGACAAGTACACGCCAGAGAAAATGGAGCACTTTGCGAAAGCAGCTGAAGTCAGTTTGGAGTACACCGCTACGTATAAGATTGAGATCGAGGAGATTCGAGCCAAGCGCAAGAAGTACGATACAGAGGGCAATCCGCTGCCGAGTGATGTGTGATCAAGTATTGCGCCTGTTCCGAAAATGAAGCCCTTCCATCAAAAGAAAGCTCAACCCAAAAGCCAGATTATCCCTGCCCTCCTACCCTGCATAGCTCTGCACTAACAGTTGTGTCGGGTACAAGCACGTTAGTTTCGACGGATGATTTGTAAAGTCTATCGGAATCTTCTCAAATCCTGAGCCTTATTGAAGCTCACTTCATTGGAACGTAGAGGCTTATGCGAAATCTGACCTATTAGCACTGCATATCTACCCTTAAGGCATCGCGCGACACTATGTACGACTCGATACTGTGCACGAACAGAACGCTTTGTAGAATGGAACTATGGCGATAAAGTTTAGAACTTAATTGAACACTTGCTAGAAAGCTTAGATCTATACCATGACTAAGATAAATCCAACTGTGATGATAACCGGTGGCAGCAGCGGAATCGGGCAAGGTATAGCCTCTGTGTTGGCTAAAGATGGCTACGACGTCGCTGTCACTTATTCAAGCAACGATGAAGGCGTGGAAGAAACTAGAGAATTCGTTGAGAAGTACGGTAGACGGTTCTTTGCTATTCAAGCTGATCTTGATAAGAAGGATACCGCTGAAAAAGCCGTGAGCGAAGCAATACGTTTACTGGGTAATCTTGATTTGCTCGTATGCAATGCAGGCGCATCGATAGATCAAAACATCCTTACGATCTCAGGGAAAGAGTCAAGTCCAGAATCTTGTGTAAAATGCGCTAGTACAATGTTGGTCCTCTAGA
>CAYFSS010000002.1:0-107068 GCA_964345975.1 uncultured Oscillospiraceae bacterium
TACAGTGGTGTGGGAGGACGGCTGCCCGATTAACGGACAGCCTCCTACCCGATTAGATAATGAAACGTCTTATACTGAAAGCGGAAAAATAATCGCTTTGACAAGAATTCAAGAATGAGTTATTATCCTATTTCGTACTTTAATGCGCTCGTAGCTCAACTGGATAGAGCGTCTGACTACGGATCAGAAGGTTGTGGATTCAAGTTCTTCCGGGCGCGCCATGTACATGCGCTTCACGTCTTAAGTGGAGCGCTTTTTTATTGTTGGTTCATTATGGTTCGTTCTGTGTTAAAATACTTCGCGTTTTAGATAGAGATTAGCACCAGACAGTACTTGCAAGTTCTTGTAATTTTAGGAGGAAATATGCAATCGGAATATCGTATTCTTGATGAAAAGCAGGGTGAGCTAAGTGTCAGCTTCACGGAGCAAGAGTTTCAGGCAGCCATGCAAAATGCTTACCGTGAGAATGCCGGACACTTCGACGTTCCCGGTTTTCGTAAAGGCAAGGCACCGATCGGCGTAGCGCTCCGTATGTATGGAGAGTCCACTCTTTATGACGATGCTATTCAAGAACTATTAGATACGGCTCTACCGGGTTTAGTGCGCGAACATGAAATCGAAGCGGTTGCTTCACCGGAGCTCAATGTCGAAGAGATTGGTTATCGTAAGGGTTTTACAGCGAAATTAATCTATACCTTACCGCCTGAAGTTGAACTCGGCGAATATAAGGGTATCTCTGTCTATGCAGAGAAAGCGGAGATCAGCGACGACGCTCTTAATGCAAGGCTCGAACAAGTTCAGAAGGAAAATGCGCGCTGGATCCCTGTTGAAGATCGAAGCATTGAAACAGGCGATCGCGTCAATTTAGATTATGAAGGTTTCCATAATGATGTAGCCTTCGACGGTGGCACTGCCACGGGACATAACCTTGACATTGGTAGTAATTCATTCATTCCAGGCTTTGAAGATGCCCTTATCGGTTTGAACGTTGGTGATGAGAAAGATATTGAGCTGACCTTCCCTGAAGAGTATCACTCCGAAGACCTTGCCGGCGAAGATGTCATCTTCAAGGTTAAGGTCAATAGCGTCCTCGAGAAAGAATTACCCGAGCTGGACGATGACTTTGCCATGGACGTCAGCGAGTTTGATACCTTTGAAGAATATCGTGAAGATATCAAGCGTGAGATGGTAGAACATCAAGAAGAACATCGTCAGTCAGATTTAAATGAGCAAATGCTCCAGAAAATTGTTGATCAGGCTAAGATTGATGTCCCGGAAATCATGATTGAACAAGAGATCGATCGTGAGATCCAACAACAAGACATGCAATTCCGTCAATACGGCATGAATTTTCAACAGTTCGTAGAGATGACAGGTCAAAGCATGGATGAGATTCGTAAGAACCTTCGTGCTAACGCCGAGCGTTCCATTCGTACAGGCCTCGTCCTCGATAAGATCCGCGAGGTTGAGGCAATTGAACCTACGCAAGAAGATATGGATGAAGAACTGCAGAACTTCTCTGAGCAATATGGCATGACCGTTGACAGCTTGAAGTCTCAGTTTGCGGACAATGAAGATGCTCTATATGTTGATTTGAAGCGTCGCCTGACCATGGATTTCCTTAAGGAGCATCGCATAGAACTGGACGAAGCTCCGGTAGACGAAGAAGTCAATGTTGAAGTTCCGGAAGAAGAATCTGAGGCTGATGACTCCGAGGACGTTGCTGCAGAGTAACTGAGATTCCATCCGTAAGGTGAACATAAGACCAATGTGCTGGTATCGATAGGTTATCGAAGGTTATACTTAATGACTAACATAGTAATATCAATAGGCAAACTGCGGACTATAAAGTCAGGGTTTGCCTATTAGTGCCAAATGATGGTGTGATAATAGCGACTAAGTATTATGCGAAATGTTTAGCACTAGAAGTGAGGTGTACCTGTGAAAATTCATAACGAGATTCTAACCCCTAATGAGGCGGCACTTGTTCCAATGGTCATTGAACAGACCAATCGCGGTGAACGTTCCTATGACATATATTCTCGTTTGCTTAAAGAGCGAATCATTATTTTAAGTGAAGACGTCAATGCTACGACCGCATCTTTAATCACTGCTCAGCTCTTGTATCTTGAAGCTGAAGATCCGGATCGTGATATCCAGTTTTATATCAATAGTCCCGGTGGTGAAGTCCACAGCGGCTTAATGATCTACGACACGATGCAATATATCAAAGCCGATGTCCAAACCATCTGCATGGGTATGGCAGCCAGCATGGGTGCCTTCCTCTTGGCTGCAGGTGAGAAGGGCAAGCGCTTCATTCTTCCGAATGCTGAAGTCATGATTCACCAACCGTCAGGTGGTGCTCAGGGCCAAGCTACGGAAATTGAGATTGCAGCGCTCCATATTCTACGGACTCGTGCAAGACTTAATCGTATTCTTGCCGAACGGACAGGTCAGCCTCTAGAGCGTGTTGCGAAAGATACGGATCGCGACACATGGCTCACCGCTGAAGAAGCATTGGATTATGGTCTCGTCGATCACATCATGACTAAGCGCGGTGAATAGGAACCTACGTCGTATCGATAAGGAGGGCAGAGGACTCTATGTCCATTGTTTGTTCTTTTTGTAAGCGAAGCGAAGAAGATGCCCAGCGCCTCATTGCAGGCCCGGGTGTCTATATCTGCGACCGTTGTGTCGACATTTGTCACCAGATTCTCCAAGAGGAATTAAAGGATGATCTTATGGATCGCCTTCCGGGAGCTGAAGACAATAAATTACCGTTACCGAAAGAGATTCGTTCGAAGCTCGATGAGTATGTGATTGGACAAGAAGATGCCAAGAAGGCACTTTCAGTGGCAGTCTATAACCATTATAAGCGCCTTCAATCCAATGCAAAGCAAGGGCATAAGCGAAGTGACCAGGAAGATGTAGAGATCCAAAAGAGCAATATTTTGCTTGTCGGTCCTACAGGTTCCGGCAAGACTTATTTAGCTCAAACTTTGGCACGCATTTTGGATGTTCCTTTTGCAATAGCCGATGCTACGTCTTTGACCGAAGCAGGATATGTCGGGGAAGATGTTGAAAACATTTTACTTCGATTGATGCAGAATGCAGATTATGATGTTGCTCGTGCAGAGCAAGGTATTATCTATATCGATGAGATCGATAAAATTAGCAGGAAGTCAGAGAATCCGTCGATCACTCGTGACGTGAGTGGAGAAGGCGTTCAGCAGTCCTTGTTAAAGATCCTCGAAGGCACAATAGCCAACGTTCCACCGCAAGGAGGACGTAAGCACCCTCATCAGGAATTTATTCAGATGAATACAGAAAACATTTTGTTTATTGTTGGTGGTGCCTTTGATGGTTTGGAAGATATCATTCGCGATCGTAGCAATGAAAAGAGCATCGGCTTCGGCGCTGAGATTGAACCGGAGAAGAAATATGGTTTCAAAGGTCTCTATTCTCAATTGTTGCCCGAAGATCTCCAAAAATATGGATTGATTCCTGAACTGATTGGCCGTTTACCTGTGCTGGTCAGCTTAGATCGTCTTGATGAAGAGATGCTAATTCGCATTCTTGAAGAGCCTAAGAATGCTCTCCTCAAACAATATCATCGTCTCCTTGAGATGGATGGCGTTGAGCTCAGCTTTGATGACGAAGCAAAACGGGAAGTTGCAAGGCTGGCTATGCAACGCAAGACCGGTGCACGAGGACTCAGAGCTATTCTTGAGAATGTTATGCTTGATGTAATGTATCAAGTTCCTTCGGATGAAGCCGTCATTGAGTGTGTTATCACCGGTGCTGCTGTGAGAAGAGAAGAAAAGCCTCTACTCATTGAGTCGGATGTTGATGAGCTTGAGAAAGAGCGTACAGCCTAGTCATCTATAGTATTTCGTCAATTTGGAGCTATGGTACGAACCGTAGCTCTTTTTCATGCTTATGCGGAGTTAATAGGATAATTATCCGCATTTGAAATTGCACAGGCTTGTTACTATCTCCATAACGCTTCCGAAATATGGAAAGGCTAAGGAGGTAAGTATGCAAGCAAAAGCTTTAGATGATCGTAAATCAGAAAGGTTTGACCAACGACGAGATCCTGTGACCTACGAAATCATCGATCACATCGGTAAACTGAGTACGTCATCCAGCGGTTGGAGTCGAGAAGTCAATATTGTCGCTTGGAATGGTCGCCAGGGTAGACTGGATATCAGAGATTGGGATCCTGAGCATAAGAAGATGAGCCGAGGCATCGGACTTAATGGTACCGAAGTCACAGTCCTCAAAGATCTTCTAGGCCAATTTGATGTAGCGCGCATTGTTGCGTAAAACGACCAAGTTCAATGAAAGGAAGTGAAGCCTCAGGTTCTCTGAGCTCACTTCCTTTACTTTTGTTCATTTGTTAAAATGACACTCATCTTTCGTTAAAGAATCAGAACATACTTGTGCCGCTTGCTAGATGGGATGTGTCAGTTTATATGAACTATCGATATGGTTTGAATCCAAGTCTTAGGTCAAACTCGAACAGTGTCAATGACAGTTCGTTTGATGTTCCTTTCATCATTCGAGGTCTTGAACGTAATTTCTCGGCAGGCCAGACGAATAAAGTTCCCAGTTCTCACGAGTATTATGAATTATCACATGTTGTATCCGGTGAGCTAGTTTATAGGATCAAAGGTAAGACCGTGGTCGTAAGTGCAGGTCAATCAATGATCCTGCTTCCTTTTACTGAACACAGTTATGAGATTCCATCACAGAACCCGGCTGAGATTATCAGTGTCTACTTTGGATTTGCATCAACGCAGACTTTGCAACGAGGACAAAGTTCTTCAAGGATTCGAGTAAGTCCAGCCTCGTTTGCACACTTTATGGAATACCTAACAGGTGAAGAGGAACCACAGACTAGAGCGGATTACTTCCTTCTACGAGGAAAATGGCGTCGCGAGATTGCTGATGTCGCAGATAGAGTGCTGCGTTACCACGGCGATGATAATTACGGTAATGATTTGCTCATGCAAGCCTTAAGCACTGAATTATTAGTGTTTGCCAGTCGTGCTTTGAAAGAAGAATGGGAAGAGTCCCTAAAGGTCAGGACAGGAAGGGCAAAAGAACTCGTCTATGTTGCTAGGGACTTTATCCTCGATAACTTTGACCGTAGCATCAATGTTGGAGATGTCGCAGACTATGTTTTCTTGAGTCAGGGCTATTTTGCTCGAGCCTTTCGTGAGGAGCTAGGTGTTAGTCCCATGAATTTCCTCTTAAAGGTAAGAGTCGATAAGGCTTGCGAACTCTTAGAAGACGAAGACACAAAAGTCTCGTCGATAGCTATGCGCGTAGGATTTACCAGTCCGCAACGCTTTAATGCTGCGTTTCGCAAGCAAATGAATATGACACCGATGGAATACCGTCAGATGAAACAGAACAACACTCTTGAGGAGTAGTGAATGCTAAAGCTCTCCGAACTCTTCAGGAATGAAACCAATAGTCGCCGCAGTTGGGTTAAATCTTTCTTCATCATGGTCTTGGGAGCTGTTATAGCTTCCTTTGCTTTGCATGTTTTCTTTTTTCCTAATCGCTTAATCATGGGTGGTATCAGCGGGGTTGCAAGTCTTATCCTGTATATTACAGGTTGGAATCTTCCTTTCGGTACGTTCATGATTGGCATGAATATCCCAATCTTTCTTCTCGGATATTTCAGAGTCAGTCGCAGCTTCTTTGTTCAAAGTGTCATCGGGACGATTGTTTTTGGTGTTGTGACGGATTTAACCTCACCGGTCTTCGAGCCGCTCTCGCATTTCTTATTTGAACATTCGGAAATTACAGATCAAGTCATTCTTTCAACGATTGCGGGTGGAACCCTATTTGGTCTGGGCCTCGGTATGATCTTTATCGCAGGCTATACTTCAGGCGGCACAGATATTCTAGCCATCCTACTTCGAAAGAAGCTTCATTTTATTAGCCTAGGACAGATGATCTGGCTCTTTGATGCCATTATCATTGCATGCACAGCCATAGCTTATTACCAAGAAGATCCCGGGATGGTACGTCTGGCTCTTTGGTCGTCCTTAGGCGTGTATTTAACAAGCCGAGCGATGGATGGTGTGATTGAAGGCTTCAATTACAAGAAGGTATCTTTCATCATTTCTGACCATAGTGAAGACATTGCAGCGGCTATCTTATCTTCGATGGATAGAGGTGTGACCGGCATTAAGAGCGTAGGAATGTTCACGAATCAAGATCGTCTTATGCTTGTCTGCGTTTTGATGAAGAAAGAAATCCCATTCCTAAAGAATCTGGCAGTGACCAAAGACCCCAATAGTTTTATCTTTGTCTTGGATAGTCGAGAGGTTTTGGGTGAAGGGTTCGAAGGCTCAGAAATATTGATGTAGTCGTTTGAGACTGTGAATAATTGATGTTTATTTCTAAGTCATTACTATAGCTGGAACCAATGCCTGGAAGCCAAGCCGGCTTTTCTTTACTCTATGTGGAATTAACGATATCCATGATAAAGGGCTTATTCCATGCTTAGTACTTGCTTCTTGCTTGGTGGGACAAGGTGCAAGCATTTGCACAAACCTGCAGAATGTTGTATGCTTGACTTTATTGTTTGTTGTGGGCCACTATGCGCAATTTTCCTGCTCTCTTTAGAGTTCTTTCCGCGCCGGGCTAGGCAAGGAGGTGCTACCTTGATAATTAAGAAGGATCTGGATGCCGTCCGTCAGGATGTGGAGGCTTGTATAGGCCATAAAGTACGCGTCAAGACAAACGGCGGGCGACGTCGGACGATCATCCATGAAGGCATACTCACAGAATGCTTCCCAAGAGTATTTGTTGTTTCTTGTTACTATGGAAATGGAACGAAAGCACAGCGAGTGTCCTTCAGTTACGTTGATCTTCTGACGGAAGCGATAGAGATCTTTGTAGCCTAAATTGTGATTAACTATCGCAAGAGCCAAGGGTCCGGACAGATATGTTCGGACCCTTTTTCAGCTCAAAGTTATTCATATCACGACGTGAAAGGTTGAGCCTTTGAGAACAACGGAACTAGCAAACGCAAAGATCAATTTGTTTTTAGATATTGGTGATCTGCGTCAAGATGGATATCACAATTTGACCAGCATAATGTTTGATACGGCATTTCACGACCGGATTATTTTCTCTCGGAAGGAAACAGGGCAGACGTTGGAAACTCACTATGGACCTTTTTATTTTGAGTTTGCTCAAACAGACAAGCTGAATGCTCATCAAGATAATCCGGTTCTTGAACTAAACCAATGGTCTATTGTGCGTGCTTTACAAATGTATCTGATGCTTTGTGTTCAGTACGATCATGAGCCTAAGTTATCCTTTAATACGATGAGCATAGAACGATCTATCCCTGCACAAGCAGGACTCGGAGGCGCAAGTTCTGATGCTGCAGCTGTTGTCAGAAGAGTAATTCATGATGATCCATTTCTAGCTTTGAAGCTTGAAGAGAGTCTTGTTGAACTCGGCGCTGATGTGCCATTCTCATACTATGGCGGTATTGCTTTGGCTACCGGTCGTGGCGAGAACTTAGAGCCTTTGTCGTATCGTTTATCAAATTATCCGCTACTTTTGGTGAAGCCTGATGTTTCTGTTTCTACCGGTAGGGCTTTTTGGTTGTATGACACTGCAAAACTTGAGGGTCGCAGTTTTGCTCAAAGTGATCTGGAAGGCATCAAACGAGCACTCGAGGCCGGTGAGATTGGAAATCTACGTAAAGTTGCGAAAAATACATTTGTTGAGCTCCTTGAACCTATGTCCAAGACATTGATTTCTGATATAATTTCTTCTTTCTATGAAATGAATGCTCTGTATGCAAACATGACCGGAAGTGGTCCGACGTGTTTTGCGTTTTTTGTAGATGAAGAGCAGCGTGATCGAGCCTATGATGAGTTTAAGAGAAGGCATGGTCCTGATACTTGGTTTTGTATGACGCATGCTCTAAATTGACGTAATAGCAGTTTTCGCCTAGTATGGCGAATGTTGTAATAATCTGGAGGTGAAGAGAATGCCAAAACGTACATACCAGCCCAAGAAGAGGAAGCGTGCAAGAGTGCATGGTTTCCGTCAGCGGATGAGTACGAGTGCCGGTCGCGAAATATTGCGCAGGCGCCGTCAAAAGGGACGCAAGCAGCTTTCTGTCTAGAATAGCCGGGTAGATGCAAGTTTGAGAGGAGCGTGATTGTTTGAATGAGAATTCTCAAGAAGAATCATGCTTTTTCTCATATCATTAGAAGAGGTAAACGCCTCCAAGGACGCCATCTTTCGATCCATTATCGTAAGCGTCGTGATCACGATCCATCAAGATTTGGTGTTACCTGCAGTAAAGGAATTGGCAATGCAGTTGAACGGAATCGTCTGAAACGCCAACTTCGTGAAATTGCACGCAGCCTAAGGTCTGATCTGCCGGATGCTTATGATTTTGTATTGATGGCAAGGCCACACGCTAAGAATGCAGAGTACCAAGTAATCTTAAGTGAAGCACGCTCACTCTTAGGAGCTTCAAACCTTCTAGCTCGAAGTCAGTATGAGCAGAAAGGCTAGAGTATGAAGCGACTCTTTCTAGCATTGATCCGTTTCTATCAGAAATCGATCTCCGGATATCTGGGGCCTTCATGTCGTTTTACACCGACATGTTCGCAGTATGCTTATGAAGCCATCTCACGATATGGCGTGATCAAGGGATCATTGAAGGCGATAGCTCGAATACTGCGCTGTAACCCGTTTCATCCCGGTGGTTATGATCCTGTCCGATGAGTTCATCTAGTAATTCTGTCAATATATCTGATTATTGATTCTTAATGTCAAAGTGTAGGTAAGTATGGATATCATGTTTCAAGCTTCTCTCTTAGCCCCCGTTTACACAGCATTCGGCTGGCTAATGAGACAACTTTATTTCATTTTAGGGAATTATGGTCTCTCCATTATTTTCTTCACTATCTTGGTTCGGCTCTTTTTTATCCCTTTCAACGTCAAACAGCATAAGAGTTCGTTGCAACAACAAGCTCTACAACCTCAATTGAATGAGCTTCAACGCATCTATAAAGGCGATAAAGAGAAGTATTCTCAAGCTCAGATGTCTCTTTATAAGGAGCATGGCGTTTCCATGATGGGGGGCTGTTTGCCGCTCCTTCTTACGATGGTTCTCATGTGGCCTGTTTATCGTGTTGTTTCCGGACCGCTCAATTACATCGTTGGTGTGCCGGTGGATAACTTGAGACAGATCGCTGATATCTTTGTTGAACGAGGAATTTTGGCGGAAGCTGCGGTCC
The DNA here is from genome assembly GCA_964345975.1 of uncultured Oscillospiraceae bacterium. Lineage (GTDB taxonomy): Bacteria > Bacillota > Clostridia > Saccharofermentanales > Fastidiosipilaceae > CAYFSS01. The sequence continues at coordinate 9,294 of CAYFSS010000002.1, forward strand.
GTGACGTACAAAACTTCAATATTGCTTTGAACCAAGCGCTTTTTGAAAATCCAGGGATTCTGGTAGAAACGATTAAAGAGGGACTTATCAGAGCACAAGACCTTCTAAACATGAATTTCCTGGGCTTGAATACAGGTCTAACTCCCAGCATTGACTTGGGTCGTCTCATGGGACCGGAACGCAGTACTTATCTCCCACTGCTCATCATTCCCATTCTCACGGCAGTAACCAGTTTCTTACCAACCTTAGTTGGCGAGAAATTGAATCCTGCTATGCAAGCTCAGAAGAAGCAGAAAGAGTTAGCGAAGATCAATCCGGCGCAGCAAACTCCCCAAGGCAATCAGGACATGATGGGTTGTATGAAGTGGAGCATGCCTCTCATGATGGTGTTCTTCTCGTTCTCCATGCCTGCTGCTATGGGACTTTATTGGATCGTCGGTAACTTGATGGCTGTTGTTCAGAGCATGATTCTTTATTATCTCTATACCAAGCCTTTCTATCAGGCAATGGAAGCTGCTGATTCAAAGAGGGTCAAGACTCGTGAAGAGGCAGCCGGCGAGCTCAAACTTGAAGAGAAGATCGAAGCTGCCGCAGCCGACAAGCCAAAGAAAACAAAAAGCCGGGGCAAGTCCTCAAGGAAGTCCACCGGTAAGAATCGAGGTTAAGTGTGAAACAGACCATTGAAACTCAAGCTGCATCGATAGAAGAAGCTGTTCAGCGTGCGTTAGAATCGCTTGGCTTAGAGCGTTCTGATGTTGAAGTTGAGGTTCTCCGTGAGGCAGAACCCGGGACTTTTCTTGGAATTGGCCGGAAGGATGCTATTGTCCGTGTAACGGCTATTGATGCGCCTTTAGATGATTCAACACCTGAAATTACCGTTTCGGAGCCGGATCCTGTTGATGGCACGATCGTCGTTGATTCGACGGATGAACCATTCACTGAACCAAGTGATGACTTGATTTATTCCGACCATCCCGGAACGAATGAAGATTCGGTCAAAGCATGGCTTGATTATCTTAGACATGAAGATAAAACGACGACTGAAGTGGCACGCTTATTTCTTGAAGCCGTCTTAGATCTCATGGGACTCAAGGATGATCTCACACTAAAAGTTTGGGAAGATGACGAAAACCTTTATGCAGATATCGATGGGGAAGAGTGTGGGATTCTCATCGGTCGGCGTGGTGCAACGCTTAATTCGCTCCAGTATCTGTTGATCCTTATGACGCATCGCCATGGACCTGACACTAAGTTTGTCCAACTTGATATCGGTGGCTATCATCGTCGTCGCAAAGAAGGACTGGTGGATTTGGCCAAGAAGACGGCTGAAAGGGCTCTTTCGACCGGAAATGCTTATGAGCTTAACCCGATGCGTGCTCCGGATCGTCGAATCGTCCATGAATCTCTTGTGGATTTCCCGGGGATTATAACGTATAGCGAAGGTCAAGGAAGGAATCGTTTCGTTGTCATCGATCTTGAAGATTATGACGATGTTTCCTTTGAATAATCTCTATCGCTACTTCAATATTTAGGTAAGGACGGCAATTGAATGCCGTCTTTGCTTTCTAGGAGGTGTGAGAGTGTCAGATATAATCTTTGCTTTTTCCAGCCCTGCTGTGAGTTCCGCTCTCCAAGTATTGAGGATCAGTGGGTCCGGTTCCGCCAAATGGCTGGACCGCTGGTTTCGTTTTGGTCCACTACCTAAAGGCGACAACATCAAAGCTGAATCGCGTGCCAAAGTGATTGATGAGCTGCCCGGATATCAGGCCGCTTATGGTTATCTTTTCGATCCACACGATGATGAACCCATTGATCAAGCAGTGATTCTGCGTTATCGTGCGCCACATTCCTATACCGGTGAAGAGATGGTTGAAGTTTCCTTACATGGTTCCATGGCGGTAAGGACTAAGGTCTTGGAAGTGGCAACCAGACTAGGCGGCAGAATGGCTGAGGCAGGGGAATTCACGGAACGGGCTTTTCTAAATGGAAAGCTTGACTTGACTCAGGTGGAAGCCGTCATTGATCTCATCGATGCACGAGCTGATAGGACTGCCCAGCAAGCATTGAAGCGATTGGGTGGTGGATTGAGTGAAGTTTATCAGGGCTTAAGGAATGCTCTGATCGATGTTATTGCAGAATTACAACTAGCGATCGACTATCCTGAACATGAAGATTCTATCTTGGAAGTTGATGTTTTGCGGCGCTCTTTGGAAAGTATTGTCGCTCGTTGCGAGGATCTATTGAAGTCATATCGTCAAGGCAAGGCTCTTCAAGAAGGGTTTGCAATTGTTCTCCTTGGTCCTCCGAATGCGGGCAAGAGCTCACTCCTCAATAAACTCGTACAGCAGGATAGAGCAATCGTGAGCGATATTCCCGGTACGACCCGCGATACTATTGAAGTCTCTTTAATTATGGATGGAATCCCGGTGCGTTGGATTGATACGGCAGGTCTTAGAAATAGTAATGATCCAATTGAGAAGATGGGCATTGAGCGCTCTGAACTTGCAGCTCAGGAGGCGGATCTTATTTTTTATCTCGTCCCAAGTGATGAGGATCTGACACAAAAGCTCATAACAGATATCGCCGGGTTTCGTAAGCATGCACCGCTCCATGTCTTGCGCAGTAAGAGTGATTTGACGGACAGCGGTGGGTCCTATGGTGATCTTGATTCCAGTGGGGATCTCAAGTCCCAAGCGTCCCACGAGTCCCACAAATCCGATAAACTCCACCAATCTCAAGGGACACTTAGCGAGCAAGAGCCGCTCTTCACGATCCCGATATCTGTCACAGATGGAACGGGCATCGACAAAATCTTCGATGTCATTGCACAGGAGTTTGCAGCCCTCGGTCCTCCTCAGTCTGAAAGCATCCTTGTGAGTTCTGAAAGAGAACATGGAATCTTGTTACGAGTTCACGATCGCCTTATGACGTTACTGGCTGATGTGGGGATCCTACCTGAGGATCTCTTAGCACAAGCGCTCTTGTCGATTGCCGAAGAAGTGTCAGAATTAACGGGTCATGATATGAACGAAGCAGTGCTCGAGAATCTGTTTGCCCGGTTTTGTGTAGGAAAGTAGGTGCCATAAGTGAAGCCCTATATCGCAGGTGTAGCTGACCTAATTGTCGTAGGGTCCGGTCATGCCGGCGTAGAGGCGGCTCTAGCCGCAAGTCGACTCGGGTTTGAAGCGATTCTCTTCACGATGGACTTAGAATCCGTCGCCAATTTGCCTTGCAATCCCAGCATCGGAGGCACAGCAAAAGGCCAAGTTGTCCGTGAAATCGATGCGATGGGCGGTATCATGGGGAAGGCAGCCGATGCTGCAGGCATGCAATTTCGTATGCTGAATGCATCTAAGGGACCGGCCGTCCATTCCCCGAGAGCACAAGTGGATCGTGTAAGTTATCAGAAGTATGTGCTTCATACTTTGGAACGAGCTCCCGGTCTCAAACTACGACAAGAGGAAGTCGCTAAGCTCTTATTCAGTGACGGTCAACTGAGCGGTGTGCAAACCGTACTCGGTGCCCGGTACATGGCATCCAAAGTGATCATTGCAACCGGCACTTATTTATCTGCACGCATCTTAGTCGGTGAGTACTCGTATGAAGGAGCACCGGATTATCATTTCCCTTCGCGTTATTTGGACGAAGATCTTAAGAACTTAGGTTTAAAGCTCCAGCGCTTCAAGACAGGGACACCGGTCCGGATCCATCGCTCGAGCATCCGTACGGAAGGTTTGGAACGTCAAACATCTGACATAATTCCGTGGTTCTTTTCTTATGAAAATGAAGCACTCTATGAGACAAGCGAGAAAATGATAGAAGAGCTACACCCTCGACTATCCGAGCAAGGCGATTGTTTCATCACGTGGACCAATGAAGAAACGCACAAGATCATTGCGGATAACTTGGATCGATCACCCCTCTATAGTGGTGTTATTGAGGGGACGGGCACACGTTATTGTCCATCCATTGAGGACAAGATTGTTAAATTTCCGGATAAGAATCGGCATCAAATCTTCATCGAACCGATGGGTGAGAATAGTGAAGAACTCTATCTACAAGGCTTATCTTCAAGTATGCCTCCCGATGTTCAGACCCGGGTGCTTCACTCTATTCCCGGTCTAGAAGAGGCATGGATTCAACGTATGGGTTATGCCATAGAATACACCTGCCTCGATCCGGAGATCCTCGACCTGGATCTTCAATCGCGTGATATCCCGGGTCTTTACTTTGCAGGTCAAGTCGTCGGGAGTTCAGGCTATGAGGAAGCCGCAGCTCAAGGACTTATGGCTGGCCTTAACGCCTGCCTAGCTCTACAAGGTAAAGAACCGGCGATCCTCGATCGCTCAACGGCATACATCGGCGTCCTCATCGATGATCTTGTCACGCGTGGTACGCCTGAACCTTATCGCATGATGACATCACGTGCGGAATATCGTCTTCTCCTAAGGCAGGATAATGCGGACGAGCGTCTATCACGCTTAGCTTATGAATGGGGCTTAATCGATGCTGAGCGATTTGCCGTTTACACACAAAAGCAAGCAGCCATTTCTCTTGAGCTTGGAAGAATAGAGGAGATGCGAGTCAAGCCTTCGGATGAAGTTAATAACTATCTTTCCTCGCTCGGCACCAATCCCTTAAAGACCGGCGTGAGTTTCGCTGAATTATTGCGCCGCCCGGAAATAACTTACGAGAACAGCGTTATCCTCGATCCGTCCCGCCCCGACTTACCGAAAACCGTAAAACAAGCGGTCCAAAACCAAGTCAAATATGCAGGGTATATCAAGCTGGAAGAAGATAGACTCGAGCGTTTTCAACGGCTGGAAAGACGCGAGCTGGCAGACGATATTGACTACCTTTCAATCAAAGGGTTGAAGCGGGAAGCAGCTCAGAAATTAAAAGATCGTGCCCCTCGATCGGTTGGTCAAGCTAGTCGTATCTCCGGCGTATCTCCGGCTGATATATCTGTGCTCCTGGTTTACTTAGAAACCAGAAAGAGACGTAAAGGACAGTAGATATGCCCTTAGAAGACCTAAAGAATCGCCTTGCCATAGATATAGACCTTGATCCACAGACGCAAAGTCGAATTCTGCGATTTATCGAACTCTTGTTGAAGAAGAACGAAGTGATGAATATTACGCGGATTACTTCGGTTGCCGGTCTGTATGAGTCGCATATTAGAGACAGCATGCAGATTCTTCCTTTTATGCCTGATGAAGGGAAACTCTTGGATATGGGTACCGGTGCAGGATTCCCCGGACTTATTCTCAAGATCCTCAAACCTGAGTGGCAAGTGACTTTGGTAGATTCGGTCCGCAAGAAACTAACCTTTCTTGATGAAGTTAAAGCGGATCTGGGTCTTAAAGGCATTAGAACAGTCCATGCTCGCGCAGAGGATCTAGGTCAAGATAAGAAGCATCGTGAGTCTTACGACCTTGTGACGGCTAGAGCCGTCGCTCAACTGCCTGTTCTCCTGGAATATTGCCTACCCTTAGTGAAGATCGACGGATCTTTTCTTGCCATGAAAACCTTGGATGAAGATCTTCGCAAGGCTGAAGTAGCCTGTAAGACCTTAGGCGGAATCCTTCATCAATCCAAGGTCTATCAGAATCCTTCCTTCCAAAACCCCGTTGAAATGACAGGGGACCAATTGGTGATCCATGAGTTCAAAAAGAAGAAGGCGACTCCGAAAGAGTACCCTCGCAGAGCGGGTACCGTGAAACAGGATCCCATTGTTTGATGTTGGACCGAATTTTCACGCTTGAGCGACACCGAGTCCATCGATCCAGAACAGGTTACTGGCCTGCCGGAAGGACCCTGTTCTTACTCTTTGCCATCGTCTTCCTTACGTTGGCTCATCCATGGCTTAGACGTTTTGCGTGGGCTTGGCCTTTCATTCTTGTGCTCTATGAAAGGCAGTCAAAATTCTTGAGACGCGCCGCGGCAGATTTGTTCTTTCATCTGTTGAGTTTTTCTATTCTCATAGGAATCATCGATGTTTTGCTTGAACTCTTAGCGCATTGGATTGCAACGGCTAAAGACGAAGTGCACCGTATGCAATTGGAGTTTATCCATCGTACGATCAAACGTATCCCTCCGGTTTTGACCGGTTTATTGATTGCGTATTGCCTTGTGATCCTCTATTTTTCTCTGGACTATCGTTTGCTTAGGCGACGCTCACAACGTCCCCTCAGTGGAATCTTACTGCGCATGTTCTAAAGCTCACGAGAAATCACCGCTGCTTGCGGAATGAGGATCCTGGAACTATAATTTCGACTATTCGGGCCCGTAGCTCAGCTGGGAGAGCGCCGCGTTCGCAACGCGGAGGTCGTGAGTTCAAGCCTCATTGGGTCCACCATTGACGGTACTTCTTTGTCCCGGATGAAGACGCACTTGTTTAAAGATGTGCTTTCATGCACCTGTAGCTCAGCCGGATAGAGCAATCGCCTCCTAAGCGATAGGCCGTGCGTTCGAATCGCGCCAGGTGCACCAAGATTTACCCCGAAACCATAGTGGTTCGGGGTTTTTCTTTGCTAGGTCTCCCGCGAGAGTTGGATCGGTCCCGGCTTTTGTGTGATAAGTTTCACGAAAGCATTAAGCTCAACGGAGAATTTCAATCGCAAGAAGATATTTTCTGCGTGCTCCATTAAGATGAATCTAAGAAAGTACATTGCTAATCTACTAAGATGTGAGTAAAAAGGAGTCTAATTATGACGAAGTATGATTACCTCATTGTCGGTGCAGGCATCTATGGTGCAAGCTTCGCCTATCGTATGACGCAAGCAGGGAAAAAATGTCTCGTCATAGACCGCGCAGAGAATATTGCCGGGCATATTTACACCGAAAAGATTGAAGGCATTGATGTTCATGTTTTCGGAGCTCATATCTTTCATACCGTCGATAAGGAAGTATGGGATTTCGTCAATCAATTTGCCGAGTTCAATCGATTCACAAACTCACCCATCGCAAACTTCCATGGGAAACTCTACAATTTACCGTTCAATATGAATACCTTTCATTCGCTGTGGGGCGTTGTCACACCTGAAGAAGCTGCAGCAAAGATAGCCGAACAACAAGGGGAGATTGTAGGGGAACCACAAAATCTGGAAGAACAAGCAATCCGTCTTGTGGGACGAGATGTGTACGAGATCTTGATCAAGGAGTATACAGAGAAACAGTGGGGGAGAGCGTGTACCGAGCTTCCGGCCTTCATTATTCGCCGTCTCCCGGTGCGCTTTACTTACGACAACAATTACTTCAACGACCCTTACCAAGGCATTCCACGCGACGGTTACACGAAGATGATCGAGCGCATGCTTGAAGGGATTGAGGTTCGTTTAGGCGTTGACTTCTTCGAACATCGTTCGTTGGCCCACGAAGCTCGGCACACCGTTTACACAGGTCCTGTCGATGCCTTCTTCGACTACCAATTCGGTCCGCTTGAATACCGTTCTCTACGGTTTGAGACTGAAATCTTGGATATGCAGAATCATCAAGGTGTAGCAGTGATGAATTACACGGATCGTGAGACACCTTATACAAGAATCATCGAACATAAGCACTTCAATTTTGGCGAACAGGATAAAACGGTTATCTCACGTGAGTATCCCCTCGAATGGGAGCCGGGCATGCCTGCGTATTATCCTGTAAACGATGATAAGAACCATGCGCTCTTCGAACGTTACCTTGAACTTACAAAAGCCCACCCATCCATTTCTTTCGGCGGCAGACTAGGCGACTACAAGTACTACAACATGGACCAAGCCACACGAGCAGCTCTCGACTTAGCTGACAAATTACTGGTTGAACACGCTTGAGGTAGGAGTCGTTAGGTCATGCACCGAGCTATCATTGTTCGCTCGCTGATGAGACCTTTAAAATATAGTATTTGTATGGATGGATTTGAAAGGAAGAATTAATGAAAGATTTACTGGTTTATGTTGCTGACGGTTTTGAAGAAATTGAGATGGTTACGATCGTGGATATTGCCAGACGAGCTGACCTTGTTGTCGATATTGTTTCTATGACGGGGAAGAAGGAACTCCAAGGCGCCCACGGAATCGTTGTTATTGCCGATGAGCTTTATGAAGATATCTCGCCCGAGGATTATAGAGCGTACTTTACCCCGGGCGGAATGCCGGGTGCGGCAAACTTGCGGGATGATCATAGGGTTACTGAAGACTTGAAGAAAGCCTACGCTGACGGACGTGAACTCTTTGCGATTTGTGCCGCGCCGATTGTTTTGGAAGCTGCAGGTTTGCTGGATGGTAGAAAGGGAACTTCTTTCCCCGGGTTTGCTGAAGATTTGAGCTATGCCACTTATGAGGAGAAGATCTTTGTCCATGACGGTCAAATCCATACCTCTCGTGGTCCTGCAACTGCAATGTACTTTGCAGTTGAGCTGGTGAAAATCCTCAAAGGTGAGGAACCTGCTGCCAAACTCAAAGAAGATCTCTTGTTGAATTGGATTGCAAGAGAAATTAAGGTGGACTAATCGATGCCGGATGCAATGATATCTGCCTTTGAAATCATCGGACCCAGCATCATTGGACCTTCGAGCTCACACACTGCCGGAGCTGCAAGGTTGGCTCTCTGGGCTAAACGGATTGCTGCTGAACCGGTGCGCGAAGTGACCTTTGTACTGCAAGGTTCATTTGCTGATACTTATCAGGGTCACGGTACGGATAGAGCTCTCTTGGCAGGTCTGCTTGGTTATGAGATGGATGATCCTGCAATCCGCGATGCCTATGAACTGGCGGATGCTGCGGGACTACTATATGCGTTTGAACCTGACCACAAGAGCGTTCCAAATCATCCTAATACCGTGATCATGCATCTTGTCACCGAGTCGGGGCGACAAATTGATGTGGAAGGTCAGTCCTTGGGAGGAGCTCAGGCTAAGATCAGCGCGGTCAACGGCATGAACATGGACTTCCAAGGGAACTTGAATGCGATCTTGCTTTCACATAAGGACAGGCCGGGCATTCTAGCTCTAATCACCAGGCTTCTGGCAGATTCAAAGACCAACATTGCTTCCTTGACCAATTATCGCTATGCGCGGGGCAAAGAAGCTTATACACTCTTGGAGACCGATGACCTCATCGAGTCATCGATCAAAGAAAGTCTCCAAGCTGAAGACGATATCTACTCGGTCATGGTTTTAAGGAACGAAGCAAATCTGATTAAAGAAGCACACAAAGAGCAATTAGTTGAACATGCTAAAGACGAATTGTTCTTTCACTCCGCTGCGGAAGCAAAAGAGCTTTGCCAAATGAATGATATGAATTTGGCAACCTTGATGTACGAGCGAGAAGGCCAGCTCATAGGGGCTAATTCCAACGAGTTCATCGATACACGCTTAGAAGCAACTTGGAACGATATGAAGGCCAGCATCAAAGAACCATTGAAAGAATTGAGACCGTCTATGGGTGGATTTATTGGCGGCGAAGCCAAGAAAATTCTAGATGCATGGTCGAACCGTGCATTTACCGGTGGAGAACGGCTCACAAAGGCTACTGCTTACGCTATGGCAGTATCCGAACAAAATGCTTCGATGGGTCGAATCGTCGCTGCCCCGACCGCAGGCGCAGCCGGTGTGATTCCGGGCGTATTCTTAGCCTATCAAGAAACGAGTGATGTTTCCGACAAAGAGATGTATCAAGCGCTCTTGGTAGCAGCCGCGATAGGCTACTTGCTTAATCTGCGATCTAGTCTTTCAGGAGCGCAAGGTGGATGCCAGGCGGAGGTTGGCTCAGCAGCTGCGATGGCGGCCGCCGCCATTGTTTACCTGGAAGGTGGCAGTGTCGATGCCTCCTTTGAAGCTGCCGGATTTGCCTTGGCGAATTTACTGGGCCTTGTATGTGATCCTATCGGTGGCTTGGTTGAAGCCCCATGCCAAGGGCGAAATGCCGGCGGAGCGGCGATTGCTTTGTCTTCTGCACAATTGGCTCTGGCCGGTTTAAGGAATCCTGTTCCTTTTGATGAAATGCTGGAGGTACATAACGCAGTGGGATCAGCTATTCCTCACACGCTGAGAGAAACCGCCCGGGGTGGGATGGCTACAGCTCCTACGGCGATGTCATCCTGCGCAGGGTGCGCATTGAGATAGAAGCTTGATGAATCTTCGGTTTCATCTGAATAGTATCTCTTCCTCGAGGGAAGTCCTCAGTAATATCGTTTGAGTTGCCCTTTGTGAGTTGATCCTTACACTCTACACAGTAGAAAAATATGCTATATTCATTTTGCCCTTTAAAGGGGTCCGGTGAGACACTAAGGGGACAAATCCATTTAAGTTGAGAGCTAGGCGTTATGCGCCGCTCTCTTTGTGATGCGTCCTTACCTAACCGTCGGGATGCTTTTTTTGTCTCGACGTGGAGCGGAGGAAGTCGTGGAACGAGCAAACTGCTTGATGACGTCAGACGAGATGCAACGCGCTCTCATGCGTATATCGCATGAGATTCTTGAACAAAATGATGATCTTCAATCGCTATACCTCGTCGGTATTCACCGTCGAGGTATTCCTTTGGCCGAGAGAATACAGAGAAACTTGGAGAAAATCGAGGGAATTAAAGTACCCCTCGGTACACTCGACATCACTTTCTATCGGGATGACCTGAGCCTTCTTTCAGAAAGTCCAATGGTTGGGGAAACGAGAATCCAAACCACGGTCCATGATCATCGGATTATTTTAGTCGATGATGTGATCTATACGGGTAGGACAGTGCGTGCTGCCATCGAAGCCCTCTTTGATCTCGGTAGACCTCGAAAGATTGAGCTCGCTTGTCTAATCGACCGAGGGCATCGCGAATTACCGATACGACCAAACTATGTAGGAAAGAATCTTCCGACGTCTCGATCTGAGCGCGTCGAAGTTATCCTAAATGAAGTCGATCGCGGGGAAGAAGGGGTATACCTCTTCAAGGACGGAGGTTCTTCCCATGCAAAGTAAAGACTTATTGGCCATGGAACAGCTATCACCTGAGATGATTTATCGGCTATTGGAAACTGCCGGTCATATGGAACGGGTCGTTCGCTCAGGAAATAAACGCACGACATATCTCCAAGGGAAAACTTTGGTCAATGTCTTTTATGAAAACTCTACTCGAACACGTTTATCCTTTGAACTGGCAGGCAAGTACATGGGTGCTCAGGTGGCTAACTTAAGTATGAGTACGTCGAGTGTACAAAAAGGTGAGAATCTTCTGGATACGCTGCAAACAATCCGTCAGTTGGCTGCCGACTTCATCGTCCTCCGCCATCCTATGTCAGGCTCTGCAGATTTTGTAGCGGAGAATTGTACGGCTTCCATTATTAATGCCGGCGACGGTATGCATGCCCATCCGACTCAAGCTCTCTTGGATCTACGCACCATGCAAGTAGAGTTCGGGAGATTAGATGGCCTAAAGGTTGCCATCTTGGGTGATGTCCTCCATTCAAGGGTTGCTCGTTCCAATGCAACAGCGCTCAAGCGTCTGGGCAGTGAGGTTTATGCCTATTCGCCGGCGACCTTAGCTCCACGCGAACACGACGGGGTGCCGATCAAATTCTGCCGAAGTGCAAGCGAAGCGGTGAAAGATGCAGATGTCATCATGATGCTAAGGCTTCAATTAGAAAGGCAAAGAGCAGCTCTTTTCCCCAGCGTCAATGAGTACTCCAAGTTCTTCGGGCTCCAGAAAGAATGGCTTGAGTTAGCTAAGCCGGAAGCGATCATTATGCATCCTGGACCAAGCCAAAGAGGCGTCGAAATCCCCTCGAATCTCCACGACAGCATGCAGTCCAGAATCCGCGATCAGGTGACGCATGGCATTGCAGTACGGATGGCCATCCTCCATCACCTCAATCTCTATCGCAATCAACAACCGATCGAAGAGCGGGAGGCTTTCTATGTCTAAACATAAACCTGTGAAAATTTCAGTCAGCCAAGCTCCCGGAGAAGTCTTGGAAATTCGTGGTGCCAAGCACTTCACCTTGGAGGGTCAAGAGATGGAGGATTCCATCTTTGTTAAAGACGGCTACTTCATCGATTCGTCCAAGCTCACGGATGACGATGTTCATGAAGTGATCGAAGCCGAAGGGCATTATCTCTTACCGGGTTTAGTGGATCTCCATGTGCATCTCCGGGAACCCGGTCAAGAATACAAGGAAGATATAGCTTCAGGTACAAGATCTGCAGTTGCAGGCGGTGTCACTTCAGTTGTCACTATGCCAAACACCAACCCCGTTGCTGATCAAGCATCTGTCATCGCTTTCATGTTGAAGCGGGCTGAAGACACGGCTGTTGCACGAGTCTATCCAACCGGAGCGGTATCGAAGGGCATGAAAGCGGAAGAACTCTCTGAAATGGGGTTAATGGCTGAAGCAGGGATTGTTGCTGTCACCGATGATGGGCGCCCTGTAAACGATAGTGACCTCCTTAGGAAAGGGCTGGACTATGCCAAACGCTTTGACCTCTTGCTGATGGATCATTGTGAGGATCCTACACTCCAAGGTGATATGGTCGAAGGTATGGTCTCATGGGAACTGGGTTTGCGGGGGCAACCGGGCATGGCGGAAGCCGTCATCGTTGCTCGAAATATTCTTATGGCTGAGTATATCGATGCTCCTATCCATCTTCAGCACATAAGTTCCAAGAGCTCAGTCCAACTTATCCGAGATGCAAAAGCCAGAGGCGTTAAGGTTTCAGCTGAAACTTGTCCTCACTACTTTGTACTAACCGATGAAGCTTGTAGAGGCTACAATACCTATGCCAAGGTCAATCCACCGTTAAAACAAGAAGACGATCGATTAGCCATCATTGAAGGGCTTGTCGACGGCACCATCGATGCCATCGCAACGGATCATGCGCCGCATGACGAAGACTCAAAGCAAGTCCCTTTCCCCCAAGCTGCAAACGGCCTCATCGGTTTGGAAACGTCTATTGCACTCAGCAACACCTATCTCGTCGAAGCCGGTCATTTAACGCTCTTCCAACTCATCTGCATGATGAGCACGCGTCCTGCCGAACTCCTGAATCTGCCGCATGGAACGTTAGAGCCCGGGAGTCCGGCAGATTTCTTTCTCTTTGACCCGAAAGAAGAGTGGGTTTGGGATCCTAAGACAAGATACTCAAAGAGTAAGAATTCTCCCTTTGAAGGTCATCTCCTGAAAGGTAGAGTCCAAGCGACATGGGTCGCAGGAAAGAAGGTCTTCGATGTACGCTATTGATCGTCTCTTGAAGAAGATTAGAGAAAAAAATAACCCAACGGTCATGGGTTTGGATCCCCGACCGGATTTATTGCCACCGGTCCTTAGACCACAAGAAGCATCTGCTGAAGCCTTGGCTCAAGCCTATCTCAAATTCAATACAGCGCTTCTAGAAGCATGCTCAGATATCATCCCGGCTGTAAAGTTCCAGGTCGCTTGCTACGAGGCTTTGGGGCTGGCCGGGCTGGAAGCGCTTCTCAATAGTCAACGTGTTGCTAAAGATTTGGGCTACTTCATCATTAACGATGCTAAGCGAAGCGATATAGCCTCCTCAGCTGACTTCTATGCAAGAGCCTGGCTCACGGATGAAGCATGGATCGGTGATGCTCTAACCCTTAACCCATACTTAGGCAAGGATTCGCTCGAACCCTTTATGAAGGTTGCCAGAGAGTATAAGAAGATGTTGTTTGTCTTGCTTCGTACCTCTAATCCCGGAGCCCATGATTTCCAGGATCTCGAACTCAAACAAGGTCATAAGTTCTATGACGCGGTAGGCGATGCTCTCGCTACATGGGGAGCAAACGATGTCCACGATTCCGGGTATTCCGATTTGGCTGCTGTCGTAGGTGCGACTTGGCCAAGCGAAGGTTTAGAACTTCGCAAGAGATTGCCATCGGTATTCTTTTTAGTTCCGGGTTATGGTGCTCAAGGTGCAGGGGCTAGTGAGGTCGTCGGGACCTTTGATCAAAATGGGGAAGGGGCGCTCATCAACTCTTCTCGAGGTTTGATGGGTGCTTGGAAATCTATGGATGATCCTGACGGGCTTTTGTATGAAAAAGCCACTAGAGAGGCCGCAATTGCCATGGCGAACGAATTGCGCACGGCTCTGTCAGGGAACGATAAGAAGGATGACTCCGAACCATCGGAGGGGGTGCAACATGAGTGTTAGCCGACCGCGCCGAGTCATGGTCTTAGGCTCAGGTCCCATCGTCATTGGCCAAGCATCGGAGTTTGATTACGCAGGGACTCAAGCTTGCCGCAAACTCCAAGAATTAGGGATCCCATCCGTTTTGGTGAATAGCAATCCGGCGACCATTATGACGGATTTGGAAATGGCGACTAAGGTGTACTTGGAGCCGCTCGATAGACATATTATCGAACGCATTATGCTTGACGAAGAGGTCGACGGTCTCTTGGCCAGTTTGGGCGGACAGACCGCTTTGAATCTGGCGATGGACATGGCGGAAGACGGTTTTCTCGCTGAACATGGGATAGAGATTCTCGGGACTAGCATAGAAAGCATTAAGCGTGGCGAAGATAGGGAAGAATTCCGTAGTCTATGCTTGGACCATGACATTAATATAGTGCCTTCAAAGACCGCAGGATCCATCGAAGAAATCCTCACAATCGTCGAAGACATGGGGTATCCCATCATCCTTCGACCGGCCTATACCCTTGGTGGTAGTGGTGGAGGCATTGCCCATAACGAGGCTGAACTTCTTCAAATCGCCAAACGCGGTTTAGAGTTAAGTCATAACCATCAAGTCTTAGTTGAAAAGAGTATAGCGGGCTGGCAAGAAATAGAGTTTGAACTCGTGCGGGATGCGACAGGCCAAAAGATGGTAGTCTGTTCCATGGAGAATTTTGATCCGGTCGGCATCCATACAGGGGATTCTATTGTCTACGCACCGGCCCAGACGCTCACGTCAGAACAAGAAGAGCTCTTAGCAACGAAGGCGCTTGAACTTGTCGAAGCTCTGGAAATCATAGGGGCATGTAATTGCCAATTTGCGCTGAAACCCGATACGTTGGAATATGCTGTCATTGAAGTCAACCCTCGTCTCTCTCGATCTTCAGCCCTTGCATCGAAAGCAACGGCTTATCCCATAGCAAAGGTCGCGACGCAATTAGCCCTGGGGTTTAGCCTCCATGAGATTCCAAATCCCTTTGATCCTGAGATCTCAGCTCTGCACCCCCCCGAGTTGAACTATACCGTCGCCAAGATCCCGAAGTGGCCTTTCGAGAAATTTCGTGAAGCGAGGCGTCGTCTCGGGACTCAGATGCAAGCCACCGGTGAGGTGATGGCTCTTGGCAAGGATAGGGCGGAAGCTCTTGCAAAGGCCTTGCGTTCCTTGGAGCAAACCCGCGATTCGCTATATCAACCTGATCTCGCTGCCATCTCGGATGAGAAAGTTTATGAAGGTTTAGCAAGAGTTGACGATGAGCGTGTCTTCTTCCTGGGAGAGCTTGTAAGGCGGGGCGTATCCATTGAAGCTCTCAGAGATTTGACCGAGATTCAAGCAGCCTTCCTCGAAGATCTGAAGCTCATTCTCGAGACTGAGCTTGAGTCTCGTCCTCTGAAACCCAGCTATCTTGTTGTCGATAGCTTAGCCGGCAAGAGTACCGGCGATCCACGGTACCTCTACAGCACAACAGCTCCGGACGCACGGTCTGTGCCCTTACCGGAAAAATCCAAACCACGTGTTGTGATCTTGGGTTCCGGTCCTATTCGGATCGGTCAAGGCATAGAATTTGATTATTGCTCAGTGCATGCAGTCATGGCTTTTAGAAAAATGGGTTGGGAAACCATTCTTATCAACAATAATCCTGAAACCGTTTCAACGGATTTCGATCTTGCGGATAGACTTTATTTTGAACCCATCACACTTCGTGACCTACTCCCGATCCTGGAACGAGAAGAACCGGACGGTGTGGTTTGTCAGTTTGGCGGGCAGACAGCTTTGAAGCTGATTGCAGAGATCGAAGAAGCAGGATATCCGATCCTTGGGACAACAAGCTCCGGGGTGGATTTGGCTGAGGATAGAGAAGAATTTGAGACTATTCTCGAACGCTTGAAGATTCCACGCCCCGAAGCTAGGACGGCCCACTCCGAAGCGGAGGCACTGCGAGTCGCTGAAGAGCTCCAGTTCCCACTCCTCTTGCGGCCATCCTATATTCTAGGCGGTCGCGGGATGAAGATCTGCCACGATCTAAGTGAAGTAGAAGAGTACCTCAAGGGAATACCCGACGAGGATCGCACAAAAGCCATCCTCATCGACCATTACCTCATGGGACAAGAATTTGAGATTGACGCAGTTTCAGATGGTGAGAACATCCTTATACCGGGCATTACCGAACATCTTGAAAGAGCAGGGGTACACTCAGGTGATTCCATTTCCATCTTTCCGGCTCGCTTAACGTATAATCAAACGGCCTGCATCCTCTCCCAAGCGGAGGCCTTGGCCAAGGAGATTGGCATCATAGGACTCTTCAACATCCAGTTTATTCTGTTTGAAGACGAGGTCTATGTGCTGGAACTCAATCCAAGAGCATCAAGAACGGTTCCCTATCATACGAAAGTCACCGGACTCCCGATGGTAGAAATTGCCGTTCGTACGATGCTGGGCGAGACCTTAGAATCTCAAGGTTTCAGAGAAAGTCTCTATCTTAGAAAGTCATCGATCACGGCGATCAAAGCGCCGGTCTTCAGTTTCTCAAAATTGATCGCAGTCGATCCCATCCTGGGTCCTGAAATGAAGAGTACCGGGGAAGTTTTGGGCTTAGGCAAGTCCTATCCTGAAGCCATGTACAAAGCCTTATTGGCATCCGGCTTGGAATTTCCTAAGACCGGATCATCGGTTTTCCTCATGGTGAGGGATGAGGATCGCCGTGAATTAGTGCCGTTAGCAGATAGGCTCTATGATCTGGGCTTGACGATCTATGGCAGCTCGTCTCTAGCTCGGTACTTGAACCAGCACTGGGTACCGACAAACACCTGGTCGAAAGACATCGATGCAACAAGTCTACAAGAAGCTGATGTCCAATTGATCATTACGACAACTAATCGTCCGGGAGATGCGACAACGTCCGACTATCATCTGAGGCGAATAGGATTGGATCAAGGAATAACAAGTCTTAGTTCACTGGACACTTTGCGTGGCGTTGTCGAAGGACTAGAATCAGACCTACATGCGAAGGAACTATTCCTTGCACCCTTAGATGAATTTCAAACAATGCTGCTATCAAAGCGTAAGGAGATAATTAATGAGCGCTAAGCAAAGACCTTTGAGCTATAGCCGTGAGATCCAGGCCAAAGTGCTGGAACAAGTCGAAGTTGGCACCAATGTCCACATCATGACCTTTGAAGCACCTGAGATGGCCAAGACTGCAACTCCGGGTCAGTTCGTTCTCGTGGACTGTGGACCTCAGCATTTTCTGCGTCGACCCTTCGGTGTCTACGATTGTGATCCTGAAGCAGGCTGGGTACAGATTGGTTACATTGTCGTCGGTGAAGGGACCAGAGACCTCACGAAGCTCCAACCTGGCGATACCGTCGGTGTGACAGGACCCCTAGGTCAGGGCTTTAAGATCTCCGAGGATAAGGACGCTATCTTAGTTGGTGGTGGTACAGGTATTTTCCCGCTTCATTTCCTTGCTAAGACTTTGACAGGCCAAAGCACCATGATCGCCGGCTTCAGGAGTCCTGATCATTGCTTCGCACTCAATGCTCTGGGCGAATACTCTACAAGGATGATCCTTTGTCTCGAGGCCGGTGAAGCGGATGTGCAAGGAACTGCCATCGACGGGCTATACAAACTCTTAGAAGAAACGCCCGATGAGAAGGCTGTCTATATCTGTGGTCCGCGTGGCATGATGGCTGCGGGTTCGGCTTTAGCTCTTCAGTATACGGATGATGTTCAAGTTTCCCTGGAAGAACGCATGGTGTGCGGTGTCGGTTATTGCTCGACCTGCACAACCATGTTGACGGGAGGGAGGACGGCGCGGGTCTGCTACGACGGTCCCGTCTTCGATGCCCGGGAGGTAGCTTGGTGAATCGCCTTCAAGTCGAATTGCTCGGTCGGCAACTCAAGAACCCACTCTTTGCTGCATCAGGCACGTTTGCATTTGGCTTAGAAGCTGCACAAATACAAGACACAAAAGCCTGGGCCGGCATTGTCTGTGCAGCCATAACGGCTGAACCCCGTGTCGGTAACCCCTTACCTCGAGTTGCAGAAACCCATTGCGGGATGCTCAATGCCGTAGGTTTGGAGAACCCTGGCATAGAAACATTTATCAAAGATATCCTTCCGGACGTTCGACACGTCACCGATTACGTTGTTTTGAATCTCGCGGGAAATCATCTTGATGACTACAGGCTATTGGTCGATCGAACAACAGAAGCGTATGAAGCGGGTCTGGTCGATGCTCTTGAAATAAACCTCAGTTGTCCTAATGTAAGCACGGGATGTATGGCAATAGGAACCCGAGCGCATGAAATAGAAGCCATCGTCAAGGATTTGCGCAGGAGAACCAAGGCGCCTCTTTGGATCAAGTTGACACCAAACGTAACCCATATCGATGAAATGGCGCTGGCAGCTGAAACTGCCGGTGCAGATGCCGTCAGTTTGGTTAATACTTTCTTAGGTATGAAGATCGATGTGCGACGTAAGCGCCCTGTTTTAGCCAATCGAACCGGCGGTCTCTCAGGGCCGGCCATCCGACCGATAGCTGTCAGGATGGTTCATGACGTTGCACAGGCAGTAAAGATACCTGTCATCGGGATGGGCGGCATCGAGAAGGTTGAAGATATTCTTGAATTCTTGCTGGCCGGTGCTACGTGTGTCCAATTGGGAACCTATAATTTGCGCAATCCCTTTGGGATAGACTCTTTGCTGAATGAATTGAAGGATTGGCTGGAAGCTGAAGATGCTTGTATAACCGACTACATCGGTGCGCTGGAGTTTTGAAGCCTGAGAAGGGGAAACAAATGCAACAGAGAAAACTACTCTTTGAACGTCGTGCCTTGGAGCTGAGCCCTGCCGATTCACCTTTCTGGTATACCTCGGGAACGTTTGGACCTTACTACATCAATACACACTATCTCATGGGGGGGGAAGAGATAGCGAAGGAAGCCTTGCTCCTCCTAGACGATCCAAGTCCTGACAATCTCGTAGCTTTCTATCGAATCGTTAAGGATCAACTGCAAAATGATAAGGCATATGCTGAACTGATGTCTTCTTTGGCGGAGGATTATCGTGATTATGCAGTCATTTCAGGCGGAGCTCGACGCGATTTCTTCTTTTCTTTTGCTATCGCTGAGATCCTGGCAAAGCCCCATTTAGCACTCCTCAAGGAAGGACGAAGCTTTTTGTTGCAAGATGGGTCATGCGCTGAGATTCCTGCGGATCAAATCCTTGAAGATCCGGTTCTCCACGTTGCAGATCTCCTAACTGCAGGCTCTAGCTATATCAGAGCTTGGATCCCTATGCTGAAGAAACATGGCTTGGATCTAAAGGAAACTTTGATCATGGTTAATCGTGATCAAGAAGGTACGGAGATCCTCCGCCAAGCGGGTGTCCAAGTTCATGCTCCTTTGACTTTGGATGGTGACTTCTTTAAGCAGGCTCAAGAAGAAGGCTATCTCTCCGATCATCAATTGAGCAGGATCCTGGAATTTTGGCGAGATCCTGAACTCTACATGCATAGCTTCATCAAAGATCATCCGGATTTTATAGATCAAGCTCTATCGAGTGACGCTAAGACGAAAGATCGCGCTGAACGATTCATTAGTCAGAGGAAGGATAAAGACCGTTAGTTTACAAAGGTCTCGATTGTGAGTCGGTTTTGCACAGTCCGAGATTATAAGTAAAATGTATGAGGATATTTTCGGGTATAGTCCACTTAACCCTGGATGCTTGTTTACACAGATATGAACATTCCTTTACCCGCAGATATAACACTTCGTGACTTTATGACTGTGTGTTATAATTCCAAACTGAATTAGGACAAATATGCACTTATTTATATTGTCAGAGTACACAGCTATTTGTTCATTTTGCTTAAGGAGGCATTTATGGCTAAATACACTCGCCTGGCGGCCACGTTAACAGCACGGTATGTGCCGGCCGTGGGCGCTGTGGATGGCTTCTATATGGACGGTCGTATGGCCGGAAAGAGGGAGTCTGAGCAGGCCGACATTACCTTGGATCGTGAAGATCGAGGTTTCTTTTATGCAATCTATGCGTCTTCACACATGGATCGCCGTGATGAAAAAGATGAGTCACAACGTCACAAGAGCTTAGATCATATCTTGGAAGATATGAAGCGCAACGACGAACACAATATCGACGAAGGAATCAATGACCTTGCAGATTGTGCCGTCAATGTTTCAGGTCGTTTGACTCTGGGTGATGATGGTGTTTTTCAGCCATATTTCGCAGGATTGATGGTTAAAGATGCAGAGATTGCAGCGGTCACACTTGGCCGCGTCACGGCTTATCTTTATCGCAACGATATCCTCTATCCTCTGACGGAAGATGACTTCCCGATTGAACCAATCGATACCCATGGTCGAAACGTGCCGAACATCAATATTTATTCGGCGGGCAGTGCAGCTACGATTCGCTATTCGAACATAGCCCAGCTACAAGGTGATGACTGCATCATCATGTGTAATAAAGAAGTGATGGAGACCATCGGTCAGAAAGACATGCTTGACCTTCTTTATGAAGCTGAAGATGCTCATATCGCCGCCGGTGAAGTGATGGATCGCATGGCTGAAGAGAGCCCCGATGCTCCTCATCAATTCTTCATCGCATTTGTCGAAGATATTCTGGATGCTGAGAAATCAGCACGTTTCCAAGGTCGACGGGCCAAAGCAGCTTCAGCTGCTGCCACACCCGCTATCTTTGATACCACGGGTAAGGTTCCAACCGTCGGGCAAAGCAGCAAGCAGCAGGCTCAGCGTCAAACTCAGACTTATGTACCCCCGTCACCGACATCCTATCCACCTCAAGATCAGTATGGCTATCCTGATGAACAAGGGGTCTATGCCGAAGGCCCTTACGGTCATCCGCAATATCAAGATCAACTGTACGTTTCACCGGAACGTGGAACGGGCAAGGGACGTAAGGCTGCGATTGGAATTTTGATTTTCCTGGCTTTGGCCATCGTCGCTTTCATGGTGCTTAACTATTATTTCAACTTCATCGACATCCCGGGTCTTACGCAAGGGACGACCACGGAGATGACGACGACTGAAATGACGACAACGGAGACTACGACGGTCGAAACCACAACAGCGGAGACAACAACTGCTCCAACAACGACGGCAACGACGACCGAAACAACAGAACCAACGGAGCCTCAGCCTACCCATCCTGACAGCTATGAAATTCAACCGGGTGATACTCTTTGGCAAATCGTTGAGGACGTCTATGAGGATTATGGTCCGTTAACTACAGAAGATATCATGGCCTTAATCCAACAGATTCAAGCTGCGAACCCGGATGTCATCGTTGGTGACAACTTTAACGCCGGTGATGTTATCACGATTCCTGAACCCCAGTATGACGAAGTTGAAGTTCCTGCAGAGTGATGGAAGCGTCCTTTAATGGACGAGTAACACAGCATTTTATGAGGGCCGGTGCGCGTATTGAGTGCCCGGCTCCTCATTTGTTCTTAAGATTGATGCCCTAGGAGGATCCATGAAAGCCCTAACCGTCGACCAGATACGAGAGAAGTACCAAAGCTTCTTTGAGAGCAAAGATCATCTTCGCTTACCAAGTTTCTCATTAGTGCCGAAGGATGATCCTTCGATCCTTCTGATCAATGCCGGCATGACGCCGATGAAACAATGGTTCACCGGAACCGAGAAACCACCCCATCCTAGAGTTACAACCTGTCAAAAATGTGTGCGGACCCCTGACATTGAAAATGTTGGGGTCAGTCAACGTCACGGTACATTCTTTGAGATGCTTGGAAATTTCTCGTTTGGAGATTATTTCAAGGAGGGAGCAATTCCCTGGGCTTGGGAATTTCTTACGGAATGGTTGGAGATGGATCCTGAGCTTCTATCTGTCACGGTTTTTATGGAAGATGACGAAGCATACAATATTTGGCGCGATGTCGTAGGTATCCCGACGGAAAGAATCTATCGATTTGGTAAAGAAGATAATTTCTGGGAACATGGTACAGGTCCATGTGGTCCATGCTCCGAAATTTTCTACGATCGTGGGATGAAATATTCCTGTGGCTTTGAAACGTGTCAACCCGGTTGTGACTGTGATCGCTTTGTTGAAATATGGAATTTGGTCTTCACACAATTCGATCGTCAGGAAGATGGTTCTTATATTCCTTTGGCTCAAAAGAATATTGATACCGGTGCAGGCCTAGAGCGTCTCGCGACGGTTATGCAGAGTGTAGACAACCTATTCGAAATCGATACCGTTCGAGCAATCCTCGATCAAGTAACGCGTCTTGCTAAGATCACTTATGGTCAAGACAAGAAGAGCGACATAGCCATCAGAGTTATCACTGATCACATTCGTACCGCAACGATGCTCATCGGAGATGGTGTTACAGCCTCAAACACCGGAGCCGGTTATGTCTTAAGACGGATCATTCGTCGCGCTGCCCGTTTCGGGAGACTTCTGGGAATAGAAGGCGGATTCCTGGCGGATTTGGCGCAACTTGTCATCAAGCAATCTGGTGAAGCATATCCTGAGCTGGTGGAGCGCAGAGAATTCATCCTAATGAATATTCGTTCCGAAGAAGCAAGATTTGCTCAGACGATCCGCCAGGGGAGCCAATATTTAGACGAAGCGCTCTCCGAACTAAGAGCAGATTCTAAGAATGTTCTTCCGGGCGAGGTGGCTTTTCGACTTCATGATACCTATGGATTCCCCTATGACCTTACAGCTGAAATTGCAGCTGAAGAAGGCTTCGAGATGGATCCCGATGGATTTGAAGTTGCAATGAAGGAACAGCAAGAACGTGCCCGTAAGGCTCAGCTTGAAAGAGCCGATTCCGCTTGGACCTCTGTGGCTCTTCCGGAAGAAGTAGACCACATTGCGACGGAGTTTATTGGCTACGACACCCTTGCATCTGAAGCGATACTCCTCCATGTATTGACGCGTGATGAGGAAGGGTATCACCTTCACCCGACCTTACATGCTAATGGTGCTGATGGCACTGAAGCGTATCTCATCTTCAACCGCACGCCTTTCTACGCCGAATCCGGTGGACAGGTAGCGGACATCGGAACAATTGAAGGTGAACATGCTCAAGCAAAAGTCGTTGATTGTCAAAAGACGAACGAAGGGATTTATCTCCACAAGATTCGTCTCATGGAAGGCGAGATCATACAAGGTTCCAGCTACAAGCTAGGGGTTGATCGAGCACGACGCATGGCAACAGCACGCAATCATACAGCGACGCATTTACTTCATAGAGCCTTGAGGGACGTGCTGGGGAGTCATGTCGTGCAAGCCGGATCCTATGTCGATCCTGACCGTTTGCGTTTTGATTTCCACCATATGGCTGCCTTGACACGAGATGAGATCGATCAAGTTGAAGCTCAAGTCAATGAGAGCATCCTTGCTGACTATCCTGTGGACACCGAGGTTATGTCTGTTGCAGAAGCAAAAAACCAAGGTGCAATGGCTCTATTCGATGAGAAGTATGGCGATGCTGTTCGTGTCATTCGCATTGGTGATTACAGCATGGAGCTCTGTGGTGGAACTCATCTGAAGCATTCATCTCAGACGGCATACTTCCGAGTCGTCAGTGAGCAATCCATTGCTTCCGGTGTTCGGCGGATAGAAGCTGCAACCGGTGGCGCAGCCATGCATATGGCGCACGATGATCAATTGCTGCTCAGAGAGTTGAGTGACATGACAAAATCTCCCCCAAAAGAGTTAGCTCCCAGAATGCGCTCCATGCAATCTCACATACGTGACCTGGAACAAGCCCTTCGCAAAGCCGAGCAAGCTCAAGCGCAAGAGAAATCCGGTCAATTGGTCGATGAGGCCGTAGCGATTGGAGAAGCTAAGGTGCTTATGGCAAAAGTTCAAGTTTCTTCAATGGACGCCTTACGTGATATGGCAGAAAGACTCCGTGATCAACTGGAACCTGCCGTCGTTCTGTTGGGGATGGATAGTGCCGGGAAAGCTCAGTTCGTTTGTACGGTATCGAAGAGTCTTGTCCAAACGGGGATAAAGGCCGGAGATTTAGTCAAGATTGCTGCCGGCGTGACCGGCGGGGGAGGCGGGGGTCGCCCGGATATGGCTCAAGCGGGGGGTAAAGATGCGACAAAACTCCCTGAAGCCATTGAAGTTGCGCGCGCAAATGCCATTGAGACATTGGAGGCGATGTAGTGAATTGTATTTTCTGTAGGATCATTGAAGGTGAATTACCTTCTGAGTTTATTTATGAGGATAATTACGTTGTGGCTTTTAAAGATGTGAATCCACAAGCTTCAACTCATGTACTTCTCGTACCGCGGACTCATATTAAGAATTTCTTCGATGAGTCGTTTTATACTGATGAATTGCGTGAAATGAGGGAGCATCTTTGGCAGGCTATTCCTAAAGTCCTAGAAGCAGCCGGTCTTGATGATTCGAGTGGTTTCCGTCTAATTCAAAACAACGGAGAAGCAATTGGACAGTCTGTCCCACACCTTCATTTCCATCTGCTTTCGGGTAAAGGATTGGATGAAAGTCTGGTTTGACGATGTCTCATACAGATGAGATAATATAATTTGCACGATTCAAATAAGAATCAATTTATGCTGCGAGAGGGGGGATCAAATTGTCTGAAATTAGAGTACGAGAGAATGAAACACTCGAGAGTGCACTCCGTCGTTTTAAGCGTTCATGCGCCAGATCCGGGGTTCTCGCAGAAGCACGTCGTCGTGAACACTATGAGAAGCCCAGTGCTAAGCGTAAACGTAAACATGATGCTGCACGCAAGCGTCGCCGTAAGTAGTTGTTCGGTAGAGCAGTTACCTGAATATTTACAGTTAGAAGGATCCTATTTAAGGATCCTTTTATTATATTTGGTTTATTCAAGGTAGAATTGACTCTCGGAAGGATGACAATATGGATGGATCTGAAGAGAAGAGAAGACAATTGAAGGGTGCCGGGGAAAGATTTGAGCCACGCGAAGATTCGTTTGCTGATGCCGGCGAAAAGATTCGTCCAAGGCGTGTGCCTGCCCCTAGTCAAGAACCCGAACCGACCGATCATTCCACGACATTTCCTGAGTCAGATAACAATCGTCATGCTTCACGCAATAACCAAGAGTCAGTAACGCCTGTTCAGTATCCTGAAGATACGGTATACGCCGGACCGGCTATATCTCGAGAGCCGGCTAGTCAAGGGAAAGCTGATTTAAATCTGCGCCAAATACCAGTTTCACAGAACAGACCCATGCAAGCCGGGACTCCTATTTCAAATGATGGAACCATTCATGCGGATAGATTTGACCCTACGACCGGTGCAACACAGAGAACCAGGCCAATCCGAACGAAGCGATCTTCACAAGACTGGGAAGACACATTCATCAAGGACAAGAAATTATCGGTCAATGCTAGGCGCATTATTGATAAGGTTATATTTATCTTGGTTTTGTTAGCCTTCTTGGCTGTGCTGTTTCTACTTATGTTTGGTGTGGGCGGCGAAGATCCGGCACGTGCACTACAAGAGTTTTTTTCCAAGGGTAATCCCCTTCAAATCTTGAAAGATGCAGCGGACAGATCTAGGGATCCTGGCGTATATATGTCCGACACACAACAAAGTCAAACTCAAATGAACCTTGGTCTACAACCGGCGATACCGGCAGCTCCGGTGTTTCCGTTACCCATCGAGAGTAGAAGTTATGTCGTCTGGGATGTGACTGACGAGACATTGCTCTATGAAGCGGCAGCAGAAGAAATTCGTGATCCCGCTTCATTGTCGAAGGTGATGACAGCACTCCTTGTCTTTAGGTCCGGTACCAGTCTTGATACTACAATTACACTGGCGGATGCTGATTTTACCGGACTTCATGAAATGGATGCCAGTATGGCCGGTTTTAAGCCCGGGGAAACACTCACAATAAGGGATCTTCTCTATGGCATGCTATTGCCTTCAGGTGCTGAGGCTTCCATTGCTTTAGCCCGGCACATGGCAGGGAGTGAAGCTGAATTTGTTGTGCTTATGAATGAGGCGGCACAAGATTTGGGTATGTCAAAGACAGTCTTCTATAACTCAACAGGGCTAACGATCGATGGCCATAACAATACAACGACGGCCCGGGACCTCCTTGCTTTGTTCCGTGCTACGATAGAGTATCCGGAATTTGTTGAGATCGCCGGAACTCATATGCGGTCGCTGCCGGCTAATTCGTTTCACCCTGAAGGTTTAGACCTAATAAGCACGTTCACCTGGCGCTTTAATAGTGACCCTGATTATCGTTCGAATATCTTGACCGGGAAGTCCGGCTATAATGGACGTGAGCTTTCGTTGGCGACTCTGGCTACCGTAGGGGGTAAGAACTATTTGGTCATTACACTCGCAGCATCGACAGAGAATGGTCAGCCGGGTGATGCCATCCACGATCATGTCGTGATTCATAATCATATTCTGAGTTTGGAGCAGTAGGATTTTGCATTCATAAGGAGCGCTACCGAAAGAACTTGTTCAGCTGTTGCCGTAAAATTGTGTGAACAGAGAATTAAGTTCAGCTTAGAATTAGACAATTGATGCTTATCGAACTCATGGATCGTGTTCATGTGTTATTATTCTTAAGTTCTTTATTGTGATTATTTCATGTGAGGCTCCAGTGTTTATCAGACTTTACACTGAAAACTCAAGTTTTGCTATTCAATTATATCTGTCACTAATAAACAACAAAGAAGGCATATCGAAGAAGAAGTTCGTTTATCATTTACTTGTAACTCATAAGAATTCTTTGGTATACTAATATTTGCGTTTTCGCATGTTCTGCATTTTTTTAATCTTCTTTGATCAAATTATGTGGTAATCGCGTGAATGACTTTTGTAAAGAAGGAGGAGTATTGTATGCCTACGTTCAACCAACTCGTTAAGAAAGGACGCCAGAGCAAGAAGGAGAAGAGTCAATCTCCCGCGCTCCACGTCAATCGTAACACCTTGAACCGCACAACTTCGCGCGTTGTTTCACCGCAGCGTCGTGGTGTATGTACTGTTGTCAAGACTGTTACCCCTAAGAAGCCGAACTCAGCAATGCGTAAAGTAGCGCGTGTTCGCTTGGCTTCAGGAATGGAAGTTTTCTCTTACATCCCGGGAATCGGTCACAACTTACAGGAGCACTCGGTCGTTTTGATCCGTGGTGGCCGTGTCAAGGACCTGCCCGGTATTCGTTATCACGTCGTCAGAGGAACTTTGGATGCAGCCGGTGTCACCGATCGCAAGCAGAGCCGTTCTAAGTATGGAACGAAGCGTCCGCGTGAAGCGAGAGTCCGTAACTAGATCCGGTTGGAAGCAGTGCTCAGTACATCCCCGCGCAATATAAATGCGGACGGGCTGATGGACACTGACACGATCCGCAAGGATGTGAGTACCTGTGATATCTGACCTAAAGGTCTGTCTTATCATGACAAGGAGGGAAGAGAAGTGCCAAGGAAAGGCCATGTCCCAAAGAGAGAAGTTCTCCCCGATCCGAAATTTCATGATGTTCGCGTCACCAAGTTGACCAATAACGTCATGCTGGACGGGAAGAAGAGTATTGCTCAGAAGATTGTTTACGGCGCGTTCGATTTAATCGCCGAGCGAAACGATCAAGAGCCTATGGAAGTGTTTGAACAAGCACTTGAGAATGTAATGCCGATACTTGAAGTTAAGGCACGCCGCGTTGGTGGCGCTAACTATCAGGTACCGATCGAAGTACGTCCTGAGAGACGTCAGACACTTGCGCTTCGTTGGATCGTGAACTTTGCGCGTCAACGCAGTGAGCGTACGATGGTCGAACGACTCGCCAATGAAATACTCGATGCTGCAAACAGCGCCGGTGGTGCCTTCCGACGTAAGGAAGAAATGCATCGTGCGGCAGAAGCAAACCGTGCGTTTGCCCATTACCGCTGGTAAGTTGCACTTGCGTATATCGTCAGTGCAGCACTGTGGAATAGACCTATGGAGGGAAATCAATGTCTAGACCGTTTTCACTAGAGAAAACGCGCAATATCGGTATCATGGCTCACATTGATGCCGGGAAGACGACGACGACGGAACGTATCCTCTATTACTGTGGTCGTATTCATAAAATCGGCGAGACCCATGAAGGTGCCTCGACGATGGACTGGATGGACCAGGAGAAAGAGCGTGGTATCACGATTACTTCAGCTGCAACGACTGCTGAGTGGCGTAATCACCGCGTAAACATCATCGATACCCCCGGCCACGTTGACTTCACGGTTGAAGTTGAACGTTCGCTGCGCGTGCTCGATGGTGCCGTTACCGTATTGGATGCAAAGAGCGGTGTTGAGCCGCAGACTGAAACTGTTTGGCGCCAGGCAAATACCTATGGTGTACCGCGTATCGTATACATCAATAAGATGGACGTCACCGGTTCGAATTATCTTCGTTCCGTCCAAACCATCCGTGATCGCCTAAATGCCAATGCAGTTCCGATTCAGCTACCGATCGGGGCAGAAGAGAATTTCCTTGGAATTATCGACCTCGTAAAAATGAAGGCCGAGATCTACAAGGATGATCAAGGGACCATCTATGATGAGACCGAGATCCCGGATGATCACATGGAACTTGCCCAGGAATGGCGTGAGAACCTCCTTGAGTCCGTTGCTGAAACCGACGAAGAACTCATGGAAGCTTACTTGGAAAACGGTGATTTGACCCAGAAGCAGCTGATGAGCGGACTCCGCCAAGCTACGCTGAACGTCGATATCATCCCGGTTACGTGTGGTTCATCTTATAAGAATAAAGGTGTTCAACTTCTCCTCGATGCACTCGTTGACTACATGCCGTCACCCCTTGATGTCAAGGCTATTGACGGTGTGACCTTGGACGGTGAGCCGACTGAGCGTCATTCCGATGATTCGGAACCGTTTTCAGCGCTTGCTTTCAAGATCATGGTTGACCCTTTTGTTGGTAAGTTGGCATTCTTCCGCGTCTACTCGGGAATCCTTGATTCAGGTTCTTATGTCTTGAATAGTACAAAGGATAATCGTGAGCGTATTGGCCGTATCCTACAGATGCATGCCAATCACCGTGAGGAGATTGATCGTGTGTATGCCGGGGATATCGCTGCCGCCATCGGTCTTCGAAATACGACCACCGGTGACACGCTTTGCGATCCGGATAGTCCGGTCATCTTGGAATCGATGGACTTCCCCGAGCCTGTTATCTCTGTTGCAATCGAGCCAAAATCCAAGGCTTCTCAAGAGAAGATGATGATTGCTCTCCAGAGATTGGGTGAGGAGGATCCTACGTTCCGTACGACCTCAAACCCTGAAACAGGTCAGACTTTGATCTCCGGAATGGGCGAGCTCCACCTCGACATCATCGTTGATCGACTCCTCCGTGAGTTTAAGGTTGAGGCTAACGTCGGTAGGCCACAAGTTGCTTACAAAGAGACGATTCGCAAGGAAGTTCAGGCCGAAGGTCGTTTCGTTCGTCAGTCCGGTGGTCGTGGTCAGTATGGTCATGCCATTATCAAGCTTGAGCCGCTTGAAGCCGGTGCCGGTTATGAGTTTGTTGATGGGACGGTTGGCGGCTCGGTTCCCAAAGAATTCATCAAGCCTATCGATGCCGGTATTCAGGAAGCAATGACTTCAGGGGTTGTTGCGGGCTATGAAGTTCTCGATGTCAAGGCAACGTTGATCGATGGTTCATACCACGATGTTGACTCATCGGAAATGGCCTTTAAGATCGCCGGTTCTATGGCTTTCAAAGAAGGTATGCGTAAGGCTGATCCTGTACTTCTGGAGCCCATCATGATGGTTGACGTTGTGATGCCGGAAGAGTATCTGGGTGACGTCATGGGTGACCTTTCATCGCGCCGTGGGCAAATCGAAGGTATGGATGCCATCGATGGTGCTCAGCAGATCCATGCAATGGTGCCGCTCTCAGAGATGTTCGGATATGCAACGGCATTACGTTCACGCACCCAAGGTCGTGGCACGTTCGTCATGCAAATGCATAGTTTCGCAGAAGTGCCTAAGAGCATCATGGAAGAAATTGTTGGTTCTCGTCGTTAAGACGAGTTCGCAGGCTGAAACAACGTCAAGTCACGCTATTAGCTTGCAAAGTAAGGACTTTGTTGTAGAATGTGCGTCAGGGCGTTAGCCAATTTGCGTATTTTGGATAGTCATATGACTATCAATTAGGAGGACATTAGAAATGGGAAAAACAAAATTCGAAAGAAATAAGCCCCATGTCAACATCGGCACAATTGGCCACGTTGACCACGGTAAGACTTCGCTCACCGCTGCAATCACGAAAGTGCTTGCGATGAAGGGTGATGCTAAGTACGAGGCTTATGACATGATCGACAAGGCTCCGGAAGAGCGCGAGCGCGGCATCACGATCTCGACGTCTCACGTTGAGTACGAGACCGACAATCGTCACTATGCTCACGTTGACTGCCCCGGACACGCTGACTACGTCAAGAACATGATCACCGGTGCGGCACAGATGGACGGCGCTATTCTCGTTGTTTCCGCTGCTGACGGTGTTATGCCTCAAACGCGTGAGCACATCTTGCTCTCACGTCAGGTTGGTGTTCCTGCAATCGTTGTCTTCATGAACAAGACCGATCAGGTCGACGACCCTGAACTCCTAGAGTTGGTTGAGATGGAAATCCGTGAACTGCTCGACGAGTATGAATTCGATGGTGACAACGCACCAATCGTTTCCGGCTCAGCTCTCGCTGTTCTCGAGAGTGATTCCGAAGACATCAATGACCCGGTTTATGCACCGGTCTTAGAGCTCATGGAAGGTGTCGATGAGTATATCGAGACTCCTGAGCGTCCGGTTGATCGTCCGTTCCTCATGCCTGTTGAAGACGTCTTTACAATCACCGGTCGTGGTACCGTTGCAACCGGTCGTGTTGAGCGTGGTCAGATCAAGACAGGTGAACCTGTACAGATCGTCGGTATGCGCGAAGAACCTCTTCAGAGCGTTGTTACCGGTGTTGAAATGTTCCGTAAGATCCTTGACCATGCAGAAGCCGGTGACAACATTGGTGCTCTCTTGCGTGGTATCGAGCGTGATGATATTGAGCGTGGCCAGGTTCTTTGTAAGCCCGGTTCAATCAATCCTCACACTGAATTTGAAGGTCAGGTCTATGTTCTGACTGAAACTGAAGGTGGCCGTCATAAGCCTTTCTTCGGTGGTTATCGTCCTCAGTTCTACTTCCGTACGACCGACGTTACCGGTGTCATCACTTTGCCTGAAGGCGTTGAGATGTGCATGCCCGGTGACCACGTTGACATGAAGATTGAATTGATCACCCCAATCGCTATTGAGCAAGGTCTTCGCTTTGCTATCCGCGAGGGTGGACGTACAGTTGGTGCAGGTACTGTTTCTAAGATCTTTGATTAGTAATAGAGACAACATTTAGTTACTAACTTTAGTATTATCAAGGGGCTGCTAAGGCAGTCCCTTTTTCGACCCTGAAATTGTGTTTCCAAAGAGACACGGATAGTGAAGTGTGTCAAGGAAATTATTAAGAAACATTATTATGATTATTAATTAATTGTGAGCGAAGTGTTCATTAAGTGGACTAGTTGGTATATTTACCTAACACTTTAAATGTTACCGGTTATCAAGATTACTTTTATTCCATATTAGAATATAGGTGCCCAATTTGAAGAGAGAAAGAGAAAAGAAAGCAACGATGTCTGAGATGTCCTTTTATCTAGCATGTCACGAGGGAAGAAGCTTTGCTTTTGATAAACATTACGACCAGACCTTCCCACACTATAAGATGAAACCTCATAGTCATCCGAGTGTGGAGCTTCTCTATGTAACAAGTGGTGAGGTTTTGATTACAGTCGATATGCCTGAAGAATCTGTTCAAGCTTATCAACCCAAGCGTCAACGATTTACCTTACGCGGTGGAGAATTTTTCTTTATTGATTCAACCATTCGTCATGCAATTAACATTGAAACCCATGATGAATCTACGACACAAATCCTCAATGCCGAGTTCCAGGCTGTCACTGAAGAGACTGATCTGCAGAAGATTCAAGAAGCTTCGGAAAGACCGGTTGCTATAGTCTCGATGGATAATCTAAAAGAATTGTCTTCTCAATTCCGATCATTTCTTGAACTGGCACGTCCTACCGTTCATCTAAAGGACCAAGGCGAGCTCTTACTTTCTGCTATGAGATTGCTCATCAGTGCGCTGGAAGATGAAACCAGAACAGAAGATGACGCTTGGATGGTCGAAGCTCCTCTCCACATTCTATTTAGGGAATTAGGCAAGAGGCAGCCATCCTATCGCTTACAGGGAGCGAAGCGTCACGTTGAATTTGCAAATCAGTTCATCGAATCAAACTTTGATAGACCGATCTCGGTCCAAGATGTAGCAGACTTCGTTGAGATTCATCCTGCGTATTTGCAGCGAATCTATCATAGTGAACAAGGCTATACCTTGATGAACTATGTCAATCAACTCCGCATGAAGAAGGCGCGTCATCTCGTAGGTGAGAGTACTCTATCCATTGAGGAGATAGCAGAGTTAGTCGGCTTTAAATCACGTCAGAGCTTCAGCTTGGCCTTTCATAAGTATTTTGAAATGAACCCTCAAACCTTCCGTCGTCTGAGCCGGAAAGGTGAATTGGAAGAATAGACTGTATTCTTAGTGCACATAAAAAGAGCGATAGCCAATCCGTAAAACATTGGCTATCGCTCTTTTGGTTTTTGATAGAGATTAGTCTAGGATCATGTCATTGCTTGAAAGCTCTACTTGTGTAACTTGAAGCTCGTAATATTTCCCGCGTCTATCCATGAGCTCATTGTGTGTGCCTTCCTCTTGGATTTGACCGTCTTCTATATAGAGGATGCTATCGGCATTACGAACGGTGCTCAATCGATGCGCAATGATGACGGTGGTGCGTCCTTGCGCTAAGCGATCAAGCGATGCTTGGATGTTGACTTCAGTTCTTGTGTCCAGGGCGGAAGTCGCTTCATCGAGCAGTAGAATGGCCGGATCTTTGAGGAAAACCCGAGCGATGGCAATTCGCTGACGTTGACCTCCCGAGAGATTGGCTCCTCTCTCACCAATCAAGGTATCGTACCCATCGGGCAGGGACATGATGAATTGGTGGATTTCTGCAGACTTTGCTGCAGCATAGATCTCTTCTTCTGTAGCATCGAGTCTTCCATAGCGAATGTTGTTTCTCACGGTATCGGCAAAAATAAAGACTTCTTGCTGCACAATCCCAACCTGTCTCCGTAGAGATTGTAGCGTGACATCACGAATGTCTTGGCCATCGATGCTTATGGTGCCGCTATCGACGTCATAGAAGCGAGGGATGAGTTGGCAAATCGTACTCTTCCCGCCGCCGGATGGGCCTACCAGAGCTAATGTCTGACCTTGAGGTACTTCCAGATTTAAGGCATGCAAGACGTCATCATCAGAGTCATCGCTATAACTGAAGTCGACATTCTTGAAACAAATGGAGCCACGGACAGACTCAAGTTCAACCGCATTTTCCTTCTCTTCAATCTCAGGATTTAGACGCATGAGTTCACTAAAACGTTCGAAGCCGGCCATCCCTGACGTGTATTGTTCGAAGAAACCTACGAGCTTACGGATCGGAGCGACGAAGTTGTTGACGAAGAGTGTGAAGGTCATTAGATCTACGAAATCCATGCGTCCGACTAAGACGAAGGCACCACCGATCGTTATAACAAAGACATTGAGAATTCCTGTAGTGAACTCAATGCCGGTCTGAAAGATCGCCATATTGCGATAATAGTGCCCTTTAGCATCCCGATAGGAATAATTGCTGCCACGAAGCTTATCTCGCTCAAAGTCTTCATTGGTGAAAGCCTGCGCCAGTTTAGCTCCGGATATGGAGCTTTCAATGCTTGCATTGATATCAGCCGTTGTTTCCTTGACTCGTCTGGAAGCATATTGCATCCGTTTTCTTTGCCGGATACTTAAATAGAGTACGATCGGGATGAAGATGAGCAATAATAGTGCAAGTTCCCACCGGATCCATAGCATGAAGATGAAGCTGCCAATAAACGTTAAGATGGAGATCAAGAGATCTTCAGGACCATGGTGCGCCAGTTCCACGACATCGAAGAGATCAGAAACAATACGCGATAAGAGATGGCCGGTCCGCGTTCGATCGAAGAAAGAAAAGGAAAGATCTTGAATATGGGAGAAAAGCATATCTCGCATATCTGTTTCCATTCTGACACCTAAGAAGTGACCCCAATAGGTCACGATATATTGGAAGATGCCACGAATGATGAAGAGCAGGATCAGGATGGCTAGGAGAATAGGGAATATGCCAATCTCTCCCATAGGGAGAAGATCTTGTAAAAAGTACCGGGAAATCATTGGATAACAGACATCGATAACAGCGATCCCGGTTGCAAAGAGAAGATCTAGGAGGAAAAGACGTCTGTGAGGTTTATAAAACGTTAGAAAGGTTCGGATAGATCCCAAAGAGAACCGTTCCTTGCGGGGGAGTTGCGAGACTTCTTCGGGACCAAAAAAAGTCTCCAATAACCTGGGTCTTTCTTTAAAATCAGTGTCCATATTTCACCTCCAAGGTTAAAAAGCTATCCTTCGAATCCTATCACAATCGTCAAGTAAAGCACGCGTATATGCTAGAATGCGTCAAGGGGGAAGTTGTGTGTCAAGAAATTTTTTGACCTTAGCTAAATCTGCTGAGGTTTATTTGGAGTTCAAGCGATCTCAGTTTTATTCAGCCTGTAAGCCTGTTAATTCTGAAGAAGAGGCGAAGGCTTTTTTGGACGAACGTCGTGCCCTTCGGCCATCAGCCAATCATCATTGTTATGCTTGGATTATCGGATCGTCACGGGGTGATCAGAGGTATCAACGATATTCAGATGACGGTGAACCCCATGGCACTGCCGGTCCGCCGATCTTCAATGTCCTCGAACGAGGTGGCATTGAAGATGCAGTGATTGTCGTTACGAGGATCTTTGGTGGGACACTTCTTGGCACGGGCGGTTTAGTCCAAGCCTATGGCAGCTCAGCATCGGAAGTGGTCAAAGCTGCAGGACTTTCCGAATATCGCATGCTTGAACGCTATCAAGTCCTCCTCAGCTATCCTGCGTATTATAGTTTCCAGACCTACCTAACAGAAGCACCGGTGAAGGTCTTGAGTGAAAGTTTTGCCGTCGATGTAGAACTGGAACTTGCGCTTGACCTCAATGAAGTCCCCGCTCTCGAAGCCGCTATCCAGGCGGCCAGTCGAGGTGAGGCGATTGTTGAAAGACTCGATCCCGAGTATTTCGCGGTCCCGTTGTCTTCGGAATCCGAAAGTGAGAACAACCATGGATGAAATCAAAACCCATGAAATATTCTTAGCCGTGCTCATCGATGCCGATAATATTTCATATACGAACATCACCGCCCTTATGGAAGAGGTGAATAAATACGGAATCGCCACCGTGAAACGAGTCTATGGCGACTGGACATCGCCTCAGCTGGCTGCCTGGAAGAATGCTCTCCAAGATTATGCCATCACTCCAATTCAACAGTTCAGCTACACAACGGGTAAGAATGCTACCGACTCTGCGCTCATCATCGATGCGATGGATCTACTCTATTCGAAGAGTCTCGATGGCTTTTGTTTAGTGTCAAGCGACTCCGATTTTACGAGACTAGCTACCCGCTTGCGAGAAGCGGGGAAATTCGTCTATGGCTTTGGTGAGAAGAAGACGCCCAATGCATTTATCGCTGCATGTGATCGATTCTTCTACCTCGAGGTCTTAAAGCGCGAGGAGAGGCGCAAGCTTGCCGGACAGAAGAATTCGGTGCCGAAACCGGAGCGACAAAGGAAGAAGAAGGAGGAGAATCCTTTTGATGATAAATTCCTGGACTTCGTTTTCGATGCAATTGAAGACTTAGCGGATGAAACCGGCTGGGTTTTCTTAGCTGATATCGGGAATCTTCTCATGCGTAAAGACCCGTCCTTTGACCCTAGAAATTATGGTTTCAAGAAATTGACACCTCTTATTCGTGAAGTTCCCGGACTGGAAATTGAGGATCGCCCTACCAATAAGAGCAATATTCGCCATATCTACGTTCGCATCAAGGACTAAGAGAACGCTAAGCATTCGTTCACCCCATTGACTTGCTCATTAGCCTTTAAGTGTGCAATGTGCAAATCAAACCACCCTTGTTGCATGGAAGAGAGCAGAGTAAATGACACAAGCACCTAAGACAGAGCGACTGTATCCGGATGAACAAGCAGGAACCCTAGCAGTTATTCTACGATTTCTTAAAGGTATTCTTATTGGGATAGGCGCCATATTACCCGGTTTATCGGGTGGTGTCTTATCCGTTATCTTCGGTCTATATCAGCCCATCCTGGATTTACTCAGTAAGTTTACTGATCGCTTCGTCCGGAGACTCAAGTATCTTTTTCCGGTCATCTTGGGCGCAGGCTTGGGGATCCTTATCTTCTCCGTCTTTGTTTCGTATGCTTTCGAAAGTTATCAAGTCATCTTCGTCTGTCTCTTCATAGGATTTGTCATCGGCACTCTGCCATCTTTATGGCGTACCGCCGGTCTACAAGGCCGAAGTACGACGGACATCATCACCTTGCTGATAGCAACCGCCGGGATCTACCTTAGTCTCACCATGATTTCCCAAGTTCAAATGGGTACCATTTCGGATAGCTTTCTCAATTGGGTTGTAGCCGGAGCACTGATTGGTTTAGGCATGATCGTACCCGGGATGAGTCCTTCTAATTTCTTGATCTACTTTGGCATGTACGATCGGATGACCGATGCTATCAAGGGTTTTGATTTTGCCGTCATCATCCCTCTGATGTTGGGAGCCTTATTGTCGGTCTTAATCTTCTCGCGCCTCGTCAATTCTTTGCTTGAAAAGCACTACTCCATCTTCTATCACATCATTGTCGGTTTGGTCATTGGTTCGACGATAGCTATCGTACCGCAAGTTATTGTGCCCGGATTCAGTGCCCCCAGTCTCAAAGCCATGGGATTAAGCCTACCGGTGACCGTGGTATTAGCCCTTGTGGCGCTCGCACTTGGAGCTTTGTTTTCATTTGCCTTCTCCAAGTTTGAAGATCGGGTCGAGAGAGAATGATCGGTTAGGCTTTTTGATGATGTGAAGCTGCGTATCGCCTTAGACTTGCCTTAGCGGTGTATAATATAGAGTACTTTATAAGGCTAGGAGGTGAGCTTATGCAGGATAAACGGAGAAAGAGTGAAGAAACCGCTTCAGCCGGATTTGCAAGCTCCCAGTTATTGGACAGAAACATCTCACCTGTTGAGAACCGCAATTATACCGCCGAAGTCGAAGAAGAAATTGCTCGCCTTCGTCGTTACGTGAGAAGCGCGAATCCCGACGCAGATCTCACGCAGTTTGAGTTGGCCATAACAACGGCTCGTAATGCCCATGCCAGCCAACGCAGAAAGAACGGCGAACCTTACATCCTTCATCCTCTTTCTGTTGCTATCATCCTGACCGATCTTGATTTAGATCTCGACACGCTGAGTGCGGCTCTCTTGCATGATACGGTCGAGGATACAAATCTCAGTCTTGGTGAAATTCGCAAACAGTTTGGCGACAACGTTGCCGATATTGTCGATGGTGTGACAAAACTCGAGAAGATGAGCTTCACTTCACAAGAAGAGCTCCAAGCGGAGAATTTCCGCAAAATGTTCCTAGCCATGGCAAAGGATATCCGAGTCGTCTTAGTGAAGCTTGCGGATCGTTTGCACAATATGCGAACCATGAAGCACCTGCCGCCCGGGAAGCAAGCTGCGATTTCAAGAGAAACCCTCGATATCTATGCGCCTTTGGCGGATAGACTTGGTGTCTATCGCTGGAAATGGGAGCTGGAAGATCTATGTCTTCGTTATATTGACCCGGAAGCTTTCTATGAGCTCGTAGGATCCATTGCCCAAAAACGAGGTCAACGCGAGCGTTTCCTGGAACGTGTCATTCTCGATATCAGTCGAGCCATTGAAAAGATGGGAATCGATAGTGAAGTCGAGGGAAGACCTAAGCATTTTTACAGCATCTATCGCAAGATGAAGATGAAGGATAGACGGCTTGAGCAAATCTATGATCTCTTTGCTTGTCGCATCATCGTCAATACGGTCGCAGATTGTTATGCCGTCTTAGGTTTAGTGCATGAAATGTATCACCCAATGAGTGGTCGTTTCAAAGATTATATTGCAGTCCCTAAGCCCAACCACTACCAGTCCCTTCATACAACGGTCTTCGGCCCCGGCGGCTTCCCCTTTGAAATACAGATCCGCACCCATGAGATGCATCGCATCGCAGAGCTTGGTATTGCAGCGCATTGGAAATACAAAGCAGGCATTGGCGATCCTGATAAGTCGCAGAAGTTGGACCAGAATATGGGCTGGCTGAAACAGCTCTTGGATTGGCAGAAAGATCTCAGTGATTCCGATGAGTTCATGGCGAGTTTGAAGACCGAATTAGTCGCCGATGAGGTCTTTGTCTTTACACCGGTTGGTGATGTTATCTCACTGCCCATGGGATCCGTACCGATCGATTTTGCTTATAGCATCCACAGCGGTGTCGGAAACCACATGTATGCAGCGAAGGTCAACGGCAACATCGTTTCACTTGACTATGAACTCCAAACCGGGGACATCGTCGAGGTCCTAACCTCAGAACGAGTGAGTGGTCCCAGCCACGACTGGCTTAAACTGGTTAAGAGCGGTACAGCTCGAAATAAGATCAATCACTTCTTTAAGCAACAACGTCGTAGCGAAAATGTCGCACGTGGCCGTAGTATTCTGGAAGAGGAAATTCGTCGCCTCGGCTTCCGCTTTAAGGATCTGGTGCATGAAGACTTCTACGAACCTTTCCTAGAACGTTACTCATATCGCAGCTTAGATGATCTCTATGCAGCTTTGGGCGTAACCAATAGTGGAATGACAGCCCAACGCGTTGCGCCTCGTCTGCGAGATGCCTATGTCAAATCTCTAAGTCCGGATGAGCGCAGCGAGCTAGGCTATTACATGAATTCAAATGGACAACTCGTCTATGATCCTGAGGTTGTCAAGCTTCGAAAGGCTGTTGAAGACGGGCAGAAGATCCAAAAAGATAGCAAGCGGAAGAGCAACGAGCTTGGGATCGAAGTGGACGGGATCGAAAACTGCAAAGTCATGTTGGCCCAATGTTGTTCCCCGGTACCGGGCGATGCCATCATTGGCTTCATCACGCGCGGCCGAGGGGTGACCGTTCACCGCCAAAATTGCTCAAACATCAGGACTATCCTGGAGCGATCACAACTTGGACCTTCGGAGATAGAGCAAGCATCGAGACTCATTTCAGTTCGTTGGGATGAAGATACGAGTGAGCGGAGCTATTATCCGGTCGACCTCCGAATCTTGGCCCATGACCGGAGTCATTTATTTGCCGACATATCGAGCGCGATCGGTGATGAGCATGTCACCATTACAGCAGGTTCGATGTCTTCTGTGAAGGACGTTACCGCTACGCTCTACATCACCATCGAAGTCAATGGAACTGAGCAAGCGAACCGCGTCATCGGGCGTATTCGTGCCATTCCTGACGTTCTGGATGTCAAACGAGGGAAGTAACCCTAACAAGTCTCTAACGACCACCCTTAGCAAAAGATGGACAAACAAAAGCCCTTCGGAATTTTCCTTGAAAAATCCGGAGGGCTAATAATATCTTCTTGAATCTTCTTGAATCTAATTAACCTTCGAGCACCGTAATGAGCACCACCGGTTTACGTCCGGTTTCACGGAAGAGATAATTCTCTATGCTTAAGCGGAATTTAGCACTCTCAAGTGCCTTCCGTAAATTCCCGCCTTGGCCTTTGTTTCGCTCAAGATATTTCTGCACATGTTCCAAGGTTCGTTCTTCTAATTTATCCGTATCGGACTCAAAGAAGAAACCGTAAGAAACGAGGGCGGGGAGGCCACGCAGTCGGCCATTTCTCGAGTCCAATGTGAGCGAGATACTCAACACGCCATCGTCCATGAGGCGATTGCGTTCCTGTAAAGTTTCCGTGTTTGCGGGGCTGAAGGTGCGCCCGTCCATTAGGATAGGGTTTGCAGAAGTGTAGCCTACGACATCGGCAAAGTTGTCGCTACATGCAAAGACATCACCATTATTTAGGATGAAGATGTTTTCCCACGCTGTACCCAGTTCATGGGATAACTCCGCATGATGATGTAGCATACGATATTCGCCGTGAATTGGGATGAAGTACTTAGGCTTGATGAGGCTGTGAAGGAGACGGATCTCTTCTCTGTGAGCGTGGCCTGAGACGTGGACATCTGCTAATTGAGAGTACACGACATGCGCCCCACGCTTGTATAGCTCATCGATGACCCGGAAGATGGATTTCTCATTACCGGGGATGGGTGTGGCGGAGATGATGATCGTATCGGATTCGTTGACTTGGAAATTGCGATGCTCGGCATAGGCGATGCGGGTTAAGGCTGCCAACGGCTCGCCTTGACTTCCGGTCATGACAATGCACAGTTCATGATCCTTATACTTTCTCACATCGTCCAACTCAATCAACGTATCTTGCTTCATATGAATATAACCAAGATCGTTTGCGGAGCCGAAGACGTTCAACATGCTTCGGCCCAGAAGGACCACTTTGCGACCATGGGCTTCGGCTGCGGTCACGATTTGCTGGACACGGTGCACGTTGGATGAGAAGGTGGCGACGAAGATGCGGCCATCGGCTTTTGAAAATTGTTCTTCAAATGCCTCGCCGACCGAGCTCTCGGACATCGAAAAGCCTTCTCGCTCAACGTTTGTGCTTTCACAAAGAAACAGTAAAACACCCTCTTCACCAAGTTCAGCCAGGCGCGCCAAATTGATGGGATCCCCATGAATGGGCGTGAAGTCCACCTTAAAGTCACCCGAATGAATGACGATGCCTGCCGGAGTATGGAGGGCTAAGGCACACGCATCTGCAATGGAGTGATTCACATGGATGAATTCAACTTCAAAGGCACCACGCTTAATCGTATCGCCAGCTTTGACAATGTTGATCAGATGCACTTGGTCCGGTGCACCCTTATCTCTCAACTTATGGTCGATCAGTTTGGCCGTAAGAGGCGTGCAATAAATCGGAGCCGAAACACGTCGGACCAGCCAGGGGAGGGCACCGATATGATCTTCATGACCATGCGTGATGAAGATGCCACGGACTTTGTCGCGACGACTGAAGATATAGTCCATATCCGGGACAATGAGGTCAATCCCCGGATGCATTTCATCAGGGAAGGCAGTTCCTACATCGACCAGTATGATGTCATCACCATACTCATAGGCATACATGTTCTTGCCGACTTCAAGCAATCCCCCTAGGGGGATGACCCTAACGGAGTTCTTGGGAGCCTCGGGGAATTTATCCTGAATTTTCTGTGGCAATTGAATGCTGGATGCACGCTGGAAGCGGTTTTCGAAACGATTACCTCTTTGGCTCTCGGATTTCATAGCATCGATTTGAGGGGAGACATTGGCATGTTCTAAGCGAATTCTAGGTTCTGTGCGACGGGATCGCTTGACTTGGGGTTTGCGCCTTGTAGAACTTTGAGTTCTACGCTCTCTCGAAGAACTTTCAGGTTCCTGATGGCTTGATGTTCGACGACCCTGAGATTGGGCAGGACGACGTCTTGGGCGACGTGGACGAGTCGTTGTAAATTCATCAGAAGTCTTTTCTTCGCTTCTTTGACCTCTACCGGGACGTCGTTCATGGTTTTGCTGAGTGCTTGTTTCAGGTCTACGCCTGCGATTCTTAGGACGAGCGCTATCCTTCTGCGTGTTATCTAGCGCAGAAGAAGGGCGTCGCCTCGAGCGACTTGGGTTGTCTGTCATAAACTACCTTTCAAAATTCGCTGCCCTACGTCCACGCTGTAGATGTTGATACACAGTAGCGCCGTGGGAGCGTTGAGACAAATTTCACAGACACAGATCCGAGGATTTCCAGTCCAAAATATAACTGTGGGTGAAAAGAAAGCTTCAATTAGAGTAGCGGATTATCGATGGATCAACAAGGGAAGAATTGCAAAGATGTGATTAACAGCTAAAGAAACCGCAGAATATGGTAAATTCAAGTAAACTTGCTGTAATGAATTACCAGTGTGTCACTTGACTCCGAGGCAATCATGTAAGCAGGAGATTGGTGACTAATAAGGAGTATATAGTAAATGAAACAATATGATCTCATCGTCATCGGTACCGGGGCAGCGAATATCGTGACGGACGCAGCAGTTCAAGCAGGAAAGAGCGTAGCATTGGTCGAACGCCGTCACCTTGGTGGTACGTGTCTCAATCATGGATGTATTCCAACGAAAGTTCTTTGCTCTATTGCAGATATTGTTGTCGAGAGTAAGAAATATGAAAGCCTAGGCATTAAGTCTGAGCCGCTTGAAGCTAATTGGGATTCTGTTCGTGAACGTGTGTTCCGTACGATCGAAGATCAACGCGGCTTCCTCGATGAATATTATGAGAAGATGGAAGGCCTTGACTTATATCGTGGCACGGCCAAATTCATCGGTAACAAGGAATTGGTCGTCGAAGATGATGGGAATGAAATTGCTCACATCAAAGGTGAGAAGATTCTTGTTGCAACCGGCGGGCGAGCAAGAGTTCCGGACATCGATGGCATCGATAAGATCAAGTATTTGACCTCTGAATCCTTCTTCGACCGTGAGACGTATCCGGTCGAGGTACCTAAGTCGATGATCCTCGTTGGAGGAGGCCCCATCGGGATTGAATTTGCGCATCTCTTCGAAGCCTTTGGCACCAAAGTCACCATAATTCAAAGAAACGTTAGGCTCGTTCCGAAATCGGATGAAGCTTTGAGTGAAACGATTGCAGCAGCCTTTGAAACCAGAAGAATTCATACGCTATTTTCCCAAGATGCAGTATCGGTCGAACCAACCGATCAAGGGGTAAAGCTAACAACCAAGCATAGAGATACCGGCGAAGAGCAGACCTTTGAAGCAGAGACGATTTTCTTTTCTTCCGGCATCGAAAGCGTCAACGATCTGCTTGATCCGAAGGCCTCAGGCCTTGAGCTGGATGATCGTGGTTGGATCCCGACCAATGAATATCTCGAGAGTAATGTCCCCGGGATCTATGTCTTGGGAGATGCTAACGGC
Source organism: uncultured Oscillospiraceae bacterium (assembly GCA_964345975.1). Lineage (GTDB taxonomy): Bacteria > Bacillota > Clostridia > Saccharofermentanales > Fastidiosipilaceae > CAYFSS01. The sequence continues at coordinate 52,613 of CAYFSS010000002.1, forward strand.
CTCATGCAGCTACGTCATAAGGCTAATTATGAAGCTGAGATTCTGTGGCATAACCTCTATATCGCTAAATCGCCTGAGGAGTGGCGTGCCGCCGACTATCGCTATGTGCCTTATGTAACCTACAGTTCACCCCAAATGGCACAAGTTGGTATGACTGAAGCCGATGTAAAGAAAGCCGGGATTTCTTATGAGATTTCGACCCTTGCGTATAGTGATACGGCTAAGGGAGCTGCTTTGGGGTTTGATGATGCATCGGCTGCCTACACAAAGGTGATCTTGGAAAAAGAAACCGAGAAGATTCTCGGGGTTCATATCGTTGGTTATCAAGCTTCCATCCTCATCCAGGGCTATGTCTATCTCATGCAGGCCGGAGCTGATAGGGCACCGGAACTTGGAGACTATGCTTCTGAGGAAGCAAGACGAGCCAGAGCAGCAGACACCGTAAAATATTCACCTAATACGGCTTCTGCAATCAATCACGCGATGACGGCTCATCCGTCGCTCGGAGAAGTAACAGCTTGGGCATTCTCTTGGAATCGCTGGGATCAAGGGATCGGAAGTCCGTAAAATTCCCGCTTGCTTGACTTGCGCTAGCCGTGCTAATATATGCGAGTTATTTTGCCCAGGAGTCTTGGACTGAAGGAGGTGAATGTCATGCCAAATATTTTACAAGCTAAGAAACGTGTGCGTCAGGCTCAGAAGAGAGCTGAGCGCAACAAACATCATCGCAGCACGCTACGGACCTTCGAGAAGAAAGCTCTGAAGGCTATCGAAGATGGTGCAGAGAATGCTGATGACATGTTCATGGAAGCTAAGAAGCGCTTTGATCGTGCGGCAGCAAAGGGACGCGTCCATCGCAATACTGCAGCGCGCCATGTCTCTCGTTTGCAGAGAGCTCTAAATCGCACGAAGTAAGCAACGCATTTAGTGTTTACTATTATAACCAATGCAAATTAGAGAAGGCAGGGAGAGATTCCTGCTTTTTTTATGCCTTTGAATCTCGCACACTATGAAACCCTTCCTAGATAGCTTAAATTAGTCTTCATCGGTATTTCATTCAGAAAGGATCCTTTATGAGCGTAGAGATTGACGAAATCAGAGCCTTCGTGCTGGAAGCAAGTCGTAAATTATTGGATACGGATATCACTGAGCTTGCAGTCGATGAAAAGAGCGGCGCCTTCAACTTCGCAACCGAGATGGACAAGGCGATGCAGAGGCTACTCATAGGTGGACTCCATGAACTTCTCCCTTCAGCATATTTCTTAGCCGAGGAAGCGGATCCTGAAAACTTAACGGAGTCTGTACCGCAATCGTCTCTTGATCGCATGATGGATCAAGGATCCGTTAAGAAGATGGATCCTGATTGGCTTTTTGTTATAGATCCTATCGATGGGACGAGTAACTTCATGTTGGACTTGAAGCATAGCTGTGTTTCCGTCGCGCTCTTCCACCAAGGACAAGCGTTCTATAGTATCGTCGTTCAACCATGGACCCATGATGTTTATGAGTTTAGAGAAGGACTTGCATATTACAATGACAAAGTCCTCGATCGGTCCGCTGCTGAAGGACTTGCCGGTGGACTGATTGGTTTTGGGACATCACCCTATAGAAGTGAATTGGACAACGTATTTATCAAGAAAGTGATTGAGGTCTTTCAACGTTGCATCGATATTCGTCGCAGTGGCTCCGCTGCCCTCGATATTTGTTATGTAGCGGCAGGGAAATACCAACTCTTCTTTGAAGCTAGTCTTGAAGCATGGGATTATGCTGCAGCGAGAATGATCGCAGAAGCAGCACATTGTGTCGTTCGAACCCTCAAGAATGAGCCGATCGATACCTTGAAACAAAGTAGTTTTGTAGTCGGTACTGCAGCGGCGATTGAAGAGTTCTTTGATCCGAAGCTGGTTGAAGTTCGGAGAAAATAAATGAAATTGAAGAAGCATACAAAGAAGTCCAAGAGCCTCACAAAGTTACCCACGAAGATCGCTAAGCCGGCTCAACTCTTATCCCAGGGGATAAACAAGCGAGCTTCAGCCGTGATCTTGCATATCACCTCATTGCCCGGACCTTTTGGTATAGGTGTCTTAGGAGAGGAAGCAGCTGCTTTTGCCACAATGCTCTCTAAGAGTAAGACAGCATATTGGCAGATTCTGCCGCTCTATTTACCGATTGATAATTCTCCTTATAACTCCCTTTCGACATTTGCAGCCAATACCCATCTCATCGATCCTCGCGGCTTGATCGATATGAATCTCCTCGAAGAAGATGAAATACCCTCGTTTTATTACGAGGGGGAAGAGCATAGCGTCGATTATGCTTTTGTGAAGAGCAACTCGGAGAAATACCTTCGCTTAGCGTATTCAAGACTTCAAGATGAACAAAGAAGAGCCCTCGATGATTTCGTCGCGGAGAAGAAATGGATCTCCGATTATGCGGCTTTTCGTGTTCTCCACGAGGCCTATAAAAAAGCCTGGTGGGAATGGCCTCTACATGACCGCATGTATTCTCAGGAGCGAGTCAATGCAATTCGCTCTGAATCAGCGGAAGATTATGAGTACTACTGCTTCGGTCAATGGATCTTCCACCTTCAATGGCAAGCTTTGATGGACATTTGTCATGATCTTGGTGTGGGTATCTTGGGGGATATTCCATATTACGTCGCAGCCGATAGCGCTGATACTTGGTCGAACGCTGATAATTTTCAATTGAACGATGACAAGTCACCTAAATGGATTGCTGGGGTACCACCGGATTACTTTGCGGTCGATGGTCAACTTTGGGGAAATACAGTCTACGATTGGCAATATCTCGCTAAGAACAATTTTGACTGGTGGTTGGAGCGTCTTGGCGCAGCGTTTGAATTATACGATGCGCTTCGTCTCGATCACTTCAGAGCCTTCGACTCCTATTGGCGGATCGATGCTGAGGCGAAGACGGCTCGTAACGGGGCATGGAAGGCAGGTCCCGGGATGAAGTTCTTCAAGGCTTTGAGAAAACGTTTTGGTGCTCTTCCTATCATTGCGGAAGATTTGGGGGACCTGACCGATGATGTTCGTCAACTCGTCATTGATTCCGAGTTCCCGGGGATGAAGGTCCTACAATTTGCCTTCGATACGCGGACCGATAACATGGATCAACCGCATCACTATGAGAAGAATCTTTGTGTTTATACAGGCACCCATGATAACGACACCTTATTAGGCTGGATTTGGAGCTGTTCAGAGAAAGAAAGGCAATATGTCCTCAATTATCTAGGGCTGCCCGAAAATTTCAATTGGGGTAAAGGTGGTACAGATAGTCCCTTCTGTCAGGCGATGATTCGCCTTGCTTGGTCGTCGGTTGCTCGATTGGCTGCATGTCCTTTCCAAGATCTAATGGGTTATGGCACGGATACTAGAATGAATATCCCCGGGATTGAAGAAGGACAGTGGATGTATCGTGCGAGTTCCGAGAGTTTTGAACTATTTCCTATCGATTCATTGCGCACGATCAACCAACTCTTTGGTCGAGCCAGACCCTTCAACTACCTGGAAGATACCGTCCTTGATGAAAGCGAACAGACCAATATTGAGTTCACGGGAGGTAAGAATCCCGAGGTTGAATCTCCGGCGGATGTCGATTCAAACAGCAAAATATTGACCGAGTCTTGAATCAAGTGAACCTGCAAGATGAACCTTGAATCATGCTTTGTTAGGTTTCGATGTCCAACAGATCTTCGAAGATTCTATGATAAGGAACGTACTGTAAACTTAAGCATATGGCGTAAAGACAAGGCAAAAGCCACTATAGTTTGCGCAGAATTTGTCAATTCTATACAATTGATGTACAGATACTCATTGGTTTGAGGTCTACGTTATCATGATTAGTGAATTTTCTTGAATTGAAACCTTGAGGGAGGTTTGTTATGCGCGAGAAAATCGGCCGTAAAGTTTACGATACAGATAAGTCCGAATTGCTTGGTACACAAATAAAAGGTGCCTTCGGCAATCCTAACGGATTTGAAGAATACTTCTATCGGAAGGACAGTGGCGATTACTTCATTCATGCAAGGGGTGGAGCAGATTCTCCATATCCGGAAGAAGTCTTGTTGCCATTGAAGCCGGAAGATGCTCATGAGTGGATGGAACGCGTCCTAGGTGAAGCTCGAACCAGAGAACTCATCAGCGAGGATGAACTTGCTATCCGCAAAGTAGCAGAACGTAAGGCTGCTAAAGATTCCAAGAAGAAGCCTGCGAAGAAGTCTACCAAGAAGAATACGAAGAAATAGTGTTTTTGAGGGTTCCGGGGTCTTGGATCAATTGACAAGTCTCTGTTTGCTCGTTACACTCAGTAAGGTTTAAATACTGTTCAAGTAGAGACGAGCGTCTCTCACCTCCAGCTCTTGTGAAGAGGTTTGAATTATGAAGATAGTGCTGTGCACATCTTATTTTTCATGGAGCTGGCGGTTGTCGGCTCTTATTTTATTTATGGGGGTGTTTAGGATAGCTAGGAAGAAAAAGAACGATCAGCAGCAGGTCAATGAGAAGATCACTGTAAGCCATGTTCGATTAATCGATCAGGACGGCCAACAGGTCGGTGTTATGCCGACATCACAAGCGTTGCAACGCGCTTTGGATGCGAATCTGGACCTTGTACTCATTTCACCTAATCCGGATAATCCGGTCGCACGCATCATGGACTACGGGAAGTATCGTTTCGAACGATCCAAGCAAGAACGTGAAGCGCGCAAGAAACAGAAGACCATCGAAGTCAAGGAAGTCGGCCTCAAGATCACGACAGAAGAGCACGATTTCAACGTGAAGGTGAGAAATGCTGAGCGTTTCCTCCGCGATGGAAATCGCGTGAAGGTGAATATCCGCTTTCGTGGCCGCGAAATGGCTTTCCAACACCAAGGTTACGATGTGATGGATAAATTTGCTACAGCGCTCAAAGATCACGGGACGATCGATCGCCCTGCTCGTATGGAAGGCCGAAACATGAATATGTTTCTTGCACCGATCTCTGACGATAAGAAATGATTCCTGCTTGTACGCAGTTTAGGAGGATAGAAGATGCCAAAACAGAAATCACACAGTGCTTCTAAGAAGCGCTTCAAGTTGACAAAGACCGGCAAGGTCAAGCGTCCTCATGCGCATATCGCGCATAAATTGACGCGCAAGACTGCTAAGCAGAAACGTCGACTCCGCGGCACCACCGTTGCTCACCCAACGGATGCTAAGCGCATCAAGTCGATGTTGCCCTATTTGTAAGGAGGACGTTCATGGCTAGAGTTAAACGTGGGACGACCCGTCGCAGTCGTCATAAGAAAATTCTCAAAATGGCCAAAGGCTATTTTGGTCGCAAGAGTAAGCTCTATCGCTTTGCCAATCAGCAAGTTCTAAAGAGCGGTAACTATGCTTATCGTGACCGTCGTCAACGTAAGCGTGACTTCCGTCGTCTTTGGATTACACGAATCAACGCTGCTTGCCGTCAAAATGATATGAATTATAGTCGTTTCATGAATGGTTTGAGGCTGGCAGGCATCGAGCTCGATCGTAAGATCTTAGCTGACATTGCTGTCAATGATCCGCAGACATTCACTCAACTTGTCGATCAAGCCAAGTCTGCACTATAAGTCTTTTGTTTGAGTGTTTTGAACCGGCCTTCGGGTCGGTTTTTTTGTGCAAAAATTGATCAAGTACTATAGTAAGTCCGTGGCTATTGTGAGAGAGGAATATCGTGGCAATTCAAGAAATTAGGTCAAGAAACAACCCACTGATCAAGCAAGTCAAGCAAGCACGTCTCGCCAAAGGAGAGTGGCGGGATGTTTTACTCATTGAAGGCAAGACTTTAGTTGATGAAGCTGTGAAATCAGGTTTGAAATCATTGGCACTCTTCATCAAGGAAGGAATAGATTTAGAGACAATACCCGCCGATCTCAAGGGTCCAATCTATGTTCTTCCGAATTCTCTCTTCGAGGAAATTTGCACGACCGTCAAGCCGCAAGGCATGCTTCTCGTTGCCGAGGGATTCTTGACACCGGATTTCTACGAACAGCAATGGAATACCGTCTTATATCTCGAAGAGATTCAAGATCCGGGGAATTTGGGGACCATCTTGAGAAGTGCTGAAGCTTTCGGTGTGAACGGAGTGGTTCTGGGTTCAGGATCTGTCAATCCTAGAAATGAAAAGGTACTCCGCTCTGCCATGGGGGCAGCGTTTCGCTTGCCTATTGTCAGAGGAATTTCAATTGACACCTTAAGGCATTACGCTGATGAACGCGGGATGAGAATCGCTGCTGCAGAAATGAGTGAAACGTCTGCGCAAGCCTATTTCGAGTCTCAGCGCGATACACCTTTGATTATTGTTATTGGAAACGAAGCACGAGGTCTAAGCTCAGCGTGCAAAGATCTTGCCGATGACCTCATTAGTATTCCAATGGCAGAGATCAGCGAGTCTCTCAATGCCGCTGTCGCCGCCAGTATATTGCTCTACGAGCGTTATAGAACGCTTTAGATTTCGTTCTGCTCAATCTCCATGAGACTCAAGACTTTGACCTTTGGATCGAGCATCTCACGACCGTTCAATCCCATGAGCTCGACAAAGAAAAGATGTGCTTCAACTTTAGCGCCGGCTAGTTCAACCAATTTTTGACAAGCGTATGCAGTCCCACCGGTAGCCAAAAGGTCGTCGATGATTAGAACTTTCTCACCGGGAGTCAATGCATCCTTGTGCATTTGGAGCTCGTCGTCACCATATTCTTTCTCATAACAATAACTATGCGTTTCGGCCGGCAACTTACCGGGTTTCCGTACGGGTATAAACCCACGGCCAAACCGTAACGCCAAGGGGGCACCAAAGATGAACCCGCGAGATTCTACGCCTACAATATGATCAAATTCAAGATCACCGATGAGGTCGGCCATTTCTGTAATGGCTCGTTCAAAGAGTTCTGCATCTTGAAGAATAGGCGTTATATCGATGAAATCGATGCCTTCGCTCGGGAAATGCGGGACATGGCGCAAATATTTATCTAAAGTCATAAGAACCTACTTATTCTAGACTGCCTAAAGCAGACTGATTGTCTTATTAAAGAACCCAGATCTTAATTGAAAAGTCGAAAGAATACTTCAAGAAAGAGGAAATAAAGCAAGAGACCGGACAATTCACTCAAACTACTAAGTAAGGGTGTCGATGCAACTCCGGCATCGAAATTGATCCTGCGGCCTAATAAGGGGAAGAAACTACTAAACAGCTTTGCTAGGAACACAGCGAGCATCATGCTGACACCTAAGGCTAAAGAAATGGCCCAAGGTATAGGGAAGAGAGCTTGAGAAATGAGAAGGGACAAAAGACCCAAGAAGATACCACTCAGCAAACCTAAGAGGGATTCTCGGCCTAATATGCTCTTTTCATCCTCGTTTTCAATCTCATCCAAGGAAAGAGCTCGGGCCAGTAGACTGGTCGTTTGAGCACCAGCCCCGCCACTTGTTGCCAATAGCAGTGGGATAAAACAAACCAAGAGAGGATAAACTTGAATCAGTTCAGACTCGACGAATATGATCCAAGCAGCAATGAATCCACCAAGCATAAACAACAGTAACCATGGCAGTCGGTGGCGTAAGGATACATCGACAGGTGTTTTGAGATATTCTTCTTCAGAAGGCGTAACACCTGCAATGACAGAGATATCTTCAGTCGCAGTTTCTGTCATATGATCCAACGCATCGTCTATCGTAATGAGCCCGACGAAACGATTCTCCTGATCGACAACCGGGATGGAAATTAGGTCATAGCGTTGCATTAAGCGCGTAGCTTCATTGGCATCGCTATCGGTTCTCACACTGATGACTTCTTCACGCATCAAATCGGATATTTTCTCGTCGTCATCGGCCCGCATGATCTCACGAACACTGGTTACACCTATGAGGACACGGCTAGGATTCAGGATATAGGCAATATAAGCTTCTTCAATCTTAGCTTTGCGATAGAGCGAACGCAGGCTCTCGAGCGCTTCAAAAACGGTTTGATCGGACTTGAGTTCTAAAGCTTCAGACGTCATGAGAGCCCCGGCGGAGTCTTCAGGATACTCAAGGAGTTTATTGACTTGTCTTCGTCGTTCAATCGGTGTCACTTGCATGATGCGACGCACAACGTTGGCCGGAAGTTCTCCTAAAATGTCTGCCATGTCATCGGTATATAGACTATCCAAGACAGTAGCTAATTCCGGTTTACTTAAATGATCCACTAATTCTGCTTGCTCTTCATGATCAAGGTATGAGAAGAATTCTGCCGCATAATCTTTCGGAAAAGCTCTAAACAGCAATAGCTGTTGCGGCTGCGGTAAGTGATCCCAGGCATCTGCAAAGTCCACAGGATAGATCGTTCTCATAACTTCGAAAAATCGTTCGTGCTCTTTGTTTAAGAGGAGCTGAATGAGCTCTTCAATATCTTTCGCTTCCGGGGGAGCCGGGTCAGTATGCTTAAGCAAGTCGTCCGACATGCACCTTCCTCCTCGTCTTGAGCGCTCTGCTCATGTTAATATTAAAGACGAATAAAAAGAGTTTCGCAACTTAAGTAAATACTGAACAATGGAGGCTGAGAAAATGAATCAAAATGCAGCTTATCTCTTTAACCAAGGTGAGAACGTAAGGGCTTATGATCTCTTGGGCTCTTTCCCGCTATCAACCTCTGATGTCGATGGTTGGGAGTTCAGGGTTTGGGCACCCAACGCACGCCATGTCAGTGTCGTAGGAGACTTTACGGATTGGATACCTAACCAAGTTTATTTGCAGCCCTATGGAACAACAGGGATATGGGTCGGTGAAGCACAGCATGCCCGCGAAGCACAATGTTACAAATATGCTATTGAGGATGCATCCGGCAATCTACATTACAAGGCAGATCCTTATGCCAGAAGACAAGAAACCCGACCGGGAACTGCAAGCATCCTTTATCGTACGCCTGACTTTGAATGGAACGATGCCTCGTTCTTCGAGAATTTACCGGGAGCACGTGAATCTCAAGCTTTGAATATCTACGAAGTCCATCTCGCAAGTTGGCGACGAGATGAACATGGCAATGAACTGAACTACCGTGATCTGGCAGATCAACTTGCTGAACATGCCGTTGAGATGGGCTTCAATGCCATTGAGATCATGCCGGTTACGGAGTACCCGTTAGATGCATCTTGGGGCTATCAAGTGACAGGTTACTTTGCACCGAGCGGGCGATATGGTAAACCCGAGGACTTCAAATATTTTGTCAACCATCTTCATGAAGCAGGGATACGTGTCATTCTCGACTGGGTGCCGGCACATTTCCCAAAGGATGCTTTCGGTCTATACCATTTTGACGGGACTCCAACCTATGAATATGCTGATCCTCGCCTAGGTGAACATGCCCACTGGGGAACGATGGTCTTCGATTACTCCAAGGCAGAGGTCCGTTCATTTCTTCTCTCCAGTGCCTGGTATTGGATTGAGGAGTTTCATATTGACGGTCTTCGGGTAGATGCCGTGAGCTCAATGATCTATCTCGATTACGGCCGTGATGAATTTGTCGCGAATCGTTACGGTGGCAATGAGAATCTTGAGGCGACAGCTTTCTTAAAGGATCTAAATCGTCGTGTGCGTGATGAATTCCCCCAATGCATTTTGAGTGCTGAAGAGTCAACAGCCTTCCCGTATTTAACGAAATCGGTTGATGATGGTGGTGTTGGCTTTACGCATAAGTGGAATATGGGTTGGATGCATGACACACTCGAATACTTTAGCCATGATTATCCACTCCGGCACCTTGCTCATAACAGCATGACCTTCTCCATGACTTATGCTTTCGCAGAGCAGTATATCTTGGCCCTCTCACATGATGAGGTCGTCCATGGGAAGAAGAGTCTAATTGGGCGTATGCCGGGAGATCTCTGGCAGCAATTTGCCAGTCTGCGAAATCTCATCGGGTGGCAAATCGGACATCCCGGTGCCAAGCTTCTTTTCATGGGTATGGAATTTGCTCAGTTTATTGAATGGAGGTTTGCCGAGTCTCTTGAATGGTTCCTCCTAGATTATGAGCAACATCAGAAGTACAAAAACTATGTCAGAGCCTTAAATCATCTGTATTTGGAAGAACCTGCCCTCCATGAATTGGATGATCGCTGGGAAGGTTTCCAATGGCAAGTTGTGGATGATACGAAACATGAAGTCTATGCCTTCTCGCGTCATGGGGACGACCCTAGAGATTGCATCGTCTTTGTTCTTAACATGATCCCACAAGAATTAAAATCTTATCGCTTGCCTGTACCTTATGAGGGTGAGTATGAGCTCTTGCTGAATAGCGATGAACATCAATGGTTTGGCTCCGATAATTGGGAGCTCAACGGGTATAAACCGGGACTTAAAACGCAAACGACGTTAGGTGAGTTGAGGAAAATCTATCCGGACGCAATTTCGGCAAATATTATTGAAGACAAACTGAGAAGAACAAAACACGATCTCGAGCAAGCGATATGGACGTACTATGAAGCGTATGTGGAAGGGACAGAAAATCCGTTCATGCAGGAGCAGGGTAGCGCACAACGCGGACCACTTCGTTCACATTTCAACACATTCTTAGAAAACGTCCCCATGCTCATTCAGAAGAACAATCGCCCCTATCTCGAACTTAATCTACCGCCCTTATCAACCCTCGTCTTGAAATATCGTAAGGAGCTGTAAACAAGTAAAGAAACCTTAAGCGCATAAAAAGACGCCATCGAAATCCGATGGCGCCTAAAGGTGATTTCTAAAGATTATTCCGGATTAATCATCAAGTTCGTGAATCCCGTTTTCATTGACGAACTTGATCGATTTGAAGAGCTCTTTAGCTTCTAAGATAGCCTCACGACCTCCAACGACACATCGAACACTTTCTTGTCCGAAGCCACCCTCAAAAGCTCCTTCGAAGCCTTTGAGATCCCGAACCTTAGTGTCCAGGGCCTCCTGGAGTAAGGTTCTACGGTTCTCTCGGCTGTCCCCACTTAGTTTAAGTTGCAGCATGATTGCACCTGTTCTACGAGGTGTTAGGGGTGGATCAAAGCCGGCAACGGAACCGATAATCGCGGTGTCCACAGCCTCCTGATCGAGTTCTACTCCTGCTAAGAAATTCCTAATCCCGGCATAGGCATCAAAGGTTCGGCGAAGATTTGGATCCCGGTAACTGCTAGCCATTACAGATCCATTTCTTTGGATCTTTAGACCGGCACCATAAGCTCCTCCAATCGCTCGCACTTGATTATGGAGATAGCCACGGCTAAGGAAATTACGGACCACCATATCACTACCTCGATATGGGTAGACATCGCGATCCAGTTCGAATCGTTCTACGACATATTGAACCTGTGAAGGCACTATCATGCCTTCATTGAGAATACCAAGCGCTTCAAACTTCGTTTTAGCCCCGACTTTCTCTGTGCTTAATTGGTTAATGAATGTGCTTAAGTCTTCTGCCTCTTTAATGCTTTCTTCACTGCTAACCGCTGCAACAAGACCATCTCGTCGTAAATATTTGACAGAAAAGCCATCGATCTCAGTCTTAAAGCTTTCCCACTTCTCCTGCCACCGGTTTAGCAGATCACAAAGTGCATCGTAATAAGCAAAACCGGAACATTGATCTTCAACTCGGGCTGCCGGGTTAAGGTAAGCCTCACTGCGTAAGGCAGCAGCAGAATCACCACTATTGATGAACCCCTGTTCCATACTGATCCGTTGGCGAATCAGAAGCTCACGGATTCTTCGTTCTTGCTTAAACGTGGTTTCATGCAGAATTTTACTCAATAGATCAAGACCGGAGGTCCATTTCTCGGCGAGCGTTTTCATTCTGACCAAGAGGCGGACAGAATAATCTTCATCGACAGTTCTCGAAACGATCATGTTCGTTGAGATCCCGCCCGTTTCTAAATAAATCTGATCTTGAAGCGCACGATAATCCAACTCGCCGCAATTGAGCTCACCTAAGAGCATCGTCCACATGGAGAGTTTGCTGAGCTCATCCAATTCAGCATCGCTGAGATCGAAAGCCAATTCTAAATAGGTGGTGCCTGACGATTGGACGGTCTGGCAAAGCACAGGTATATGCTCGATGGAAATCTCTTGGCTCTCGAAATTCAGAATGTCTGTAGAAACTGACGTTGGATCCAATTGAGGAATCGTCGCCTTAGCTTCCGCTGTATCCGGTTCCTCTTGCCAAACATGGAGGTCTTCGGCTTCTTTAGCTATGGTTTCCAGCTCAGCTTCATTCATTGCCTGACGCTTATCTTCGAGCTTCTGTGCCAAAGCCTGAGCTTCGGTTTCGTTGAGACCGGGTTTAGGATTGAGTTCAAAAAGCACTCCGAAAGGCTGATCGAAGAGCTTTCTCAAAGCATCTTCGAAGAGTCCAAGTCTGCCGGATTCCAGCTCGTCTCTAAGTTCAGACAAGGGTTCATGAAAGGCCCATTGCTCAAAGACATCTTCATCGAAGACCCAAGTACCAAAAGCCTGAAGAGCATAGATGATGCCGCGGGTGGGATACTCCGAGCACTCTCTAAGGTCGAAGTCGATACGATTTAGAGAGGCCAAGAGAGACTGGGTGTCAAGGCCTTTGGATAAAATATCATCCAAACTCTTGTGGAAGATTTCTTTGAATTGATCTCCGATGCCGGCTTTCGCATTCTTGAGACCAATGCCATAGGCTTGTTGCACAAAGTCGAAATTCAGGCTAAAGACATCTTCTGCAATCCCGGCGTCCATCATGGCTTCCCGCAAAGGGGCAGCAGACTCATCGATGAGGGCTGAGAAGAGAGCTTGATAGCGAAGCTGTTCTTTCATATCGAGCTTATCAGCCAAGGCATACACTAAGGCATAGAATGACTTGTTTTCCGGATTGCTGTCCACCTCGATCGCATACTCTGCGCCGGCTTTTGTAAGGATAGAGAAGGGTTCTTGGGCTACGATGGATGAATCGAAATTCAGTGCATCAAATTGACTCAAATAATCTTTGTCGAGGTAGGTGAGGCGCTCCGTCATATCACAGTCACCATAGATGAAGACGCAAGAATTTGAAGGATGATAGTAACGACGATGAAAGTCGAGGAAATCCTCGTAGGTAAGATCGGGGATATTCTTTGGGTCTCCGCCGGACTCATGGGCATAAGGAGTCTCAGGGAAGAGAGCTGTTTGAATTCCTTGATAGAGAACTGACATGGGATTGCTATAAGCACCACGCATCTCATTATAGACAACACCGGACAAGCCCAGACGATCGTTGTCTAGCTCATAGTGCCAAGCTTCCTGCTTGAAGATACGTTCATCGTGGTAGATCGCAGGGAAGAAGACCGCATCGAGATAGACATCCATCAGGTTTTCGAAGTCCTCATCGTTGCGACTTGCAACAGGATAGAGGGTGCGATCAGGGTAGGTCATGGCGTTGAGGAATGTCTGAAGAGACCCTTGAATTAAATTCATAAAAGGTTCTTTCGTTTTATACTTCCTGGATCCTGAGAGAACACAGTGTTCAACGATATGAGGGACTCCGGTTGAATCTTCGGGTGGGGTTCGAAAGCCAATCGTAAAGACTTTATTCTCATCATCGTTTGAAGCTAGAAAGATCTTAGCTCCTGTCTTCTTGTGTTCAAGTTCTATTACTTGAGACTGCATTTCCTCTAGCCGGCGCTCGCGCAGCAAGGTGTAAGTTTCTGGGATTTGAATATTTCGCATACGAAGTACCTCGTTTCAACTACATGCAAAGATTTACCTATAGAGCATTATTCACACTTTCATCAGCCTTGACAAATATTTGGCTCATGGGTACTATCAGCCAATATTTCATCATCCTGCCACAGTGGCTCAGGGGTAGAGCAATTCACTCGTAATGAATAGGTCGTGAGTTCGATTCTCACCTGTGGCTCCAATCTTTTACCCTCGTATTTATTAAGAATACGGGGGGTTTTTGTTTAACTGAAAAATGGTTGATTGTCCCATCTGTCTAAATTTTGCCTAAATTGTTTTGTGAAGGATCTTAATCTTCAGTTTGTGTGAATTTTGAGTTTGTGTCTTCTTATTCAAAGCAAAGTGGATCAATATCATCAACGATAAGCAAGCCAAAGTGCTCTAAAGACCGGATAACTTCAGCTCATCTTCAATAATCCCTATATGTTATATTAGCGAGACAATGCGCAAGGAGGTGTCGGGTGCGAATACTGGGAATCGATCCGGGATATGCAATTTGCGGTTACGGTGTAATTGAGAAAGATGGCCAATGTCTGAAGTGTTTGGACTATGGCACGTTTTCTACACCTGCTAAGACACCGTTTGAGCAACGACTTTTGAGTATTTATGCAGGAACCAGGAAGCTGATCTTATCTTATAAGCCTGATGCTTTTGCGATCGAGGAATTGTTCTTTGCGCAGAATACGACCACGGCATTCGGTACCGCTCAAGCAAGAGGCATCTTATTATTGGCAGCAGCTCAGATGAACGTACCGATTTTCGAATACAAGCCGTCGCAAATCAAGATGGCTGTCACCGGTTATGGCAAAGCTGAGAAGCATCAGATCCAGGATATGGTTCGCAGGTTGCTCAAGTTGCAAGAGAATCCTCAGCCGGATGACGCTGCAGATGCTCTAGCCGTTGCAATATGTCAGGCGCACACGGGTTTCATCGATGAATTTCGTTTGCGTGGCACTTATCAGTAACGGAGTGAGTGGATGATTAATGTGGCTTTTGGATGGATTGCTTATAAACGTGTTCAGGGAGGAAATTGGTAAGTGTATGCTTATTTGAGCGGAACGATTGTGGAAAAGGGGAGCACCTATCTTGTCTTGGATGTCCAAGGGGTAGGGTACGCAATCATGATGCCCCAAGCTTTCATGGCCAAATTACCGCCGTTAGGAGAAACGTATCGAATCCCTGTGTCATTCCAAGTTCGTGAAGATGAGCAGACACTCTATGGCTTTACCAATGAAGAGGAAAAACATCTCTTCGAACTGCTGATTACTGTATCCGGCATAGGACCCCGAACGGGACTTCAAATGGTCGATAAGTTGCCTCCTGAGAGATTTGCACTGGCGATCTTGAATGAAGATCTTGCTGCGTTGACGTCTATCCGAGGCGTTGGAAAGAAAACAGCCCAACGCATGGTCCTTGAGCTCAAAGATAAGCTGAAGGATGAAACATGGGTCAGTGAATTTGGTGATGTTGAGCAGGTTGCCACCGTCGATGTACAAGATGCAGCCAAGCAGGACGTTGCTGAAGCCCTTGCGGTTTTGGGTTACCAAGCCAATGAGATTCGTACATTAATGCAGCATTATGACGCTGAGCAATCGATCGAAGATAATGTTCGTGCCATGCTTCAATTACGGGCACCTAAGTTCTAGGAGGTTGCATGCAATCAGAAGAACGTGAATGGGATCCATTTGATCTCGCGAATTTAGACATTGAAGGTGATTTCGATGTCGACCAAAACTTGCCTGAATTTACGTCGAATTTCCGGGCCGAAGAGGAGCACCATGAGTCCAAGGCAAATGCAAAATTAGTGTCTATGGATCAGGCGGTCACATCAGCTGCACATCCCCAAGATGATGATTCAAGCTTTGTTATTCGCACGGAAAGACAAGCTGAAGACCATGATGAAACCGGCTTGCGACCTCTTCGCTGGGAAGATTTCTATGGTCAAACTCAAGTCAAAGAGAATCTCAAAGTCTTTATTGAAGCAGCAAAGCAAAGAGGCGAGGCCTTAGATCATGTCCTACTCTATGGACCTCCCGGTTTGGGAAAGACTACGCTTGCCGGGATCATTGCTAAGGAAATGGGAAGTCAGCTACGAGTGACTTCAGGACCGGCCATTGAGAAGGCCGGAGATTTGGCGGCCATTCTTTCGAATTTGCAGCCCGGAGATATTCTGTTCATCGATGAAATCCACCGACTCAATCGGCAGGTTGAGGAAGTTCTATATCCTGCAATGGAAGACTATGCCGTCGATATCATGATCGGCAAAGGTCCTTCAGCCCGTTCTATTCGCCTCGATATTCCTCCGTTTACTTTGATCGGTGCAACCACGCGAGCCGGCTTGTTATCAGCACCTTTGCGAGATCGTTTTGGTGTCATCAATCGCCTCGAACTTTATCGACCGGAAGAATTAGCGCAAATAATCCTGCGAGATGCTGCGCTCCTGGATATCGGTACAGATCCGGAAGGGGTGGCAGAGATTGCTCTGCGTTCGCGCGGGACGCCACGCATTGCCATCCGTCTCCTGAAGCGCTTACGTGATTTTGCCCAAGTTATGGGGCAAGGTATCATCGATCGCAACATCGCCGACCAAAGTCTAAGTGCACTGCAAATTGATGATTTAGGTCTTGATGCGACGGATCTGCGTCTCCTAAGGCAAATGGCAGGGGATTATGATGGGGGACCGGTTGGTCTTGAGACGTTGGCTGCAAGCTTGAATGAAGATACAACGACGATCGAAGACATCATCGAACCTTATCTCATTCAGATTGGATTCCTACAGAAAACACCCAGGGGGCGTCGTTTGACAAGGCCGGCCTATGCTCATTTAGGCATCAAGCCGAGCCATGATACTCCATCGGTACCGGGGATGGACGGTATGGACGATGAGGTAGATGACGAAGATGCATCGGCTCGACTTAGTCCTTTGGAACGTTTGGAGCAAGGCTATGATCCTCTTACATAGTTGCTGTGGCCCTTGTGCTGAATGGCCCGCCCATGTCTTGCGAGATGAAGGTCAAGACGTAAGACTATATTTCTATAATCCCAACATTCAACCGGAAACCGAGTGGTCTCGCCGCCGAGTAGCTTTCGTACAGATGGCAGAACTAAGAAATTTTGCTTATTTCATCGACGGAACTTCGGAAGAAGAGGTTTGGCGTTCTTTCACCAGTGAGAAAAAATCCGTGCATTGTCGGTATTGTTACACCATGCGCATGTTGATGACTGCCAAGAAAGCCAAGGAAGAGTCTTGCTCGGCTTTTACGACGTCTTTATTGGTTTCGCCCTATCAAGATCACGAAATGATCTACGAAGCCATGGATCTCGCAGCGAAACGCTATGGGGTAACGGCTTTGAAGCGTGATTTCAGAGACGGTTACAGCAAGGGACAAGAGATGGCCCTAGAAGACGGTTTATACAGGCAGAAATATTGCGCTTGTATCTATTCGATCTTGGAGTCCCCGCGATTCTTAAAGAAGATTACGAAAGACTTGAATCTGGATCGATCCGCTCTTCCAAGTCGCCTGTCAAATGAATAGGGTTTAACGGATCGCTTAGAATCGTCTTAAAATTTTCATAGATGACCAATCCGGGTTTACCACCGGGCATGCGTTTGACATCTCGTGCTGAACAATATGCTATTTCCATGCGTTCGCCACGGTCGCCCGGATTTGAAGCAGAACCTGCGGTTTGGGAAAACCAAGCACAAAGTCCTGCGGCTTCCGACAAGGTCGTGTCCGGGATTTCATCGCTGCGATGACGCACGATAACATGGGTCCCGGCAGCCAGATGGCGATGGAGCCAAAGATCATCCGGAGCAGCAAGCTTATGCGCTAGATAATCGTTTTGTCGACTGTTGCGTCCGACAAGAATTTGATAGCCATCACTGGAAGTGAAAGAACGTGGCATGCTTTTCTTCGTTGGCTTTTCTTTCTTCTTAATACGAGCACTCTTTTTTCTGCCTCTAAAGGTTTCGAGGTATTCCTCTTCAAGTTCATCGATCTCATCACGAGAGTCCGCAAGTTCTAACTGACTCATAAGACTTTCGAGCCAGAGTCTGTCGCTTTCTTCCTTAATAAGGCGCTTGCTGGCTTCTTCCAATCTCGAGCCGGCTCGTTCATAACGTTTAAAGTATCTTGCTGCATTATCAGCGGCTGAATACCTTGGATCCAAGGCGACCGTTTTCTCACGAAGATCAGGGTCATAGTAATCAATACCGGTCAGTTCAGTTGCTCGATCTTTCGCTAGATGGAGATTGCCTAAAATCAGCTCACCTGCTTCTCGATCTTGGTTTCGTTTGTTAGCGGATTCGATATCCTTCTTCCGAATTGCTATGAGTTTTCGGACTGCCTCGTAATCTGCTTGAACTTTCCGCATAAGCGCCTGGCGCTTCTCCTGTAAACCTTTACGGCTTTGACTCTGTGCATAAAACGTTTCCATCGCAGCGCTTAAATCAGGATACTGAATGAAGTATGGCGCAGAAGTTATTTCATATGCATGGAAATCCAAGAGCTCATGCCCAAATGGATCTGCAGCCAGTATACCCGGCTTGGCTTCTCCATCGGTCACGTTTCGAGCAAATTGAAAGAGCACATGATCCAGTTTTTGCAAATCCGACGATTTAAGTCTCGCGGCTTGTTCCATCGGGTTAAGATCGGCACGAAAACATAGTTCCTTCGCGAGAAGGGGAGAAACCCCCATGAGCTTATCCATAACTAACCTGTTGACCTGAGTATAGTTATTCCTGTGATCTTCATTTTGTAGGATCGCTCCGCCGACATTGGCGATTCTAATAAGGTCTTCGACCTGTTGTTTTTCTTGAAAGGGTGGAGGGAGATAGGGACGGCCGGGTAAGATTTCTCGGACGCGATTTTGTTCGTGATCAATATGTTTGAGCGCTTCCAAGATCTTCTTATCCTGATTCAAAACGATGATGTTTGAATGTCTACCCATGAGCTCGGCATAAATGGACTTTATTTCAAGATCACCCAGCTCATTACGCTTTGACACATCGATCATGAGAATGCGTTCGTCTCCTTCGGTATAGATCTTCTGAATACGACCGCCTCCAAAGTGTTTACGCAAATACATACAAAAGCCCGATGCACGCAACGGGTTAGCCGGATTCTCCTCGGTCAAATGCGCGCGCGCAGACGAAGCATTAATCGACAGCACAAGCTTGTGGGTTGTGCCTCCACTTCGAATCTGAAAATACAGATCATGCTTGCTTGGATGGTTGATTCTGTCAATCCGCCCATCGACCAAAACGGTGTGGAGTTCTTGCGCTAAGTAACGAAGGCTGAGGCCATCTAAAGGCATGGAAGACCTTTCTAATCCGAAGGGATGTTGCTGTGTTAAACTTTGAAGTGGATTATATCACCAAGGATAAAGGTTAGATGTAAGGGAGTACGTTCACATGCCTGAGAGAAACCGACAATCCGGTACCTTTAGCAAAATATTCGCCATTGTTTATCTTAGTCCCATCGGACGGTTACTTCTCTATGCCCTGGGCCTGAGTATCCTCACATTTCTCACGTTAATTGTTACCGGCAATCGATTTGATGATTTTTACTTTATCTTCGGTTTACTACTGCTGTTACTAGTCCTCTTAAACTGGGTCTCTTATGCGATAGAATTGGCAAGACACAGTGATGAGAATGCGCACGATGATAGAAACAAATGATAAGTTCTGTATGATTTTGTGAGGAGAATCACTCTTCAAACCTCTTATAAAGGGCAATAGTTTATTGAGAAGGTCTTACGTATCGTTATCATTCAATACAGCTATGATATAATTCACTAAGTAACATCGCTTATAGTCCTTTGCAATGGACTAATTCTTGTTTGATTTACAAT
This sequence comes from uncultured Oscillospiraceae bacterium, assembly GCA_964345975.1. Lineage (GTDB taxonomy): Bacteria > Bacillota > Clostridia > Saccharofermentanales > Fastidiosipilaceae > CAYFSS01. The sequence goes on from CAYFSS010000002.1 coordinate 72,184, forward strand.
ATGATTTTGGAGGTACTTATGGACTCGAAAGATATTACGGGTGTTTATCGTAACACTGAGAGCTTCAGCATGCATGATGTTGATGTTCAGAAGTTTATGGATGCTCTAGATAACTGCAAGGGCAACGTCTATCTCGTAACCGAAGAAGGCGACCGCCTTAACTTGAAGAGCAAGCTCAGCCAGGTAGCGGGCTTGATTCGCCTTATCGAAGGCGGCAAACTCCTACAGGCACGTATCGTTGCCGAAGATCCTGAAGATGAAGCGTATTTATTCCGCATGAATCTTTTCGGAAATAAAGACTAAGATTTACTTTTAGCTTTATACATAGTGATGGCTGGGTCGAGTTTTGAACTCGACTCTTTGCTTTTTAGGGATATTTTTCGTACGATCGTTAGCCGATATCTTTTAGCTTCAATCAGCAAGCTTGTCTCGGCTTCGTTTTAACGATAGGAATCCCATTCTTTTTCGAGTGTTACTGGAAAGACTGATGGATTTCATGATCCGATTAATTTTCATCGTGAGCATGAAAGGTCACTTCTAAAGGTCTTTTGTGCATTTTGCAAGCGTAAATACTTTCTAACTGTGCGAGGCAACAAATTCCGCATGGTTGCTTGAACTGTCAATAACTAATGGTATACTTCATACAGTCTTTGAAGAATAATTCCACTTCAAACTTTCACAAGATTTCGATTAATCTTTCGTGAGCCGAGCTCTATATGTTTTCGTAGTTTTGTGCGCCATTCTGTACTATTGCAAATTCCATACATCAACAAATGAGGTAAGCATGGACCCAGACTTTTTCCGTGATAAGACGAAGGCCGACCTTGTCGATATTGTGCGCATGACCAATATCATGCCGATCAGTCATGCACAGCGTATGCGCAAAGCTGAACTTGTCGAATTTCTTGAAGAAACTCATGTGAAAGGTGAATTGGCACCACAGGATCAAACTCCTGAAACTCCCAACGATAAAGTGGCATCTCCAAGACCGAGAGGCCGCAGAAAACGCATTTCAACACCATCTCCCGTACCTGATGAACAAACGCAAGGGGTCACATCTCCAACGGTACTTCCGGAAGAAGAGCCTACGGCAAATCAAGTTACCGTCGATTCCGTCCTTGATGCAGCTGATAGATCTCAAGAATTATCAGTGCAAGAACCATCAGATGATGAAAACGATACGCGAGTAGAGGCTCAAGACGATTCACAGGATGAAGGTCATGACGAACCTACTGAACCCAAAGCTCGTAGACCGCGCCCTCGTCGCCGACGTAGAATAAGTTCATCTCCGGTAAATCAAACTCCCGCAGATCAACCTGAAACCGATCATGAAGATGAAACCGAAGAAGATGCAAGATCACAGCGTTCCGGCAAACAATATACGGCTAAACCGAGACCACGACGCAGCAGATCCAAGCAAGCAAAATCTACGTCTGACAAAGAGTCAACAAGGGCGAGAGATGAAGATAGGGTTTCGGAACGAGACGATGAAAGACCTGTAGAACCGTCTGAATCTCAGCGCCAAGGGGAAGTAATCCATGGCATCTTGGAGATCATGTCAGATGGTTATGGCTTTGTCCGTAAGAAGAATTATATTCAAGGCCCGTCGGATATTTATGTTCAGCCTCAAATGATTCGCCGCTTCCAATTACGCGACGGTGATGAGATTCAAGGGTTTGCTAAGGATCAGAAAGATCAGGAACGATATCAAGCTTTGACTTATATAACTTCTGTCAATGATCTTGAGCCGGAGAAGATGAGAGACCGTCAGAGTTTCGGCAATCTTACACCGATTTATCCCAATGAAAGATTCATGCTTGAGACGGATAGGGGAGCTCTAGCCGGGCGAGTTATCGATCTCATTTCTCCCATTGGTAAGGGTCAGCGAGGCATGATCGTTTCTCCTCCCAAGGCGGGAAAGACCGTCATGATGCAGCAAATTGCTAACGCTGTTACGACAAACAATCCTGAAGCACACCTCATGGTCTTACTTATTGACGAAAGACCTGAAGAAGTAACTGATATGGAACGTCGCATCCAAGGTGAGGTTGTTTCTTCCACCTTCGATAAGACACCGGAGAACCACGTTAAGATTGCTGAGCTGGTACTGGAGCGTGCTAAGCGTCTGGTAGAACTGGGCAAGGACGTATTCATCTTGATGGATTCAATCACGCGCCTGGCAAGAGCTTACAACTTAACGATTAACCCAACGGGCCGAACATTGACCGGGGGGCTTGATCCCGGAGCACTCCATGGTCCTAAGAGATTCTTTGGCGCTGCCAGAAATATCGAACATGGCGGTAGTTTAACCATTATCGCAACGGCATTGATCGATACCGGAAGTCGGATGGATGAAGTCATATTTGAAGAGTTCAAAGGAACCGGGAACATGGAAGTTCACCTTGATCGCAAACTTGCCGATAAGCGTGTCTATCCTGCTGTGGATGTTCAGAAATCCAGTACTCGCCGTGAGGATCTATTGCTCGATGAACGGACGCTCCAAGCTGTCTGGTTGTTGAGGAAGTCGCTCTCATCTTTGGATCCGGGGAGTGCAACGGAAATGACTTTGAGTTTATTAAAGAAGACTAAGAGCAACGATCATTTTGTTATGACGTTAATGCTGCAGAAGAACGACAAGGCGGTCATCGACGCTATGCAGTGATGCATGGCACTTCTTGACTAATTTTGTGAGCCTATGCTATTCTTGCACGGGCTTGCAGCAGCGGGCTTTATTTTTTGTGATAAAAAGAGGAGGCTGAGATGGCTGGAAAAGCTGGCGTAAGAGATAAGATTTTACTTGCTTGTGATGAATGCAAACGTCGTAACTATGCGACGCGTAAGAATAGAATGAAGACAACAGAACGTTTGACCTTGAACAAGTTCTGTCCTTTCTGTCGTAAACACACAAAGCACGTCGAGACGAAATAGTTTAGTTTTTAACGGAGGCTTCAACATGGCCAAGGACCCTAAGCAACCAACTACAGAGAAGAAGGGCGTTCAGAAACCCTCGTTTTTCGAGCGTGTGAAAGAAACGTTCCGCGGTATTCGTAGAGAACTCAAACGAGTCGTTTGGCCGAACCGGAAGACGATGCGCGAGAACACCTTTGCTGTTCTTGTCATCACGATTGCAGTGACTGCCATCCTTTTCTTCACCGATACCATCATGGTCCAGATTCTCGATGCCGCCGGTTTCAACGTGGTTGACATTGATAATCCTATCGTCACTCCGGCTACAACACCTGTCGTCGAAGATGAGGTTGTGATCGATGATGAGAACCTTGATGAAACGGAAACCGTTGAAGACAACGACAATGATGACGCAGTCGTTATAGATGATTCTGAAGACGAAACCATTGAGTCGTCTGACGAAGAAGCTAACGAATAAGGCGTGACAAATGTCTGAAAACAACAACGGCTCAGCCGAAGCTAAATGGTATGTCGTACACACGTATTCCGGTCACGAGAATAAAGTGAAGCGAACCCTTGAACAGATCGTGGAAAACCGTGGGATTGAGGATTTCATTCAAGAGATCGTCGTTCCGATGGAAGAAGTTATCGAAATTCGAGAGGGCAAGCGGCACAGTTCCATGAAGACGGTTTATCCGGGCTATGTCCTTGTGAAGATGCATCTTACCGATGAGCTTTGGTACATTGTTCGCAACACTCGCGGCGTCACCGGATTTGTCGGCCCCGATTCAAGGCCGGTTCCGCTTTCGGACGAAGAACTTGCGATCATGGGAGTCAAAACCGATTGGGTACCGATTATCGATTATGAAGTCGGTGATCCGGTTAAAATTATCAACGGTCCGCTCGAGAGTTTCGTCGGCACCGTAGAGGAAATCAATTTCGAGAAGAAAATCGTCAGCGTGATGGTTTCCATGTTCGGAAGAGACACTCCGGTAGAACTGGAATTTACACAAGTCTTACCTTTGTAATTTCATTAACCAGTATGAATCCAATAGAGAACCCGGTGGCTCATTAACCGCTCGGTTTCTTATGGAGATAGAGAAGTTATCAGTACAGATTTGGGAGGTGGCTTATGGCCAAAAAAGTAGCAGGTTTTGTCAAGCTGCAGATTGAAGGCGGCAGGGCAACGCCGGCGCCACCGGTTGGACCAGCTCTGGGACAGCATGGCATCAATATTGCGCAGTTCGTCAAAGAATTTAATGAACGTACTTCGCAGAACATGGGACTCTTGATCCCTGTTGAAATTACCGTCTATGCAGACCGTAGCTATTCGTTCATTACGAAACAACCACCGGTGGCCGTCCTCATCAAAGCAGCCATTAATCTTCAGAAGGGTTCAGGCGAACCCAATAGGAATAAGGTTGCCGAGATTGATTGGGAAGATGTTCTGAAGATTGCAGAACGTAAGAGTGTTGACACAAACGCCTCATCCATCGAGTCATGTGCTCGCATGGTTGCAGGAACAGCACGCAGTATGGGTGTTGTTGTCGTCAATCAACCGGAGGAGGCATAGAGTATGGCGCGTGGTAAACGTTATAATGAAATACGTGAGAAGGTAGAACCCGGCAAGCGTTATGAATTGCAGGAAGCCGTTTCTCTCGTCAAGGAATGTGCCACTGCAAAATTTGACGAATCCGTCGAATTGCACGTGCGATTAGGTGTTGACTCTCGTCACGCCGACCAGCAAGTACGTGGTGCTGTTATCTTGCCCCATGGAACGGGTCGCGAGATCAAGGTTCTTGCGATCGTGCCTGAACACATGGAAGAAGAAGTCAAGGCAGCCGGCGCTGACTATGTTGGCGATCAAGAGTATCTTGATAGAATCCAAAACCAGAACTGGCTCGACTTCGATGTCATGATCACAAGCCCTGATATGATGAGCAAGGTCGGCCGTCTTGGTCGTATTCTTGGGCCTCAAGGACTCATGCCAAACCCTCGTTCCGGGACGGTGACTACCGATGTTGCCGAAGCCGTGCGCGAGCGTAAGGCCGGTAAGATCGAGTATCGCTTAGATCGTGGAAACATCATTCACTGCCCAATCGGTAAAGTATCTTTCACGGAAGAACAGTTGCAAGAAAACTACCAGACATTGATGGATGCTATCGTCCGTGATCGTCCGGCTGCAGCCCGTGGACAGTACATCCGCAGCTGTACCCTTGCCTCGACGATGGGCCCCGGTGTCCGCGTTCAGATGTCTTAAGCTTTAGGTTTAGGTATTTCAGCTCCATCCATCATAGGGTGGGGCTTTTTTATGCTTTCATCTAACGGTATCGAATGCTGACGGTATGGAATCATGAAGCAAAGATTGGAGTAACCTGATGAAAGGTAGCGCTTGTTTCGATAATCAGCGATGTCGATCATGCATGCGTGAAGCTTTGTCGAAATGGTTTCGTGCTAATGCAAGAGATTTACCGTGGCGTAGATCCTATGCCTGGGGTCGGTATGTCAGTGAAATCATGCTTCAGCAAACACAGGCTGCAACCGTTGTTCCTTATTTTGAAACATTTATGGAGCAGTTCCCAACGCCCGAATCTTTAGCTCAAGCTGGAGAAGATGAGGTTCTCAAAGCATGGGAAGGATTAGGTTTCTATCGACGAGCGCGTCATCTCCATTCAGCCGCTAAAGTTATGGTTGATTTCCATGAAGGAAACGTTCCATACGAGTATTCGGCTTTACGGAAACTTCCCGGGGTTGGTGACTATACAGCAGGAGCCCTGGCTTCATTTCTAGCCAATGCCAGAACGCCTGCCATAGACGGCAATGTCTGGCGGGTTATGCTTCGAATCTTGGCCTTGGATCTTAAACAGGGGAAGGCTGCTGATAAGAAGCTCATTGAAAACAAACTCAAGCAATTGCTGGAGCATGAACAGGAAGACGTTGAAGTGGATGCGGCTCTTATAAACGAAGCGCTCATCGAACTCGGAGCAAGAATATGTAGACCCAAATCTCAAGCACTATGCAAGCTTTGCCCATGGCAAGACTTCTGTCAGGCGAAGGAACAAGATATCGTTGCGCAGTTACCACAATCAAAAGCCAGTCCGATACGACCTGTCACTACATGGACGGTTCCTATCTTGGAAACACCACAGGGATTTCTTATCCATGAAAGACCTGAGAAGGGTCTCTTGGCCGGTCTCTATGAATTTCCTATGGTAGATTCCAAAGAATACAGCAGGGAAATGCTGGCACAAAGACTCGATGGGAGAATTGATCATCGACCTATTGCACAGATTAAACATTTGTTCTCTCATAGGGAATGGAATATGTCGTTCTATAGAGGTAGATTAGAGTCATCGGATGTAGCGTCTTTAGCTCGGCTATTTGAGGTGGACTCAGCCAGGCTTTTGTTTGTCGATCGTAAAGATTTATCTTCGTTGCCTATGCCTGCATATTTAAACGAATTGCGAAGTCAATTGAATGGATAAAGAAGCGCGCTTAAGACTCAGTCCTATAATAGTTTGTGATAAGATGAAGCGGTGAGCACGAGGCTCACTTCTTAATACAGACTAGATTTGAATATTCAATTTGTGGAGGTCACATGGAAGTTCTGAAGGGTAATTTGATGTTCGGTCAGTCGGGCGGTCCGACTGCAGTTATCAATGCAAGTGCAGCGGGTGTTTTTATTGAAGCGCTCAAGCATGCCGATGTTATTGAGAAAGTTTATGGCGCCGCCCACGGCATCGTAGGTGTTCTCAATGAAGATTTCTACGACATGGGTCAAGAGGATCCTGAAGAGCTTGAGCTATTGAAGAATACGCCTTCATCTCTTCTTGGATCTTGCCGCTATAAATTGGCAAACCCGGAGGTTGATGATACCGACTATCGTCGCATTCTCGATGTCTTCAAGAAATACAACATCCGTTATTTCTTCTACAACGGTGGAAACGACTCGATGGATACCTGCAGCAAGATCTCCAAGTTCTTGCAGTCGGCGGATTATGAATGCCGCGTCATGGGCGTACCAAAGACCATCGATAACGATCTTCACGGCACGGATCACTGTCCGGGCTTCCCGTCAGCTGCTCGTTACATTGCTACTTCAGTCATGGAAGTCTATCAAGATGCCCACGTATATGATACCGGTCAAATTACCATCCTTGAGATCATGGGTCGTAATGCCGGTTGGTTGGTTGGCGCTAGTGCACTTGCAGCTGAATACGGTGCCGGACCTGACTTGATTTATCTCCCGGAGGTCGCATTCGATCTCGACAAGATGGTCGCAGATATTCAGGGCATTTATGCGAAGAATAACAAGGTTATTGTGGCCGTCTCTGAAGGTGTAAGAACCGAAGAAGGAACCTACATCCCTGAATTAGTCGGTGAAGTAAAAACGGATGCTTTCGGTCACAAGCAAATGGGGGGTGCAGCGCAAGTTCTAGCAGATTATCTCGCGGACCGTATGGACGTTAAGATTCGTGCTATCGAGTTCTCACTTCTCCAACGCTGTGCTGCACATCTTGGTTCCCAAATCGATGTCGACGAAGCGTTTGAAGTCGGTGCAGAAGCTGTGCGTCAGGCGATCGCAGGGCAGAGCGGGTATATGATCGGTATTAATCGAACATCTGATGTGCCGTACTCCAGTGAAACGATCCTGGTTGAATTAAGTGAAGCTGCCAACACGGAAGATAAAGTACCGCGCGAATGGATCAATGAAGAGGGAAATTATGTGACCCAAGAATTCATCGACCATGTTCGTCCTTTGGTTTCTGTTGCAGCCAATCCCCCTCAGGTCGACGGTCTACCTCGCTTCGCTAATTTGAAGAAGGTCCAGGCAGGTCTGAAGAAATAAGTTGTTGCTTACAGCTTCCCTTGCAGGGAGCTGTTAATAATTGCAAGGAAGTGAAAAAATGAAGAAGATGGTAAAACGCAGTTTGTCTTTGCTTCTCGCATTGCTCTTGATGGTTTCCTTTGCACCTTCGGTCCTAAGAGCCGATGATGCAGAAGAAACCGAAGAAGTCGTCGAGGCAGCGGAAGACACAGAAGAGGCTGACGAAGTCAAAGAAGACACTGAAGAAGATGCTGCTGAAGCTGATGAAGACGCTGAGGAAGAACCCGAAATGCGCCAGATCGATCCTGTTGAACCGGCAGGCGAAGATGGCAAGTATAAGATCGGTATCCTTTCTCCGGCCGTAACGCACGGTTGGGTTGCTGGCGTCACTCAGCATGCTGAGAAGAGAGCGAAAGAACTCGAGGATGAAGTCGAGTACCGCATCCTTACATCCAACAATGCTGAAGAAATGACGACACAACTCGATGACCTCAAAGCCTGGGGGGCTCAAGCTATCGTTGGATTCCCACAGTGGGAAGGTATGGAAGTACCGATTCAACAAGCTATTGATGAAGGAATTATCGTCGTCAACTTCGATATCGTGATCGAAGCAGAAGGTGTTTACCGCGTAGCCGGTGACAACGAGAGTATGGGACGTGCCGGTGCACAATACATCGTTGATAAGATCGGTGAAGAAGGTACTGTTGTGATTCTTGACGTTCCTACCTCCGGATCGGTTGCTGAACTCCGTAAGAAGGGCTTCTTGGAAGTCATTGAAGAGATTGCTCCGGATATGGAACTCATCGAGCGCGCAACAAAGTTCACGCGTGAAGACGGTCTAAAAGACTTCAGCGATATTCTCGCAAGCATTGATCAAATCGATGCGGTGTTCTCCATGGACGATGAGACGTCAATCGGTGCTTTGCAAGCTATAGCCGAAGCCGGACGTGATGATATCAAGGTCATTACCGGTGGCGGTGGTATGCAAGACTACTTTCATATGATGCCTGAGAATGAAGATATTTGGATTGCTTCGGCAACCTATTCACCCAGCATGGTTGAAGACGCTGTCGATATGGCTCTGGCTATCCTTAAGGGTGAAGAAGTTCCTTCATTCCGCAACATCCCAACGGACATTGTAGACCGCGATAATTACGAAGACTTCCTCATCGAGGATTCCGTCTACTAAGTTCATCCTCACATCTAAGATCTGATGAGGTTCTTATCACCCTCGGAGTCGTTGAAATCCACGACTTCGGGGGTGTTATTATTTTAAGTCTCAGGTAAAATATTGGCAGTTGGAGGGTTCTATGAACTTAGAGATGTTAAACATCGAGCACTCTTTTGGCGCAAACTATGTGTTACGCAATCTAGACTTTCAAGTCGAAAGTGGCACGATTCATGCACTGCTCGGCGAGAATGGCGCCGGCAAGAGCACGCTCATGAATATCTTGGGTGGTGTCTTGCAGCCGGATGCTGGGCGTATTCTTCTTAATGGGGAAGAAGTTCATTTCAATAGTCCGCTCGATGCTTTAAACCGTAAAATTGGCTTTGTTCACCAAGAATTAAGCCTCATCAATGATCTTCCAATTTATCTCAATCTCTTTCTGGGATCTTTCCACAAAAGAAGCAACGGAACTCTCAATCATGTCAAAATGCGGACGCTAGCGCGTGAATTCTTAGATAATTTGGATCTGCATCTAGACGTAGATACCTATGTAAGAGACCTCGATCCATCGTATAAGCAGATCCTCGAAATTGCCCGCGAGTACTTGCGCGAAGTCTCCATTCTCATCCTTGATGAACCCACGAGTTCGTTGAATGAAGATGGGATAGAACAAGTCTTTCGCTTAGTCAGAACATTGCAAAGTAGAGGCGTAACCACGATCTTCATTTCCCATAAGTTAAATGAGGTCATGGAGCTCTGCACCAATTACACAGTCCTGCGAGACGGATTGGGGATTATCTCAGGACGAGTAGAGGATACCACCGCTGATAACATCGCCAGTGCCATGGTTGGGCACGAGGTTATCCCGGCGGATCGGATCGAGCGGAAAGATAAGCAAACGGAATTCATTTTGGAGCTCAAGGGATTTCAAGATGCTGCGGGGGCTTTTGAAGATGTTGATCTCTATGTCCATCGCGAGGAGATCTTAGGGGTCACCGGTTTACAAGGAGATGGTCGTTCCGAGTTGTTCCAAGCGGTCTTTGGCGATCGCCCACTGAAACAAGGGGAGATGACCTGGGACGGACAAAAGATTCTCTTTGAGGATACGCATGAAGCGAAGGACCATGGGCTTGCATATGTCCCGCGTGATAGAAAAGAGAATTCTATCGCCGAAGATTTATCGATCTTCTTAAATGGAACGATCAGTATCCTGGAGAACTCTCGCAACGGTATTTGGTTGCAAGAGGATGAGCTAAAAAAGAAATTTGATACGATGACCGATCAACTCCAAATTCTCATGGAATCACCGGATAACCTAATGACAAGCTTGTCAGGAGGCAATCAACAAAAAGTTGTTTTGGCCCGCTGGCTTATGACCAATCCGAAACTCTTAATTTTGGATAACCCCACGCAAGGCGTCGATGTCGGTGTTAAAGAGGAGATCTACCGTCTCTTGGAAAGCCTTCGAAGTGAAGGATTGACGGTCATTGTCTTAAGCAATGAAGCTGACGAAATTGTTAGACTGTGTGACAGGACTTATGTCATGTTCCACGGTCGCATCGTCCGTTGTCTGAAGAGCCACGAGATCAATGCGAAAGAAATTATGCGCTGGGCGACAGGAGCTGCACTATCCGATCTGAGTACGTCAGAGGAGAAAAACTAAATGTATATCAAACAACCTTTGTGGGTTCACAACTTCAGACAAAACTGGAAGAAGAAACCTCTCTATGGAACGCTCTTTGCACTCCTGGTAATGATCATTTTGCAGACCTTGGCATTAGGCTTCGAGTATCCAAGTTTTGATGCTTGGTTTAGTGCCTGGACTGTCAACTGGATCAATATTCTGCGCAATAACGCAGCTATCGGCATAGTGTCCTTAGGGATGACGTTTGTCATCCTGTCAGGCGGAATTGATCTTGCGGCAGGATCAACGCTCGTAGCGGTGGGTGCTTTCTTAATGGTGTTAATCGATAGTGGGGCCAATGGTTGGTTGATGTCCCTTGGAATCTCCGGAGTTCCGGCTTATTTAATTGCTATTGTGTTGGCTATCGGCCTTGGAGCCATCTTGGGAGCCGGCACGGGAGTGATAATTACTAAAGGTAAACTTCCACCATTTATTGCTACGCTTGGAACGATGAAAATTTTGCGATCAGTGACGCAGCATCTGACGCAAGGCGCCAATCCTCGCGTACCGTCAGGGTTCTTGGCCATTGCCAATCAGCGTATTGCCGGGCAGATGATTCTACCGATCCTCTATTGGGCTGTGATTGCCATCGTACTGCATCAGATTACCCGTAAGACGAGTTGGGGCATTCATGTTTATGCTGTTGGTTCCAATGAGAGGATGGCTAGGCTTTCGGGCATCAGGACTCAGCGAGTAAAGATCGGCGTCTATACGTTAATGAGTGCCATCGTTGCAGTTGCTGCCATCATCCAAGTTTCACGGATCGGTTCGATGGATTATGCCAATGCCGGAAGTGGCTACGAAATGGATGCCATAGCGTCAGTTATTGTTGGAGGGACCAGCATGACCGGTGGGCGGGGTACGATTCCCGGAACGGTTGTGGGTACTTTAATTATTGCAGTCATGAATAACTTATTGAACTTAATGGGTGTCCCGCCATTTTTACGTGAGGCCTTTAAAGGCTTCATCGTTATCATGGCCGTGTTGCTCCAGAACCGAGAGAGTTCAAGCTAACGAAGATCCTTTTCACCCGGCATATCCGTTTGGGCTATCATCGCACGATGGTAGCCTTCTTTTGGTTCAAAACTCTCTTCCTTGCGAGGTTCAACTTATCGCCGGGAATGCAATGGTTTGATCGGATTATTTCTTAAATACGATTTATTCATTAAATATGCTTCTGTAATTTGGATCACAATCCTTTCAAGGCTTTCTCATCTTGCTTTATCCAAATTCAACAATCATAATGTTGCCTATAAACAAAAATATGGGCATATATCAATCAATATGCATATACAGTTTAGTGGAATGTTTGTAGATAGTTAACTATTAAGTGAGAGGAAGAATTATGAGTAAGGGAAAAATTGGCGTACAAATGATGATGCTTCGAGAGAAAGTCGAAGAAATGGGTGCCTACGAAGTATTCCGGAAGTTACGGGAATTAGGATTCGGTAGTGTCGAAGTTAGTCAAATACCCATGACAGCTGAGAATGTTGCCGAGATGAAACGTGCCAGCGAAGACTTCGATATTGAAATCGCTGCATGTTCCGCCGGCTTAGCCCCTATGATGGAAGGTCAGCCCGGCGAGTTTCTCACCACCGACTTTGACAAGATCGTCAATGATTGCCGTGAATTAAATTGCAAATTCTTGCGAATCGGGATGCTACCTTTCAACTATATGGGATCGTATGAGAAGAGTATGACGTTTGCGAAAGAAGCAGAAGTGATGGCTGAGCGATTAGCAGCTGAAGGCATAGAACTCTACTACCATAATCATCACGTAGAATTCGTGAAGTATGAGGGACAGTATCTTCTCGATATCATTCGCGATAACACGCAGAAACTGGGCTTCGAACTTGATGTGCATTGGATCCACCGCGGGGGCGAAGAGCCAGTTCGAGTCATCAAGGCGTATAACGGTCGTGTGAAGTTACTTCATTTAAAGGACTATAGAATTTCGGAAGTAAAGATGCCTGAAGACTCCAGTGATCGCGGTGCATTCTTCCAAGCTTTCACAAACGTCATTGAGTTTGCGGAAGTTGGACAAGGCAATCTTCATTTCAAAGAAATCATGGAAGCCGGTATTGAGAGTGGATCTGAGTACTTCCTGATTGAACAGGATGCACTCTATGGTCGTGACCCCTTCGATGCCTTAGCTATCAGTCGTGATCATTTGATCGAACTTGGCTACGAATCTTTCTTCTAAGAGTTGGATTCTTGAATAGACAAAGGGAAGGAATAAGCCACTAAAGTATTCTCGTAGTAAATTGCTTCGAGGATACCCATTATGAAAAGGAGCGTGTCAAATGAACACATCGGCAAATAATCTAAAGCCGATTGACCCGAAATATTTGGGTGAGGGCGGAATCCACAGAGTTCCACTTTGGCGTATTGCCGGATTCGCATTGAATAACACGGCAACCAACCTTTATCTCGTCATGATGATGTACATCTCGTACTACATGATAGGTTTCGTTGGTGTCGCTACCGTTTTTGCATCAAGTTTCAGCATGATCATGCGTCTCTGGGATGGTGTTACTGACCCATTTATCGGTTATATGGTTGACAAAACGAATGGCAGATTCGGTAAGAATCGACCTTATATGGTCATTGGGAACATTATCCTTGCAGCCACTAGCTTTGTCATGTTCTTCGTCACGCCTATGATCCCTGAAGGGGTACCGCGTATTGCCTTCTTTATTGTCATTAATGCAATCTATTATCTTGGTTATACCGCCCAGTGCGTCGTCACAAAGTCAGCACAGACAGCTCTGACCAATGATCCTAAGCAACGTCCGCTTTTTAGTGTCTTTGACGGGACCTATAATACTATTTTATTCGCCGTGAGTACTATGATTATCACAGGTACGTTAGTTCAAAAACATGGTGGTTCTTTCTACGCGTTAGGACTCTACCAGGAACTCTGGGTATGGATCGCTTCGATTTCTGCAATCTTTACGATCATTGCAGTCATATCCATTACTCCGAAAGATCGATCGGAATTCTTTGGAACGGGTGAACCAATCAAAGTAGGCTTGAGAGATTACTGGGATGTTCTGAAGAATAATCGTGCGATCCAAATGCTGGTGTTAGCCGCATCAACCGATAAGCTCGGCACTACGACGAGGTCCGGTGCCGCTGCTATCGTACTTTATGGTGTAGTAGCAGGGAATATTGCCTTACAGGGCGGATTCACACTCTATTCATCCATTGGTTCAGTGGTCTTCTTAATCCTCGGTGTAGGGGGTTTTGCCACCCGATTTGGACAACGCAAAGCCATGATCGTGTCATCAATGGGTGCCATAATTGGTAATGCTCTTCTGGCTGCCCTGTGGCTCTTTGGTGATCCCACCACGCTTGGCTTCCCGGGGATTGAAGGTTATGTAGGGCTTTCGTTCTTCACCGTTGCACTCGTTGCCTTGAGTATCGTCACAACGGGCCTTCAAGGTGTAGCCGGAGGCATCGTAATTCCGATGACTGCTGACTGTGCCGACTATGAAACGTATCGTACAGGTCGTTACGTTCCCGGTTTGATGGGGACCTTATTCTCCTTTGTGGATAAAATGGTCTCTTCTTTAGCTCCGTTGATCGTTGGACTAGTCTTCGCTTCGATTGGTTTCTCGGAAGCCTTACCGGATGCGACAGCTGAGTACTCTATTCCAATTAGAAATGCCGGTGTCTTCCTTACTTACGGTCTCATGATTATTGGTTTAACCATGAATATTGTAGCGATGAAATTTTATCCGTTGACCAAAGAGAAGATGGAAGAAATTCAAGTGAAAATTGCTGATATCAAAGCAAAATCGCTTGGGGCGCCACCTAAAGCATAAGGGGTCTTTAGTTTAAATTACTAGAATTTTCAAGGGGACTAGGCTTGCGCCGGTCCTCTTCATTTGTCACTCACTCTAGGAGGCCTTCAAACATGCGTGAAAAAGTTAAGCATTGGATTGATAAGCAATTTGACAGAATCGAAAAACGCGGACCCCAAAAAGTCCACCGCAAGAAGTATCTTTGGTTGGCTGGTCTTACGGGTTGGATGGGTGGTCATCGCTTTTATAGTAAGAAGTACCGCTCGGCTATCTTATGTTTATTGTTCTTCTGGACCGGAGTTCCCTTGGTTAATGCCATGATCGATATCATGATTATGTTACCGAAGGAGAAAGAAATGGATAGCGAAGGCTACGTCTATATTTGACTTGATTGTTTAGAATCGTTATCATTGTTTACTGTTTCAAATAGTTAGATCCTCGCTCCTGCATGATGCAAGAGCCGAAAGAGTCCGAGAGGAGGTGAATTGAATGAGGAATTATGAGCTAATGATGCTCCTCCGTGCCAATCTTGGCGATGAGGAGACCCAAAACATCATCGATCGTGTCACAAATACAATTCAAGAACGTGGTGAATTAACCGATCTTGATAAGAAGGGCATCCGTCGTCTCGCCTACGAAATTGAAGATGAGAGAGAGGCCTACTACGTCGTTGCACAGTTTAAGTCTGAACCGGACTTTCCTGTGAGTCTTGAGCGTAGCTTGGAGATCAACGACAACGTTTTACGTTATCTGGTCGTCCGCGAAGACTAAGATTTTATCGAATGAGTTTTCGCACAATCCACAATAGCCGATCACTTAAGTGAAGGAGATATAGGATGAACAAAGCAATTTTAATGGGACGCCTCACACGTGATCCGGAACTACGTCAAACCAACAACGGAATTTCCGTTTGTAATTTTCAGATTGCAGTAGATCGCCGTTTTAAGAATGCTCAAGGTGAGCGAGAAGCGGACTTTATTCCAATCGTCTGTTGGCGTCAACAAGCTGAGTTCGTCAATCGCTATTTTCAGAAGGGTGCCAGAATAGCGCTCGTGGGATCCATCCAAGTCCGTAGTTGGACTCAAGATGACGGTCAGCGTCGCTATATGACTGAAGTCATCGCCGAGGAAGTTTACTTTGCAGATAGCAAGGGTTCCGGTGGTGGCCAACGCAGCAATGACCGTGATTCGAGTTATGACAATTATTCCGGTTCGAATTCACGTCAAGGCGGCTATCAATCTTCAAACCAAGATAATACGTTTGAGGATGATGGTTTCTTTGCAGCACCCGATGACGATACCTCTTTACCTTTCGAACTTTAAGTTCGGCAATTGCTTATTTTTGATTACTAGAGGAGATACATATTATGGCTAATCCAAGAGCCGGTGGCGGCCGTCGAGATCGTGATCGCCGCTCCCGTCGTAAATTTTGTCAGTTCTGTGCTGATCATGTCGACACTGTAGACTACAAGAACGAAGAATTATTGCGCAATTACATTTCTGAAGACGGTAAGATCCTCCCCAAACGCATGTCGGGGAACTGCGCAAAGCACCAACGTACGGTTGCAACGGCAGTTAAGCGTGCTCGCCACGTCGCTCTCTTGCCCTTCGTAGCTGATTAGGGAGGCGCAAGATGAAAGTCGTCTTATTACAAGATATCAAGAAGCTGGGCGATGCCAACGATGTCGTTGAAGTAAAGCCGGGCTACGCTCGCAACTATCTATTCCGTCAAGGTTTAGCGGTTCCGGCAACCCCTGCTGAGCTCAATAGAATCAAGACTCAGTCTTTGGCCATTGAAGCTCAGAAAGAACGCAAGCTCAAACTAGCTCAAGAGGCCGGAGCACAGCTTGAAGGTCGTACCTATGAAGTCACGATGACGGTTGGTGAGGAAGGGCGTCTCTATGGCTCACTCACTCCGATGATGATTGCAAAACTTGTCGCAGAGGATGGTTTTGATGTTGATCATCGTGATGTCAACATTCTCGAAGATCTTAGAACTGTCGGTACTACCACCGCAAATGTTCGTCTTCATACTGAGGTTATGGTCATCGTCAACGTCGTCGTTAAGGGCGAAGGTGGCGAGGAAGCTCCAACTGAAGAAGCTGAAGAGAATTCAGCCGAAGATACTGTTGATCGTGTCGACAGTAAGAATGACGAAGAAGTCGTTGAAGAAGAGACTGAGGAAACCGATGCCGAGACGTCGGAAATTCAGGGTGCTGACGAATCAACTTCGGACGAAGCGGAAGAAGCTTAGGAGAATTCATGGATAGAGAGCGGTCACCATGGTCCGGCTCATCTGATGATGATCTTTATACGGGACTAAGACCCCCTCAAAATGACGAAGCGGAGCGCTCAGCCTTAGGCTGTGCGCTCCTTTCTGAAGAAGCCTTAGAACTCATGATGGCGCAATTGGATGACGATGATTTCTATAATCCGTCCCATCGCGTCATTTCGGCTGCCATGCGACATCTTGCGCTTAACAGCAAACCTGTGGATACCTTAACTTTAGCGGAGGAGTTAGAGCGACGAAAGAAACTCGATGAGATCGGTGGGCGCTCTTACATCTTTGAATTAACGAGCAGCACGCCTGTATTGAGTAATGCTATACATTACTATTCGTTAGTTCGGCAAAAATCATTGCTTAGACAAATAATTCTTACCCTTGATGAAGTGAAAGGTGAAGCTTACGGGAGTGAAGATGCAAGCCGCATTCTAGACCTCGCTGCCGCCAAGCTGTTCGACCTCAAACTGGAAGATGGCACGATTGGTCCTCAATCCTTAACTAAGGTCTTAGGGCAAGTGATCAATGAAATCCACGACTTACAACGTGGTGATCTGGTTGGTCTTCGCGTTAAAACGGGTTATCCGTCTCTTGATAAACTCTTGGGTGGACTTAAGACCGGTACGTTGAACATCGTAGCGGCTCGTCCTGCTATGGGTAAATCAGCCTTAGCCATCAACATTGCACATAAAGTGAGCGTCTACCAAAATAAGCCAACAGCTGTCTTCAGTCTTGAGATGAGTCGATCTGAGATCGGTATAAGAATCATGAGTGCTGAGTCTCTCATTGACTCGTATAAATTAAGTACCGGGGACTTCCAAGCAGAAGCATGGTCCGATATCACCCGAGCCCTCGCACCCCTTTACACTTCACCGCTATTCATCGATGACAGAGCAGGGGCTAGCCCGTTGAGTATTCTATCGGAATGTCGAAGACTAAAGCTTGAGCATGGTCTTGCGCTTGTTATCATTGACTATTTGCAGTTGATGTCGCCGGATGGTCGCCATGAATCAAGACAACAAGAAATATCCGAGATTTCTCGTAATCTAAAACTCTTAGCGAAGGAGTTGGACGTGCCGGTTTTGGCACTATCCCAACTTAGTCGTGCAGTTGAACAAAGGCAGAATAAGAGACCGATGCTTTCTGATTTGAGAGATTCAGGGTCAATTGAACAAGATGCGGACACGGTCTTATTTATTTATCGGGATTCATATTATCAGGAAACCCCGGAATCATCGCGGGAAACCGCTGAAATCATCGTAGCCAAGAATAGAGGCGGCTCGACCGGAACGATTAACTTGACTTGGATTCCAAAGAATACCTTGTTTGTCGACGAATCCTATCGTGAAGCTCCACCGGAAAGAATGACGTCAGGTGTGCCGGATCCGCCGGAAGACTTCGCCATGGACTCGTTGCCTTTTGATCCTACCGATGATGGTCCTGATATGAATTCATATGCGGAGATTCTCCCTGCAGATGATTCAGATCTTGTGGCTATTGATGAATCTTCGTTACCTTATGAGTAGTGTACGAGAGTTCGTTTGGAGCGAAGTTGATAAGCTGTTATTGAGCCGAGAAGGGTCTACCCCCGTACTCGGATTAGCTGTATCGGGGGGGACGGACTCACGTGCTCTCTTAGAACTAATGAAGGATTATCCGGCTGAACTTCATATCATTCATGTAGATCATGGGCTTCGACCGTCTTCCGGACTTGAAGCGAAAGAAGTAGCTCAGTTGGCGGTTCAGCTTGGGATGGAATTTCATTTATATGAGTATTCTATTCAAGATTATAGAAATTTACCTGCCATTGGGCTTGAAGCTAAGGCAAGGATGCTCAGGTATCGTGCATTTGAAGATTGGCTTAGTGGAGGTGACCGACTGATCTTGTTAGGTCATCATGCTGATGATCAAGCAGAGACAGTTCTGATGAATATTTTTCGTGGGACTCATGTAACCGGTTTACGAGGCATGCCCCAAAGAAGAGATGCTTACTTTCGGCCACTCTTAAAAATAAGGCGAAACACACTTGAAGGCTACTTAACTGAGCACAAGATCGTTGCGATAGAAGATGAGAGCAACAAGGATCCTCGTTTGACTCGTAATCGTGTTCGACATGAAATTATGCCTCTCTTAACGGATGTATTTAAGAGTGACCCTACGACCATGTTGCTGCGCATCTCAAACACGATCGAAGAGGAAGTCAGCATCAATACAGCTCTGCTACAGAGATCGTTTGGCGAGTATCTCATTTCCCGAAATGGTATTTATAGCAGCATCAAAGATGTAGATACGGAGATCGTAAGAGCCATTCTCCGGCATGTCCTACCAAGTCGAGACCTAAGCAGACAACACTACCTTGATATGGCCGGGCTCTTGAAACAGAATGAATTTAAGACGCTAGATCTCCCACACTTTACGTTTGCAAGTGGTTGGGGGTATTACACGTGGGGGGAGATAGCGGAAGATCTACGGTCCAAATTGGCCCATCGTGTCATGGCAGATTACCCTCAAGTCGAAGCATCGTCGCTTGATTCTATAGAAACGAAGATCCACAACCATTGGAAATTAGAGATCTATAGAGGGCAGGCCATAGGGGGTCCTTGGTCCTTTCAAGTTGAGCAGGACATTTATGAGAAGCTTGAATGGAAGACCTTGGAGATCGTAGAAGATCGGCGATCTTGGCGTGAGAAACTAAAGAAGCTTGGAGTACCTGCCCCCATCAGGGAAAGACTGCCACTTTGTTTTCTCAATAACAAACTTGTATGGGTGCCGGGCTTTAAGATATCACGCCCTAGAGCAGGGGATATCTGCTTGTTTTGGGACAACTTAAGCACTCATAATGCTATATAATCAAGTACCTTGAAGGTTTATTTGGGAGGAAATTCATGAGGGATGGTCAATTATCAGCAGTAGCAGGTCTCAAACCTGTTGAGGTGCTGCTTGATGAAGAGCAAATTCAAACGATGGTTAAGCGTATCGCATCTGACATAACAAGAGATTATGCAGGGAAGGAAATCCTGATGATCTGTGTGTTGAAAGGTGCTTTTGTGTTTATGTCGGATCTTGTTCGTGAAGTTGATCTTCACGTTCAAACTGAATTCATGGCAGTATCGAGCTATCAAGGATCTAAGTCTACAGGTGTCGTTCGAATTATTAAGGACGTCGACCAAGATATTAGTGATAAACACGTCATCATCGTTGAAGATATCATCGATACAGGATTGACCCTCAAGAAACTTACAGAACTCTTGCAGACACGCAGACCGGCCTCGCTAGAACTCTGTACTGCTTTCGACAAACCTTCGCGTCGTAAAGTTGATATTGATGTCCGCTATAAGGGAATTGAAATCCCTGATCGTTTTGTCGTAGGCTACGGTTTAGATTACGATGGACAGTATCGTAATTTGAATAAGCTCTACGTTATTGGTGATGAACAAGATGAAGTATGTTCTTAAAGTTGGCTTGAACTTAGACAGGACGGTTTATGAATCCTAGGAAAGATACAAGGAGACGTCAGGTCTTCAGACCGGGGGGTGGACTCCTCTTTTATGTGGTTGTCCTCATGTTAATCTTTGGAATTTCCTATCTCTTCGGTGGACGCATGGAGCGTCAGGACCTAGCGTTTTCGGAAGTTATTGAACAACTGCGGGCAGACAATGTAGAAGAAGCTGTTGTTTCAGGCACTCGAATTGAATTGAGATTAAAGGAAGGCGTCGGCGATAATCAAAGTCGCTTGATCCAGAAAGATGTATCACCGTATTGGATGTCCCGGCTTATGGAAGAGCTGGATGCCGCCGCATCGGATGGTAAATTACTCTATGACTACGATGAACCAACGAACCTCGGTATGTGGATCAATGTCGTCTTATCCTTACTGATGTTTGGTGCCATGGCATTCTTTATCTGGATGATGTACTCACGGCAATCGGGAGATGGTCGAAGTGCCATGAATTTTGGTAGGAGCAGAGCGCGTGCTTTTGATCCTTCTGCGAACAAGGTCACCTTCGCCGATGTTGCCGGTGCCGATGAAGAGAAACATGAATTAGAAGAAGTCGTTGACTTCTTGAAACGACCCGACAAGTACACGAGACTTGGGGCCAAGATCCCTAGAGGAATCCTTTTGGTTGGTCCTCCGGGTACCGGTAAGACTCTCTTAGCTCGTGCTGTGGCGGGTGAGGCCGGGGTGCCCTTCTATTCGATTTCCGGTTCTGATTTCGTCGAGATGTTTGTTGGTGTCGGAGCATCGAGGGTGCGCGACCTCTTTGAAACGGCTAAGAAGAATTCTCCTTCGATCATCTTTATCGATGAGATCGATGCGGTTGGGCGTCAAAGAGGTGCCGGCATGGGTGGATCCCACGACGAGCGCGAACAGACCTTAAACCAGCTTCTGGTAGAGATGGATGGCTTCGGTCCTAACGAAGATGCAATCATCATGGCAGCGACCAACCGTCCTGACATTCTAGACCCGGCCCTCCTACGCCCCGGTCGTTTTGATCGACGCGTAACAGTCATGCGCCCCGATATCAAAGGTAGAGAAGAGATCCTTGAAGTCCATGCTAAGGGCAAGAAGATTTCAGCGGATATCGATTTCAAAGAAGTGGCAAGAGCTACTCCGGGCTTTACCGGAGCAGATCTCGCGAATCTTTTGAATGAAGCTGCTTTGTTGGCTGCTCGTTCCGGCAAAGATGAAATCAGCTATCGTGATATCTCTGACTCTGTCTTTAAAGTCATGCTGGGGCCGGAGAAGAAGAGTCGCGTGATGAGCAAGAAGGAACGCGATCTCACGGCTTGGCATGAAGCAGGTCATGCTCTAGTGCTTAGAACGGTCTCCGATACAAACCGAGTTGAACGTGTTTCTATCATCCCGGCCGGTAATGCCGGAGGTTATACTGCGCATAAACCTCATGACGACCTCTATTACACAACGAAGAAGCAGCTATTGAATGATATTCGTATTTCGATGGGGGGCCGTGCAGCCGAAGAGATCATCTTTGGTGAAGTCAGTACAGGTGCCGCATCTGACCTCCAGACAGCTAATGACATCGCTCGGGATATGGTCAAGAAGTACGGTATGAGTCAGGCACTGCCGAATCTTGTCTTCGATGATGGAAGTGGGGAAGTATTCCTAGGTCGCGACTACGGTCAGATTGAGAATTATAGTGACGGCGTCGCAGAGCTTATCGATAGGGAAGTCAAAGAGATTATTGATACCAGTTATAACGATGCTCTGGAAATATTGCGTGATAAATCACAAGCCCTCAAAGCAGTGACCGATGCACTCTTGGAGAAAGAGAAGATCGAAGGCTATGAGTTCGAAGAGATCTACATGGCAAATACAACTGAAGAACAGCGTGCCAATGATGCTGAGAATCCGGGTCGAGATGAAGAATACTTCCAACGCTTAGCCGATGTCCCATCCATTCCTATAACGCCCTAATTCTCTGATCTATCGCTTCAAATTAAAACGAGGGGATATCCCCTCGTTTTAATTTGGCACGAGCACGTGCCTAGCTTAGTTTAGAGTCGAAACTATGCTTTGAGTTGCATGAGGCGAGGAGCAAAGGATCTGACTTGCTCAGGACCTAAAAATAACAGAATATCCTGTGGTCCAACGAATTCTTCAAGGAGGTCGACCATGGTGTCGAAATCAGGGGCAAAGTGAGATATTTCATGCGACTTACGATACTCTTCTTCTAAAAGCCTTGAACTCATTCCTAAGGTATCTCGTTCTCTGTCACTGAAAATTTCGTAGAAAATGACACCGTCAGCAGCTTCCAAGGCATCTAAGAACTCTTGAAAATGGAACTTCACCCGAGCATAGGTTAAAGGTTGAAAGACAGCGATGATCTTTTCGTGTGGCATTTCCAAAGCAGCTTTCAAGCTTGCTCTCACAGCCGTTGGGTGATGGGCGTAATCAGCGTAGACGGGGGCACCTTGGAACTTACCAATATAACTAAATCGTCCCTCGGCCCCATGGAAGATTGCCAAGCCTTCGACACAAGCTTCGAAACTTGCACCTTCCAGGTGTGAAGCAGCAATAGCAGCAAGAGCATTGAGAATATTATGTTCACCGGGTGTGTTGAGTGCAACGTCAATGATCGGATTGCCTTCTACAAATAAGGTAAAGCGGGGAAGACCTTGCTCGTAGTTTATCTTAGCTGCAGCATAATCGGGGATTAGACCACGATTCCACTGCTCTTGGCTCGGATCTTCGGCAACTCCAAAGGTGATCCGTTTCATTGGTTTATCACGCAATAACTCCAAGCTACGATTAAAAGAATCTATGTATTGTCCTTCAAAGGGTTGGATCAAGATTCCGTCTTCCGGTAGCTCCAGAGCAAATTGCACAAACGTCTCGATAATTTCATCGATTCCGGAATAAACATCCAAATGATCTGCATCGATGTTGAGCAGAATTGCTGTCGTGGAGTGGAAACGAAGCAAATTCTTCTTGTATTCACAGGCTTCTGAAATGAGCCTTGAATTGCCTGAACCAATACGAACTGTACTGTCTCCAAAAGCATCGAACTCTGCGCCCAAGTGAACCGTAGGATCAACTTCAGCAACAAGAAGGATCTCAGCGATCATCGCGGTTGTGGTTGTTTTACCATGGGTGCCTGCAACATTCACCACACGATCGTAACGTCTCGTCAGCCAACCAAGGAAAACTGCACGTTCTACCGTTGGGATGCCCATCATACGGGCTGCTACGAGTTCATTGTTATCTTCCGGAATAGCGCTTGTGTAAACCAAGATGTCAGGTTGAAAATCTTCAATCCAGCGGGGATGGTGTTGTTCATGGATGACGACACCTAGATTGCGCAGTCTAATCGTACGATGAGAACTGGCTTGGTCAGAGCCTTGGACTTGATATCCCAGATGGTGAGCAATTTCAGCTAGGCCACCCATGCTCACACCACCAATACCTAGAAAATATATTTTAGCCCCTTCGGCAATGGAGTCCAAAGATGTTATCACTTGGTGCATATGCCCCCCTTATGAATGTGAATATCATATTCGGAAATTTTATCATATAATGTTCTGCAAAGAAGAAGCTCAAGCCTGAGGAGGTTCCTTTGCCATACCAGAATCCCTATCTAGATCCGCAATTGCGGGGTCAAGCTGTATCTCCACACCAAGAGTCGATCCTGCCACGTCGTTTAACGCTCCCACGCATTCTCTTTCGAATCTTTATCGTTATATTCGGTCTCATCTTAGGTCTCGTACTCTTTCTTGCCCTTTGGTTTCGACAAGGTCAGGTTCAAGTTCCACTGGTTGCCGATTACGATGCTCGTGATAAGACGATCTCCAGTCCACTCCCGACTGCTTCTCGCGGTGACCGTGTCCCTCTTTATGTCCATGGTCGTTATCCCATTGCGAAAGTTTCTCAGAAGAAAATAGGCATCAAGAATTACCTGGTCTTTGGCATCGACTCACGCGGTGAAGATGATGTAGCTGCTCGAGCTGATACCATTATGATCGTCACGGTGGACAGCTTACGCAATGAAGTTCGCCTTAGTTCTATCTTGCGTGATACGCAGGTGTATATCGAAGACTATGGAGCTCAGAAGATCAATGCAGCCTATGCCTATGGCGGGGTAGGTTTGCTCATCAACACAATTAATGACACATTCGACCTCGATCTCCAGGAATTCGTAATGCTCGATTTCTGGACATCGATTGCAATCGTAGATGCCGTCGGTGGCATCGAAATTGAAGTTTCCGAAAGCGAACTGGCAGCCCTCAGTGCAACCATAGAGGAACACAATGCCTTGGTGGATACGGACAATTCCAGTCCGCCGATTGAAACTGCCGGTACTCACCTGATGGACGGAAAGCAAGCCATTGGTTGGGCCAGGATTCGTGCATCTGATAGTGACATCCATCGGACAGGACGTCAGCGCCATGTGATGGAGAAGGTCCTGCAAAAATTCATGTCCCTTAGTGCACCGGCGAAGTTGGGCTTTGCAAATCAAATGATAGATGAGGTGGCTTTTAATCTTAAAACGACAGATGTTGGTCGTTTGGGTCTACAAGCTTTACGCACTCGCTCGTTGAAAGAACAAGTCATACCGGAAGAAGGTTACTATTGGACCGATACTTCAACATGGAATATTGTACCTAATTTGGAGTTGCTCATACCTAAGGTACAAGAGTTCATATGGCCTTAAGCATTAAGGAAGGTTGAGACGTGCTGAAGATTCGAATGGCTGCAAGATCACATATTGGACTTGTGCGCCTTAGTAACGAAGATAATCTCTATTTCCATGGAACCTACCGTGAAGGACAGGACCTAAGTCAAGTCTATGCTATGGAGCAAGAGCTGGAAGTGAATGCAGCTCTCTTTGCTGTCTGTGACGGCATGGGGGGTGAAGCCTATGGTGAGGAAGCTGCACTCATCGCTGTTTCTGATATGCCGTCATTGGAAGATCATTTATCGCGACTTGGACTTGCCGGTTGGGAACGTCGGATGCATGAGTTTCTCGAAGAGACGAATGCCAAGATTTGTAAGCGAATCAAAGAGCATGAAGGTCAACGCATGGGGACGACGATCGTCTCTCTCTTTATGCGGGGGCAGAAAGCTCAAATCAGTAATCTTGGGGATAGTCGTATCTATCGCTATCGATCAGGTGAACTGGATCTCTTAAGCATTGACCACACACAGGCTCAAAGACTGGCAGATCTCGGCATTATTGATCAAAGTGAAGTCCGCAAACATCCGGAACGTCATAGACTTCTACAACATCTAGGCATTTTTCCAAGCGAAGCAGATCTCAAACCGAATATTTCTGAACCTTTCGATCTTCAAGTTGGAGACTTCTACTTGCTTTGTAGCGATGGTCTCAACGATAACGTGAGTGAAGAGGTGATCGCTGAAGCGCTCTCTACGGTTGATTTGGATCTTAATGCCATCGCAGATGACTTCATGGAGCAGACCTTAGAGCGTGGTGCACATGACAATATGACCTTCATCTTGCTTGAAATTTTAGACGTGGGTGGGCCTTCATCGTATGATGATCTGGCATATGAAGGTAAGCAAACCACGGAACAATCCCGTGTTTCTGAAAGAGCAGATACGTTTGAGGCATCAGATGTCTTTCCGCAAGCTCTCGAACGTGTCGGAGGATCTGCAGCCCATGACTCATTCACTCCATCAAATTTTAGCCCTCATGAAAATTCCAATTCTCTGTTGAGTGACACGTTAGAAATAGGTGTAGTACAGCCTCAAGCTGAGGCAATGAGTAAGACGAAGCCCCTTACCGAAGAGTTTATCGATAGAGTAAGAGCGACCTCGGATGATACTGACTTGCAACTTGAGCTAGGGACTTTACCACAACTTTACCCTGTACGAATTGACGGTGATGAAGACGATACATCACAAGATACAGACATTATGGGGGAGGTGAATTCTCCCTTTGAAGATACAATTACTTCCCCTGAACCGGGTATGGATGGCACCACCTGGAACAAGGGCAGAATATTCTCACAGCCTATAACGACGGATGATCTCGACCGCTTCCGGAGAGCCAGGGAGGAATCCCTAAGGCGACAGCAAGCATATGAGACGTCTTTGGGGGTAGATGCTGAGCCGCACAGAAAAAATGCAAAAGCGAGCGTCGATCTAAAAAGAGATCAACGCCCGCTCATTGAAGTCAACCCTCCTACCCCAACACGACGAAACGGAAGACGCTATCGCAGGCGAGTGTCCTACTGGAGGGAAGTCATTTATTTCTTAGCCAGTGTCCTCCTGGGGTTCTTTCTTGCTTTCCTAATTCTAAATCTAACCTCGCTGTTTTAAACTTCATCTAACGTACGAATGTCAGTCTAGGATGCAAACGTTCAGGTCAGGACCTTGTAGCCAAGTTCTGAAAATCTTCCTGCTCACGACGACGCTTAAGCAGAGCCTGAATATTCGGTGTTTGATCGATCAATTCAGAAATTGAAGCATTGTGATTAATCGCGTCAATTAATTGTGCGACAAGCATTGATGCATCAACTTCAACATACCATGGTGAATCCAACAGTTCTTGAGGGTGATAGATAAGATTGCTGCCGTAAATACGGTCGATGATTCCGTCTTCATGGGCTTGCTTGAAAGCATCGATCCCTTCTGTCATCAAGGGGTAAGAAACGACGCAAAGGACACGTTTCGCACCCAAGTCTTGGCGGAGCTGACGAGCCGTCTCAATCATGGTGCGTCCGGTGATAATCATGTCATCGATTAAGAGAACATCTTTGCCTGCAACATTGTCTCCTAAATAGTCGACGGAAACAATAGGATTTCGACCCACAACATAACTGCTGTAGTCTCTTTGGCGAAAGAAGGTTCCCAGTTGAAGACCCAAATTCGAAGCGAAATAAATCGCCCGTTTGATATTGGATTCGTTTGGACTGACAACAATGGTTGAGGTTACATCAAATTTGAGATCGTTCTCGCCCTCCAGCAGACGTTTGATCATGATGTAACTCACCGGAATGATTTCCAAACCGGTCTTGGGAATTGCATTTTCTACTCTAGGTTCATGGGGTTCAAATGTGATGATGCTTGAAACACCCAGAGCCATTAAATCCTTCAACATCGTGGCGCAAGCAAGGGATTCACGGCCACGTCTCAGATCATCTTGACCTTGGTAAAGGTAGGGCATGATGACGTGGATACGGTTGGCTTTTCCGCTAGAAGCCAGAATCATACGCTTGATGTCTTGCATGTGATCATCAGGTGCGTAAGGCACTTGTTGATGAAAATACCTAAAGGTCTCAGCACGATTCGTGACATCAGCCAAGATGAAAAGATCATGACCGCGGATCGTATCCGAGAGCGTGGCCTTACCTTCACCGGATTGAAAACGAACCAATTGGCGCTTAAGCATGTAGTTGCTGCGTAAGAAGCCCGGCGAATCCGGCTGTAGCGGTTGTGCTTCTTGAGCGTGTTTTAAACGAATGTCGACAAGATGATCATTTATTTGTTGAACAAACGGTTCATTACCTACGGTGGATAGCAGTCCAATGGGACCTACTGTAGGCATTGCCTTTGGTGTTTCAGGACGATAGATAGAATAATCTGTATCGCTTGAAATAGAATTGTGCATTTCCTTGCCTCCGTCTCAAGTTGCGCATGCTATAAGATCTCAATCTCCAATACGTGCGAACTCAGCTTCGAATGATCACTGTCCTTAGGATAAGACCCCATCGGCTTCGATAGCCATGTGACCACGATTTATGCCGTGTTTCGTCAAGATGTTCTCAATCTTTCGGGTTGGTGTAATTAAGGATGAAAGAGAACCGTCCATATTCAAGGAGTCGATTAAGAGCGCGACAAACTTGGTGAGATCTACGTCAACGAACCAAGGAGCTTGGAGGAGCTCATCGGTTCTATAGATGAGGTTAGTACAGAAGACTTTGTCGATATAACCTTCTTCATACGCTCGATCAAAAGCATCCAGACCATCTGTGAAGAGACCGAAGGTGGAGAGGCAGTAAATACGATTAGCCTTGCGCTCTTTAAGTTCTTTAGCTACTTCAAGCATAGATCCGCCGGAAGAGATCATATCGTCAACGATAAGGACGTCTCTACCTTCCGGTGACTTGCCAAGAAATTGGTGTGCTACCACAGGATTTCTTCCATTCTGTAGAACAGTAAAATCACGGCGCTTATAAAAGACGCCAAGGGGGCTCCCTAACATTGCTGCAAAATACATCGCACGATCGATGCCGCCTTCATCCGGGCTGATCACCATGAAATTTGCTTCTTTCTGAGAACTTTGATCAAGTTCTCTAAAGATGGCTTTGAACATTTGGTACGCAGATTGAATGGATTCGAAACCCAGAAGGGGGATAGCATTGGATACTCGAGGGTCGTGCGCATCAAAGGTCAAGAGGTTCTCAACACCCATGGCCCCCAACTCCTCCAACATATATGCGGCATCCAATGATTCACGCAAATTGCGCTTATGCTGCCTGCCTTCGTAAAGGTATGGCATGATGACATTGATTCGTCTGGCTTTGCCGGAAACGGCAGAGATGGCGCTTCGTAGATTCTGATAGTGTTCATCGGGGGTTATGGGTTTCTGTACGCCATGATAGGGGTAGGTGACGGCATAGTTCACGACATCAACTAGGATGAAAATATCATGACCACGAGCTGTATTGAGTAAATGTGCCTTACCTTCGCCGGTTCCACTCCGATGAATTTGCACTTCTAAGCTGTAGTCATCTCGTAAGTAACCACGTTGTTCGGACAACGACGGGTTGAGCTTTAAGTCTTCCGTACGGCGATCGATGAGATGCTGATTGAGTTTATGGGCGAAATCTTCCATGCCGGGTAGTACGATCAGACCAATGGGACCAATCGCTTCCAAATGATCTTTGGCATAGGCTTGTTTCATATCAGATCCTGAATCTGAGAGATTTGGCATGTGATCGTCGGCCATCTGCCACGGCTCGAGCGTATCAGACATGTGAAGTCCTCCTTCGTAGTCATAGCTCTGTGAAAACTATGTACCTTAGGGGTAGAATCGTAATCAGTGCCATTATAGCTAATGTTTAGAACATGCGCATTGATCGCTATGGATCAATTCCATCCCTTCAATCTACTAATTCATTGGCTCGAAAGTTAGCGGCCATTTCAAGCAATTTATCTCTTGCTTGCCACGAATGATAGGAGTACTACATGAATCGCAAGATTGTCCAACGCACTCAGTTTCTAAGAGCTGCGCACACGCCTGAACAATGGGCGAAAGATGGTAAACCCGAGATTGTATTCCTCGGCCGTTCAAACGTCGGTAAATCCTCGCTCATCAATAGCCTCGCAGGGCGCCGTGAATTGGCAAGAACCGCTCAGACACCCGGTAAAACGAGGCAAGTCATTTACTACGATGTAGATGGTGTTTTCTATCTATGCGACTTACCGGGCTATGGCTTTGCACGAGGTAGAAGAGGGAAGACCGGTAGCGATGACTTTCGTGCGATGGTCGATGCTTATCTGGACCCGTCCAGACCTTTTGCGAGAGTTCTCCTTCTGCTTGACATTCGTCATGAACCAAGTCAGATGGACAAGCAAATGTTGGCTTGGTTGATCCACCACGAAATGCCTCTAACGCTAGTATTCACCAAAGGTGATAAGTTAAGTCGCCAGAAGCAAAATCAACAATTAACAAGCATCCTTGCCGGAATACCTGACTATAGCGATCTGGAAATCTTCTCAGTCTCTAACGTCACGAAGGAAGGCATCCAAGATCTACAAGACCATATTGTTTTTGTTGTAAGTCATGTTGATTAAAGATTGGCGATCTTTTGACGAAACCTCTCGCGTCTTTCCTCAGCGATCGCCGTGAGCTCTGGAAGAGATAACAAGCTGGCTCCCATACCAACCGCTGTGACAATAAAACCTACCCAGCGAATGGTCTCGGCACCAAAATTATCCAAGATGACACCCCCGGTGAGGGAGGCTAACACATAGCCGCTATAGGTCGACATTCCTAAGAAGAGTTGACCCCTCACTTCATCTTTGCGGCTCATAACCTGATTGATGAAATCAACGCCTGCAGGCAAATAAAGACCATAGCCCACGGCTTGAATGACTTGAAGTCCAACGACCCAATTAGCATTACTTAGGAGAGCAAGGATGAAGGCTTTGACCAAGAACCCAACGAGAGCTATGGATAACAACTTGCCGGCTTTTAACGAGCGACGTAACCTTGTGTAATTGACCATGACGACCGTCTCAGCCACTGCGCCAACGGTCAACACATAAGCCATGTGACGACTATCGCCACCGACGGACGTCAGAATCTGAATGAGAAAAGAATAGAAATAGTTGTAGCCCAAAAACACGAGCATGAGACCCAGAAGAAAGAGGCTCAAGCCTCGATACTTCTTCAAAAGATTTTCTTGTAACGCGTCGGTCTCATCCTCATCATCGTCAGCGATCGTATGCTTTGGTCCTTGCCCTTCCATCTTGGTAACCCATTGTAAGGCAGCAAACAAGAGGACTAATGGGACAAGACTGATGAGCGGAAGAAATGAAACATCAAGCGATGTAATGACTAAGCCTAAGAAAAACGAGATTGCAGCATAAATAAAGGACGCTATGCCTCGTGACTGAGAAAAATCAAGTTGATATCCTTCGTTGATGAAACGAACACTAATGCTTGTAATTAAGACTTGAATCGATGAGTAAACCGCAGAGATCAAAACAAAGATAAGGAAGATCGCAAGCTTGATGTTTCTCATGGCATAGAGAGAAAGAATAAGTGCTAAGACACTAAGAAGTAAGACGGAAACGACGGATCCCAATGGTTTGGTTGGAAAGCGATCGGTTAACTTACTAAGGAATAACTGAAAAAGCACCGTTGAGATCCCACACGTTGCAAAGTTCAAACCTATTTCAGTATTTGTAAAGCCATGAGCAAGGAGAAAATTCCCTTGATAGTTCAATAGAAATAGAAAAGTTATCCAATAAAATGTTTGGCTTAACGTGTAAATCTGCCTTAGACCCTTATCATTTCGCACCGGCGACTGTGAATCGATATTCATAGCATTCCTTCATCCCTTCGAACGAAACTCTAACATTTGCTCCCAACGCTGCCTAAATGAAGAGGTTTCCTCAGTAATCCTGCTCAACCCTCCCAACTCAAGACCGATGCTTGATCTTTGGAGGGAAGAGCTATGGTAAATGTCAAGCAAGTGTTGAGGTGGATCCCTGAGCAGCTCAAGCGCAACTTAGATACGCAACCATGGAATCTAGCGCTCATGATCTGCTTCTTAACCGGTCAGATCTTTCTTAGATCTCTAGAACACAGGGATCTCCGGATTGCTCCGCTGATGTCCTTATGTCTTATCTACATCGCATTGAGACGACCTGCATATTTCCATACGAGAGGGTTATACACAAAAGCCCTACTAGTCCTGATAATATGTCTGACGTTTGCCCTCAGATGGCAAGTTGATCTCTATCGACAAGCGAGATTCTATCAGAAATACGTTGTTTTGAATCAGGGTGTTCGACCAATTAATGTTAGAGGCGTCGTAGATGAGGATTTCACGTATCGAATCAATCGACCCAAGCAAAACGATGCAGAAGCTTGGATTACCGTACCCTTCAGGATAGAAACGGGAGAAAGGATAGAACTGGGGATGAGCCAAGATGATTGGAATCGTTTGGAGGGAAGTAAAATTCTCGATGTCAGCGGTCATCCAAACGTCTTGCGGCAGGCGGCTAATCCCGGGGGCTTTAATGCCCATATTATTGGTGCAGGGAGAGGCATCTATATCAGACTAAACGTCACCTCCATCAATGCTTTACATTCGACCGGGACCATCCATTGGCAAGAGAGATCAAGACTTCTAAGGACCGCATTATTTAATATGCTAGGTGAAGCACAGGGTGAAGAATTTGCAGGCTTGTATCTTGCATTATGGTCAGGAGATAGACGCTATGTCAGTGATCGCTTAAGTGAAGCTATGGATACACTTGGTCTGGCGTATCGACTTAGCCCCAATGGTCAGCACCTAAGTCTTTGGTACATGACCTTTCCCTCGTTGCTTAGGATGTACACTCGAAAGAATCGACAGACGATGAGGGTCCTGCTTTTATTCATCCTGACTTTATTGACGGGTGGTAGTATTCCCCTGATCAAGGGAATCCTGTTTCAAGCTCTTAATGCGTACCAATCAAGGCGGAAAATGAATCGATCACGCATTCAAACCTTGGGCTTGGTTGCATTAATTCTTCTTGCCTATCGACCAAGTCTTATTATTCATCCCGGCTTTGTCATAAGTATGTCCGTGAGTTACCTCCTCGAATCACCGGTATGGATGCGCCAACAGATGGAGGATTTTGGGATCCACGTTGAAGTCAGAAGAGGTAGAAGGGGTTTGAAGTTTACCGCCTTTAAACAAAAGGCTTTTCGTTTGATGATGCTCGTCATCTTGTTGCCTACTCTCTTAAATCTAGCAGGAATGACGGCCAATCGTCTGACGATGATCACAATGTTTTTTGTGCCGTGGCTTCATTTGATTGGTATACCAATTGTCTTGATATCGAATGTTGAGCCCGGTGCTGGCCAATGGTTGGTGGAACAACTTGTCTTGGTGGCATCTGCGTTGAGTCAAGCTAATTTCAAACTAGTACCTTTCGATGTGTTTCGTCTATTCCTTCTCGGATTAATGGTTACTTATGGCGCACTTCTAAACTATTGCACCCTCTGGCGCATGACGCTTGAGAAGAGGACGTTAAGAACCATTGCAACCTCAGTATCGCTCATGATTCTGCTAATGATACGACTTAATGCATGGCCGCTTTCTCAGGAGATACAGGTCACTTTTTTCTCTGTGGGTTCCGCCGATATGATTCTCTGCGAAACACGTTCTTCTGCCTACGTCATTGATACCGGAGAACATGAAGGTCATGCAAGAATTCTGCTTGATGCTCTGCATCAGCGAAGGCGATCCGGCCTCGAAGCAGTCGTTCTCAGTCATGAGGATAAGGATCATAGCGGGGGTATTGATGCATTACTCAAGTACAGTCCGGTGAATATGGTGCTTAGTCCGTCGGAAAGAGATCTTCCGCTTAGTCGTTTTGAAACTTTAAGGAGAGAAGTTAAAGAAAATGTTGCTTGGCAAGATGGATCCCTGAGATTTAGCTTGTATCCTGCCAAAGAGGATAGGCATATTGAAGAAAATGATCGATCCTTGGTTCTTCTGGTGGAAGGAAAGCAGAATCTGCTCTTTACAGGGGATATAGAGTCGAAGAGGGAAGTCGATTTAACGCATCATTTAACTGAAGTCGATCTACTCAAAGTGCCGCATCACGGAAGCAGGACCTCTTCGACGGAGGCTTTTATAGATCACATTAAACCTAAGATTGCCATCATATCGGTTGGTCCCAAGCACGGTCATCCACACGATGAGGTATTAGACCGTTATGAAGAGCGAAGGATTCCTGTTTATCGAACAGATAAACAGGGTGCAATAACGTACACCGTTAGATCAGGCAAAGGACAGTTAAAAACAACGTATGGGGCAAAGAATCAATTGGGTTTGTTGAGCAGCTTGATCGATGGGTGATCTTTGTGCTCACCGTTAAACCATCAACCGTGAGACCTATGGCTGTGCTAAGATTCTTTGGAATGTGAGGTGATGAGATGGCAAAGAAAGGTGTAGGGCAAAATCCGTTAACACGAGAGGAACTGCTGCGATCACTGAAGGGCAATACACCTTTAGCGCCGGCATACCTCATCTATGGTGATGAGACTTATCTAGTGCAACATGCTATGAAGGCGCTGATGAAGAAGGCAAGTCCGCAAGGTCTTACTCTAGATGCCAGGATTGAAGACGTCGACAAGAAAGCGGCAAGCATCGATTTCCAAGCCTTAAGAGACGAACTCCAAACTCCGACGTTTCTGGCTCCTTATCGATTGGTCGTTTTAAAGAACAGTGATCTCTTTGCAACAAGTCGTTTCCACGAAGACGTCCTAGAACTCATCTCACAAATTCCTCAAGGCTCATCTCTGGTCTTCATTGAGGATAAAGTCGATGGGCGTTATCGCAGTGTTTATTCAGGTTTTGAAGAAGCAGGCGGCATCATCACATTTATCCCCCGGCAAACTGACGGGGAATTGATTCGTTGGATAGCGGCATACTTCCATCAAGCAGGCATGAGGATCACGCAATCAGCCTGTGACTCTTTGCTGCTGAGAACGGATTCATCCATGCTCCTGCTGCTTCAAGAGATGAAGAAGCTAAAACTATTTGCTGAGGCTGAAGAGCTGAAATCTATCAGTTTAGAGATTGTGGACAAGATCTGTATACCGGATTTACAAGGAAGCATCTTCAATTTGGGAGATCGAATCGTCCAATCTCAAACGGTCGAAGCGATGGACATTTTCCATCGCTTGCTTGAGAAGCGCGAACCAATTCAAGTCTTGCTTTTAATGCTCAGTCGGCTCTTTCGTCAACTGCTGATCACTCAACTCAGTGGCTTTCAGCAGAATAGACTGGGAGCGATGTTGGGTGAGCGAAGGCCTTTCATTTTGCGACGGCTCTTGCAACAAGCCAGAGCCTACAAGCCGGAGCAACTCCGAGCTCTAGTGAAACAGTCTGCGGAGATCGATGAAGCTGTCAAGGGAGGATCGACTTTAGATCCGGCCTTTATCATTGAAACCTTAATTCTCACGGCTTCGGTGACGGCTAATCAGTAACGGCTTATCGGT
>CAYFSS010000002.1:107168-120922 GCA_964345975.1 uncultured Oscillospiraceae bacterium
TATCGGCTAAATAGAAGTTTTTGGTAAATCTCCATCTATCCATCCGATGAGCTAGCGTCATGCGCTAAGTGGAACATTAGAACATTTGATAGCCTCTCCAACGTTGACGTTAAGGCGTTGTATTACCTATACTTTCCCCTATTATTGCTTAAGAAGCGGAGGTCGTTATGGCAGAAAATAAGAGCCTATATCAATTGTGGATTGACCGGAGTGAAGACCAAAGTGACATTGGTCAATATCAAGTATTCTTCGAGCGCTATTATGATTTAGAGACGGAAGCTTATCGTAAGATTCTAGCTAATCCGGCAAATAATTCTTACACGGAAGGATCCTTTGCAAATCTACGAGATTCCTTAGGGTTTGAGCATGAGGATATCATCTTCATGGGTTTTCTTTCCGGAATCAATGAGAGCTTGAAAGAAGAGATGGATCTCGAAGCGATTACCCCCGAGTCGGACCTTGCCTTGAAGATTGATTTTGAGAAGCTTCTTTATAACATGCATAAGGCGAAAGCAAAGTGGTTGTTTAGCCTCGATGAATGGGAAGATGTTTTGCCAAACGAGAAGCGTCTTGATATC
Organism: uncultured Oscillospiraceae bacterium; assembly: GCA_964345975.1. Classification (GTDB taxonomy): domain Bacteria; phylum Bacillota; class Clostridia; order Saccharofermentanales; family Fastidiosipilaceae; genus CAYFSS01. The sequence goes on from CAYFSS010000002.1 coordinate 107,747, forward strand.
GCTCGTCAGTACCGTGATGACTCAACGTTGCGTGTTGAGAAAGTCGGCCGCAATGATCCTTGCCCCTGTGGTAGTGGTAAGAAATACAAGAAATGTTGTGGTAAGAACAGTCCGAGCTAATCATAAAATGGATTAGGAGCTCGACATCTACGTTTTACAGCATGAAAGATCTTCGGAAAGGAAGAAGTATGACAGTGGTAAGTTTGCGTGACATCTTCGCAGATCCTGAACGTTTTAGAGGTCAAGAGCCTGTACTCCAAGGTTGGCTGCGAAATGTACGCATCCAGAAACACTTAGCTTTCGCCCAAATGGCAGACGGATCCATCTTTGATCCGATTCAACTCGTCTTCAGTGAAGATGAAATCTCTGACTTTAATAAGGTCAATGACTTAAGCGTGGGCGCAGCGGTCAACGTCCGTGGTGAATTGATTCTCACCCCTGATGCCAAACAAGCCTTCGAGCTGAGAGTACATGATTTCACTCTCGTAGGTGAATCACCGGAAGATTATCCTCTACAAGCTAAGCGTCATGGCGCCGAATTCCTAAGATCTATCCAGCATCTTCGTCCCCGCACGAACCTGTCACAAGCTGTCTTTCGGATCCGCTCTGAAGCAGCCTTCGCAATTCATAAGTTCTTTCATGAGCGTGATTTCATCTGGGTTCATACTCCGATCATCACAGCTATGGATGGCGAAGGAGCAGGTGAGATGTTCCAGGTCACAACCTTGGACATCGATAATCCACCCCGGAGAGAAGATCTTGAGGTCGATTACACAGAAGATTTCTTTGCCAAGATGTCCTATCTCACCGTCACAGGGCAGCTCCATGGGGAAGCCTACGCTCAAGCGTTCAAGAACATTTACACGTTCGGACCTACTTTCAGGTCTGAGCGTTCTCACACAACACGCCATGCCGCCGAGTTTTGGATGATTGAACCTGAATTGGCTTTTGCCGACCTTGAAGCTATCATGGATAATATTGAGGCCATGCTAAAGTTTGTCATTCAATTTATCATGGACCGCTGTGAATCCGAACTCCGGTTCCTCAATAACTTTGTCGATAAAGGACTTTTGGAGCGCCTAGAAACCCTTCTTCGTTCTAACTTTGCCCGGTGCACCTACACGAAAGCCATCGAATACCTCGAAGCATCCAAGGAAGACTTCAAGTTCCCGGTTTCTTGGGGTATCGATCTTGCTACGGAACACGAACGCTACCTGACCGAAGAAATTTTCAAAGGACCGGTCTTCATCACGGATTATCCTGTTGACATCAAAGCGTTCTATATGCGGCGTAACGATGACGGTAAGACCGTAGCTGCTACGGACCTTCTCGTTCCGGGCGTGGGCGAGCTCGTCGGAGGAAGTCAACGTGAGGAACGGGTCGATCAGCTCGCGGAAATGATTGAGCTAAAGGGTTTGCCTGCCAAGAATTATGAATGGTATCTCGATCTTCGTCGTTACGGTTCTACACCCCATGGTGGTTATGGTCTCGGCTTCGAGCGACTCATCATGTATCTTACGTCTGTTTGGAACATCCGAGACGTCATACCTTTCCCAAGGACGACCGGTTCAAGCCAGTTTTAGGGCGATTCGCACTTTTTCACCAAAAAGCCCCTCAGCACTTTCTCACAAACCTCTTATCCTGCCCGATAGGAGGTTTTGTTATGAACATAGATACCACGGAACCATTGATCTCTGAGACCGGTCATCTGACCATGCATGAGTTGCCTGCGCAGGAGAAGCCCTACGAGAGACTCTATGCATTAGGACCGGAACGTTTGAGCGACGGAGAACTCCTCGCGATTCTCCTACAAACAGGGGTTGAGGGTGGAACCAGTCTGGATATCGCACGACGGATTCTTGCTTCTGTAGAATCCGGAGGTTTACTGCGTCTTAGTCGCTACACTCAAGAACAGCTTATGGGCTTCAAGGGAGTAGGGAAGGTCAAAGCCGCTCGCATCCTCAGTGCTTTCGAATTGGGCCGCAGAGTGAGGGGTAGAACGCCTGAACAATTACCTACATTCAATACGCCGGATAAGGTCTTCGATTACTTTGTTGGGGACTTGGGCTTACAAGAGCACGAGGAGCTTAGAGGGCTGCTATTGACCACTCGTCAAACCTTAATCCGTGAATTACAGTTTGGCGAAGGTCACCTAAACGGTGTGAGTACACAAATGCGAGAAATTGTTCGTTTAGCCCTCATCAACAATGCTGCCGGAATGATCATGGTCCATAACCATCCAAGTGGAGATCCCAGCCCCAGCATCCAAGATAAAATGTCAACCAGCCGCTTGCGACAGGCTTTGGAGTCCGTTGGGATAAACTTAGTGGATCACATAATTATCACGCATGACAGCTTCTTTAGTTTTAGACGTGATACGACACTTCTGGAAGGACCTTGCGAATTTGCTGAAGCTTGCTAAAATTAAGCAGATGTTGCTGTTAAGTGTGGAGGTCATTCATGAAAATTGTCATCATATCCGATCCGCGAAAGAATGATCTCCTGCTGAATTTTTGTGTAGCTTATAGGCAAATCCTTAAGCGTCATGAGCTGTACACCACGATTAATCTTCAAGCTCTTCTAGAAGATCCAACCGAGCTGAAATTCCATGCTCTCCCAAGCGACATTGTAGGTAGTGTTAACCAATTTGTGAGGCGCGCATCCTATGATGAGATCGATGCGGTGATCTTTCTGAGAGATCCTCAGGCGAAGGATTATGCTATGCCAAATCTCTTGATGAAAGCATGCGATACACACCACATCCCTTACGCCGGTAACTTGGCAATGGCAGAGATCTTAATCCTTGCCATCGATCGAGGCGACTTAGATTGGCGCAATTACCTTTAAGTCGTTTGCAAGCCCATTGGAGCTTTGTTAGTATCTGATTTAGTTCATAAAAACACGAAGATGGAGAGATCCAAGCTCAGAAACTGGAGTAGCGACGAGGGACGGTGGAAGCCTCGGCAGGGGAGCTTGGAGTGTTCACTCCGGAGTGCTTAACTTGAAGGAATGTAGGGTTAAGCGGTTCGCGGCGTCAGACGCGTCAAAGAGCTTTCACAGACGTGAAGGAATCTGGGTGGTACCACGGTCAATGATCGTCCCTTTCTAAGGGGCGTTTTTTTATGCGGAGGAATATGAGATGGACAATTCAAACCAATGGCCTGAAATACCGAAAATTGAGAAGATTTTTCGTGAGGCTATGGCATCCGTCAAGAACAGCCAAGACCTCGAAGAACTGCGTCTGGATTTTATTGGACGCCGCGGTTCTCTAACGGCATTGCAAGCCCGGATGAAGACAATTTCTAAAGAGGATAAAGCGGCGTTTGGTAAAGCGTTGAACCGTTTGCGTCAAACGATCAATGCGGGTTTGGAAGAATTAGGCGAAGAGATCAAGACGCATGTACAAGAGGCTAAACTCGCAGCGGAGCGTTTAGATTTATCTTTACCTCCGACCGAGCCTCGCCTTGGATTCCGTCATCCGGTCACGATGACGATTGCCGAGTTAACACGCGTCTTTGCAGCCAAAGGCTACAGCGTTGCCGAGGGTCCGGAAGTTGAATGGACGAAGAAGAACTTCGATGAGCTGAATCTACCGGAGCATCACCCCGCCAGAGAACCTTCTGACACGTTCTATATCAACGATGATATTCTCCTGAGAACTCAGACGTCTCCGGTACAAATCCGTGTGATGCAACAACAGGAGCCACCCATCTACATCATTTGTCCGGGTAAGGTCTATCGACCGGACACACCCGATGCAACCCATGCGTCAATCTTTCACCAAGTAGAAGGTTTAGTCGTTGACCGGGGAATTACTATGGGTGACCTTAACGGCACCTTGAAGTACATGGCGGAGTCTCTCTTCGGTGCCGGGACCAAAATCAGGTTGAGACCACATTACTTCCCGTTCACAGAGCCTAGTTGTGAAGTCGATGTTACTTGCTGGAATTGCGGGGGTGTAGGGTGCCCCACCTGTAAGGATGAAGGCTTTATTGAGATCCTGGGCGCAGGCATGGTCCATCCGAATGTGCTTGCTAACTGCGGTATTGATCCTGAAATTTACTCGGGATTTGCTTTCGGCATTGGGGTTGAACGCACGGCCATGGCAAGATATCGCATTAAAGATATTCGTTCATTTACTGAAAACGATGTGCGCTTCTTGCGCCAGTTCAAGGCTTAGGAGGTCAACATGAAAGTACCGTTAACCTGGCTTAAAGATTACGTTAATTATGTAGGGGATGCCGATTCCTTGGGGCATGTTTTGACAATGAGCGGCACTAAGTTCGAAGCCCTCGAAATCGTGGGTTCTGAACTGGAAAATCTCTATGTTGGCGAAGTCGTTGCCTGTGTAGAGCATCCTGGTGCTGATCACTTGAGAGTCTGTGAAGTTCATCTTGGCGATTTAGACCTCAAAACGTTCGGGATTGAAAGCGATAATGCTCAAATCATCTGTGGTGCTCCAAACGTCGCGGCAGGTCAGAAAGTCATTGTTGCAGTTCCCGGAGCTGTATTGCCCGGTGGTTTCAAGATTGGAGCCCGCAAGCTCCGTGGGATCAAATCATACGGCATGATCTGTTCTTTGACTGAGCTTGGTTTTGATCCGTCGCAGGTCCGAGAAGGAGCCGCTGACGGGATCGAAGTCCTCCCGGATTCAGCCGTGCCGGGCGAGCCAGTCAATGAGCTTCTTGGTTTAGGTGAAGCTATCCTTGAGTTTGAAATCACATCAAACCGTCCCGATTGTCTTTCGGTTGAAGGCATCGGTCGAGAGACAGCAGTTACGTACGGTTTGGATTTCAAACCGACGTTACCCGTCGTCAGAGGTGGTTCTACTTGGGATGGCGATCCCATGCAAATCTACATCGACGCCGAAGAAGGATGTAGAGTCTATTGTGGGCGTTACATCAAGGATGTCGTGATCGAACCGTCACCACTATGGATGCAACATCGCTTGCGCGATGCGGGGATACGGCCAATCAACAATTACGTCGATATCACTAACTATGTCCTCTTGGCGATCGGTCAACCTCTCCATGCCTTTGACGCAGAATTCCTCGAGGGGAACGAAATCCATGTGCGCTATGCAGAGGATGAAGAGCTTTTCAAGACGCTCGACGGTCAAACCCGTAAACTTACAACGGAAGATTTAGTCATCGCGGATGCGGTAAAACCGGTCGCTCTTGCGGGTGTCATGGGTGGGGAAAATAGCGAGATTCGCTCCACTACGAAGAATGTCTTCCTGGAAGCTGCGAACTTCACTCCCGCCGGAATCGGTAGGACCTCGCGTCGATTAAACCTCCGAAGCGAATCCAGCAGTCGTTTTGACAAAGGTCTCGATCCTGAGTTACCGCGTCGTGCTTTGGATCTAGCAGCCGAATTAGTTGAAACACTAGGGGCAGGAACGGTCTGCGATGAGATCTATCAGGCTAGAGGCATAGAGGCTGAAACTCCGGTGGTACCCCTCGATCCGGATCGCATTAATGCTCATCTCGGAACCGATATTGAGACCTCATGGATGGTAAATACGTTAGAAGCCTTAGGTTGTGAAGTCGATGGCAACAATGTACGACCTCCTTCTTGGCGGATTGATCTTAACCTGAATGCTGATTTAGCTGAAGAAATCGCTCGCTTCTATGGTTACAACGAAATAGAAGCAACCTTACCGACAATCCCGGGGGAGGTTTTGAGTGGTCTCAATGAGCGGCAAATACGGAAGGAACGAGTAAGAGATCTCTGCATGGCATATCAATGCTATGAAACTATGACCCATCCCTTTAATCGAGAAGAAACGCTTCAGAATCTTGGGATCTCAGGCATTGAAGATAAGCGCGTTAAAATCCGCGATGCCGGTCGCGAATATTCCAGGCTGCGTGATCGCCTCTTGCCTTCGATGCTAGCCACGGCTTCTTTGAACTATCGGCGCAGTAAAACCATTACCAACTTCTTTGAGATCGGTCGCATTTTCATCGATGTCCCGGATGAAGAAGGTTTACCGACAGAAGTTGAACATTTGGCTGTACTTATGATGCTCGAAGATGAGGTAGAAGATGTGCTCTTCCGCTCCCAAATTGGACTACTGCATGAGCTAACCACGATCCTGGGGATAGAAGGTGAATGGTCCACCCATGAGCTATCACGAGAGGAATATCCTTATTTCCATCCATATCGTAGTGCTCACATCAGCTTTGACGGTGAAATTCTTGGGGAGTTGGCTTACCTTCATCCAGAGCTCCTTGATGAGCACGACATCAACGCAGTTGTCTGCTATTTGGAGATTCGTTTGGATGATCTCTTAGATAAGCCCTACCGTCGAATCCAAGAAACAGTGGTCTCTCGTTATCCATCGATGGAACGTGATTTAGCTCTGGTCGTGCAGGAGAGTGTCCCTGCCGGCGACCTCTTAAAAGAACTGAAGCAAGCGGCCGGGGCTCTCCTTGAATCCGCTACACTCTTCGATATCTATCGAGGGAAGTCTTTAGGCGACGATGAGAAGTCATTGGCTTTTCATTTTGTCTTCACTCATCCCGAGCGCACGTTGGAAGAAGCTGAAGTGTCTAGAGCCATGCAAGATATTTTGCACCGTGCCGAAGAAAAATTTTCAGCCCGAATTCGCAGCTAAGTTTTAGCCCAAGCGTTTCGTTTTAAAGCGGATCTTCTATGAGAAAGATCCGCTTTTTCTTCTTGGTATGGCTTCATGATGGTCATGGAGGTGCTTCTATGACCGGCTTGGAAACATCAGTGATCATCCCACTCATCATACTCATCGTCCTTATGCAAGTGATTGGTTTAAGTTTCTTCTTATTGGCTCAAATCCAAACCTCAGAGTCTTTGGAGATCTTTTATCAGGATTCAGGTGAGGATTTACTCAACTACATTGAAATCGTTGGACTTAGAATCGGTCCATTTCATCAAAGCCAATCCTTCTCACAACTACGGACCTCCGGCTGGGATATCGTGCGCTGGGGGATTGTCGCTTCAGATCTAACTCGAATGATCACCGGAAGAGTCTTGCCATGAACTTTCGGGGATCGATATCCATCTTCTTAGCTCTCGTGATTTTTACGATCAGTGGATTCTTCGTGTTCCTTATGCCTATTGGACAAGCAAAACGCTTGGAGTCTTTAGCCGAAGCTGCTCTCCTTAGGCAAGTTGAAGTCCTCCTAGCTTCTTATCATAGAGACTTGATGGAGCGGTATGGCTTGCCCGGCATCTTGGAAGAAGATGCAGATCTCACAGTTTTACCATGGCTTTTGGATCAAAAGGGGCATGAAGATTTAGTTATGGAACTCGTTTGGCAAGACGATTATTCCAACGATGAATCGTTGGAGCAGGTGATCTTGGAATCGATGAGTCTTCGGATGCCCGCTATCGTGATCGATGAAATTTGGCAGCACATGAAGGGCCTGCTACCGGTTTCAACCTGGGATGATATCGCCATAAACTTGAGCATTGATCCGTTTCAGGCGTTCTTCCATTATTTGGAGGGAAGGGTGCACGAACAAGACATCATGACAGCACTCATGGATCCTGAAAGCGATCTGGCGAACGCAGAAGAGTTTCAAGAACTTAAAGAAGAACTGGATAAAATCAAAGAAAAGAAATCTAAAGCAGAAATGATCGCAAGATCAGAGTCGGATGAAAACTTGCCAAAGCTCGATGACTTTGCTGCGGTATCAGTTTACTTAGGAAAAATACGAGATAAGTTATATGAACCGTTTCGCATCGCCTATGATTCGTTGGTTCTGAGGGAATTCATGGTCTCTTATCTTTCCTGTGAAATTAGACACCCGGAGAAAATCGTACCTCCAAGCAATCCTTTCAGCACAGATACAAGTCCCAGGATGTGGAAGTTCTCCGAAGAGCATTTTACATCGGACTATGAACTTGAGTGTTTGATTACAGGGATGACCCAACCCATCATTGCTCGAACCCTTGTTCATGCTGAGATCTTTGCGATTCGCTTTCTCCTTAACGCCGTAGCTTTGTATAACGATCCGGGGAAGATGGCTAATTATCGACTGGGCAATTTCTGGCAGAGATTGATCGTCATGCTCTTGACTGTCTTTGGTTTTGAGCCCGCTACCGTGAATGAAGTCATCGTCTGCCTTCGACTCCTAATCGATGCCGTAAATCAAAGCACTGAGGATTTGGCGGATCTTTGCGATGGTTATGCCATTCCGATCTTCCACGGTCCTTTGGGGAAATATGGCATCAAACTAGACTATCTCCATTACGCACGTTTTCTTTTGCTCTTTAGTTCTAATCAAGAACTACTGCGTCGCTTCAGACCGATCATGGAGGAAAATGTTGAAGGTAAGGATCACAAGCTGGGGTTCAGGCTTGATCTGGAGATTCAAAGTTCTTTCCATACTATGAGAAAGACTCGAAAAGCGAGTTATAAAAGCCATGCGGAATAGGGCATTGATTAGCTTAGAAGCGGCGTTAGCATTGCCTATTTTTCTCGCCTTCTGTTTACTCCTTCAAATTGTTATGGCAACGCAAGAAGCGAAGCATCTATATCACGTTGCCGGGGAAGAAGCGGCTCGTGAAATAGAACTCATGGTCATCGTTAAAGGTCTTATACCTTGGGGTGATTTTCAACGTCCCTTCAATTTCGAACTACCCGGTTTCGCGGAAGAATGGCTTGTTGAAAAAGCAGGGGAACACGCTGGTGCTCAAACTCTGAGGATTAGGCAAAACGAGCTATTTCTTTCTAAGGTGCCGCATAGGCCTTTCCTTGCAAAGACATTTCGTGGGAGCCAAAGCGCGAAGATGACAAGAGCAAAGCATCATTGGAACTATATCGTGAGGACTTCCTGGGGCATCGGCCTATACCATGAGATATGGGAGGATCGCCAGATCGTGCCGGATTTCTCACTCTTTCCATTTGAGCTCGATAGCTATGAAGATTCATCCGATCCTTCTGAAGCTGAAGACTCTATTTGGTCATCCCATAACTTTGTCAGGGGTAAGTATTTCCAAGAGAAATACGATGCAAATTTGCCGTATAACTTCCCATTTTTATCTTCATTCAAACAGGGAATCGCTACAAAGATACAAAGCCTCGATCTCACAGCTCCCACCTATCAAAACGCCGTAAACCTCGTTGAACGTTTACAAATGGACATACGGCAAATGGCAAACTATCAAGGGCTACCGGATGGATTTGCAGGCATTGAAATTCTTCCGGAAGATATTCAGCGTAGAGTGATCCATTATGTGATTCCCGAGAATCATGATGCCTGGCAATTGAAGAGCCTAGAAGCAGTTCGAGAGCAGGCCCGTCTAGTGGGTGTAGAACTGCTGATTACACAAGATTCCGTTTCCCGTGCTCATCGTTCCGAGCCTTAGTTGAAGCGATGATCAGCGGAGGCTAAAATAGTGGGAGTTTGGGCTTTTTTGCCTACCCAAGGAGTGATGAATGAGCTTTTTGAAACGTATATTCGGTTCGCACAGCGACCGTGAAATAGCCAAGATCCAAACAACGGTTGATGAGATCTTAGCTTTAGAAGATGAATTTTCACGCTTAAGTGAGACTGAACTAAGAGCTAAGACGGCTGAGTTTAAGACTCGTTTTGCTAACGGTGAGACATTGGAAGATCTCCTAGTGGAGGCCTTTGCAACAGTTAGAGAAGCAGCTTGGCGTGTCCTGGACATGAAGCATTATCCGGTCCAGCTTATCGGAGGCATTGTCCTGCACCAAGGCCGAATTGCTGAGATGAAGACCGGTGAAGGTAAGACATTAGTCGCAACCCTGCCCATGTATCTCAATGCTCTAGCCGGGAAAGGTGTTCATCTGGTAACGGTTAACGATTACTTGGCGACTCGTGACAGTGAGTGGATGGGTAAAATTTACCGCTACCTTGGGTTGTCCGTTGGACTTATCGTCCACGGTTTGACTCGTCAGGAACGTCAGGATGCCTATGCCTGCGATCTAACCTACGGGACAAACAATGAATATGGTTTTGACTACCTCAGAGATAATATGGTGACTCGTCAAGAGCAACGAGTTCAGCGCGAACTCCATTACGCTATTGTCGACGAAGTTGACTCTATTCTCATCGATGAAGCACGTACACCTCTCATCATTTCCGGTCGAGGAGATGAATCCACAGATCTTTATAGTCAAGCCAATCACTTCGTTGAATTGCTTCACCCGCTTCGTATCAAGGAAACGGATGCGAAACTTGAGCAAGAGGATTTCGCCGGCGATGCTGATTACATTATCGATGAAAAAGCCAAGACCGCTGTTCTCACAGCTCGTGGTATACAACGTGCTGAGAGTTATTTTAAATTGGATAACCTTGCTGATACGGACAATTACGAGATTCAGCATCACATCAATAATGCACTCAAAGCTCACGGCACCATGCATAGAGATGAAGCCTACGTTGTCCAAGATGGAGAAGTCATCATTGTCGATGACTTCACCGGTCGACTCATGTATGGCCGGCGTTATTCCGAAGGTCTCCATCAGGCAATTGAAGCTAAAGAAGGCGTCAAGATTGCACGAGAGAGTAAGACCTTGGCAACGATCACGTTCCAGAATTACTTCAGAATGTACAACAAACTCTCGGGGATGACCGGTACGGCATTGACAGAAGAAGATGAGTTTCGCAGCATCTATGGCCTGGACGTCATCGTTATTCCAACGAATATGCCTCTGGTCCGTAACGATGAAGCTGATGCAGTGTATAAATCTCAAGCCGGGAAATATAGAGCCGTTGTTGACACGGTGAAAACCGCCCAAGAGCAAGGTCAACCTGTCCTTGTCGGTACCGTGTCCGTTGAAACATCAGAACTGCTTTCAGATCTATTCAAGAGAAACGGCATTCCTCATAACGTCTTAAACGCCAAGCATCACCAGCGTGAAGCCGAGATCGTCGCTCAGGCAGGTCGACCCGGTCAAGTTACGATTGCAACCAATATGGCCGGTCGTGGAACTGACATCCTCTTGGGTGGTAATCCGGAATTCTTGGCCCGTCTGGCTCTTCGTAAGGATGGCTACGACGATGAACTCATCGAACAATCCACGGCTTTTGACGAGACCGATGATGAAGTTATTCTCGAAGTTCGCGACAAATTTCGTCACTATGTCGATGAGTACAAGAAAGAAACCGATGTTGCTAACCAAGAAGTTCTCAATGCCGGCGGTCTCTATATTGTCGGTACTGAGCGCCATGAGTCCAGACGAATCGACAACCAGTTGCGAGGGCGTGCCGGGCGTCAGGGAGATCCCGGTCGAAGCAAATTCTTTATATCGTTAGAAGATGACCTCATGCGTCTCTTCGGTGGCGAGCGGATGACGTCACTGTTTGAAAGTCTTGGAGTCGATGAAGACGTTGAGATTCAACACAAGGTCCTCGATCGAACGATAGAAGGTGCCCAGAAGAAAGTGGAAGGCAGAAACTTCGGTATCCGTAAGAATGTTCTCGAGTACGATAATGTCATGAATCAACAGCGAGACATTATCTACAAGCAACGTAGTCAGGTCCTTGAAGGTGAAGATCTCAAAGCAACCTATGAGCATATGATTGAGCTGGTCGCTGCTTCAGTCGTCGCGGAGTATCAAAGTGACTTGTTGGAAACCCCTGATCGACCGCAACGCGGGTTAGCTACGAAATTGGCTTTCATCTTTGGTAATTTACCCATCGTTTCGGAACTTATGGCAGAGAACGACGTCCGGTACAATCTTGATGATCTAACGAGCCGTGTGACCGAAGAAGCGATCGAGCGATATGCCCGGCGAGAAGCTGAGATAGGCGATTCGGCGACGATGCGTGAGGCGGAACGCGTCATATTGCTACGTGTGGTCGATGATCATTGGATGCAGCATATCGACGCTATGGATGATTTGCGTGATTCCATTGGGATGCGTTCGTATGGGCAACGTGATCCTGTCATGGAGTACCAACGCGAAGGCATGAATATGTTCGACGAGATGAATGCCTCTATCCGGGAAGATGCACTTCGTCTTATTTTCCAAGCCAAGATTTCAAGCGATAAACCCATGGAGCGCAAAGAACAAGTTACAGAAGGCGAGGCTCAGGTGAAGTCTGCTGCCTCGGCAACGGAACAAGCTGCGATGACGGCCCAGGGAGTCGAAGCACCTACAGCAGCGCAAGCTGCTGCTGATAACCCTAGACCCATCAAGCGTGACAAGATGAAGGTGGGGCGAAACGATTTATGTCCATGCGGGAGTGGTAAGAAATACAAGAACTGTCACGGTCGTTAAGCTTGAATTCAAGACCTATGCATCGTATAATTAACAGTACTCTTGAAGCGGGGACGTATTGGTTTCGACAGGGTCCTTGAATTCATCAGAGCGGGTAGAGGATGCTCGTTGGCCTCTTTAATAAACGAGCTATGTAAGTAATTGCAGACAATAATTACGAACTCGTTGCGGCTTAAGCTGTGACGCTCGAACCTATCAAGCTGCTAAGTAGGATTCGTGTTAGATCGCAGCCCTTTATCTCGGGAGGTTAAGAGATGACCATGCGCCATAAGCTTTGCCGGCTGCATGTGTACCATGAAGCTACCGGACCGACGGCCTGTCGGACGGCCTCGTCGGAAGGGGAATACTGGTAGTTCGACTGCACCCGGAGAACTGATGATGGATTAGATTCTGGACAGGGGTTCGAACCCCCTCGTCTCCACCAAATGCCTGTAATTCATTGTAATTACAGGCTTTTCTTATGCCTCGGGTACCGGTTAGATACGAACAATTCATGCTGATCTGTTATAGAGCCTCTTTTGTGTTCTTTGTTTTGGACCCATCGTTGGTGTATTACCGTAGCCGCTTTCGGAGGTTCCTTGATTTGAACCTGTGATTTTCAAGTGCTTATTCTTAACGATTAGACCTCAGGGCGTGTACATCCTTCAGCAATTTGTTTTGTGATCATCATAAGATTCTGTCAAGGCAAAAAAGCCCGCCGATTGGAGAGACGCAAATCGTTCCATGTTAAATTGCTGCTTCCGAGTTGTTTATGAATCTTAAGCTCATCATGCGATCTTGGGCAAACGACACTTGATCGATTTCCTCAATCGACAGTCTTTTGTCAAACTCATCTTAAGCAAACAGGGGGTCTACAACGTCATTCATGAAGCCTTCGATAATTTTGCCCTTGCGTAGGCGTTGTTGCTATCGCTCCCAACGCCTCGTCTTCTCTTATAGGACTG
>CAYFSS010000003.1:0-112426 GCA_964345975.1 uncultured Oscillospiraceae bacterium
GTCAAGCCATAGGACTTGCGTGTATCCGGCTTCTGTTGCAACTTCTTGGGCAAGGATACTGGCAGCATAATTTCCCGGGGTTTTCGCTTGACCGGTTCCGCCACGAACAGCACGGACAAACTCATCTTCGACATAGATAGAAACGGGGTCTAGTCCTTCGGGATAGTAATTGCCGGAGGGTGAGAGGATAATGATGAAGTAGTACTCTTTAGCAGTTCTCACCCCGAGACCCACTTCTGTGGCGATGATGAAGGGCCGGATGTAGAGGGATGACCCCGGGAGATTTGGCACCCAATCAGCATCTTGATTCAAGAGCTCGCGTAGACCTGCATAACTAAGCTTCGGATCGATTGACGGCATTCCCATGCGCTCAGCCGAATGATTGATGCGCTCGAAGTTTAGCTCAGGTCTAAAGAGTGAAATGGTACCGTCCGGTTGGCGATAGGCTTTCATTCCCTCAAAGACGGCTTGACCATAATGGAAGATCATCGCTGCCGGATCAAGGGAAATAGGGGCATAAGGAACGACTCTTGGATCATGCCACCCAAGGTCCTCCCGGTAGTTCGCGATGAACATATGATTGGTGAAAAGCCGACCGAACCCTAAGTTTTCTTGCTCATCTATCGTAGGAACCGGTTTGGGATTGGGATTGACTTCTATCTTGATTTCGTACTTATCTTTGGTTTCGTTCATGCTGTATTACCCCCTCGTATGGTGTAATTGATTATAGTATAGAGATTGACTTGTTTCTTGAGGAGATAATCGAATGTCTGAGAAGTTTAAGCTTCATTCACCTTATTTACCGACCGGAGATCAACCCCAAGCCATTGCTAAGCTTTGTGACGGGTTTAGACAAGGGGAGAAAGATCAGATCCTCTTGGGTGTCACAGGTTCGGGTAAGACGTTTACGATGGCTAATGTGATTCAGGAGTTACAAAGGCCAGCCCTGGTCATTGCTCACAATAAAACGCTTGCCGGTCAGTTGACGGAGGAGTTTCGTGCATTCTTTCCGGAGAATAGAGTTGAATATTTCGTCAGTTACTACGATTACTACCAGCCCGAAGCATATATCCCTGCAACGGATACATTCATAGAGAAAGACTCAGCCATCAACGATGAGATCGATCGGATGCGCCACTCCGCAACAGCCTCGCTCTTGGAGAGAAGGGATGTCATCGTTGTTGCGTCTGTCTCTTGTATCTATGGTTTGGGTGACCCGCAAGATTATCGTGACATGATGATCCATCTTCGAAAGGGAATGACCTTGGACCGGGATGAATTCATCGCCAGACTTGTTCGCATCAATTACTTGCGCAATGACTTTGAACTAAAGCGAGGTTACTTCCGGGTGCGCGGAGACGTTGTCGATGTCTTTCCGGCGGCGTCTGAATCTGCTCTGACGAGAGTGTCTTTCTTTGGAGATGAAGTGGAGAGGATAGAGGAAATCGATGCTCTCACGGGCAATCGTCTGAATCAACGCACTTATCGTGACATTACACCGGCTTCTCACTACACAACAAGTGACCCCAAGATGGAGCGTGCCTATGGAGAGATTGAGAAGGAACTCGATCTTCGTCTGGCTGAGTTACGAGAAGAAGGTAAACTTGTTGAGGCCTATCGTTTAGAGCAAAGAACCAGATATGACTTGACGATGCTGCGTGAAACCGGGTTCACGAAAGGTATAGAGAATTACTCGCGCCACTTGACCGGGCGGGCTCCGGGCGAGGCACCCTACACCTTGATGGACTTCTTCCCGGACGATTATCTCTTGTTTATCGATGAGTCACACGTCACAGTGCCGCAAATCGGCGCCATGTATAACGGGGATCGATCACGCAAAGAGTCCTTGGTTAATTTCGGTTTCCGTTTGCCTTCTGCCTTTGACAATAGACCCCTGAAGTTTGCTGAGTTTGAGGAACGGATGGGTCAGACACTTTATGTCAGTGCTACACCCGCAAAATATGAGAAAGAACGCGCAGAGACAGTCGTCGAGCAGGTGATTAGACCTACCGGCTTGATTGACCCGGTGATCGAAATCCATGAGACCGAAGGCCAAGTGGAGTACTTGATGGAGCAAATTCGCGAAGTCAAGGCGAGAGGTGAAAGGGCGCTTGTCTTGACCCTCACCAAGCGAATGTCCGAGGATTTCACAACGTTCTTGAAAGAACATCGTTTCAGTGTCGCCTATCTTCACTCAGATCTGGAAAACCATGAACGCTTCAAAGTCCTAAGAGAATTACGTAAAGGTAAGTATGATGTCGTGGTCGGCATCAACCTTCTGCGGGAAGGTTTGGACTTGCCTGAGGTTTCCTTGATCGTGATCATGGACGCGGATATGAAAGGTTTCTTGAGGTCCACGACGTCTTTGGTTCAGATCATCGGCCGAGCAGCTCGTAACGTCAATGGTCGTGTCATCTTGTTTGCCGATGAAATCACGGATGCGATGTTTCATGCGGTAGCCGAAACCAATCGGCGCCGTGAGATCCAGATGAAGTATAACAAGGAGCATGGCATCGTCCCGCAGTCGATCGTCAAAGAAGTGCGAGATACATTGGATACCTTCGATGAAGCTGCGGAAGCGGAAGTGGCCGAATCCAAGTCCAGTAAGCAATTACCTCCTGAACAACGCATCCTTCGCATGAAGAAGAGTGAGCAGGCGAAGATGGCAGACGAACTGGAACGTGCGATGCGCGAAGCGGCGGCCAAGTTGGATTTCGAAGAAGCTGCCAAGTTGCGTGACCTTATGGTACTAGCTCGTAGTGAGGCTGCTAAATAAGCGGTTTAGGTTACGATTCTGATATACTGGCGAAAGAAATAAACCCATTAAGATCAAGGATGGATTCCTCGCAAAGTAAGGAATCCGCAGCATCTGAGGAGGATAACGATGAGTGAGCGAAGCTTTAGAGTCTACGAGCAATGGGCGAATGATGTCTTCTTCGATGAAGCTACACGCAATGAATTGGCTGCTATTAAAGATGACTCGGCTGAAATTGAAGAAAGGTTTTATCAAGATTTAAAATTCGGTACGGGCGGTATTCGAGGGATTCTCGGGGCCGGAACGAATCGAATGAATATCTACGTCATAACGCAGGCCAGTGAGGCTTTTGCTCGCTATCTTGACACCTTGGGAGACGAGGCCAAAGAACGCGGCATCGCTATTTCGTATGACAGTCGAAATGGTTCCATTGAATTTGCCGATCGTGCAGCGGAGGTCTTTGCCACTCATGGCTTTAAGGTTTACCTAAGCGATGAACTTCGTCCGACCCCCATGCTCTCGTTCATGGTGCGTGAACTCCATTGTATCGGTGGCGTCATGGTCACCGCGTCGCATAACCCGGCGCCTTACAACGGCTACAAAGCCTACGGCGAAGATGGCGGACAATTACCTCCGGAAGCAGCTGCAGTCGTCATGGCAGAAATGGAGAAGATCCAAGACTTGACGGATATTTCCTGGATGAGCAAGTCGGAGGCTATTGAGCAAGGTTTGATTCACGTGGTGGGTCCCGAAATCGACAACATCTACACGGAATACTTAATGGGCCTGAGTCTCAATCCTGAAGCCATCAAGCGCAATACCGATCTAGGGATCGTGTTCACCCCGCTCCATGGAACCGGTAATAAACCTGTCAACCGGATCTTGGAAGCTGTTGGTTTCACGAATGTCATGACCGTGCCGGAACAAGCGGAACCAAATGGCGATTTTCCAACCGTCGAAAATCCTAATCCGGAAAAGAGAGAAGCCCTCCAGATGGCAATCGATCTTGCGGACGAGAACGAAGCGACGCTCGTGATAGCTACAGATCCTGACGGTGACCGTGTGGGTGCTGCCGTTCGTGTCCAAGATGGAAGCTATGCCGTCTTGACGGGGAATCAAATCGGGATTCTTCTGATGGATTACATCCTTTCGCAGAAGAAAGACGAAGTTGAACTCGATGAATCCTTCTTCTGTGTGAGTACTATCGTGTCAAGTCGTCTTGGCAAAGTCATCTGCGACCACTATGGCGTGAGCTACCATGAGACGCTCACCGGATTTAAATTTATTGCAGAAGTTGTCAAAGATTACGATGAAGATGGAGATGGAACTTTCCTCTTTGGTTATGAAGAAAGCTATGGCTATTTGGCGGGTCGTCGCGTGCGAGATAAGGATGCGGTTGTAACCTGTATGCTTTTTTGTGAGATGGCGGCTGTTGCCTATGAACAAGGTAAGACTGTGAAAGATCTCCTCGATGAGCTCTATGCCAAGTATGGTTTCGGAGCTGAGAAGACAGTTAGCTTAGTGCTCGAAGGCTTAGCAGGTAGCCGTAAGATTGCCGCGGTCACGAGCTTGTTGAGAGATGATCTCGATGGCATCGAATTCCCCGGATTTAAGACGGAGGTCATCCGTGACTACGATCGTTTAAAACGCTATGACTTAACGACCGGAGATATTAGTGCAATCGATAGCGATCGTTCCAATGTCTTGCTCTATGAACTCAATGGTCTTGATTGGTGTTGCGTGCGCCCTTCAGGCACAGAGCCTCTCCTCAAGATCTACTGTGGTTGTTATGGTGAGGACGAGGCAGAAGTCCTGGAACGCACTGAGAAGTTGAGCGATAGCTTCGTCACGACCATCCGTAACCTCTTGGATGATATCGCCTAAAGGTTCATGGCTTCGCGTGTGAACTTGAGCTGATACTTCATAGATCGACCCGGGGCAGCAGTGAATCGTCAAGGCTTAGATCGTGAAATCCTATACGCCATCGATGAAGGAGTGTGCTCAAGAGCGTCATGCAATTAAGAACCTTATGCATTTGCGAGCAGTATGCATTTACGAGCAGTATGTCATTAGCGCATCAGCTATTAGAAAGAGTCCATGTCAATAGAAACGATTGAAAGATCGGATATGTCCGCGGATCGTTTCGTCCACTTGCATCTCCACAGTGAGTATTCGCTTTTGGACGGAGCGATCCGTTTGAAAGATTTGCCGAACCGTCTGAAAGAACTCGGGATGAGTGCTTGTGCTCTCACGGATCATGGTTCCATGTATGGCATGGTTGATTTCTACCAAATCATGGAGCGCGAAGGGCTAAAACCTATCATCGGGTGTGAACTCTATGTCGCCCCGGAAGGTATGTATAACAAGGATGGTTCGACCGCTCGTCGCATGAATCACTTGACACTTCTATGCGAAACCAATGAGGGTTTGAAGAATCTTAACAATCTGGTCTCTGAGGCAAACGTTCATGGGTATTATTACAAACCTCGCGTTGATCACACGCTCCTCGAGAAGCATAGTCGAGGTCTCATTGCTCTTTCCGGCTGTCTTTCCGGCGAGATCCCTACAGCAATTCAGACAGGCAATTTTTCGCTAGCTAAGGATCTCATCAAGAACTATCAAAAGATCTTCGGCAAGGATAATTTCTTTCTCGAAGTCCAGTCCAATGGCATTCCTGCGCAGCAAGAAGTCAACCTTGCCCTGAAACGCTTATCTGAAGAGACCGGGGCTCCACTTGTTGCGACCAACGATTGCCACTATCTCGAACAAGAAGATTGGATCGCTCACGACATTCTCCTCTGCATGCAAACCGGGCGTAAGGTCAGCGACACGGATCGGATGCGGATGGATTCGGATCAGTTTTACGTCAAGTCTCCTGAAGAGATGCTGTCGGCTTTCGAAGCGTACCCCGGAGCCTGTGAGAACACGGTGAAGATCGCTGAGCGATGTCAAGCTCGTTTCGACTTCGATGCACTATATCTCCCTAAATTCGATCCCCCGGATGAATTTGAAGACGCAAAAGCCTATCTCCACCATCTTTGTTTTGCCGGACTTCAAGAGCGAATCGAAGACTTGAACATCGATCCATCAGTTGTTCCTGACTATAAAAAGCGACTGGACGTCGAACTTGAGGTCATAGACAGCATGGGCTTCGTCGATTATTACCTGGTCGTTTGGGACTTCATCAAGTTCGCCAGAACCCGTGAAATCATGGTTGGACCCGGTCGCGGATCAGGAGCAGCTTCGCTGGCGGCGTGGTCTTTACGAATCACCAATGTCGATCCCATCCGCTACGACCTCTTGTTTGAACGCTTTCTCAATCCCGACAGAGTCAGTCTCCCTGACTTCGATATTGACTTCTGCTACGAACGTCGCCAAGAAGTGATTGATTACGTCACACAGAAGTACGGCAGCGACCATGTAAGCCAGGTCATTACTTTCGGGACCTTGGCTGCTCGACTTGCAGTGCGTGACGTAGCGAGAGCTTTGGATATGCCACTGTCTGATACGGATCGTTTAGCTAAGATGATTCCTGAGACGTTAGGAATTACCTTGGACCGAGCCCTTGAAACGTCTTCGGAATTAAAGGCAGTTTACGAATCAGACGAATTAGCTCATCGGGTGCTCGATACAGCTCGCAAAGTCGAGGGCATGCCTCGTCATACGTCCACCCATGCTGCCGGGGTTGTCATCTCATCCAAGCCCTTGGCCGATGTTGCTCCGTTAGCACGTAACGACGATTTGATTGTCGTCCAGTATGGCAAAGATCATCTTGAAGAAATTGGCCTCATGAAGTTTGACTTCTTGGGTCTAAGAACGCTTACGGTCTTGCGAGATTCACGAGAGCTCATCTACCGTAAAGACGGGCACATGATCGACTATGATACGATGCCCATGGATGACCCGAAGATCTACGACATGATCAGTCGGGGCGATACGGTCGGAGTCTTCCAGCTTGAAAGCCAGGGAATGACGTCTTTCATGAAAGAACTGAAGCCGAGAAATTTGGAGGACATTATCGCCGGCATTTCACTCTTTCGTCCGGGTCCCATGGAGCAGATCCCGCGCTATCTCAAAGGGCGTGAGAATCCGGATCAAGTCACCTACGCTCATCCTCTCTTAGAACCAATCCTCGATGTGACGCACGGATCGATCATTTATCAGGAACAGGTCATGCGCATCGTGCGAGACTTGGGAGGCTTCTCCTTGGGTCAATCTGATCTGGTTCGCCGCGCGATGACAGCAAAGAAGCCACAAGAACTTGCTCTCTACGAAGAACTGTTCTTGTTTGGTGGAGAAGATGCGATGGGTAACGTGGTTGATGGCTGCGTTAAACGTGGGGTGCCCGAAGCGGTTGGACGACAAGTCTTTGCCGAAGTTATGGCCTTCGCCGGCTACGCCTTCAATAAAGCTCATGCAGCTGCATATGCTTTCTTGGCTTACCAAACCGCATGGCTCAAGATGTACTATCCTGTCGAATTCATGGCTGCAATGCTCAACAGTTTTCTCGGCAATCTGGCGAAGGCCGGCTCATATATCTCAGCGGCACGACGAATGGAAATCCCGGTTCTGGGCCCCGATATCAACCATAGCGATGTTCGTTTCACCACAGAAGACGGAGGCATCCGTTTTGCTCTGGCAGCCGTCAAAAATGTCGGCGCATCTCAGGTTCAACTTTTACTCAATGAGAGAGATGCTGAAGGTGAGTTTGTCAGCTTCGGCGACCTCTTGCGACGATCTCAAAAGATCGGCCTAAACAAGAAGATTCTGGAGAGTTTAATCTTATCGTCTGCTCTGGATAGTTTCCCTGAGCACAGAGCTCAAATGATTGCGTCAGCAGAGCCCTATTTCAAGATTCTCCAGACTCAAACCCAACAGATGGACGGGCAACTCTCCTTGTTTGATCTTTCAAGTGAACCGGTGACAACTCAGGTCATGGAACCTGAATTGGTCGATGTCCCCCGCTATAGTAGTCGTCAAGATCTTGCGTCTGAGAAGGAAATGCTGGGGATCTACATCAGCGGTCATCCCTTGGACGATTACCGTTCCCTCTTTGAAGACGATCGTTTCTTGTCGTCGTTTGAGTTCATCCCCGAAGCGGATGAAGGTCTTGACAGCAATTTGAACGATGCGCATTCGGACGTCAGGCATTTCCGATCGCCGCGTGTCTATAACGGTTCTGAAGTTGTCATGTATGGGCTCATGGGATCCAAACGAAATCGTCAGACGCGGAATCAAGAGCTCATGTGTATCCTCGAGATGGAAGATTTGGACGGTCCCTATGAAGCGGTTCTCTTCCCCCAAGTCCTGCGTGAAAATGCCGGTATTCTAAGAGAAAACAGCGTCTATGTCTTGCGGGGGAGAATAAGCATTCGTGATGAGTTTGCGCCAAGTTTATTGGTGAATCAGATCATGGAAGTCCCGCAGGCTTCCCAAGTTAATTTGGAGGAGATTGACCGGATCTTCCAAGGTATTAAACCAAGATCACTTGGGAGCACTAGGCAAAGGGAAACGCCACCTGCGATAACGCCATCCGATTTCGAACGATCTATGCCTGCGGTGAACGAGATGTCATATGAGGATCCCTACAGAACAGATCAAGACCGGACTGCTCTTGATCAAGATTTGTCACAGGATGATAAGAGAGAAATTTCATCCGGCTCTATGCTCATCGTGAATTTTCCGCAGAATTGTTCGAATGAGATAAAGCAGAGACTCCTTGCAATGCTAGAGTATTTCCAGGGAGCAACGCCCTTGAAGGTATTTGATAGTGAAACTCGCAGTCTCATCGATTCGGCACCTCGTGGGATCGACCTGACGCCGTTCATCTTGGCTCGCCTTAAGAGCATCATAGGATCTGAGAATCTTTATCTGGCGAAATAAGCTGAAGGAACTGTCCGGGCTTTTTAATTTATTGTTGCAAGTTTAGGCTACAATAACAGAAGTCTATTTGTTTAGAAGGAAGGAGCTTCCACGGTGGAACAGAAGTTGAATAGTGAGCAATCCAATAATCCTGAGGAAATCAGTGTCTTCAATGAGGATCTTCAACCGATGCGTACACCTACGGGTGAGCTGGTTGAGAAGAACGATAAGACACCGAACGAAGAGATTCGTACGATCGGTGTTTTGACCAGTGGTGGAGACGCTCCGGGCATGAATGCTGCCGTTAGGTCCGTGGTTCGAACGGCTTTGCATTATGGCTATAATGTTGTCGGTGTGCGCCGAGGATATCATGGTTTGTGGCGTGGTGATATCATCCCACTCAATAGTCGCTCTGTTTCCGAGAAATTGCAGCGCGGTGGCACTTTCTTGATGACTGCGCGCTCCGATTCCTTCAATACACCTGAAGGTGTGCGCAAGGCTTATCAGATGGCAAAGGTCTTCAATATTGATGCCTTAGTCGTTATCGGTGGAGACGGGACCTTCAGAGGTGCAAGAGACTTAGCCCATGAAGGGATGAGGGTCATCGGAATTCCTGCAACGATCGATAATGATATCGGCTGCACCAGTTATTCCATTGGCTTCGATACGGCAATGAATACCGGGATGGAAGCTATTGACCGTTTGAAGGACACGGCCTCGAGTCATGAGCGCTGCAGTGTTATTGAAGTCATGGGACGTAATGCCGGCTACTTGGCATTGAATGTGGGTACGGCGTGTGGTGCTGAGGTCATCTTGGTCCCTGAACAAACCATCAACTTTGATCGTGATGTCATTCGAGTGATTTTAAGAGGCCGCAATCTCGGCAAGACGCATTTTGTCGTGGTCGTAGCTGAAGGTGCTGGCGATGCTATCGAGATTGCCTCTCGTATTCAAGATCTAACGGGCATTGAATCCAGAGCAACAGTCCTTGGACATTTGCAGCGTGGTGGATCTCCGACCCTCCAAGATAGACTTATGGCCAGCAATATGGGAACGCGTGCTGTCGAATGTCTCAACAGTGGGCTTTATAATCAATTGATCACTTATCAAAACGGTCATATTGATGAGGTGGACATCGATACCGGTTTAGAGATGAAGAAGATGATCACGCGAGAGATGATCGAGAATGCGCATATCATTGCGATGTAGTAGAAACTGAGAGTGTGCATGGATTGGCGTAAGCAATTTAATCTCCCCAATACTTTAACCCTCATTCGTATTTTTGCGATCCCGTTCATGGCTCGTGAAATAATGACTGAGGGTAAATCAGTGACTGCTTTCATTTTCTTTGCACTGATCTGGCTGACGGATGCCGTCGACGGGTATATTGCCCGAAAGTATAATTTAGTGACGGATTTGGGAACCGTCTTGGATCCTTTCGCTGACAAGTTATTCCAGATCGTGACCGCCTATAGTTTGTATCACATCGGCGTCTTACCGCTTTGGATTCCGTTATTTCTCTTCATCAAAGATGCCTTCTTGCTCTTAGGTGGAAGTAAACTCCTGCGTGACGGTGTTGTCATGCCTTCTCGTTTTTCCGGGAAGGTAGCGACCTTCCTCTTGGCCGTGGGTTTTGGTTTGCTGTTGATCTTGCCTAAGGATCAGCACGTGTATGCAAACATCTTCATCTATGGTTCGTTGGTGATGGGCGTGGTTGCTTTTGTGTCGTATTTTTTGACTTTTATCCAACGTTTCCACAGCGACAAGGTAAAACACATCGATGGTAAAACTCGAGGAGAATAAAATGAATTCACATGAAGAAGCCCTAGAGTTTCCTAAGATAGTCCGGATGCTCTCCGGACTTTCTTTCAGTCCGACCGGGAAAGAAGCTTGTCTGGCCTTGCATCCGGTGATGGATTTATCTGAGCTAGAAATTCTCCAACAAGAAACCTCAGACGCTCTGTATTTACTACGCATGCGAGGTGCTCCACCTCTTAACGGTTTGGCAAACATTGAGTCTGCTGTAAAACGATCCAGGCGCGGGGCGATCTTGAGTATGGGAGAGTTACGTCAAATCGGTGTGTTCTTGAGGACCGTAGAGCGTCTTCAAGACTGGGCAGGGAAGCAGATCGAGGAATCGGTTGACGTCGTTGAGGTCGATCGGCTTAAGGCTAATACCTGCATTGCGAGAATTCAGGGGTTCTTTGGTGACCCTAAATTGGGTCTTGAGCTGGAACGATCTATTATCTCAGATGAAGAAATGAGTGATCAGGCCAGCCCTGAATTGGCGAGGATCAGGCAGTCCATTCAAGCTGCGGCAAGACGAATACGTACTGAGCTAAATGAAATTCTGCGCCGTAAGAGTGACTCATTGCAAGAACAGCTCATCACACAAAGAGACGGGCGTTATGTTGTCCCGGTGAAAGCCGACCGTAGGCAAGATGTCCCGGGCATCCTCCATGATAGTTCGGGGACCGGTCAAACGCTCTTTGTCGAACCTCTTGCAGTTGTTGAAACCAACAATCAAATTCGGATTCTGGAAGGTAAAGAACATGACGAGATCGAGCGGATCTTGTGGCAATTCTCGCGGGATGTTGAAGGGATAGCAACGAGTCTTCTCCTCGATGCCGAAAGAGCTACAGAACTTGATGTTCAATGGGCTAAGGCTCGCCTAGCTGAAGATATGCAGGCTGAGCGTCCGCAGCTCAATGAAGACGGCAAGATTCATTTGAGTGCAGCACGTCATCCTTTGATCGATAAGGATCAAGTGGTACCGATTGACATCTATGTTGGAGAAGAATTCCAAACCTTAGTGATAACCGGTCCAAACACCGGAGGTAAGACCGTCGCACTGAAGACGGTGGGTCTCCTGACACTCATGGCCATGAGTGGGCTGCATATTCCAGCAGCAAAAGGCTCCAAGATTTCCACCTTTGAACAGATTTTCGCAGACATTGGTGACGATCAATCGATTGAACAGAGCCTTTCGACGTTCTCATCTCATATGACGCGAATGGTGAAGATTTGCGCTGAAGTTGATGATCGAAGCTTGGTCTTAAGCGATGAACTGGGCTCAGGCACGGATCCGGCAGAGGGAGCGGCTCTAGCCGTTGCCATCCTCGACTATTTAAGACAACGCGGTGCTATCACGGTTGCTACCACACATTACAAGGAGCTGAAACTTTATGCTCTATCGACCGAAGGGGTTGAGAATGCAGCCTGTGAATTTGATGTCCAAACCCTGCGGCCAACGTATCGCATCTTGATCGGGGTCCCGGGAACCAGTAATGCGTTCGTGATTTCTCAGAAACTGGGGCTCGATGACGTCATCTTACAGATGGCGGAGGCTCAGATGACGGAAGAAGGCCTGGCTTTCGAACGTGTCGTCAGTGAAATTGAAGAGCAACGCCTGGAGACGGAAAGAGTTCTGGAACAAGAACGTCAAATCCGTAATCAACTGGCTCGTGAACGGCGTAAATTGAGACAAGATAGAGAAGCTCTTCAAGAAGAGCGTGATCGTGTCCTTGCAGCGGCAAGAGATGAAGGAAGAGGCGCTTGGTCAGAACAGATCACAGCCCTCGATGCACTCGTAAAAGAACTGCGAGCAGAATTGGACAAGGGCGGTTATGCAGCCCGCGATGCCATTCGTGAAGCTGAGATGTTGCGCCGTGAAGCTCATGAGGCTCGCCGCATGATGCAACATCGAGAGAAAACAGCCCCGGCTAAACCTGTAGCCGGTGAGTACATCATCGGTGAGTTTTATGAGGCTAAGTCCTCCGGCGTGAGGGGCAAGTTGGTTTCCTACGATGAAGCTGCCAATGAAGCGACCCTGGCGATGGGGAATCTCCAAATTCGAGTTGCCCTTGATGATCTTCAGTCATTCCAAGCCCCCACGACCAAAACCAGTTCTGTAGGTTCACGGAAACGCCGTAGAACCGCTGTCCAATCGATGCCGTCAGAACTCATGTTAATCGGCAAGAGAGCTGCAGATGCTGAGCAAATGCTGGACAGTTATCTCGACGATGCTGTTTTGGCAGGCTTGGAGCAGGTCCGCATTGTTCATGGCAAGGGCTCCGGAGCTTTGCGCCAGATGTGTCATGATTTTCTCCGGCAGGATCGTCGTATCTCAAGTTTTGAGCTTGCCGGCTTCGGTGAAGGCGATGCAGGTGTCACCATCGCACAATTGAATTAAGCAGATCCGGAATTCAAGTTGAACGGAAATTTGTTATGGTGGACTTGGATTGATCGAGAAGAATTAAGATATATACAATGAATTTTGGCTGTTCTCATCGTTCGATATCGCTATAGCCTAAGGTTCATTGATTGAAGGAGTTTTCTTTGTCATACGAAAAAATTGTCCTCGGTCCTGAAGCTCACAATGCATTTGTGAGCAAGCATCCTCAAGGTGATGTCATGCAGCTCACCGCGTGGGGAGAGCTGAAGAAAACCACGGGTTGGACTTATGACATTATTGCCATCGGTCAGGAGGGGAAGCCGCTGGCAGCCGCTCTTATCCTCTATCGCACTATGGGTCCATTCACCTTGGCCTATGCGCCGAGGGGTCCGGTCGTTGATCTCACCGATGAATCTCTCACTCGTGCTATTTTCAACAGGATGTTAGAGACGGCTGCGGGGCGAGGGGCTTTTT
Source organism: uncultured Oscillospiraceae bacterium (assembly GCA_964345975.1). GTDB lineage: Bacteria > Bacillota > Clostridia > Saccharofermentanales > Fastidiosipilaceae > CAYFSS01. Next base: position 13,266 of record CAYFSS010000003.1, read on the forward strand.
TGTTGAAAGTGGATCCCGATACATCCGTTGAGGATACGAAGACGATGGAGCTTATGCTCTCTTTGGGGTATAGACATCGTGGTTGGGATCGATCGATGACCTACAATGCTCAACCGAGATTTGCCGCCATCACCTATTTGACGAATGAGCCGATGGAGGAACAATTCAATCGACTGACCTCGAAGGTTAGAGGAACCATCCGTCGAACCATGCGTAATGGCTTGTTCTTTGAAAAGGCTGATGCTGATAAACTGCCTCACTTTGCAAAACTAATTGACACTACAGCAGAGCGCGAGAATTTTTCGGGACGCCCACTTTCCTACTTCCAGGCACTGTACCGATTCTTTGAGCCGCTTCGTAGTGAGACCATCGACATGCAACTCTTTCTAACCGGCGTGGATCTGGAGGAGAGGATTGCGAAGAATTATGCCGATGTTCAGGATAGGGAGCGCGAGATAGACCGCTTGAAGGATCGGCAAGCGGCCGGCGAAGAGCTCACAGCGGGTCAATTAGATCAATTAGGGCAGCTCGAACGAAATGCGACACGATTGAGAGATGAACTCAAAGATTTCGAAGCTCGGATGGAAGCCGGGGAGACCAAGGTATACCTTGCCGGAGCACTTTATTTGCAATGCGGCAAACGAGGCTACTATCTCTATGGTGGTTCTTCGAACGATTACAGAGATTTGATGCCCAATTATTTCATGCAGTGGAAGGTGATGAATTACGCTTATGACCGCGGTGTACGCATCTATGACATGGGCGGCATTTCAGGGATGGATGATGGGGATCCGCTTTTGGATCCTGCGCCGGGCTTGTGGGATTTCAAGAAGCGATTCGATGCGGAAAGAGTGGAGCGACTGGGTGAGTTCGACCTAGTTTTCCGGCCCCTGTATGCGAAGGTTTACAAGACGGTGCAAGGATTCCGGGAGTGGCGCAAGAAGAATAAGCACGATTGAGTCCTACGCACGATTGAGTCCTACGCATGATTGAGTCATAAGCATGATTGAGTTAATAGGATCTCAGTCCATGCATTAATTCTCGCCAGTGTCCTATCATTTGGAAATCTTAAATTGTTGCTCGTAATTTACAACCCGAAGTGACATGCATATTAATCGACAAGATGAATGTGAGCCTTCGCACTTTGCTGCGGAGGCTCACATAATTAGGTTCTATGTGCTTGTAATTGCCTAGTGATTTGATAGGTTTATGGATGGATGATTATCCGTTTCGTCCGGAAGGAGCTGCAAATGGAACAAAGATATAAAGTTGGAGGTATGACTTGTTCTGCCTGTCAAGCTGCGGTAGAACGTGCTGTAAGAGCGTTGTCCGGAGTCGATGATGTGAATGTGCGTCTGATGACGAAAGACATGGTCGTCGAAGGTGACGTAGCGACTGAAGACGTGGCGAAAGCCGTCGAAAAGGCCGGCTACACCGCAACGCGTGACGTTTCGTCCACCGATGGACAAGTTACAGAGCAAAACCAAAGCTTAGCGCTTGAAGCTGCGCAAGAAGAGGCGAAGTACGGGGATGCTTTGAAGCGTCAATTCTTCATGACCTTAGTCTTCTTTATTCCGCTCTTCTACATCAGTATGGGGAGTATGTTTGGTGCGCCTCTTCCTTTCGGCTTGGGGGCTATGGAAAACAGCGCTGCTTATGCTCTGACGCAGATGTTCTTAAGCTTGCCTATTTTCTACTTCAATCGCGCGTATTTTATTCATGGGTTCAAAGCTCTCATCAACAAAAGCCCCACGATGGATACTCTGGTCGGTATTGGTGCTGCGGCTTCTTTCCTCTATAGTGCTGCGTTAATTTACGTCATGCTCCATGCGATGAACCACAATGATATGACTGCTCTAATGCACAATCGCCATAGCCTCTACTTCGAAGGTGCTGCAATGATCCTCCTCCTCATCACCCTCGGTAAATGGCTGGAGAGTCGTGCCAAAGGAAAGAGCTGGGAAGCACTGCGTGCGTTGATGGATCTTGCTCCCGAGACAGTTGAAGTGCGCCGTGGTGAAGGAACCGAGACGATTCCACTCCAACAACTGCAAGTTGGTGATGTCATGATCGTGCGCCCCGGTGAACGGATTGCTGCAGATGGCGAAGTCATCGTAGGACACAGTAGCCTCGATGAATCAGCGATGACCGGTGAGAGTATCCCAGTGGAGAAGAATGTCGGCGACACCGTTACTTCGGCTACGTTGAATCTCGGAGGTTACTTAGAGGTCAAAGCTCAGCGAGTCGGTCAGGATTCGAGCCTTGCCCAGATCATTCGTATGGTTGAAGAAGCCGGGGTCCAGAAAGCTCCGGTCGCTCGATTGGTAGATCAAATCTCCGGGATCTTTGTCCCTGTCGTTTTGGTCATAGCAGCCGTTACCTTCATTTTTTGGATGGTCCAAGGTCAAGCACTTCACTTCGCCCTCACGACCTCGATTTCTGTCCTTGTCATCTCTTGCCCTTGTGCACTGGGTCTCGCAACCCCGGTTGCCATCATGGTTGCAACGGGGAAGGGTGCGCAACAGGGTGTGCTCTTCAAAGACGGCGTAGCCCTCGAACAGCTAGGTAAGATCACAGACCTTTATTTCGACAAGACAGGCACCTTGACGTATGGAGAACCTGTCTTAAGTGATTGGATTGTTGCCGCAGGTCATGATGAGGCGGATCTCTTCGATAAATTAGCTGCTCTGGAAGATGCATCTGAACACCCCTTAGCGCGTGCGATCCTTGAGGCTCAAGCTGAATATGGTCACACAAAAGCCCACCCCGTCCGAGCCTTCAGAGCTGTGCCGGGTCGTGGCATCCTTGGGTTCGTTGAAGATGAGATGCTCTTTGTGGGAAATGAAGCGTTCATGCACGATGAGGGAATCAACATCCCGACGGAAATGTCTACGAAATTTGAATCCTTGACTCAAGATGGCAAAACCGTCATCTACATGGGGAATGAAGATAAGATCTTAGCCATTGCAGCGGTTTCGGATCGCTTGCGTGAAGAAGCTCACAGCGTTATCCAAGCTCTCCACGAGTTGGAGATCAAGACGCATATGATGACAGGCGATCATCCTCTCGCAGCCCAAGCTATTGCATCTGAAGCCGGGATTGATGAAGTCCATGCCGGCCTCTTACCACAAGATAAAGGACGAATCCTGCAAGATAACCGCCAAGAGGGATCCTTAGTCGCCATGATCGGTGATGGGATTAACGATGCTCCGGCGCTGGCTATGGCCGATATAGGAATCGCCATGGGGCAGGGGACAGACGTTGCCATGGCGTCTTCAGATGTCGTCCTGATGCGAAATGACTTGAAATCGGTCCTCTATGCCATTCGCCTCAGTAAGCGAACGCTTAGCAATATCAAGGGGAACTTGTTCTGGGCCTTTATTTATAATGTCTTAGGGATTCCTTTGGCAGCCGGTGTCTTCTACTTCTCGTTGGGATGGCTGTTGAATCCGATGTATGCTGCCGCTGCGATGAGTTTTAGCTCGCTCTTTGTTGTCACAAATTCCTTACGACTTCGCCGCGACCCTACTGTATGGAATAGCAACTAGCCCGGACCTATCTCAGGTGATAAGCTCTACGGCTAGGAGGTGTCTATGGCAATCTTTCAACCGGGTGTATCTGCCTTTCCTGCAGGCTACAAGCCATTGCTTGATCTCTATGAGACTCAAGATGCCATTGGTCGTTTAAAGCGAATCTTTGCTGAGGAATTAAGTGATCGATTAAATTTAAAGCGAGTTTCTGCACCACTCTTCGTCGACCCGCAAAGTGGTTTAAATGATGACTTAAGCGGTGTCGAGCGTGCGGTCTCTTTCGATATTCCCTCTGCAGCGTGTCGAGGCGAAGTTGTACATTCGCTTGCCAAGTGGAAGCGTCTTGCGCTTCAGCGCTACGACTTCTTCCCAAACAAAGGTCTATACACAGATATGAATGCCATTCGACGCGAGGAAGAACTGGACAATTATCATTCCATCTATGTGGATCAATGGGATTGGGAGCTTGTCGTCCAAGCAACGCAGCGGAACTTCCAGACAGTTCAAATCGTCGTTGAACAAATTCACACGGCGATTAGACATACGTCTGAACGCTTACGTTATAAATATCCTCAATTACCTAAGATTGGTGACGGTGAAATCTTTTTTGTGTCTGCAGCCGAACTGGAGAGCTTGAAACCGGACATGTCTCCCGATGAGCGGGAAGATTGGATCGCAAGAGACAAAGGCGCCGTTTTTATCCACGGGATCGGTTACCCGCTGGAAAGTGGTGCGCCTCATTCCAGACGCGCCCCGGATTACGATGATTGGAATTTGAACGGCGATATCGTGTTTTACGATGATGTATGTTGCAAAGCTATGGAGCTATCCAGTATGGGAATGCGGGTCGATCCCGAGCAGATGGATAAGCAATTAAGCTTCGCCAATTGTGACCACCGCAGGGAACTGTCCTTTCATCGTATGTTATTGGCCGGTGAGCTGCCCCAGACGATAGGGGGCGGGATCGGTCAGTCACGGCTTAGTATGCTGCTTCTGGGTAAGGCACACATTGGAGAAGTTCAATCGTCCATTTGGGACAAGCAAACGGAAGAGGCTGCCAAGCTTGCAGGCGTGACCCTCTTGTAGGCTTTGGGGTAGGAAAGTTACGAGTGACTTGCCAAGTAGGCCGGTTATTTCCTATAATCAGCGATGGCTTATGCCAACTCAATACACACACGGGTCGACTCCTGTGAAGACACAGGGCTCGTGGAGGTAGAACAGGAGATATTATGTCAGTTATTTCAATGAAGGACTTGCTCGAAGCAGGTGTGCACTTTGGCCACCAAACTCGCCGTTGGAACCCTAAGATGGATGAATACATCTATACGGAACGCAACGGGATTTACATCATCGACCTACAGCAGACAATGACACTGGTCGAAGAGGCTTATACCTATATTCAAGGCGTCGCAGCACGTGGCGGTAAGATTCTCTTTGTAGGGACCAAGAACCAGGCGCAGGATTCTATCCGTGAAGAAGCCGAACGTTGCGGGATGTTTTATATCAACAACCGTTGGCTCGGTGGTACGCTCACCAATTACAACACCATCCGTCGCCGCATCGGTCGTCTCGATGAATTGGATCGCATGGAACGTGACGGTCTGTTCGAAGTTCTTCCTAAGAAGGAAGTTGCCGGTCTCTTAAGAGAGCGTCATAAACTAGAGACGAACTTGGGCGGTATCCGTGAAATGAACGGTTTGCCTGATGCAATCTTCATCGTAGATACCAACAAAGAACACATTGCTACGCAAGAAGCACGTCGCCTCGGCATCCCGATCGTTGCTATCGTCGATACGAACTGTGATCCGGAAGAAGTTGATTATGTTATCCCGGGCAACGACGATGCTATTCGTTCTGTGAAACTCATTGCCGGAACCATGGCTAATGCCGTTATTGAAGGCTTACAGGGTACTGAAGTCGGTTTCTCATACGACAACGACAATCAAGAACTTGACGCCACCGAAGGTGATGACAGTTACCTCGTTGGAGCGGAAGCCGAAGTAGAAGAAAAGTAAACAATCAAGCGTAAGCCTGAGAAATATAGATAGAGTATCCATAGAGGAGACGACATGAATATTACAGCAAAGATGGTTAAAGAGCTTCGCGACCGTACAGGTGCGGGGATGATGGAGTGTAAGAAGGCCCTAACCGAGACCAATGGTGATATGGAAGCAGCCGTCATCTGGCTCCGTGAGAACAGTGATGTAAAGGCTGATAAGAAGGCCGGTCGCGTTGCTGCTGAAGGTACAATTGCAGCTGAAGTTTCAGCTGATTCCAAGACCGCTGCTATGATCGAAGTCAATATTGAAACTGACTTCGCAGCACGTAACGAAAACTTCAAGGACTACGTCGCCAAGTTGTCAAAGCAGGCTCTCGTTAGCCCTGCACAAGATGTAGACGCTTTCCTCGAAGAGCCCTACATCACGGATCCGACCATCACGATCGGTGAAAGTGTCCGCGAGATGATCGCCAGCATCGGTGAAAACATGATGGTACGCCGTTATGTTAAATATGAAGCCGGTAACAATGGTCTTATCCATGCTTATATTCACGGCATCGGGAACGTCGGTGTCCTCATCGAAGTCAAGACCGGTAACGAAGAGTCCGTGGAGCGTGCTGAGGTCAAGGATCTAGCGAAGAACTTGGCGATGCAAATTGCAGCAATGAATCCGCGCTGGCTACGTCCCGATGATGTGGATGCAGCCGTTGTTGAGCAGGAGCGCGAAGTCTTACGTACCGTGACGTTGAATGAAGGCCGCCCGGAAAATATTGTCGATAAGATTGTCGATGGTCGAATCGGTCGTTTCTTCAGAGACAACACCTTGCTTGAGCAAGACTATGTCCGCGATGACAAGATGAGCGTCAGCGACTACATTACATCGGTGGGGAAATCCATCTCGGATGATATTGAGATCGTGCGATATACCCGTTTCGAGCTCGGCGAAGGTGTCGAGCGAGTCGAAGAAGATTTCGCAGCCGAGGTTATGTCACAAATTAAGTAAGTCCTTTAATAGCGGATTTCAAGGGTGTCTTAGGACACCCTTTTTTAAAGCAATTTTTATCTGGATGTGGGTTAATAGAGATGGATTTGGGCTCGATGGTGTGCTTGGGATGCATGGGGGCATGCGGTGCATGGGGGCATGCGGTGCATGGCTGCTAGGGATGCATGAGGTGCATGGGTGCATAGCGTGCATGGGGTGCCAGGAGTTTTGCTCCGTAATGCCACTCAGTAGATCAGAAGTTTTATGCCTGTCAAGCTAATGAAGTGTGTCCAACAGTTGTATGTAAGCCGAGGAGCGTTTAACCGCAAACATAGGAGGATCGCATGTCAGTAATCTATAAGAGGGTACTACTAAAACTATCCGGAGAATCTTTAGCGGGTCCGGCCGGCGTGGGGATAGATGATGTGACGCTGAAGAAAACCGCTGAGGCCATACGCCGCGCTCATGAACATGGCGTCTGTCTTGGGATTGTGGTTGGAGGCGGCAACTTCTGGCGCGGTCGAAGTAGCGAGGGAATGGACCGTGTGACGGCTGATCACATGGGGATGCTTGCAACGACGATGAATGCCCTTGCTTTGTCGGACGCTCTGGAGCAAGTTGGGGTGACGACTCGTGTCATGTCCGCCATTGAGATGCGTCAGATCGCTGAGACTTATATCCGTAAACGTGCTATGCGACATCTGGAGAAGGATAGGGTCGTCATCTACGCAGCCGGTACCGGGAATCCCTATTTCTCCACCGATACTGCAGCTGCCTTGCGAGCGGCGGAAACACAAGCTGAAGTGCTCTTCAAAGCGACGAATGTCGATGGTGTCTATGATAAGGATCCTAAGGTACACGAAGATGCAGTATTCTATGATTCCATCAGTCATGAAGATATCTTGCTTAAGAGTCTGCAGGTCATGGATGGGACGGCTGCTACCCTTTGCCGTGAGAATGAATTGGACATCGTAGTCTTCAATATGAAGGATCCTGAGAACTTTCTCGAAGTTCTCGAAGGGCGTGGAAAAGCAACCTATATCCGCTAAGTGAGTGTTTGCGATGTAGCTTAAACTCTCCTATAATCTTAGCCGTGAAAACTGTCAAAAAGTGTAAGAGGAGGATCTCATGGCCATCCAAATTACGAAGGAGCATTATGCTCCATATAATGAGAAAAATGACCGAACACTCGATTCGCTTGCCGAGCGTTTGAGCCAAGTTCGGGCCGGAAGAGCAAACCCACGTTTGTTGGATAAAATAACTGTCCAATATTATGGTACGGATACACCGCTCAACCAAGTTGCCAACATTCAAGTCCCTGAAGCTCGCCTTATCCAAATCACACCTTGGGATAAGACTTTACTCGGAGAAATTGAGAAGTCCATCATCAATTCAAACATCGGCTTGACGCCGAATAGCGATGGTGAAGTTATTCGTCTGCAGTTTCCGCCTCTTACCGAAGAACGTCGCCAGGATCTGGCAAAACAGGTCCAGGCTATGGGGGAAGAGAGCAAAGTTTCCGTCAGAAATACGCGCCGTGATTTCATCGATGAAGTTAAGCGCTACTTGAAAAATGGAGAAATCGGCGAAGATCACTTTAAAGATGCAGAGAATGAGATTCAAAAGATCACAGATGCATATACGAAGAAGATCGATGAGCAGATCGCTGAAAAAGAGAAGGAACTCATGGAGTTCTAATGCTTAATTCGGCTCAACAAGAGAAAATTTCTTTGACGGAGGACGAGCGGCGACATCTGACGCAACTCAAGTCCTCCTCTGAATTTCATATACCCAATCATGTAGCTATCATCATGGATGGGAACGGTCGCTGGGCGAAACAACATGGCTTGCGCCGTGATCAAGGGCATCGGTATGGAGCTGAGCGTTTGCGCCAAATCGTTCAAGCAGCGGGTGTCCTCGGGATGTCGAACCTCACGGTCTATGCATTCTCAACAGAGAATTGGGCGAGACCGATGACCGAGATTCGAGCCATCATGAGGCTTTTCAATCATTTCTTTGAGAAATACGATGCAGAACTTCGAACCAACGATGTGCGTATTCGTATGTTGGGAGAATACGAAAGTTTACCGCCTGAAGCCCGGAAGACTTGGAATCGTGCGGTAGACAGTTCTCGCGACCGTCAAGGTTTGGGGCTTAATATCGCTTACAACTATGGTGGACGAAGAGAGCTCTTGAGGGCAGCCCAGATGTTTGCCTTGCAGACAAGGGAAGAACCCGATCTTCTAGAAAGCAATGATGATGAAGTTCTTCGTCGCTTCCTCTATGCCCCCGACGTTCCGGATCCTGATCTCTTGATCCGCACGAGTGGCGAAATGCGACTTTCTAATTTTCTCTTATGGGAATTAGCTTATACAGAAATCTATGTCACCGACTCATTTTGGCCGGACTTTGATGTTTCAGAGTTTCTCTTGGCCCTTGAGTATTACCAAAGTCGTGACCGTCGGTTTGGCGGTTTGGCTGAGCATTCAACTGAAGGAGTTAATCCATGAGTAATCGCGTGCGCGTCGGTCTCATTTCTACCATCGTGGTACTGGCGTTTCTTTTACCGGGTGCTACCGATTTCATGCGTTGGTTCCCGCTCTTGGGTGTCTCGATCTTGATTGTGCTCTCAGCGTTTGAGTTGAATCGAGCCTTGGTTCGTCGCTTGCCTGAAATGTCTTTTATACCGGCACTCCTTGGCATCGTTGCGGCCCTAAGCCCGGGGCTTGTCTGGCTATGGTATGAAAATTTGACGTTCTGGCACAATCTTCCCATCGGCGGTTCCTTGCCGGCACAGTTCCTGATGAACGATGCTTGGCTGACGAATTATGTCTGGCTCATGGGAGTAGGCTTGGCCATCTATGCCGGAAGTTTCATCTTGAGTCAGTTTATCTACGCATCAAGCAGGATTATTGCCGGGGGTCCGGATCGTTTGCCTATCGTGGCTGTTCAGATAGCTGCGGCTCTCAGCATGTCGTTCCCGCTGGCATTGGTCACGCTGATGCTATTTGCCGTCCCCAACGGTTATAAATGGCTTCTCTATGCCTTCTTGATCTCCGTTACCACGGATGTCAGTGCTTACTACGTAGGGTCTGTTATGGGGAAGAAAACGATCGTACCGAATTTAAGTCCAAAGAAGACCGTCGAAGGTTTCTTTGGCGGCCTGCTCATGAGTGCCTTGGTTAGTGCAGTTTTCTTCCACTTTGTCATGCGCGGCGGGGTTCCGCAAATGGAGGCCGTCTTGCCAAACCTCGGGTTTGGCATCGCTCTTGGCATCGTTGTAAGTCTTGCGTCTCAAGTAAGTGATTGGCTCGCATCGGGTGTCAAACGTTGGTGCAAGATCAAAGACTTTAGCCGCATCTTGGGCGATCATGGGGGAATTCTTGATCGTTGCGACAGCCTCATAGGAACTATTCCATGGACGTTCCTCGGTTCCTTAATTTACTATTTCATTGAGCGCTAAAACTAATCATTCGGTATTTGTTTCAGTTTGATCTTAAACCTGAGAAGTCTTATGCGCTAAGATACTTGATGCTATAAGAAGCTCAACAATCGTTCACATGGACCGATGTACATTGGTTCAATACTAGATAAGGAGGGTCTGTGTTTAGAAAAATCACAGTCCTCGGTTCAACGGGCTCCATCGGTCGACAAACCCTGGAGCTCGTTGAGTTTCACGGGATAGAAGTTTACGGCTTAGCATGTCATTCGCAGACCGACCTGCTCTTGCAACAAATCGAAAAATTTCGTCCTCAGGTCGTTGCAGTCAGTGATGAACAGGCAGCGAGAAAACTCAGGGAGTATTTTTCGGGGTCTCCAACACCCAAGATCTATTCAGGAGCAGAAGGAGTCGTAGCTCTTGCAGCTGAACCGGTCGATTTGGTGGTTGCCGCAATTGTCGGGATGGCCGGTCTTGAACCCTGCTTGAAAGCAGCGGAGGTTGGTAATCAACTTGCTTTGGCCAATAAGGAAGCTCTGGTCTGTGCCGGTGAACTTCTCTTGGAGCAGGTCAGAGCCCACGACATGTTCATCTTGCCGGTTGATAGTGAGCATTGGGCGATCTTCGATTGTCTGGGTGATAAGCAAGATGAGCTAAAATCAATTTACCTCACGGCATCCGGCGGCCCCTTTCGCGGTGCGACAAGAGCTGAATTGGCACAAGTTACTTTGGAACAAGCACTCAACCACCCAACCTGGGCCATGGGCCCGAAGATCACGATCGATTCGGCGACCTTGATGAATAAGGGCCTGGAAATGATCGAAGCCGCTTATCTCTTCAATGTTAAGGAAGAGGAAATTAAACCGATTGTCCACCCTCAGAGCATCGTGCATTCGGCTGTTTTATGGCAAGATGGTTCCTGCACGGCTCAGCTGGGAGTGCCGGATATGCGACTGCCGATTCAAGGCGTTCTTAGTTATCCTAAGAAGGTTCAAGGTTTGGTCGAACCCTTTGATTTTCTAAGTACGGCGAACCGTGAATTGACGTTTGAAGCAGTCGACGAAGAAGTCTTTGCTTGTCTTCGTTTAGCACGTAGCGCTTTGCATGCAGGAGGTTTGCATCCTCTGGTCCTAAACGCTGCAAACGAAGTGGCTGTTTGGACTTTTTTGATGGGAGACCTTCCGTTTCTTGCTATTGAGGCTTGTATTGAACATTGTTTGGAGCGCTATGCAGCCGCAGGAGATTCCGCGCGCCATAGCTATGCTGAACTAATCGAACTGGATCGTGAGACGAGAGTGATCGCGAAGGAGTATTTGAAGAAGTATGAGTAATCTATTGACAACCTTGCTAGGCGTCCTCGTGGGTCTTCTCTCACTGGGGATCATGATGTTTTTCCACGAGTTAGGACACTTCTTGATGGGTAGAGCCTTAGGATTCAAGATCATTGAATTTTCTATCTTCATGGGACCTCGTCTTCTTTCTTGGGAGCGCAATGGGATTCGCTATAGCTTGAAACTCTTGCCGATCGGTGCGTCTGTTGAATTTGTCGGTGAGGAGATTTCCGAAGAAGATATTGCTGCAAATGAGCAAGATCGTGAACTAAATCCGGCGGAAAGGAAAGCTCGTCTCTTGGCAGCCAGAGAACGCGGTGAATTCCAGGCCATGCAGCCCTGGAAGAGAGCCTTGACACTCTTGGCCGGCCCGGGGATGAACTTATTGACAGCCTTCCTCATCATGCTGGTGTACTTCGCAAATGTCGGGATTCAATTGCCCGTCGCGACGGAAGTCTTGCCGAACGGCCTTGCAGCAGAAGCCGGTGTGGAAGCCGATGATGAGATCCTTCGATTAGGTTCGAAGAAATTGCGCAACTCGATCGATATCATGACTGCAAGCATTTTGTATCAAGACGAGACAGAAGTGCCTTTGGTCTATCGCTCCGCAGAGACGGGTGAAGTTCAAGAGGTTATGGTGAATCCGTCCCCACGGGAAACTCCCCTCTTAGGAATAACCATCGATACTGCAGATGTCACGAACGGTATCAGCATTACCGACATTTCACCCGAGATCAATAATGCCGGGAACCCCAACCTTGAAGCGGGAGACCGAATCCTGGTGATCAATGGGGAAGAAGCTAGTTATGATGAATTACAAGCTCAGTTAGCAGATAACAAGGGAGAAGCTCTTTCACTTGTCGTCCTCAGAGATGGGGAGGAAATTGAACTTGAATCAAAGCCTACAGTGGTCACACAATCCCCATCCCTGGGTGTTTATTTGGAAACCAATCACGACTTCGCTAAGGTGCCGGGTTATTCGTTCCATTACGGTAAGTCGGTCATCGTTTCGACAGCGCAGCTCTTAGGACAGGTATTTACCGGGGGACTACAGATTAAAGATGCATTTAGCGGTCCGGTCGGAATTGTAAGCATGTATTCCGGGATCGTCGCCGGGCAAGGCATCAATTGGGGACTGAAGATCCTACAATGGCTCTCCCTGACCTTCATGATCTCGCTCGCTCTGGGCTTCGGTAATCTCTTGCCGATCCCACCGCTGGATGGTGGCATGTTGGTCTTGGTCGGCATCGAGAAAATTCTGGGACGCCCTATCAATCCACGGATTCAGAATATTCTTCAAATGATTGGCCTTGGGCTATTCCTCTTGCTGGCTATCTATGTTTTAGGCATCGATATCTGGAGGTTGTTGCCGCGATGACCTGCGGAAACTCTCAGTGGAGTGCAAAGTCTAGGCGACCTTCTCGTAGCCTGAGCTTAGGTGACCTGAGGATTGGCGGAGATGCTCCCGTGGTCGTCCAATCCATGAATACGACAGATACGAGGGACGTTGCTGCAACGGTGGAGCAGATCAAGGAATTGGTGCTTGCCGGTTGTGAATTAACCCGAGTTGCTGTGCCAGATATGGTGGCGGCCGAAGCCCTCGATCAAATCGTTTCTCATTCTCCCATCCCAATTGCCGCAGACATCCATTTTGATGGAAATCTTGCCCTAAGAGCAATCGATGCAGGGGTCAAGAAGATACGTATCAACCCGGGGAATATGCGCAATAAAGAACTTTTACGAGAGATTGCTCGTCGAAGTCGTTCTGAAGGTGTGTTGATCCGAGTTGGTCTCAATAGTGGATCTGTCCATCGCAGCATGTTGGAGAAGTGCCAAGGAGATCGCGTCCGAGCGCTTGTTTTATCGTGTTTAGAAGCTCGCGAACTCATGCATTCTGTTGGAGCTCACGATCTGGTCTTATCGGTCAAATCCTCCGATCCTTGGGAAACCATCGAAGCCTATCGTCAACTGGCGAAAGCCTGCGACGATCCTCTCCATATTGGTGTGACGGAAGCGGGTACAAGCTTCGCCGGAACGATTCGCTCCGCAGTCGGCTTGGGGACGCTATTGGCGGAAGGCATAGGCGATACCTTGCGAGTATCATTAACGGGGGATCCGGTGGCTGAAATTCCTGTGGCCATTGAGATTTTAAGGAGTCTAGGGCTTCGGGTGGGCCCGACATTCATTGCTTGTCCGACGTGTGGCCGAAGCGAAGTCAATCTTGAACCGATCGCAAGAGCTGTGGAAGATGCCTTGAGACAATTGGATGCCCCCATCACGGTGGCCGTCATGGGTTGCCCGGTGAATGGCCCCGGGGAAGCCCGTCATGCCGACTATGGCCTCGCCGGTGGTAAGGATCGGTTTATCCTCTTTCGTCGTGGTCGAGTCATTGACCAAGTGCCCGAAGATCACGCCGTTGAGCGCTTACTCAAGTTGATTACGGATGATCTATCCACGGACACAAACCTGGATACAACAGATCCTGCATTGGATGCAGCGGAATGGGAGGGTCTTCTTTGAGGCAGAGCTATGAGCTCATGGAGTTTGCTCGCACTTGGTTACATCGTCTGGGAGTCGATGTCGAGACTTGGCATCAAAGCCTTGGCAGGACGAAACAACGCTTTGAAGAAGCTGCACCGGAAGTCCTTTATACCAAGGTACTCCATCGAAGCAGTAACTTAAGAATTCTCTGTCTCGTTCTCCGTGACGAGCGCACATTAAGTCCGGCTAGCCTTCGAACCTTTGAGCAAAGTTTTGATTCTTACGTCCCGGGTCTCTACGTTCGAGTTAGCCTTAGTGATGGTGACGATGAAGCGCTTGAATTGGATCGTCAGCGAGAGCTCATACCTTGGATTCAAGAGAGTATTGGAGAACAACTTGATCCGGTCTGTGCTTGTTTCTGGAAGTCATCAGAGCTTGAACGTAAACCTGAAGGATGGTCCGTCAATCTCCCGCTCGATACGCACGATGTTTGCATCGATCAAATCCGGGAGGTAGCGGCACAAGTCGTCTACGAATTGCTTCAAGACCAAACGCCCTTTAGCATAACGATCGATCGCCCGGCCGAGGTAAGTAAGCTCCCGGGTCGCGAGGAACGCTTGAGCGAACTCATGAACGAGACGCTCCCCGAACCTCTTAAACCATTGCCTGTAGGGCATACAAACAACAATGAAAAGCCCACCCGACGTTCCTACCATAAGGTAGGGCAGGACGGTGTCCTCTGGGGCAGGTTTCCTAAAGACATCAAAACAATCAAGATTCGTGATTTCGATCTCGAACTTCGCGATGCGATGCTTGAAGGTGAGGTCGCTAACTTAGAGACAAGGGTGGTTCGCCAAGGAGATTCTCTTCTGGTTAAGTTTTCATTATATAGTCGTGAAGGTTCTATCGATGCGCAATTTTTCATGAAAGTGGATAGAGCTAACGAGATCGAACTCCTCGATAAGTTTCAAAATGGCGATTTCGTCAAAGTCTTTGCTGAGCCGAAGATCAATTCATTTTCCTTTCGCCAAGAGCTCATGGCAGATGTCAAGGGGATGATGATCTTACCCCAGCCGGAGCGACGTCGTGATGATGCTCCTAAGAAACGTGTCGAACTCCATTGCCATACCAGTTACAGCCAAAGAGATGCTATGAGCAAGCCCGCTTCTCTCGTAAGATTAGCGCATGAATTTGGTCATCCTGCCATCGCTATAACTGATCATGGAGTAGTCCAGGCTTTTCCTGAGCTCATCGCCGAACATGATCGCTTAAGGCGGTCAGGCGAACCGGTCCCTAAGCTGATCTACGGTATGGAAGGTTATCTTGTAAACGACGGGCCCACGTTTATCTTCGGTAAGGATGAAGGGTGGGACCTGGGTGATTCCTTTGTTGCCTTCGACCTTGAAACCTCGGGTTTGGATAGTGCTAAGGACCGCATTATTGAAGTCGGTGCGGTCCGATATGAACGAAATGAAGCAGGACATTTCCGAGAAACCGAAAGTTTCCATGAACTCTGTGATCCGGGATTTACTCCGGAGCCGATCATCTTTGAGCTTACGGGTTTAAGTGAAATGGATCTCGTGGGAAAGAGAACACCCCATGAGGTCATTCGCGATTTCAAGGATTTCTTGGGCGAAGATCCCATCGTTGCCCATAACGGTCTATTTGATTTGGGTTTCCTCCGCCATGAGGGGTTCCGTGTGGATGAGCAGAACGAAGCCCCCATCAAGTTTAACCCCGTTCTCATCGACACGCTTGAGTGGGCGCGTCTAGCACTTCCCAACGCCGGACGACATCGCCTCCAAGATGTTGCTGAGCATTTCGGTATCCAACAGGATGTCAAACATCGAGCGGTCGAAGATGCCCGAACCGCAGCCGAGGTCATGTTAGAACTCTGGCGTAATGAGAACGGGCTGGAAGTCCAAGCCATTGAAACCAAATACGGACACCTTCCGCTAAGTGAAGTCAATTCACAACGAGCCAGATCCTTTCATATCGTTCACTTGGCGAAAACGCGTCTAGGCTTGTATCACCTCTATCATTTGGTTTCCCTGTCTCATATAAAGTCGTTCTATCATCGCCCGAGAATCTCACGCTCGGACTTGCGTTACTATCAAGCCGGTCTCATCATCGGTGCGGCATGTGAAGCGGGTGAAGTCTTCCGTGCTGTTTTGTCAGCGTGGCAGAAGCATCAGGGAAATGCTGCACTCGTTGAGCAAAGTTTCAATCATAGAGATTGGTTCGAGCTCCTTAAGCTGTACGATTACCTCGAAATTCAGCCAACCATTAACAATCACTTTTTACTGCGCCAAGCGGGAAATTATGTTGATCGGGAAGAAGACCTTGAAGAACTCAATCGCTTGATCGTGAAATTGGCAAAGCGATATAAGAAACTCGTGGTTGCGACTTGCGATGCTCATTTTATGCATGCGGAGGATGAAATCTATCGTCGGATGATGTTGATCCATCTGGATTTCAGCGATGCCCATCATGAGTTGCCGCTTTACTTTAGAACAACGGAAGAAATGCTCGATGCTTTTGCATACCTCGGGACGGAAACAGCCTATGAAGTGGTCGTTGAGGCAACCAATAAAATTGCCGATATGGTCGAGCCTGATCTTCGCCCATTTCCGGAAGGTCATTTCCCGCCGATCATTGCATCAGCACCCGACTCTGTCCGTCGGCTTGTCGAAGAAACCGCCATCGCTGCGTACGGACGAAATTCCGCTGATGACGGACCCGGAGATCAATTGCCCGGCCTCGTGGCAGATCGAATCGATCGTGAGCTAACATCCATCATCGAGAACGGCTTCGCCATCATGTACTACATCGCACATTTACTGGTGAAGAAATCGAATGAAGATGGCTATATCGTAGGGTCCAGAGGTTCTGTCGGATCATCATTGATCGCAACGTTTTGTGGAATCACCGAAGTCAACCCTTTGCCACCGCATTACCGCTGTCCCACATGTCATTGGAGTCATTTCGATGAGTCGGGAACCTACGGCTCCGGTTTTGATTTGCCGAGGAAAGCATGTCCAAAATGTGGAGCAGAACTCTTACGAGACGGCCAAGACATCCCGTTTGAAACTTTCTTGGGGTTCTCAGGTGACAAGCAACCCGACATTGACCTCAATTTCTCCGGTGAATATCAAGCCATTGCTCATGCCTACACGCGTGAACTCTTCGGCGTTGACTTCACGTATCGAGCCGGAACCATCACAACCTATGCTGAGAAGAACGCCTTGGGGATCGTTCGTTCATACTTGGAGAAGGAGGGTCGGATCGAACGGTTTGCAGAGCAACGTCGACTGGCTGCCGGCATCGATGGTGTGAAGAATTCAACGGGTCAGCACCCCGGAGGGATTGTCGTCATCCCGGATAACCGTGAAATCTTTGACTTCACGCCTATCCAATATCCTGCCAACGACCAGACAGCTTCCATGTATACGACGCATTTCGACTTCCATGCTCTGGAAGAAACGATCCTTAAACTCGACATCTTGGGTCACATTGACCCTACGATGTTGAAAGTGCTGAGCGACTATACCGGCGTCGATGTCATGAACATACCGATCCCCGATGAGAAGGTCATGAGTCTCTTTACATCGACTGAGGCTCTCGGCATTCCGGACGGCACTGCGCCGTGGAACACTTCTACCCTAGGGATTCCTGAATTAGGGACGTTCATGGCCCGTGGCATGGTTGATGAAACGAAGCCCACCAGGTTCTATGATCTAGTCCAGTTGATGGGTTTGTCTCACGGGACGGACGTATGGCGTGGGAATGCTCAAGAACTCATTAAAGATGGGACGTGCACGATCGATGAGGTCATCGGTTGCCGAGACTCGATCATGACAAATCTCATTTACCAAGGTCTGCCCAGTAAGGCTGCCTTCGATATCATGGAACACGTTCGAAAGGGCAAGGGACTCACGGAAGATGAAGAAGCCCTGATGGTCCACCACGGCGTCCCGGAGTGGTATATCGAATCTTGTAAGAAAATCAAATACATGTTTCCAAAAGCCCACGCAGCTGCCTATGTTATCTCAAGCCTGCGGATCGCCTGGTTTAAGGTCTATCACCCGGTATCTTATTACGCAGCTTACTTCACGGTGAGAGCGCGCGAATTCGATGCCGTGAGCATGCTTCAATCCTCCGATCAGGTGATGGCGGAACTTCGACGCTTACATCAGAACCGAGGACAACTCAAGGATCGGGACCTCAAGGTCTACTATATTTTGGAGTTAGTTGCTGAAATGCAACTTCGTGGCATCGAATTCTTGCCGATCGACATCGAACATTCCGATGCTTATTACTTCAGGCCTGAAGGGGAAAATAAAATACGACCTCCGTTTGACTGCATCACCGGATTCTCCGGCAATATGGCTCAAGCCTTGGTCGAGGCCCGAGCTCAGGGGGCTTTCCGCAGTAAGTCGGAGCTGGCTGAACGTGCCGGACTGGGGCAATCATCCATCGACCTTCTCGATGCTTTCCATGTCTTGGACGGCCTGCCGGATTCCCCGCAAATTGACCTGTTTGAATTTCTCGGCGAAGGAGCAGAGTAATGTCTGCGTATGTTCGGGTTGCTTTACGCAAAAGCACTCCGGCCTTTGACCGTCTCTATACCTATATCGATCCTTTTCATTGTGAGATCGGTCAGAGAGTGATCCTACCGTTTGGTCGGGGCAACAGAGAAGAACAGGCTTTTGTGGTTGAACGAATGGATGAACCTTGGCTTGCCAATAGCTTGGAACCTCCTGTGACGCCGGATCCTACAAAGGTAAAAGCATTGAGCGGTAGGATAGAAGACACGGTATGGTTACAGCAGGAACAACTGCAACTCGCAGCTCAGATTAGGCTTCGTTACAACTGCACCTGGTCTCAAGCCATAGCCCTCATGTTGCCGCCCATGGATTTACCGCAAACGACCCGTGAACAGTACTACTATTTAGTGGATCAGGACATGGCCTCTCAATCCCTGGAGGAAGATGAGATCACTAGTGTTGAGCAAATGGCCGTTGTTTCAGTCCTCCAAGACTATGAAGGCGCTCTGCAACGTTCTGAATTGATGGCTGCTGCGAATGTCAGCGACTCACCGCTTCGCACTTTGAAGTCCAAAGGAATCGTAGCGTCTTGTGGGAAGAACCAATTGCCGAAACACCTCAAAACGTTAGTGATAGAAGATCAAAACAAACTTCCCACATGGGATGAAATTCCTGAGATCTATAAAGAACGCAAGGTCTTAAACCGGGAACAAGAGGCTGCCTTGGAGACGATCTTGGCTTCCGAGGGAGAATACCTCTTACATGGTGTTACCGGTTCGGGTAAGACGGAAGTTTATCTTGCCTATGCAGAGGAAGTCATCGCCCGAGGTGGAAGACTCATCGTGTTAGTCCCGGAGATTGCTCTTACGTCTCAGATGATTCAACGCTTTGTCGCTCATTTTGGACAGCGAATCGCGCTTTGGCATTCACGACTCAATCCGCGTGAAAGACAAACGGAGTGGGGAAGAATCCGGAGCGGAGAGGTCGACATCGTCTTAGGCGCTCGCTCAGCCGTCTTCATGCCGGTACCCAACCTGCAAGCGATCATCTTGGATGAAGCGCATGAACCGGCATTCGCTTCGGAACAAACGCCGCGTTATCATGCTGCTTCGATTGCTCGACTACGGCTAAAGCAAGGAACAGTAATTTTAGGATCCGCAACGCCCTCGGCAGAAGACTATGCCCGGAGTTTGACCGGTAAGAGTCAGCGCTTAATCTTGGAGGAAAGAGCAGGCGGCGCTACCGGACCCATGATTAGGACAATCGATCTAAAGCGCTATATCCCGAACATCTATGCGGATTTTATAAGCCCTCCGTTACTCAGCGCGCTTCAGGCTTGTTTTGAGCGTGGCGAGCAGGCCATGCTCTTTCTCAATCGCAGGGGGTATGCATCCGCATATCTGTGTGAGTCTTGCGGTGAGCAAATAAGTTGCCCGCGTTGTAGCGTCCACTTAAATTACCATCGCTCTGAACAGCGCATGGTCTGCCATTATTGTGGCTTGATGCTTCATCCACCACAGGAGTGTCCCTCCTGTGGTGAGCCATCGTTGCGTCTGATGGGATACGGGACCCAACAAATCTATGAGCGCTGTAGAGAACTGTTCCCTGAGATTACCATCGCGCGGATGGATCAGGACTCGACACGTCATCGCAAAGCCCACGAAGAAATCTTGCATGCCTTTCGGAACGAAGAGATTAGACTCCTAATTGGTACCCAGATGATCGCGAAAGGTCATGACTTCCCTAAGCTCACCGTCGTAGGGATCCTCGGGGTGGATCAGATGTTGAATTTGGGGACCTTTAGAGCTGAAGAAAGAGCTTATCAGCTCATTATGCAGGCGGCAGGACGGGCCGGTCGAGCGGATCGTCCGGGGGAGGTTTTTGTTCAAGCTTATGATATTGGGCATCCTGTTGTTCAAGAAGCAGCGCAAGGATCGTTTGAGCAGTTTATGGCGAAAGAGCTTGCTTGGCGGGAAATGATGCAGTATCCGCCCTATGGTGCAATTGGTCGAGTTCACTTAAGTGGTCTTCAGGAAAGCCCCGTCGCTCAAGCTGCGAGATCGATCTACCATTTATGGAAGTCCATCAAATTACCGGATGAGTATGCAGGGCAGGCTCCTGTTTTGATGGAACCCGGACCGGCACCTATCACCATGATCAAACATCGCTATCGCTATTTATTGACGCTCAAGGCACCCGGTGAATATCTGGTGGCTCGATTCTTGAAGCTCGCAATCCAGACACATCAAGACCATGATGTTCGTCTTACCGTGGAACTTGACCCGGCGTAGTTCCTCAGCAAGCTGAGCTTGATTGCTGCGAATTCAGTTATTGTTAAAGCCGTGAAGGCCAAAATGCGCTAAACTCATTCATTCAGACCTTTAGAAAGGACGATTGTATGGCTATTAGAAACATCATTAAAGATGGTGATCCTCGTCTGCGTAAAGTCGCACGTGAGGTGACAGATTTCGGCGAACGAACCCAGATGATCGTCGATGATCTTATCGATACACTCTACGAAAACGGCAACGGTATTGGCTTGGCAGCCAATCAGATCGGTGTTTTGCGCCGCATCTTTGTCATCGATTTGCAAGATGAAGACGGACTAAGAGTTTTCATAAATCCTGAGATCTACGAGCGAAGCGGTGAGCAAATTGGGCAAGAAGGATGCCTTAGTATCCCTGAGTACTGGGGCTTCGTTGAGCGCCCTGAGATGCTCAAAGTCCGAGCGCAAGATAGAGATGGTAAGACCTTTGAGCTCGAAGCTGAGGATCTTCTGGCAGTATGTATCTGCCATGAGAACGATCATCTCGATGGTGTGTTGTTCAAGGATAGAGTGATCCCGGAAGAAGAATTGCCGGAGGAGTTTCGTGAAGATGAAGCCTAGACCAAGGCGCATCATCTATATGGGGACCCCTGATTTTGCTGTCCCTCCGCTTGAAGCCCTCATCCATTCCTCAAGGTATCGCCCGCTAGCAGTCGTTACACGAAAAGATAAAGCGTCAGGTCGTGGTCACAAGCTCCAAAAGCCCCCCGTCAAACTCACAGCTGAGCAAGCCAACATCCCTGTTCTCCAGCCGATCGCCTTGAAACGCGGCAAGCTGGCATCGCTCTTAGCATCCTATGAACCTGAACTGATCATTACTGCAGCGTACGGACGTATTCTTCCGGACGATGTGCTGGATCTACCGGGCTATGGTTGCATCAACATCCATGCATCCCTCTTACCGAAGTACCGAGGCGCAAGTCCCATCCATGCAGCTATTTTGGAAGGTGATGATACGGCCGGTGTGACGTTTATGCAGATGAGTCAGGGCATGGACGAAGGAGATATCCTGGAACAAGTTCATGTTCCCTTAACGCCGAAACACACTGCCGAACAACTTTTTAATGAGCTCAGTGAATTGTCTGCAATGGCTCTCATCCCTTTCTTAGATAGATTCTTTGCAGGGGAGATTACGCCTGTCCCGCAAGACCATCAAGCAGCAACGTATGTCACAACGTTGACGAGAGATGATGGCGCATTGAATTTTGCCATGACAACCGATGAGGTCGATCGCCAGGTTCGAGGCCTTTATTCATGGCCGGGTGCCTTTGCCTTCTACAAAGGAAAGAGGCTAAAAGTACTGAGTGGCGAACCCCTTGGAACGGATGAAATCTCCGACTTCTACGAAGCTAAACCCGGTGCCATCGTCATGAACAAAGGGCGATTTGTTGTCAAAACAGGGGACGGTTTCTATGAAATTCTACGCTATCAGCCCGCCGGATCCAGGATCCTTGAGGCGGCAGAAGGTGCCCATAATCTGGAATTAAGTGAGATATTGAGAGAAAGTCCTGAAGCATGAGTTATGACCCTGCTTTGAGCAAAGAAGCGAGGGCGGCGCTCGATCTCATGAAAAACCAAGCCGAGAAGACTCTGCGCCCTCATCGCCCAGTACCACGGAATGCACGAGAAATTGCCCTCCGTGGTATCTTGCGTGTCCTCTACGAAGGAGCTTATTCTCAACTTGCCCTCCATGGTCTTTTGGATAAGATCGAGGACCCGGGGACCAGATCCCAAGCGACGCGCCTCTTTTATGGCTGTTTAGAATATGTCTGGCAATTGGACGCTGAACTTAGACGTTTTGCGAAGCAGAAACCGGAGCGTTACGATCCGGAAGTTTTAGGTGTTCTGCGATTAGGGCTCTACGAATTAAGACATATGGATACGGAACCGGCTTTTGTGGTGCATTCTGCCGTAGAACTCGTCAAGCGATGGGGTTTTACGTCAGCTGCGGGTTTAGTCAATGGAATCTTGCGTCGAGCTGCTAATGAACGTGCTCCACTACCGAAACAATTATGGCTTGAAGTGAGTGTCCATCCGCAGTTAGTGCTTGATCTTGGTAGGGAGATCGAGGCGGAGCGTTTGCGGGATTACTTTCTTGCTACGCTTGAAACTCAAGCCTTAAGTGTGAGACTGAGAGCTGCCGGCTTAGAAGATTTGAAAGCTGTTACATTGAGTCCCTACCTAGAGGATTTCGCAGTCTATGACCCTCAACTTGGTGGTCCCATCCATCGGCACCCTGATTTCTTAGACGGTAAGATGACAGCGCAAGGCGTCGCTGCAGGGATGGCCGTCCGGTATCTTGATCCACTAGGGAATGACCTGGTCTTTGATGCCTGTGCTGCCCCGGGGAATAAAACGCTTCAAATCTTAGATCGCGGCGCCAGCGTCATCGCTCAAGACGTCCACATCCAAAGGATCCACTTGATCCGCGATCTCTGGCTTCGAGCCAACAAACCTTCGACTTTGTCCTTGCGTCTCAATGATGCTGCTGCTAGGAGCGAAATTCCTGTCTTGATGCGGGGCCGATGCGATAAAGTTCTTGTCGATGCTCCCTGTTCCGGCTTAGGAATGATGCAGGGAAAGCCGGAGCTAAGGATCTTCTATAATGCCGAGAAAATTCAAGAATTGGCGCAATTACAATTGAGAATTTTGACGCAAGCCTTTCAAGCGTTGAAGCCGAACGGTAAGCTCTTGTATAGTACTTGTACTCTTATGCGAGCAGAAAACAGCGAAGTCATACAGGCTTTTGTGTCGCAACATACTGATGCAGAGCAGGTATCGCTCGGGCATGGGAGAGAAGAAGTCGAGGCACTAGTCCTAGCACCGGAGCTGCCGGGTGAAGGTTTTTATTATGCAGCATTGAAGAGGAGCACAATTTGACTTGGATCTATGATCTAACACCCGCAGAAATGGAAGAATGGATCGTAGCCCAAGGCTATCCCAAGTTTCGCGCATCTCAAGTCCAGGGCTGGCTCACCAAGGGAGTGCACGTCCCGGAAGACATGCGAAATCTGCCAAAGAACCTCAAACAAGACTTAGCAGAATCTTATGATGCCGAGCATCTTCGGATTGAACAAGTACAGATTTCTGAAAGCGATGGAAGCATGAAATACCTCATCCGTTGCGGGGAGGATTATGTTGAAGCGGTCATCATGCGTTATTCGTATGGAAATACGCTTTGTCTTTCATCGCAAATAGGATGCAAGATGGGCTGCACGTTTTGTGCCTCAACCGGAGCCGGTTTCGTGCGCAATATGACAGCCGGCGAAATGCTCGCGACCTATGCCATCTTGGCTCGTGACGCAGGGATTGACTTGGAACGTGTTGTCATCATGGGGATAGGCGAACCGCTTGAGAACTTGGCAGAGGTCTTGAGTTTTGTGCGTCGTCTCAATGCTGAATATGACATCAGTAAACGACGCATCACGATCTCGACGTGCGGCCTCGTGCCTCAGATGGCTGAATTGGCAAAGACAAAGGAACCTATCACCCTTGCAATCTCTCTTCACAGTGCTATCCAGACTAAGCGCGAGGAAATCATGCCGATTGCTAAACGTTATCCTCTGGATGAACTTCTTGCTGCAAGTAAATCGTATTTTGAACAGACAGGTCGCCGCATCAGCTATGAGTATCTGATGATCAAGGACTTCAACGATGGAGATGATGACCTCACTGCTTTAGTTAGAGCGGTAAAGAAAGCTCCCGGGCATGTAA
The DNA here is from genome assembly GCA_964345975.1 of uncultured Oscillospiraceae bacterium. Taxonomy (GTDB): domain Bacteria; phylum Bacillota; class Clostridia; order Saccharofermentanales; family Fastidiosipilaceae; genus CAYFSS01. Next base: position 37,615 of record CAYFSS010000003.1, read on the forward strand.
ATCTCATCCCGCTCAACGATTATCCCGGCATGACATTAAGACCCGGCTCGGAAGAGAGAATGTCTCAGTTCATGCAGGTTCTGGAGCGTGAGAATATCCCTGTCAGTCGCCGCCGATCGCTTGGTTCGGATATCGCAGCATCTTGTGGGCAACTCCGACGGCAGCATGGTGAGGTTAGCCTCAGGTGAATAAAACCTATCAGGCGGCGGGTTATAGTGAGATCGGAAACGGTCGTCGCCTGAATGAAGACAGTATCGGTCTCAGTGATATGGCTGAAGGGCGCTACGGCATCTTCCTACTTTGTGATGGCATGGGAGGTCACAAGCGAGGTGACCTCGCAAGTGAGCTAACCGTTCGCTATACACGTCGTTATATTCTGGACCGCTTGGAACCCGAACTGGATGCAAGAGAGCTTAGGGCATTGTTATATTATGCCTTGCGGGATGCAAATCGCAGGGTGTATCAGTTTGCTGAACGATCGGATCGATTTTCCGGAATGGGTACGACGATCGTTGCCGGCATCTTGCGGTATGATGGACTGCTGGTCTATGGGCATGCCGGTGATAGCCGACTCTATAGTCTACTTGACGGAATTCAACGCTTGACAACGGATCATAGCGTTGCGCAGGCTTTTATTGAATGTGGGCTGTTGCGGGAAGAGGATATTGCAACGTTTCCTCGCCGCAATGAGATAACCAGCTGTATAGGTATGGGTGAGGATATGGAAGCAACGCTCGGTGCACGTCAATTAAACTCGGGAGAGCGCCTTCTGTTCTGTTCCGATGGATTGCACGGTGTATGTTCAGATCCGGTTATCGCAGGAACGATGAAATTACATGATGATCCAACGGACACATGTCATGCTTTGATACGTCTAGCGCTCGATCATCAAAGCCGCGATAACATCAGTTGTATCGTTGTGGATTACTACGGATCAACTCCGGTTTGAAGAGTTTGATCTGCTATAATTGAGCAACCGCAGACAGTGACTGCTCAATCTTAAGGAGTAAGGATGTCGATTGAAAGTGGAACGGTCCTCAGTGAGAGGTATCGTATCAGGCGCCTACTGGGTTCCGGAGGTATGGCACATGTCTACCTTGCCGAAGACATGCGCAACGGTAAGGCCGTGGCTATCAAGGTACTCAAACGTGAGCTCAATGATGACCAAGAGTTTGTGCGTCGTTTTGAAACTGAGGCACGTGCCGCGTCAAGTCTTTCCCATGAAAATATAGTTAAAGTCTTAGGTGTCGGTGAGGCACAAGGCTACCGATATATGGTGCAAGAATATGTCGACGGCATATCTTTGAAGGACATGATTCGTCACTATGGACGTCTCGATTGGCGCATCGCTGTCCCGATGTTTATTCAGATCGCCATGGCCCTTGCGAATGCTCATGATGGCGGGATCATCCATAGAGATATCAAGCCTCACAACATCATGATCACGCGTGATCATAAGGCGATGGTGACGGACTTCGGAATTGCGCGTGCAACCACTTCCAATACGATCACGCAAACCGGAAGCAGCACGTTAGGCTCTGTCCATTATTTTTCGCCCGAACAAGCCCGGGGAGGACAAGTGAGCGCGAAGAGTGATATCTATTCACTTGGAACTCTCATGTTTGAGACTTTGACCGGCATCTTACCCTTCGATGGTGATACCTCTGTCAGTATTGCCATCAAGCACCTCCAAGAGACGCCGCAAGAACCTATTATCTTGGAGCCAACCATCCCCCAAGGACTATCGGATATCGTCATGCGTTGTTTGAGAAAGAACCCAAGCGAACGGTATCGTGATGCCAGGGATCTGGTGCGTGAACTCGATGCTTTCATGATTAACCCGCAAGCTGTATACGGTACAGGAAGACAGCAGGATGCTTTTGAAACCACGGACGGGACCGGTTTCATCGAGATGGATGAGCCCGGAGCTTCCTATGAGAAGATCCGCGACTTTGAACAAGTTGTCATGGATCGTCGTTCATCACGTCGCCGTGAAAGTGGCGTCGTCATTGCGCTCATCCTCTTAGCAATAGCTCTTGTCGTCGGTGGTGTCGTCTACTTCATCCAGTTAATGAATAATGAAATGAATCCAAGCGGTGAGAACCGGATTCTTATCACGATGACGAACTTCATCGGTGACACGTATGAATCCGCTAAGGCTTTGCTCGATGAACACGATATTCCCCATCAAGTGGAACGAGCTCCAAGTGATCAATATGCCGCAGGCATCGTCATCAATCAGAGTATTCTGGAGGGTGAGGACTTCTTCATCGACCCGCGAAGGCCCTTGGTCTTGACGGTAAGCTCAGGACCCACGCAGGAAAATCGAGCCTCCTATGAGATGCCCAATGGTGCAGGCTATGAATATGAAGAGTTGCGCAAAATACTTGCGGACCAAGGCTTGGTTGTTAAGAAAGTCGATGAAGACCAGTCAACCACTTATGGCGCAGGCCTTGTCACGCGCCATATTCCAAGAGCAGGTTCTACTGTGTACGAGGGAGACGAGGTTACGCTTTATGTTGCACCTCAGCCCAAGTCGCTCACCATTCCTCAAGTTTGGGGTGTAGCGGAGGATGAATTTGTCGCTCAGATGGTCGACGCAGGGTTCACCATCGATGCGGTTGTTGTCCCTGCGGGGGATGTCGCACCTTACTATGGTCGCTGGGTAGAAGATACCAATGGCAACATTCTGTACGCCGGGAATATCATCGATTCCAATGTTAAAGTGAAAGTCGTTGTCGGAGATGCCAATACCCTTTGGGGTACGCAGCAACAAAATCCAGATCCGGCACCCGCTCCGGATCCTGCGCCTGTGCCTACAACGGATCCAACGCCGGCGCCTGAAACGACTCCTGCACCTATACCTGATCCCGCCCCCAGTCCCGCGCCGGATCCTGTCCCGAATCCGGATCCTGTCGATCCTGCAGTGGAAGGTTAATCGTGGAGAATATTTTAGAAGGACGTATTCTCAAAGGCGTTGGCGGTAACTATTGGGTTAGTGACGGACATCACGAGGGGATGGCAAGTGCCAGAGGCATTTTCCGGCTCCGAAGTGAAAGACCCGCTGCCGGGGATTTGATTTCGTTTGAAGCAACCAAAGATCCTGTTTTTCCTTATCGAATTCTTGAAATTCATCCAAGGCACAATGCTCTACCAAGGCCGCAGGTCGTAAATGTTGAGCAGTTGCTTCTTGTGTTTGCCATCAAATCGCCTGATCCGGACTTTCTCCTGCTCGACAAGTTAGCCGCAATTGCAGCTTGCCAAGATATCGATATCCTCTTGGTGTTTACGAAGTTGGATCTTGTAGAAGACAAGAGGGTCGCGATCGAAACAATCCGGGAAAGATACGGTGAGACCAAGTGGCCACTGTTTTTTTCTACAGGTTCCGAAACGGAAGTCGCCGGGGAACACAGCCTCGATAAACATGTCCTGGAAGAACTTCGTCCGTTATTGGCAAATAAGTTGACAGCTTTGGCAGGACCTTCCGGTTCCGGAAAATCAACGCTCCTCAATCATCTTGCGGAGGAAGAACATATGGAAACGGGCGGCATAAGTGAACGCTTAGGTCGCGGTCGTCATACGACAAGACATGCTGAGCTCTTTGCTTTTGAAGAGGGTTTCATCGTCGACACCCCGGGATTCTCCATGCTGGACATCACGGAGGCCGGTGTAGAGCCTGAAGATCTTCCGTTAGGCTTTCCTGAAATGTATCCCTCAGCCTTCGAATGCCGTTTTAGCAGCTGTCACCACTTAAACGAACCCGGCTGTGCTGTAAGAGAGAATGATGTCATTCATCCGGCAAGGTATGAGAATTATATCCAGTTGCGAGAAGCTCTGGATCAATTCGATCCTTACACTTGAAAAAAGATTGAGACGAGAAAGAAGGAATTATGACACTTATCAGCGCCTCGGTCCTTTCGGCAGATTTCATGCGGCTGGCAGATGACCTGCACGATATGGAAGCTCATTGTGATGCCTTCCACCTGGATATTATGGACGGCCACTATGTACCAAACATAACCTTTGGTCCTGATATCGTTCGCCAGATACGTCGCTCAACGGATAAATTCCTCGATACCCATCTCATGATTGAGCATCCGGAGGAATATCTAACAGCATTCTTGGATGCAGGAACCGATGCTCTCACCCTTCACTTGGAAACTTCTAATGATGTTGCAGACCTACTTCACCGAATCAAAGCGCGAGGAGTCATGCCGGGGATTTCGCTCAATCCTGAAACGGATCTCGACCTCCTTAAGCCATATCTTTCCCGGGTTGAACTGATCTTGGTGATGTCGGTACGTCCCGGATTCGGCGGTCAATCTTATATGCCCGGATCTTCCGAGCGCATTGCTCAACTTGCTGCTTGGCGCGAGGAACATTCCTACAACTACAAGATATCGGTTGATGGTGGAATCCAAGCTAAAACTGCTCGTGAAGCTACAAAAGCCGGTGCCGACATCCTCGTCTCAGGATCGTATCTCTTTGGCGCTTCCGATCGATCTCAAGCCGCTAATTCCCTTAGAGGCTGAGTATGCATAAAGATCTGGTCGATCGCATAGATCAAAGCACGAAATATGGCGAACTACCCAAGCCAAAGGGCGGCATAGCTGTCTTGGTTCTCAATGGTGCGGTCTTTGATACTGAGCTAAGCCGAAGTCTCTTGGCTGCCGCCGACTTTGTTCTTGCTGTGGATGCAGGGTATGACCGCTGCATGGTTTTAGGCGTCGTGCCGGACCTTCTGATGGGTGATTTAGATTCCATCGCGGCACAAGCTGTGGATGTGCCGGTTGTGGCTTTTGACCCGGACAAGAATGCAACGGATGGAGAGCATGCCATCAACTTCCTGGCTGCCTATGATTTCTCGCGCATTGTTCTGCTTGGCGGTTTGGGTCCCGGACGCTTGGATCATGTGAGTTACCACTTGGAAGCTCTCCTCGGAGCTGCCAGGGAGCATGAATCCATGGCCATCACGGATGGGAAGTTATGGATCGAGGCATTTGTGGGACCCGTCGATAGGCAAGTGCACCTCGGCAAATATTTTCCTGAGAGCATGGTGGTGTCCTTGATGCCTAGAAAAGCCATCAAGCAATTAACCCTCGATGGCTTGGAATGGGGGATTGATCGCCGGGATCTTCACGTACCAACGTCTCTTACGGTGAGTAATCAAACAAATCCCAAGCGTGAATGCTTCAAGCTGTCGTTTGAAGCAGGGGAATTATTGCTCTTTTTAAATACAGATAGTTAGTCAGCTAATTCAGGCCACCGTTCGACCAACTTCTCTTTGACTTGCTTGAAAGCAGGCCTAGAACGCTCGATCATTTCATCACTAACACAATACGCAAAGCGAAGGAAACCCGGCGCACCGAAGCCGGTACCGTTGACCGCTAAGATTCCTTGCTCTTTGAGGGCTTCGAGTGCATAGATGCCGGCTTCTGCTGTCTTTTCAGGCAATTGAGGGAAGAGATAAAAGGCTCCTTGCGGAGTATCTTCTACCTTAAGCCCTGCAAGTTCCAGATTATGCATGAGCGCATCTCGACGCTTTAAATAGGTATTGACATCCGTGGGAGTGTCGATGGCTCGGTCTACCACTCTTTGCCAGATGGATGGCGCGTTGACAAAACCGCGCACTCGATTCTGTAGAACGAGTGCTTGCATTAAGATATCGAAGTCCGTGCAAGCCTCCGCAACTCCGACATATCCGATTCTCTCGCCTGCCAGCGAGAAGCTCTTACTCCAGCTATAACAGATCATTGTATTGGGATAGAGACCGGCCAGGCCTGTGACGACCGCGCCATCATAGATGATCTCGCGATAGGGTTCGTCGGAAATGAGATAGATGGTTTGTTCTTGTTGTTTGAGGATATTGCATAAGGTCTCAAGGTCTTCTTGTGGATACACAGCTCCGGAAGGATTGTTCGGAGAGTTGATGATCATGGCTTTGGTTCTAGGTGTAATTGCTCGTTCCAGACGCTCGAGATCCATTTGACCGGAGCTCAGAGAAGGCACAACGATGACTTGCCCTTGGTAATTTCTGATATAGGAGAGATATTCCGGGAAGTATGGGCTCAAGACAATGACTTCATCGCCGGTATCGAGAATGCCGGCAAGCGCGATGTTTAAGGCAGCTGCAGCGCCACAGGTCATGACAATACCTTGCTCGGTGAACGTCGTATGGTTTCGCTGCGTTTCCAGAGATGCGATTTTGCTCCGGGTCTTAGGGAAGCCGGCATTCGCCATATAACCATGATCGAGATCTGCAAGAACCAAATCCTTGAGTGCACTTGAAACAGGCTCAGGCGTTGGGGTATCGGGGTTGCCTAGACTAAAATCAAAGACGTTTTCAGCCCCGCGGATGGTGCGAAGACGCAGACCTTCTTCAAACATCTTCCGTATTTCAGAACTACGCCCTAGCTGCTCTTTGACATCTCTTGCAATCATGAGAGCCCCCTTCTTTGTACTCATATAAACTTCTTAGTAGAATTAGCTAGCCATATTAACAACTTTAAGTCTATGCTGAAGAAGAAAATACACATTTTCAAGAAGAAAAGAGGTTATCACATGTCTCTACTATTAAACGAAGAGCGTCAACTCGTCGCCGATTACGGTCGTCAATTACTGGCTGACGGACTCACCCGGGGCAGTTCAGGGAACATCAGTATCTATCGCCCGGACAAAGGACTCTTTGCCATTTCTCCCACCGGTGTCCCCTATAAGGATGTAAGGGCAGAGGATGTCGTAATCTTGGATCTCGAAGGGCATATCGTCGATGGACATTTAAAACCTTCCAGTGAACATGAGTTGCATCGCATCTTCTATCGGGAACGTGATGATATTCAAGCAGTTGTCCATACCCATAGTCCGGCCTGCGCCGCATATTCTTGTCTGCGGAAAACGTTACCGCCATTCCATTACATGATTGCCGTTGCCGGTCCTGATGTTCGGTGCTCTGAATATGCAAGTTATGGCACTCCTGAATTAGCACAGAATGCGTTTGAAGCAATGAAGGATCGTAAAGCTGTACTGCTTGCGAATCATGGATTAGTTGCAGGTGGGGCTTCGATAGCGGAAGCCTATAACGTGGCAGCCGAGATCGAGTATATGTGCATGATCTATTCCATCTCAAAGACGTACGAAGCGGAGCCTGTCATCTTGAATAAAACTGAGATGGCTGCCATGGCAGAGCGCTTTAAAACGTACGGTCAGCCCCAGAAACTATAAAGAGCCCTGAAAGACTTCAGAGCTCTATGCCGGTTTTAGTCCTTCCGAATCAATGGATGGTTCGGAGGGGCTTTTAATTATTAAGGGTAATAGATTTTACTGCTTCCGTATCAATTAGCTGGTAGCGTTCTTCGGAAGGGAAGAGCATGCCGCCAAAGTAAATGGAGCGATTATTCGTCGAAGAACGATCGTATTGGGGTTCATAGAAGGCAACATGCATTTCTTCGACACCGGTTGATGCTTGAATACGCGCAGCATTCTTCGGTGTGATGCCGCAACCGGGCATGACAATCAAGCGTCCATCTGCATAGTCGACCATCTCACGAACGGTATCCATGCCATGGAAGACATCGGGTTCTTGACCGGATGTCAGGATGCGACGCACGCCGAGATCTGCTAGTTGATCAATGGCCACACGCCAATCCAATACAACGTCGATTGCACGATGGAAGGTGCAATCTTTATCGCCGATAATTTCCAAGATCTTGGCGCATCTTTCCGTATCGATGGTGCCGTCTTCGTGGAGAAAACCAAAGACCAGGCCGTCAGCTCCGGCATCCAGAAGTGCATGAGCGTCATCCAGCGCAGTCTCGAACTCGTAGTCCGTATAGTGGAAACCACCTTCGCGAGGTCTAATCATGCAATTGATTGGGATAGAAGAATGGCGTTTTGCGGTCTTCAACATGCCTACGGTAGGGGTTAAGCCACCTTGGAAAAGGTTCGAACAAAGTTCAGCTCGATTGGCACCCCCTGCTTCACTGCGAAGGACATCTTCAGCAAAGCCGCAGCAAGTTTCGATGAGAATATTCTTGGTCATAAGAACTCCTATTTTCATGGTAACGATTCTTATAAATTTAGTTCATTCTATCCTCCTAAACGAAGGGTCTCAACTCGGTGGTGTTTGAGGTATTCTCTAGGTTGCGAAGAACCTGACGATCTATGCATGAAAATATAAAATGTTTGATGGATCACAAGAGGAGCAGAAAATGCACATAGTAGAAAATTCAACCTTGCATGACTTTATTCGTCTACATATCCAAGATCGTGATCGTGCGAGTTTTGGTGAAACTGAAATTGCCGCTCATATAGCAGGATTAAAACGCATCTTGGAGGTCGTGGGAATCCCGGAGCCATTTACGCTAGATGATTGGTTGCATTACGTTGCTTCTCCGAGAATCAATAACGAGGTGCTTACACCGTGGATGTCTGATTTTCAAACGTGGCTTTGGGAGGATGTCCAGAATATGGACATGGAGTCGAAGATCCTGAGGGTCAATGAGCTTGCTGCCCGTGAGGTCACTTACAGGAGTTCCAATGCTCGGACCTTACCGCCCCCTGCGTTAAAACGCGCTATCTATGGACGATGCGGTGAAGAATCAACGTTTGTCACAGCAGCCCTTCGGTCCGTAGGCATTCCGGCTCGTCAAGTGTATGCACCTTTATGGAATCATAGCGACGACAATCATGCCTGGGTGGAGGCTTTTGATGGTAAGAATTGGCGCTTTCTAGGCGCTTGTGAACCGGAAGCCGTCTTGGATGTGGGATGGTTTAATTTGGCAGCTTCCAGAGCGCCGTTGGTCGTGTCTCGAACTCATGTCGCAGGTTTAAGGAAATCCCGCTTTGATCTAGGTGTGAATGCAGCCGGTCAATGCTTGAGAAATGAGAGTCTTCGCTATCGAGAAGGTGCCTGGGTGAGATTCTCTATACCTACCGAAGATGAAGGTGTTTTCACGATTCACCTTTTAAACTATTCAACGCCGGCGCCATTACTTCAAGTGGCTATGGATAGCCTCAATGAGTATGAAATTAACCTCGGTGCCGGGACCTATCTCGTGAGTTATATGACGACACACGAGCGCTATGCAGCTAATCTGGATTTAATGTCGTTAACTGATCAAACATTAGTACTTCATGCTGAATCATGGGAGATGAGTCTGCGGAATTTACCAAGGTATTGGCATGCATCCGGTGTGAGTAGGCGACCGTCTGCTATCTCAGAAGAAGCCAGAGAACGGGGTCTAGCGATAAGAACTGATGCTGCTGCGATGAGGCAAGCAAAGGAAGATGCACAAATTGCATTTGCTGAAACATTAGCTTCAGGTCGTAGTGAGATTGAAAGAGAAATTCTACTGCGTAGTGGAGGGAATAGCACTGAGGTTGAAAAGTTACTTGATCTTACAGGGGGAGACGAGTCGGTTCAACAGCTCCTCTTATATATACCGCAGAAAGATCTCTATGAACTCAAGGCGGAGGAATACATCCGGGAGATTCGTACGGTCATGCACTGCGCTGACGATCTTGATCCAAAAGTCAGAGCTGAAACGCTTCTTAATCCCCGAATTCATGCGGAAGTCTTTAGTCTCTTTAGAAGTGAGTTGCGGATCAAGACTAGGACACCTGATGAAATCCTGGATTGGATGATTGAACAATACCCTTTAACGCAGAAAGATATGGAGCCTTATGAACCTCTGACAGTTCTAGCCAAACAAACTGAGTTGTCCCTACGAGATTTCACCAAACTGCTTTGCGGATATCTCCGAGCTCATGGCTATCCGGCGATCTATAGAAGTACAGGTTTAGTCGAAGTTTATGATAAAGAGTGGAAAATGCTCACAGTCGTTGAATATTCAGGTTTGAGATTGAATTCTCAGAATAGAGAATATGTCTGGCGCGTCGGTCAAAATTATCAGCTTATCAACTTTGATGTTGAGCCGCTCCCGGTGCACACAGGTCATGGAACTTGGAGTGGTGCTTCTGAAGTAATTCATGTGATTGGTAGGCAGTTTGCTGTTATAACAACTGTTCGCTTACCTAACGGAGATCAACGATCTGAGATCTTCTTTGTAAATGCAGTACCCGGCGAAGTTACGGACATTGAAATAGACTTGCCACACGTTACGTCAAATGAGCTCTTGATCGATGCTCCTTTACCATCAGAGGCAATTGTTCAAGCGTTGAACCTGAGCGATGCTGAGACCGGTTTTGCTATCTTAGCCCGAGGGGGTCATGAACCGACGGAACATGCTTTCGAAGAACTGGCACTGCTTTGGGATGGATTGAGGAGTAGGATCGATCATTTCACAGTGTACTACGATGATATGAGGGAAGGAGCGCGTGAAGCTCTGGATAGATCCCCTCGTTTCAATGCCTTGCTTGATAAGGGTCTAAATGCTGATCTTAAACCGTTAAATTATGCTGCACACTTAGAGTCCTTAGGTCGTGGTCTCTTTGTTGAACCTGAAATGCTGCCCTTAATCCTTCTTTACGAAAGTAGAGAAAATACAATTCGTGTTCGATTTGCATTTGCAGGCTATGCCGTAGGCTTAGGAGAGACAATTCTTAATAGTCTTGAAGAGATCTTACGTTGATTACAAGTTATCTCTGTCAATTCCGTTAAGAAACAAGACGAATGATTATTAAAAGCAACTAAAAATTCATTTGTTCTTTTCGTGAACGTGTTAGTTGCACTATACTAGTACGAAGTGTTATACACGATTTCAAAGGATACTTTGTAAGGATGGAGGCAATTAATGAAGAAGCTACTAGCTAGCGTACTGGTGATGGCGATGCTCGTTTCGTTTGGAATGGGTGCAGCTACTCTGGTCGCAGAAGAACTAACGTCAGCCTCAAATACGCTGACGCTCGCGTCTGCTGCGACAGTTGAAACCATGGACTATGTCCTTTCAGCTAAGACCAGCGACCACGAAATCAATGCAAACCTCGTAGACGGATTGCTTGAGCATGATTCGTACGGCCACCTGGTCGGCGCACTCGCTGAGAGTTGGGAACCGAATGAAGATGCAACGGTATGGACATTCCACCTCAAAGAAGATATTTGGTGGATGAACTCCAACCGTGAACCTTATGACACAGTTAAGGCTGATGACTTTGTAACAGGTCTTCGTCATGGTGCTGAGTTTGGTTCAGAGACTTCATGGCTCCTCATGGGTGTCGTTGAAGGTTATTCAGAGTATCTCGCAAGTGATTTCTCCGATGAAGCTTTCGAGTCTGTCGGTGTCAAAGCTATTGATGACCTAACCCTCGAGTACACACTCGAAGTACCGGTTCCTTATTTTGATACGATGACGACTTATACAGTCCTTTATCCGATCAACCGTGAGTTCCTCGAAGGTCGCGGCGAAGGTTGTGTCCTCGGTTCTCCTGATCAAGAAAACTGCGCATTCGGAAACCTTGAGTTCGATAACATCCTCTACAACGGTGGTTTCTATCTCACGAAGAACGACGATAAGTCCGTTATCGAATGGGAAAAGAACGAAGACTATTGGGATGCTGAGAATGTTTACTTTGACACTGTTACCTACATCTATGATGACGGTGCAGATCCTTACTCACTCATCAATGGTTTTGAATCCGGCACATATCCTCAGGCTGCTCTAAGAACAACTTGGGAAGATTATGACAGCTACCTCGAGAAGTACGCCGATAACGCTTACTTCCAGCTTCCTAACAACACGGTATTCGGTGTTGTGTTTAACTTCAATCGTCAGTCGTTCAATGAAACAAACTACGCTGAAGACGAAACACTCCGTCAAAATACTCGTGACGCTGTTCTAAATGAAAACTTCCGTAAGGCACTCCGTGCTTCATATGACATCGTTGCTGCCCTTGCCGTTTCCGCTCCGGAAGAACTGGCAGAGCAATCAACCCGCCATATCAATAACTTCCCCGGTGCCGGTACAACCTCAGACGGTCGCCTCTATCATGACCTTGTCAACGCTGCTTACACAGAGATGACAGGTGAAGAAGTTGACCTCAATGATGGTGGTTCAGTCTGGCTCAGCAAAGAAGATGCTCTTGCGTACATCGAAGCTGCAAAGGAAGACGGAATTGAATTCCCTGTTCACCTCGATATGCTCGTCCCCGAAACTTCTGACAGTCTCGTAAAGCGTGCACAGTCCATGAAGAAGTCTATTGAAGACAACACGGATGGTCAGATCGTCCTCGAACTCGTCATGCGTAGCATGGATACCGTTCAGAACATCGCTTACCGTGAAACCGATCCTGCAAAGATGGATTACGATATTTCAACCTTCACCGGTTGGGGTCCTGACTATGGTGATCCTAAGTCCTTTGTTGATATCTGGTCAGCTACCACCGGTTACTACATGGCTTCTTCCGGTCTCGGTACCACGCTCGTCGATGCAGATGGTGAAGAAGTCATCGTCGATGAAGAAATCAAAGAGATCGTCGGTCTCATGGAGTACGAACAGTTCTACCGTGAAGCTGATGCAATCACCGATGATATGGATCTTCGCTATGAAACCTTCGCCAAGGCTGATGCTAAGCTGATCGAGAAAGCATTCTATATCCCGACAAGCCAGCAGACCCGTGGTCAGGTTGTTTCCTACTATGTTCCGTTCTCTAACATCTATGCCGACTACGGTGTTTCAGATCTTAAGTTCAAGGGTATCCGTCTCCAAGAAGAGATCGTAACTGTTGAGCAAAGAGATGCAGCAACCGAAGATTGGTACAGTAAGCGCTAATTTCGTTGTAAAAACTTAGCGCGGATTTCAAAAAGCGGGGTTGGCGTTTCGCCAGCCCCGTTTCTATGGTATTTTAGATAGTGATTCTTTCTTCTAGCTCTATTTTATCCGCGTTGTAGTTGAGGAGTGTTTAGTCTATGGGCAGGTATATTCTTGTAAGAATACTGAAATCGCTTTTGTCCATCGCAATCGTCGTATCGGTGGTTGTCGTTATGGTGTACAAATTAGTTCCTACGTCGAAAGTTTTTGAGAATGACGAGGGATATCGTAAACTCAAAGCGAATCAGAAATACGTTTATAGTTTGAGTAAACTCGAGAATCTCGGCTATCTCGACTACCTTACTGCAGGTGAGATGTTTGCGAATGAGTCCGAAGCTTCATTTCAAGATCACAGACCCGGTGATGAAGAATACGATCGTGTTCTCCAGGTATACCGTGATAAAGGCTACACAGTCGAAGAATTGACGCAGAACGATGATCTCCGCGGTACTTGGATTGCCTATCGTTATTACAATGTCTTTGAGCTCATCGGAGGCTTTTTCTCGCGACTCATCGTTATTGATAACCCCAACGCCATTCAGGACCCAAATAATCCCGATATGGAGAGAGGTTATAGTTGGGAGAAAGATCATAACGGTAATTACGCACTTACCTGTGAAGGTTGCACGAACCTGTACCAGATCTATTTCAACAATAAATTCCCTTTCATTCACCAGAATGCTGTAAAGCTGTACTTCGGTGAATCTTATCCGACGCATTCCGGTGTCCATACCATGGACGTCATCAGTCGCGGACAAGGGCGTACAGTACGCGTCGAACAAACGTTCCCAACCGGCGAAGTACTGGAAATTCCTATTGATCAGCACACGCGACAATACAAGTTCCAACCGGATCGTTTGGATGTCAATAAGTATGGTGATAGCCATTATGCAACGACAGGAAGTTTCTACGAATCACCCTCAATGATCGGGACCTCGTATATCTTCGGCATTCTGTCATTGATCTTAGCGTATTTGTTCGCTTTGCCGGCAGGTCTAGCCATGGCGCGTAAGAAGGGTTTGTGGGTCGATAAGATTGGTATTGCATACATCAACTTGATCTTGGCGTTGCCATCGCTGGCACTCATCTTCTTCATTAAATATGCAGGCTTTGGTTTCGGACTTCCTGATAAGTTCCCTGAATTGGGTTTCAATAATATCAAGTCTTATATCATGCCCCTATTGGCTTTAACGATCATGAATACCCCAGGAATTATGATGTGGATCCGTCGCTATATGGTTGACCAAGAAAGTGCGGACTACGTCAAGTTTGCAAGATCTAAGGGCTTGACCGATAAAGAGATTTCAAAGCGTCATATCCTGAAGAATGCCATTATTCCGATCATTAATGGTCTACCGTCATCGGTCATTCTGGCTATTAGTGGAGCTATCGTCACGGAGTCAATGTTTGCCGTTCCGGGCATGGGTAAGATGTTGCCTGATGCGATCAATGGAGCCAATAACAATATGGTCATTACCCTGACCTTCATCTTTACGTCGCTAGCGGTCTTCTCTGTATTCCTTGGTGACCTACTCATGACCGTCGTCGATCCTCGAATCTCGCTTGATATCAAGGAAGGAGTACGCTAAACATGACAAATACGAATTATCCAGGACCTGTGGGGATGCAAGGTGAACCTAAAGGTATCGTCAAACATGACCCGGCTAATGTCCCTGAAATAGATCCGGCAATCGAAAAAGAAATGTTTGAAGCTGCGGAATTTGATGCTACTGCTTCAGAGCATATATCGACTCCCGTGTATTCTTATTGGCAGAGCGTCAGACGCCGCTTCTTCCAGTCTAAAATTGCTATCCTCATGTTGATTGTCTTTGCGGTCATTGTCTTAATGTCGCTCATCCATCCTGAGATCTCGGGCTATGATCACATGAATGCGGAACACATTAACGATAAGTCTCAGTGGTTCTTGCGTCCTTCCGTTGACCATCCTTTCGGGACGGACGATATTGGCCGAGACATGTTCTCACTCGTATGGGCAGGAGCTCGCACCAGTCTCTTTATTTCCTTCACGGCTACGATCATCACCGTCGTAATCGGTGTTTTGGTAGGTATGTGGTGGGGCTTTTCTAAGCGAGTCGACGCCATCATGATCGAGGTCTACAACGTTGTTTCCAACATACCGTTCACCTTAATCGTCATGATCTTGAGCTTTGCCCTTGGAGGCGGTGTTTGGCAATTGATCTTTGCCCTATCGTGTACGTCATGGGTAGGAACAGCCTACTTTGTCCGAGTCCAGGTTATGATCCGTCGCGATCGAGAGTACAACCTAGCTTCGAAGTGTCTTGGATCTTCAAACTGGACAATTATCAAGAACAATATTTTCCCTTATCTTATCTCCGTCCTTGTCACCGTTATTTCTCGTAATGTCCCGTCCTTTATCTCGTATGAGGTCTTCCTAAGTTTCATCGGTGTTGGACTTTCCGAGAGAATTGCTTCCTTGGGTCGCGTGGTTCAAACGAGCTCCAAGCACATGCAGTCTGCGCCATACCTCTTCATCATCCCGCTCACGGTAACTGCGCTTATTTCAATCTCGCTCTACTTGATTGGTCAGACACTCGCCGATGCAAGTGATCCGCGCAATCACATGCTGTAGGGAGGACTTCTATGACACAACTCAATCAAGATAAATATATTCTTCAAGTTAAAGACCTCGAGGTTAAATTCCAGGTCCGAGACAGGGAGCTTACAGCTATTCGCAATGTTTCCATGGACTTCGAACGCAACAAGGTTGTTGCTATTGTCGGTGAATCCGGCTCCGGTAAATCAGTCTTTACAAAGACCTTCTCCGGTATGCTCGATAACAATGGTCGAGTATCAAACGGTGAAATCTGGTTTGAAGGTCAGAACTTAGCTAATCTGAAGCGTAACAAAGATTGGTTACCCATCCGTGGTAAGAAAATTGCAACCATTTTCCAGGACCCGCTGACTTCACTGAATCCTGTACGCACCATCGGTTATCAGATATCTGAAGTTATCGTGAAGCACCAAGGCAAGAGCAAGGGTGAAGCGAAAGAAATGGCGATCGACCTCATGCGTCGTGTCGGCCTAAGCAAGCCTGAACAACGTTACAATGAGTATCCCTTCCAATATTCCGGCGGTATGCGCCAACGTATTGTCATCGCCATCGCCTTGGCTTGTCGTCCTAAGATCCTTATTTGTGACGAGCCCACGACTGCGCTTGATGTAACAACGCAGGCTCAAATCATTGCCCTTATCAAGGAACTCGGTGAAGAGTACGGCTTCACAACGATCTACATCACGCATGACTTGGGAGTTGTTGCGAATGTCGCCGATATTGTAGCCGTCATGTACGGTGGTCAGATCATCGAATACGGGACCGTTGAAGAGATCTTCTATGACCCACGACATCCTTATACATGGGGGCTCCTCTCGTCGTTACCTCAACTTGGTAATCCTCACGAGCCGCTGTATGCAATTCCGGGTACGCCACCATCTCTGTTTGAGAAGATCTCAGGTGACAGCTTCGCACCCCGAAGTGAGCATGCTTTGAAGATTGACTTCGAAGAGGAACCGCCAATGTTCCAAGTCTCCGACACACACTTTGCAAAGACTTGGCTCTTGGATCCGCGTGCACCGAAGGTTGAGAAGCCTGTTATCATCCGTGATCTCCACGAGAAGTTAAAATATCTGAGTTCGCAGGGAGGAGTTTATAGTGATATCTAAGAATGAAGAACGCGAGGTCCTCCTCGAAGTCAATAATCTCAACGTCACGTTTGAAGCCGGCAAGAAGATTGTCGAAGCCGTCAAAGATGCCAGCTTCAAGATCTACCGTGGTGAAACGTTCGCCCTCGTCGGTGAATCAGGCTCCGGTAAGACAACGATTGGGCGGTCGATCATTCGTCTGAATTCAACGCAAGGTGGAGATATCATCTTCAAGGGTAAGAAGATCAACAAGAATCTTTCCAAATCTGAAGCTCGCCAACTCGTGCGTGAGGTGCAAATGATATTCCAAGATCCTGCTGCTTCACTCAACGAGCGTGTTACGGTTGACCACTGTGTCGCTGAGGGTATCGATAATTTCCATCTCTATGAAAACAAGGAGGATCGTGCAAGGAAGGTCGATGAGACCTTGGAGGCAGTGGGTCTTCTCCCGGAGCATAAGTCTCGTTATCCTCACGAGTTCTCCGGGGGTCAGCGTCAGCGTATCGGGATCGCTAGGGCGATTATCATGGAACCGGAATTTATCATCGCTGATGAGCCTATTTCCGCACTTGATGTTTCCATTCGCGCCCAGGTCATGAACCTCTTGAATACGTTCAAAGAAGAGCGTGGCTTGACCTATCTCTTCATCGCCCATGACCTTTCCGTCGTGCGTTATTTCTCCGATCGGATCGCTGTTATTCGTGAAGGTGAGATTGTTGAGGTCGCTGAGACCGATGAACTCTTTGCCCATCCACTCCATCCTTATACGCTCTCACTCTTGCAGTCAGTCCCGGTTCCGGATCCTCAGATTGAGAAGTCTAAGAGTCTCATTACCTATGAACCGAAGGTCTACGGTCCGAATGAGACATTAGAACTACAGGAAGTCGTCCCGGGTCATTATGTTTATTGCACGAAGGACGAGCTCACTCACTATCATGAGCGCTACGAACGTCTCCAACAATCTCGTATTTCTAACCCCATCTATTAGTCTCAAAAAGCCCACACAGGTTTAACCCTTTAAGGCAGAAGAAAGCTCGTATGCACTGCAGTGCATACGAGCTTTTGTTAACGAAGGCTGGATTAATTAGCGATTAAGCCCCAACCAGGCTTCTATTCTATTTTGCGAATAGGGGCTTTGAACTTTGATATGCTCAAAACCATCTTCGTTTGCTCGTAGTACGGCAGGAATCGTCTCCATATCATGCTCGTCGATAAAATCATTTAGATCCTTGTCATCTGCATATGCATAGTAGTCGAGATAGACAACGGATAAATCATGCTTATCGATAATCGGGTTAAAGTCTTTCACGAAAGCCCTACAGTACTCGCACGTCTCGCCACCGATGTAGAGATAAAACTCATCACCCGCTGCTTGCTTATCCTTTGCTTCAGTCAACGTGACCGGTTCCAGGTTTGCGATATCATCACGATAGGCTTTGATTTCAGCAGAGACGTTTTCGTCTCCGGCTTTTGAATTACTCGCTTCACCTTGTTGCGGGGCACAAGCCGAAATGAGCAGGGTGAAAACTATGAGGAGGGCTAGGAGTCCATAGGAAGTATGTCTACGCATATATAATCCTTTCTTTCCGAAGGGCTTAATGATCAACTCAGTGTAGCACTAGGTTTTAAAGTGCGAAGTTACTTTGACCGACGTTTAAGCGATCTAGGCAAGAGTCGAAGCTAAGGATCTATTACATCAAGCCTGCAGCAATATCGTCTTGTATCATTTCTATGGTGCGGAACGTTCTAGTCTTGCTAGAGTCGTATCGATTCCAATGGATTGCTTCATCGGTATACCAGCTATGAGCCACCGGAACTCTTGCGGGATAACCAAATTCGATGAATACCAGGGGTTGTACATCAGGTGGGATGGCAAGTATCTCCCGAAATTGTTCTTCATCGTAAGAGGCAATGCAGACGGAGCCCAGCCCCATTTCTACTGCTTGGAGCATCATGTTCTGTGCCGCCATACCACAATCGATAGACCAGCCTCCGCCTTCCCAAGGGATGTGGTGATAGACGCCGCAAATGACAATCGCTAGCTGAGCATTGTATTGTCCCTGAGATGTCGTTGCTTTCACACGTTCTAGGACCGCCGGGTCATCGACCACAATATAAGTCCATGGTTGAAGATTGCAGGCTGATGGCGCAGCCATAGCAGCTCTCAGAAGCACCTCGACCTTCTCCGGCTCAATGGGTTGCTCGAGAAAATGCCGGACGCTGCGTCTTGCAAGAATCGTTTCAAATACAGGCAGATCTTTCATGGGGTTACTCCTATATTTACTGACAAATTATCTTAAGAATAGTTCACCATCATTCGTCTTCATCATGTGAGTTTAGAGACGTCCTGTAAATATTCTCTTGTCGTCATAATTCCATTGGTCTCACAAAGTTTTAGCTAGAAAAAACAAAACCCATCGTTCATAAAAACGATGGGTCATACTTTGGCACGGGAGGCAGGACTTGAACCCGCAACCGACGGTTTTGGAGACCGTTGCTCTACCAATTGAGCCACTCCCGTAAATCATTGACCGAATAATTTTCGACTCGGTTCAAAGACTCATGAAGTGTAGACCAGCTAAGCTCGTCCTGTCAAGTTATCGGCGTGTCTATGCTATTATTAGAGACTGTAATTCTAGTGAGGAGAGTCCATGTCAGAAAACACAAATGAGCTTGAACTTACGACAAACGAAGATCGTCTCGACCTCTACACGGATGGGGCATGTTCCGGAAATCCGGGTGCCGGAGGCTGGGGCGCTATCCTCGTTTATCGCGGCGTTGAGAAGGAAATGTCCGGTGGAGAAGCTCATACGACAAATAATCGCATGGAACTCATGGCTGTCATTGAAGGCTTGAAAGCTGTCAATCGCCCTCTGCCAATTACGGTCCATACAGATAGTAATTACATTGTTCAAGCGTATACAGATGGTTGGATTAAGAATTGGAAGCGCAATGGTTGGCTCAATGCTGCCAAGAAACCTGTCAGCAATCGTGATCTTTGGGAAGAACTGGATGCTCTCGTCAACCGTCAACCGCTGAAGTGGATCAAAGTGAAAGGTCATAGCGGTCATCACTTTAACGAACGGGTCGACGCACTAGCCGTTGCGGAAGCTGCAAAGAGAAAGGTCTAGGCTTACGATGGTTCACGATGTCCATGGGGAAGATATCCCTGAAACTTTACGCGAAGACATGATCCTTGAAGAGACAATCTATGACGGCCGTGTCATTGAGATTAAGCAGCGTTTAATTCGCCAGCACGATGCACGCTTCCAATTAAGAGAAGTCGTGAAGCATAACGGCGGGGTTGGAATTCTAGCAATCACGCCCGATGATGAAGTCTTTATGGTTCGTCAATATCGTACGGCTGCGAATGCCGCCTTGTTAGAGATCCCGGCCGGCAAATTGGAGGTAGGAGAAGATCCTGCAGAATGCGCCGGACGTGAGCTTGAAGAAGAATGTGCAATTAAGGCTAAATCACTTCATTTGCTTGGTGCTTTCTATCCGACACCCGGATATAGCAGCGAAATGATCCATCTATATTGGACAAATGATTATGTCCAAGGGGAACAAAACTTAGACGATGGAGAAGAATTGGAACTCTATCGTATCCCTATCCAAGAGGTTATCGACATGATTCATGAAGGTCAAATTCAAGACGGCAAGACTCAAGTAGCAATCCTTAAATACGTGCAGATGCACTCGAGGATCAACCATGAGTAAGTCGCGCGAGCTACGCCAGAGTCGCGAACTCCTCGGCATGATAGGGGTTCTCATCGCCGTTGTCCTTAGCTTGGCTTTGTATTCGAAGCCGGGTACAGCCGGTGTCCTCGGCGATGCGATCCGGCAAGTTTGCTTAGGGCTCTGGGGACCTCTCGTCTATGGTCTTCCGGTTATTCCACTCATGACAGGACTGATCCTCCTTTTAGGGAGAGAGCATCGGTCACCCCGTCAACGGATCGTCCATGCCGTCCTTGTTTTCTCAATAGCTGCGGGTCTATGGCATCTGCTAAATTTCAGTCTTGAAGACACACGCGCTCTCTTACAGCTCCTACGAAGCCAGCATAGTACGCTGGATCCGACCGCACCCTTGCCGGCGTCCCTCAGCTTTGAGCTCTTTTGGAGTGCCAGCGTTGAGCCGCAAGTTTATTTAGCGGATAAGAGTTTAGGTCCCGGCGGTATCATAGGGGGAATCATGGCAACGTCCCTCGAGACGTTGCTGGGCTTTTATGGGGCATTAGCTGTCATGATTCTCATGCTCCTAGCCGAACTCTTTATTCTCTTTAATTTCTCTATCTCCTATTTCTTCCAACGCTTGAAAGATCAACGGCAAGAGAGTGGTGGACAAGTTCGTGCGCTGGTTGATTTGGCTCTGGAGCGCTCTCAAACCAGGTACATGGAAGATCAGATGCCGCTGGAGGAAGACCCTATCCCCATGAACGAACCCCGAGGTCTAACGTTAGCTCAGTGGAATGAACAATTTCGTGATACTTGGCTGCAAGAAGAAGCGGATGAAGTTGGCGGTGAGTTCCCGATCGAGGAAACCATTGAGCACGAGCCCATCGAAGAGGTTCCCACCCAAAAGCCCAAACAGGCCAGCCCATGGTTTACCGAGTTCTTTCAGGAAGCTCCAAAGCCAAATCATGAGCGTGAGGTCACCGCTAAGATTCTTGATGATATAGAAATTGAGAGTTTTGAAGATGAGGCTATTTTGATCGGCACAAATACCGAAACACAAATGAGAGAGCCTGATCCTGAAGTATTTTCTGATGCCCCTACCTCTGATGTCCCTTCCTTTGATGCCTCTTCCGGGGAGGTAGTTGAGCCCTTAGATTCCCACGAGATTGAAGCTGAAATTGCAGATGTTGAGATTGAAACTGCAGCGGCGGAAGAAGAGACAGATTCTCAAGCCGAATTTGCAGAAGATGACTTATTCGAAGCTGAAACTACAGAAGATGATGTGACGGACGTTCCAATGGAAGTCCCCGGACCCGAAATCAAACAAGATCAAGAACCTCGGGTCATTCGTCCTTATATCCTGCCACCTTTATCTCTCCTGAAAGAGGAGAAGAAACAAACGAACGCCGGATCCAGAGAGCGTGTCCAAAGATTGGCCAAGCGACTCATTGAAACGCTCAAGAGCTTCGGGGTCGAAGCTAAGCTGGAACACATCACGACGGGTCCTACCATCACTCGATTTGAGCTTTCACCGGGACCGGGAGTTAAGGTGTCTCGGATCGTTGGTTTAAGTGATGATATTGCCCTTAATCTGGCAGCTACCGGTGTCCGTATAGAAGCACCGATTCCGGGGAAATCTGCCATTGGTATTGAGATACCCAATGAAGAGAAGAGGGTCGTGGAGCTCCGATCGCTCTTGGAGAGTCAGGCCTGGCGCGAAACCGAGGAAAACTTGATCGTGCCTTTGGGGAGAGATATCCCGGGTGCCCCTATCATCTGCGATATCAAGCGCATGCCTCACCTCTTGATTGCCGGTGCTACGGGTTCCGGCAAATCCATCTGCATCAATACCATCCTCATCAGCATTTTGTACCGTGCAACGCCCAAAGATGTTCGCCTCCTCATGATTGACCCCAAGGTCGTTGAATTATCGGTTTACAATGGGATACCACATCTTCTTGCTCCGGTCGTCACGGACCCGAAGAAAGCTGCAAATACTCTGAACTGGGCAGTCGATGAGATGACAAGAAGGTATGCACTCTTTGCCCAATTTGGAGTACGAAATGCAGAAGCTTACAATGAATTAATCGTCGAGCGAAGAGAATCGATTCGCCGTGCACGAGCTGAAGGCGAACATGAAGTATTGCTGCAATATCAAGATGAAGATGAGAGACGCCGGAAACGAGCGGAAGCACAGAACATGAATGTCCGTGAGTCCAGTATTTTCCCCGCAGATGAAGAGCTCCCGCATATTCTGGTCGTCATCGATGAATTGAGCGATTTGATGCAAACCTCGCCGAAAGAAGTCGAGGACTCTATTGCAAGGCTCACAGCTATGGCACGAGCAGCAGGCATTCACCTCATCATTGCAACCCAAAGACCTTCCGTCGATGTTATTACAGGAGTTATCAAGGCGAACATTCCTTCGCGTGTGGCGTTTGCCGTATCTTCCCAAATTGACTCGAGGACCATTCTGGATCAAGCCGGCGCCGAGAAACTCTTGGGCAAAGGGGACTTGCTCTATAGTCCGCAGGATCGGTCGAAGCCGGTGAGAGGGCAGGGGGCTTTTGTGAGTAGTGTGGAAGTTGAACGCGTGCTTGACTTCATCCGCGATCAGCAACATGAGACAACGGATCCTGAGATAGCTGCCGAGATCATGGCAACAGGATCGACGGCCGTGGAGCTTGATTCCGATGAAGAACGGGATGAACTCTATGAAGAAGCGATGGATGTTCTCTTGGATGTTGGATACGCTTCCGTTTCGATTCTGCAAAGGCGTTTGAATGTAGGCTATCCTAGAGCAGCAAGACTTATCGATACGTTGGAACAAGACGGTCTCATCGGACCGTTTGAAGGAAGTAAGCCTCGTGTGATCCTCGTCGATCGAACCGCGTGGGAAGCTTTGAAAGCCAGCCAGAACTAAGAATGGAAGTATGTTATGCACCAAAATGAGCGCCCAAGCAACGGAATATTGTCAGGCAAGAAAGTAGCTGACGAGATCTATGCAAATTTAAAGCAGAAACTCGACAATCGTGGTGATGTGCGTGCGCCGGGACTTGCCGTAATCTTGGTGGGTGAAGATCCTGCCTCTATGACTTATACGTCGAGCAAGGCCAAGAATGCCGAGAAATTAGGGATTCATTCTCAGATTCTGCGGTTTGCGGAAGACCTCAGTGAAGCAGAACTCTTAGGCGAGATCGAAACCTTGAACCGCGATGAAACGATCGATGGGATTCTTGTCCAGTTGCCGTTGCCTCCCCATATCGATACAGCAAAGGTGCAGCGGGCGATTAAGTCTGAGAAGGATGTCGATGGGTTTCATCCCACGAATTTAGGCCTTCTCCTGCAAAATGAGCCGGGGCTTCGGCCTTGTACGCCTCAGGGCATTATGAGACTCCTCGAGTACTATGATATCCCGCTTGCAGGAGCTGAAGCCGTTGTCTTAGGTCGAAGCAATATCGTCGGGAAGCCTATGGCTCAGCTGCTTCTCCAAGCGGATGCCACGGTGAGCCAACTGCATTCCAAGTCACGGGATCGGGCTAAACATTTAGCGGAAGCCGATCTTGTTGTCGTCGCGATAGGTCAGCCTGAGCAGGTGAAGATCGATGAACTTCGCCCGGGATCGGTTGTCATCGACGTCGGGATTCATCGAACGTCAACAAAGAAATTGGTGGGCGATGTGGAACACGGTGTCGAGGAGAAAGTTCTCGTGACGCCGGTTCCGGGGGGTGTAGGTCCATTGACCGTCGCCCAGTTGATGGATAATTGTGTGCGGGCCTGGGAAGTTAATACAGGTCAGAACGGAGCGTGCGATGAACGCTGATAGAGCGATCGAAAGTGTAGAGATTCTCTGCGTCGGGACAGAACTCCTGATGGGGCAGATCGTCAACACAAATGCATCAAACCTGGCGAAGAAACTGGCAGATCTAGGGCTATACAGCTATTACCAAACCGTTGTCGGTGACCATCCGGGACGTATGGCTGAGGCCATGCGCCTAGGGCTTGAACGTTCCGATGCTGTGATCATCACGGGGGGCTTGGGGCCAACCGATGATGATATTTGTATGGAAATCGCTGCTGAGGTTGCAGGCGAGGCGTTAGTCTTCGATGAAGCTGCGTGGGAGACGATTTCGCAGTACTTCGATCGTCAA
The DNA here is from genome assembly GCA_964345975.1 of uncultured Oscillospiraceae bacterium. Lineage (GTDB taxonomy): Bacteria > Bacillota > Clostridia > Saccharofermentanales > Fastidiosipilaceae > CAYFSS01. The sequence continues at coordinate 61,886 of CAYFSS010000003.1, forward strand.
GGACGAGAAGCAACTGAGAATAATCGGAAGCAGGCTTTTAGACCCAAGAATGCAATTTCCATCCCCAATAATAACGGCACTGCACCGGGCGCCATTGTCCCGGTTGAGGTTCGGGAGAAAACGAGCTATTTGATCTTGCTTCCCGGCCCCCCGCGTGAAAATGCTCCGATGTTTGATGACTTTGTAGCACCGTTCTTAACGGCTCATAGGCAGCATGATCTGCGAACGGTCTTTGTCCATTTTGTGGAAATCGGTGAATCCAATCTTGTTACTATTCTCAAAGATTTAATCGCCGAACAAACGAACCCCACGATTGCTCCCTATGCATCAGAGGGGAAAGTGACGCTTCGCCTGACGCAGTCGGTTGATGACGGGAATGAAGAAGACCTCATCGCACCCGTCCTAGATGTCATTGATGATCGTTTAGGGCGATACATCTTTGAAATTGGGGATCGTGATGTATACCAAGTCCTGCTCGATCATATGACGGAAACAGGCGATACGCTGTCGATCGTTGAAAGCTGTTCAGGGGGGCGCTTGCTTTCGTCATTCATTCAACATTCGGGAGCTTCGGAGGTGATTGAGGGTGGGCTCGTGACCTATTCCAATCGTTCGAAGAACGAGCAGTTGGGCATTTCGATGGACTTCATTGAGACGCACGGTGCGGTCAGTGAAAAGGTCGCCCGTGCGATGGCAGAGGCTTGTCGAGATTGTTTTGGCACAACCTATGCACTGTCAACGACAGGGATAGCCGGTCCTGACGGTGGCACCAACGAAAAGCCCGTAGGAACTACCTACCTTGCTCTGGCCGGTCCCCGGGGCACATCGGTTATTCATCGCGTGTTCCGAGGCAACAGAGATAAGAATCGTCGTCTAGCTGCAATCAATGCAGCGACGATGCTGTGGCGTCATTTCCAAGAAGAGGGCAAGATTACCTTCGGGAAGGAGCTACGCTTTGAAGAATAGACCGGTGGAATCACGGATCAGAGGATTGCGTTTGCCCGGAGGCCCGGCCAATAGACCGGATCGAGATCAAGTCAGAGAAATGTTTGCTCGAGGCGAAGGTCTCGACCCTCGCGAACTGACAATTTATAAGGACTCTGAATCTCTCTTGAATGATATTCAAGAGAAACGTGTCTTTATGCCAACGGATGGCGGTACAGATTTAGAAGAATCCTTGAAAGAACTAGATGCTGCGCTTGAAGAAGCTGCTCGTTCGAGAAGAGCTGATGCTCGGCCGGAAATGAACGCTTATCCGGAACCTCAGGTCATGACCGAAGAACCCCAACAGAAAACAAAGACGCCTTTGTGGAAAAGGATCATTAAATCTGACCTTGCGCCTGTTTCAGAATCTGTAGAATATCCCGATGAAACGACAAGAGACGAAGAGGATGTGTTCCTCGACGAAACGGTTCAGACGCAACATGATGCTCTGACACACGCTCAATCTCCGGAGTCTAGATCTGATGTCTCGATCGACGGAGGTGATGAAACAGAGAATTCACTGAATCAGGATGATTCAATGCCTCGGGATGCCATAAGAGTTCCGATTCGAGAAGGTGCCGGCCAGTTCGATGCTTCTCAATCATCGCTTCATGATAGCGCTCGTGTCGATGCACGTGATAGCGGTCGTGACGATGTGCGCGCTGTTGGTCGTGTCGATATACGTGATAGCGGTCGTGTCGATGTCCGCGATATTAGTCCAATAGAGGCTCAAGATAAAGATCAGGCCAGAACACAAGACAGCGCTCGATTTACTACCCATGAGATCGCGCGGGTCTATACTGAGGATCAAAGCCAAAATCAAAAGCCAGCCATTCGACGGATTGAAGCTGAACGTAAAGAACCACCGGAACCTAGTGATCGGGCAGTGGAGGAAGGAACGGCGGTTTTCTTATCCCTTGCAGCATCGCAAAGCGACTCCATCAGTGGTACGGTAACTGCTCCTATGGCGGAGCCTGCGGTCACAATGGCTACTTCGCGTTTGCCCAAGATTACAAAGGAGCATTTAGATGGAACAAACTCGGACGGCAACGATCACAACAAAGTGACTAATACAGGCGAAGAGGTCCATGAACGAACGGAAGAGAATGGCAACAGAGCCTCTCGTTTGGACCACCTAACAAGGTCGACGCTCATCCTCATCGTAGGACTCATCTTAAGTAAGCTTACCGGGCAGATACGCCAAGTCTTGTACCCCCATGTTTTTGTCCAGAAACATTTAACAGACGCTTACGTTCAGGGATTCCTCATTCCGGATTTTATCTATGAACTCTTAGTCGGCGGTTCAATCCAAGCTGCGATTGTCCCAACGCTTGCCTCCGCCCTGGGAACCAAAGAAGAGCGGAAGACATGGCATTCCGTATCGATCTTCATTTCCTTTGTTTCCGTCATCATGCTCCTAACCCTAGTCATAGCGGAAGTCTTCACACCTCAACTCTTGGCACCCTTCGTTAAGATTGAGAATTTAGAGCTAACGGCAAGAATGGCCAGAGTGCTCTTCCCACAAACCTTCTTCATGATGGGTGCTGCCTTGAGCATCGGAATTATCAATGCATATAGTAATTTCATAAAGACAAGTTTCGGACCTGCTATCTACAATTCACTCTTTGCTGCAAGCCTCCTCATTTTGGGAACTTCAAGTGAACAAGGTTTGATTCATGTCGGCATCGGAGTGAGCCTAAGTGCTCTAGCTTACTTCTTATTCCAAATCTTTCTCGGCCGCAAAGAAATCTCACCTTATCGTTTCCGTCTGGATTTAAAGGATAGAGGCTTTAGATTGTTGCTGCTCCTGGCAGTTCCTATTTTATTTTCCTCTTCGATTGCCCATTTAAATACGATGGTCCTCCATGGCTTCACGAAATCGATGGAAGCCGGGGCTGCGACGGCGCTGAATCAGGCAAACTCGGTTTGGCTCTTGCCTTACGGTGTCTTTACCGTTGCCATCGGACAAGCCATGTTACCTACCCTTTCAACCTTGATTGGTCGCGAGAAGGACGAGGCTGCTTCGTCCTTGTTATCCGCTTCGATAAGACGGATGCTATTTTTTGCAATTCCGTCAGCCATCACATTCTTCATCCTCAGGGAAGACTTGATGCTGGGCATCTTTATATGGCGATTTGATGGCTATGATGCTCAAATTGAAGTTACCCGATTAGCGGCTAGACTCTTACAGTGGTATTGCATTTCCATCGTTGTCCAAGGGTTCATCTATCTCTATAACTATGCTTTCTATGCAATGAAAGTCACGTATTTACCCCTAATTAACGGTATTTTATCACTTGCGTTGACCTTGGCGGTTGGAAGTTACATAACTCAACCTAATGTATTGGGGGCCGAGGGTCTATCCGTTTCCTATGCCCTTTCAGGTACCATAACAGCCCTGATTCTTGGCATCCTCTTCAAGTTGCGATTTAGAAAACTTGCCCCGCGCTTCTTAACACGAGCATGGGGGATCTTCTTTGTGAAAATGATCCCAATGACCGTGGTGATGGTCGGGGCGCTATACTTGATGGAAACCTACTTTACCCCGGCTGCCGTGGGCGGCAAGATCCAACAAATCGTTTGGCTTGGACTACGATTCGGCGTCGCCTTTGGAATCTGGTTCATCGGTGGAAAGCTGTTGAAGCTCGACCTTAAAGTCGAGCCGCAAACACCAAAGAAGGCCGCTTTATAACCCAAAAGTCCACAAAGCTTACAAAGCTTTCACAGCTAAAAACCCTTAACTCCTTGCCTCTAACTAGGGGCAAGTCTATACTTATCGATACGAATCTACTTGCTTCTACGCTAACTCAAGCACGATCTAAATGAATCTGCTGAGCCGGCGTTCCCTATAAATATTGAAGGAGGTCTTCATGGCCAGTAAGAAGAAAACAGAGACAATGCCCAGCTCGGAAGCCGAGCGTGGTAAGGCACTGGAAGCTGCAATTAAGAAGATTGAGAAGGACTTCGGCAAAGGTGCAATCATGCGCATGGGCGATGACGGAAATGCCAATGTGGCAGTCATCCCTTCCGGAATCTTGACCTTAGATATCGCTCTTGGGATCGGGGGTGTGCCTCGTGGCCGCGTCCTTGAAATCTATGGACCTGAGTCTTCAGGTAAAACGACCGTAGCGCTCCATATGGTTGCTGCTGCCCAACAAAATGGTGGCAATGCCGCCTTTGTCGATGCTGAGCATGCTCTTGATCCAAGTTATGCTGAACGTCTTGGAGTCGATATTGATAATCTCTTGGTTTCCCAACCGGATAACGGCGAACAAGGCTTGGAGATCACTGAAGCTTTGGTGCGCAGTGGAGCTGTTGATATCGTTGTCGTCGACTCAGTCGCAGCCTTGACTCCTAGGGCAGAAATCGATGGTGAAATGGGTGATAGCGTCATGGGTTTGCAAGCCAGGCTCATGAGTCAAGCTTTGCGTAAACTCACATCGATCATCTCTAAAAGTCGTACAACCGTCATCTTTATCAACCAATTACGTGAGAAGATCGGGGTCATGTTTGGTAGCCCTGAAACTACCCCTGGTGGTCGAGCCATGAAGTTTTATTCTTCGATTCGTCTCGATGTCCGTCGCGGTGAACGCATTATGGCTGAAGGCGAGCAGATCGGGAATGCGACGCGTGTCAAAGTTGTCAAGAACAAGTTGGCTCCACCCTTTAAAGAAGCACGCTTTGATCTTATCTACGGTAAAGGAGCATCCAATCTTGGCTGTGTCTTAGACGTTGCAGCAGATCTCGATATCGTTCAGAAGGCGGGAGCTTGGTATAGCTATGGTGATGATCGCCTAGGCCAAGGCCGTGATAATTCAATTGCTTTCTTAGAAGAGAATCCTGCCTTAGTGCGAGAAATCGAGAACAAGGTCCGTGAACATTACGGTCTGGATAGCACAGCAACTATTGTGCCCGAGGTCGTCGAGCAGGTTGAAGAACCTGAAGAAGATGTCCCGGATCTCTTAGAAGATCTCCTAGGTCTAGACGAACTCGATGATTGATCTTGAGAATATCCTCAAAGATAAGCCGTCGATTCTTCCCAACCAAGAAACCCTTGTCGCTCGCGAGCTTGCAATCTCTTATATTCGATTTAGCGGATCTAAGAGCAGTGGTCAAGTGATAAAACACTTGCGATCTAAAGGCGTCGCAGAAGAACTCATAAAGTCGACGGCGATTTCGCTTCAATCGGATGCATGGATCAATGACCATCATCTTGCAAGGAGAATCGTTGAGGAACGGCGAGGTCGTAAGATCGAAGGTGAACCTGCCCTGCGGCACCGAATGGTTCGGCGGGGCATTCCTCGTGATGTCATCGATGAGGTCATGGCAGAGAGGGAGACGGACGAAGTTGCTGACGTCAAAACCTTCCTTGGTCAACGCTGTGCAGATGAAATTCATGCCTTAGAATCCTTGGAACTTTCTTTTGAGGAGCATCGTAAATTGACTCAGAGAATCTTGCGCCGGGCTCAAGGTCGAGGCTTCTCATTAGGTGTATGCCTTCAAGTATTAAGTGAGATGGGACTTTCTTTCCATGACGATTAATTTACGTGAAAACTATCCGGTTTATTTGCTGAGCCTTGGGTGTTCTAAGAACTTGGTCGACGCTGAGTTCCTTTCCGGTTCTCTTGACAATGCAGGATACCCCTTAGTGAAGGAGCCTAAGGATGCTCGCATCATCATTGTCAATACCTGTGGTTTCATTCAATCTGCCAAAGAAGAAGCTATTGATGCCGTCCTGGAAATGGCAGATTACAAGGCGGACCACTGTGAACTGCTTGTCATGGCCGGTTGTTTGGCTGAAAGATACAGTGATGAGATTGTAAAGAGCCTGCCGGAGCTTGACCTCGTCGTCGGTGTTAAATCCTATTATGAAGTTCTTCATGCACTGGATGCCGCTCTCTTTGAAGCGGAATCGAAGAAAGTCTATAAATCTTCCGAGGCCAAGGATGCGTTAAAACATTTGCGGGGGAAGAGGAATCCTTCAACCGATGTCTACGCCTACTTGAAAATTGCTGAAGGATGCTATCACAGCTGTGCATACTGTGCGATTCCGCTCATCCGCGGCAAGCACATCTCACGCCCTATGGAAGATCTCATCGACGAAGCTAAGAGCCTGGTTGCCGGTGGATTTCAAGAACTCGTCACGGTGGCACAAGACTTGTCTGCCTATGGTCTAGATCTCTATGGTGAAAGGAAGTTAAATGACCTGCTTCGGGAACTCCTAGCAATTCCCGGCCTTCGCAGGCTGCGCACACTGTATCTCTACTGCGATGCTATCAACGATGAGTTTATTGAACTCATGGCAAACCATCCTAATTTCATGCCGTACATCGACTTGCCAATCCAACATGCATCGAGTCGTATTCTCAAGAGAATGCGGCGACGCGAGACTCAAGAGATGTTGCGAGCAACATTTCAACGTCTGCGAGACGCCATTCCCAATGTAGCTCTGAGGACCACGGTCATGCTTGGCTTTCCGGGTGAAACAGAAGAAGACTTTATGGAGCTTCTTAACTTTATTGAGGAAATCCGTTTCGACCATCTAGGTTGTTTCGTCTTTTCACCGGAAGAAGGGACTCTCGCTGCAACCTTCGAGGATCAGATTGATAGGGACGTGGCAGAAGATCGTTATCACCAAGTCATGGAGCTTCAACGGAGAATCTCGGAGGAGAAGCTGTCTGCCTTGGTGGGACAACAAGTCGAAGTGCTTCTGGAGGCTGTATCGGACGACGGACTCTATTATATCGGCCGCACCGAAAGACAAGCTCCGGAAGTTGATGGCTATGTAAATGTATTAGCACCCAATTATCCGCTCGAGATGGGTCAGCGCGTACTTGTTGAACTCCTTGAAGCAGAGTCTTACGATTTTATTGGACAGGAAATTACTGTGCTAGAATGAGTTGAATTCACTGTTAGGGGGCGGCCGATGCAGCGAGCGACCATCTTGAATACACCGAATAAACTGAGTCTTCTGAGAATTTTGCTTTCGCCGATTATCTTGCTCTTTATGGTGCCTTTGCGCGGCATTGAGGGCTTAGCTCCTTGGAATGAATTTGTCGCCCAATGGGGCATTTTCATTGCAGCTGCACTCTTCATTTTTGCCAGCTATACGGACTATCTCGATGGTCACCTGGCTCGAAAGAATAGTCAAATCTCCGTCTTCGGACAGTTTATCGATCCTATCGGCGACAAATTATTAGTTCTTACCGTGTTCATTGCCTGGGTCGAGTTGGGACGGATCACTTCGTTTGTACCCGTCGTTGTTTTACTCCGAGAGTTTATGGTCACCGGTTTAAGACTCTTGGCGATGGGCAAGGGGAAAGTCATTGCAGCCAGTCCGTTTGGCAAAGCTAAAACCGTCAGCCAATTCGTAGCTCTATATATCTTATTCGTTGAATACTTCTTGCTTCGTTTCTTCGATCTTGCAGTTTTACAAGATGTTGCCTTCTACGTATCAAATATCGCAATTTTTATCTCCGTTATCCTCACGCTATTGTCGGGCTTGGATTACATGATGAAGAACAAGGATGCTTTTTATTGAAGACATGACGCTGGGTTCACTTGACAGAGTCATGAAACCTACAGCAGAATACCGTATCGATCCGTGAGACGTGATAGAATAGTCCGCAACTTAGTAAAGACTAATAAGCTTATGATGACCATGATGGTCAATATACTGGAGGTTTACTTATGACGAATCAAGAAATTCTCGATCGTATGGCTGAGATCCTCGTTGATCAGCTTGGGGTTGATGAAGACGAAGTGACAATGGATGCTAATTTCATTGAAGATCTCAATGCCGACTCGCTTGATATTGTCGAACTTGTGATGAATCTAGAACAAGAATTCGACCTTATGATCCCCGATGAAGAAGCAGAGAATATCAGGACAGTCGGAGACGCTGTTAACTTCATCCAAGAGAATCTTTAAGCTACATTATTTAGATATTTGAGAAGCGCAAGACTGATCCATCGAGAGGTCTTGCGTTTTTTATGCTTGACTGCGGTAAAATAGAGGATAGTTATAGGCTTACTCGTTACCTGTTGGAGGTGTACGATGTCGAAAAAACTGCCTGACAAGAAAAACAAAGGCAATGTAAGTGATGACGGACTACAAGCGTTGGACGTTCACCGTGTAAGTTCAGTAGATGATTCTACCGAGTCGGAGTTCTTGGAAGAAGATATGTCTGACGATGAAGCGTTCAAGCCTACGGATCGGGTTGAAATTAGAACCATTGAAGCGGACGAGGTTGCGGGAGCAAACGATGAGTCCGAATCTGAGATAGAGACTATAGATGAGCAAATCGATGAGTCCGACAACGGTCAGACCCTTGATGATGTTGAAGAACCTGATTCATTAAGCGCCGTGAATATAGAATCTGCGATTGAGTCGAGTGAGGATTCTCTCTCAGCTATGACGCAAGAAGATGAAGAATCTGAGGGGATGACCACGATCGAATCCACAGAAGTCATCTATCAGGAAGGTGATCAAGTCATCAAAGAGTCTGTGGACGTTGTCACTGTGGCATCGGTTGATGAAATACCGCAGGAAAGCGAACAAGAGGATCTGACAGCATCCGATGATATAGGGGTTGTACACGACGCCGAGTATACGGAGAACGAAGAAGCCGTCTCTGAAGAAGAGGCCTCGGACATTGAAGATGATGTAGCAGAGGATGGGGTGCAAGTTATTGCAAAGTATCCCTATGGTCTTACATCAAAACCTCGCGTAACCGCGGGTCTTCGCAATGTTCTCTTAGTCTTATTTGTTCTTTGGATTGGGTTTGTGTTTGTAGCGCCCTTTATCTTACCCCAAGGCCTGGATACCCCCAACTTAGACCTCCTAACAGGTGAGCATTTACTTGGCACTGACAGTGTCGGTAGAGACGTTTTGTCGACGACTTTGAAGGCGGGTAGGACTTCGCTGATTTATGCTCTAATCCCGACCCTTATCGGTTTGTTTGGAATTCTTTTGACTTATAGGAATTGGAGTGATCCATCTTCCACATATTCAAGAGCCTACCTCATGCGCCCAATGCCATTCACGGTTATTAGCATCATCGCCTCATTTGCAATGGGCTTATTCTTGCCTCGCACATGGGTTTATTTCATCATCGTAGCTTTCTTATCACTTGTCTTGTGGTTGCGTGAGGCATTTGCTGTTGCTCATTATATAAAAGCCTATAGACAGGCTCGTCCTAATCAATTTAGTTACTATTTGGGAGCTCGAGAGTTAGATAACATTCGCTATACCTATGGGCAAGAAGTGCGTGCAGCTTTCTTAAACGGAGTTCTCAATGTCTTCTTAAGGGCTTATCTCATCATTAGTGTTTTACCCTTTACCGATAACAGTCTATCGGTGCCACAGCGTGCGGATTGGGCCAGTCATATCATCTTGCCTCTGCGACAAGGGGTAAGCATCTTAGATCCAAATGTGCTGCCACATTTTATTGGTTGGGCGATACCATTGGTTTTGGTCATTCTTATCATTCTCCTAAATCTCAGAGTAGCTAGGCGACAGAAGGTTCTATCGACCATGCGAATGCGAGCTAATCACTGGCGCGCCGGAGATGAGGTCTAAATGGCAAAATTTAAGTATGAGGATTTCATTCTTCGATTTACCAATCTAAAGTATGAGTCACATGACCCTGACGTTACCGGATTAGCGGATTTCTTTTTAGGCATTCGCTACGGTGAGTCTTTAGGCCTAACGTCGGAAACCAATTCCGGCAGTGATACAGTCCGTGACATGCTCTTTGGCACTATAAAAGCCGACCAAGGACAGATCATGTACTACGGGCGCAGCATCGATGAAGTTGCTCCCATTTATATGCGTGAGAATTACCGTAATTTGCGTCGTGAACGCAACCGCTTAGGTCGTATTCAGGAAAAAAGAAACCGGTTGGAAGCAGAATTGCAGGCGGCCGGGAATAATGTAAGCGATGATCTCCGGCAAGCCGTGGAAAATGCCAGAGGGGCTTTTTTAGCACAATATTTCAATTTTGTGCAATTGCAAGGTGGCTTTGTTCAACTCGATGAACCCGATATTTTAGCGCCTTATTACAGCAAACGATACGACTTAGCCCTCGAATATAGGGACGTCGTAGCTGAGATTGAAGAGGCGGACGCGCTCTATCGAGATCTCCAAGCCGAGCGAACGGAGCAAGAGGATAATCCGCGCTTGGATCAGCGTATGTTTGAATTATCCGAGGAAATGGATGAACTGCAATCTGAGCTTGTCGAGATCCAGTGGGAGCTTGAGGAAATCCTGGGCCTTATTCATAGCTGGAAGGAGCCATATCTTCATTCAGAAGAATTCTTGCGTCATGAACGTGAACTCGATGAGTCGATAAGTTTATTTCGTTTGACGCATGAAGAAAGAAGACATCTTTTCAGAGATCTACAGTATGTGCCTTCTTTCAGCCCCGATTTGTTTGACCCGGATCAGACCTTCGAAGAAGTACTTCAGGCCGGTTTGGTTTATCAAGGCCTGTTCAAAGCAGGGAAAGCATCGACTAAAGCGTATTTGCAGCAGATCCTTCAGATGCTCGATATGAAGGCTGAAGACTTGCAAAGACCTATAACGACTGCAACGAATTATGAAGCTTTCCGTTTATTGCTTGGGAGAAGTTTAGCCCTTCACCCGAAGCTCATTTATCTCGATGAACCGCTTCGTCATCTTTCGGAAGCCGATCGGGAAGCTGCCTATGAATTAATTTTGGATCTTAGAGAAAATCGTGATTTGACCTTAATCATTGCTTCACAAGATGTGAAGACGCTTGCCGTCCTTACGGATCGTTGCGCTGTGCTATGCGAAGGGCATCTTGTAGAGCTCTACAATACTCAATCGCTCATTGCGGCACCCTTTCATCCTTATACCGCTGCGCTGCTTGCCTCACACCCTGAGATGAACGGTCAAGAAGCGTGGACGAAGTTCCGTTTGAAGACCGATGAGGGTGACGGTTTGGATTTCCTATCGGAGGCTTGTCCTTTCAGTCCTCGCTGCCTCTATAGAGGGGAACTTTGTGTGCGAAATCCAGAACTCACGATGGCCGGGAGCGGTCATTTCTATGCCTGCCATTACCCGCTGTATGGACAAGGCCCGCAACGCGTCTAGGGTTTAATACGCATCTATATTGTGTTTCACTTGGCTTAGGCGAGTGGAATATAGTTATTTTGCGCTCTTGTGATATGTTGATCATGAAGTCATTGGAATTTCGGTCTGACGTCGTCTGACGCTTGTTTGCTTTAGTATGACTTCGTCTGATGGTAACCCTCCTGCCTTATCTGCTTATTAGTTTATTGATACCCAAGAAAGGTGAATTGATGCAAAGAACGTTGCCCGAACAAATCCTGGCACCTCATTATGTCTTTCGTGATCTGTCGTTACTGCAAGAAGCACTGACGCATAGTTCTTGGGCTAATGAACACCCGCCGACCCGTGACAATGAACGCTTGGAATTTTTGGGGGACGCCATTCTACAATTTCTTGCAACGGAAGCGCTTTATCTTGCTGATAATCAATCTTCTGAAGGGCAAATGACAAGCCTCCGACAACTGATTGTGCGTGAAGAAGCTTTAGCTGCGGCAGCGGTGCGCTTGAATCTCGGCTCTCATCTATACCTTGGTCAAGGTGAAATTGCCGGAGGAGGCTCGGCTAAGAGTTCTAATCTTGCAGATGCTTTTGAAGCCTTGCTTGCAGCGGTGTTTCTCGATGCGGAGACAGCAGATGGAGCAGGTTTAGCTGCGGCTCGCCTGATCGCAAAACTTAGCTTAAAGCAAACCCTGGATGATGCTAGAGCAGGGAAGATTGTTGCAAATTACAAATCTCAGTTTCTCGAATGGGTTCAAGAATTTCCTGACCGCAAACCTGTCACGTATAAGCTCGTTAAGCGAGAAGGTCCGGCGCATGAACCGATCTTCCATATGGTTCTTGAGATTGGGGACTATGTTGTAGCAAGGGCTCAGGCTTCGAGCAAGAAGCAAGCAGAACAAGCATTGAGTGAAATTGCTTGGAAGAAGCGAGCCGAGCTTGAGGAGGTTATCAAAGCGTGAGACTTGTATCGCTGGAGCTACAAGGGTTTAAATCCTTCGCCGATCGTTTAAAACTGGATTTTCACTCAGGGATCACGGGGATCGTGGGTCCTAATGGGTCGGGTAAATCCAATATCTCCGACGCTATCCGCTGGGTTCTGGGTGAGCAAAGTGCCAAGACTCTACGTGGCGGTAAGATGGAGGATGTCATCTTCTCGGGCACTGCCATGCGACGAGCGTTGAGTTATGCAGAAGTCATCCTCACATTGGATAACTCGGATGGCAGTATCAATACTCCCTTTGAAATGATAGAAGTTCGCCGCAGGCTCTACCGCTCCGGAGAAAGTGAGTATCTACTCAATAAGAAGAAGTGTCGCCTCAGAGACATCGCTGAGTTGTTCATGGATTCAGGTCTTGCTCGTGACGGTTATAGCATCGTAGGACAAGGGCGCGTCGACGAGATTCTTAGTCACCGTTCAGAAGATAGGCGCGAAATCTTTGATGAAGCCGGCGGCATTACAAAATACAGAGCAAGACGTAGCGAAGCGCTGCGAAAACTTGAGACGGTTGAACAGAATATTTTGCGGATCGAAGATATTCGACTGGAAATTGAGAGACGGAGGAAACCGCTCAGTAAGCAGGCGGAAGCAGCTCAAAGATACTTGGATTTAGACCGAGAATTTAGATCGCTCGACTTGGCTCGCTTGACTCATGAGGTTAAGCGACTGAAAGAAGAACAATCAGAGCTGACGATGGTCCTTGAGAACGCTAGGGCTGAGCTCTCCAAGAAGACAAGGGAGCGGGATGCTTTTTTGTTACAAAATGAAGAAGCTGAAGCGAAGCTTCAAACTCTGAGGAATCGAGCTAAAGAGAAAGAACTAGAGTATCGTGAGGCAGACGATGCACTCCGTGCGATCCAAAGACAAGCCGATCGTATGGAGCAAGAGGAAGCTGAAGCAAAACGTTTCCTGACCGACCGTGAACGTCGGGTCGAAGAAGATATAGCCCTTGCAAAGCGTTTCGATCAAGAGATTGAAGTCCTTGAGAAAGAGGTTCTTGCTAAGACACAAGACCATTCGAAGGCTCATGGATTAACGGTTAAATCTCGTGAAGCTTACTCCAAAGGTCAGGCAAATCTAAATGAAGAGCAAGGTAAATTATCAGCGATAGAGCAAGAGCTTCAAGCAGAACGATTGCGTCGTCTTGATTATCAAATTGAAGCGCAGGATAGAAGTTCCAAACTTCACCTATCCAAGAACTTAGCGGAGCAGGAAGAACGCTTACTGGAACGCGCCGAAGAAATTCTAGACGAGAGAGAAGAAGAGCTTCGCAAGAGCCAAGGGGATATTGAACGCGTGCTAAAGAAGAAGCAGGAAGCAGAGGAACAACTCGTGGCTTACAAAACTGCTTATGAGACTTCTGCCCAAGCGCTTGAGATGGCTCGCAACAAGTTAAGAGAAGCTCGTGAATCCGAGGATGTGTTACAAAGAAGAATTCGCAACCTTGAACATATGATTGAAGGTCACGAGGGATATCAGAATTCTGTCCGTCGTCTCATGAAGGATTTGCCCCAAATCCATCGTGTGGTGGCTTCTGATGTATTAGGTCCCTTTGGTTCGCTTATAACCGTCTCTAAAGAATTGCAACCGGCGATCGATCAAGCGCTGGGAGCCGCAATTCAGAATCTTGTGGTTACGGATGAGCAGGTAGCGAATGTGCTCATCAAGTACCTAAGACAACAAGGGATCGGCCGAGCAGTTTTCTTGCCGCTGGCTCAACTAAGAGTTAATCCCCTGAGAACATCGGATATAAGAGATCTGCGTGGTCCCGGTTTCTTAGGTATAGCATCGGAACTGGTTGAGTACATTGATCTAGCCAAACCTGCCATAGATTATCGCTTAGGACGTACGCTTGTCGCTAGGACGTTGGATGATGCTTTGGACCTTCATCGGCAGAGTCATCGTCGCTTTCAGTGGGTTACCTTAGACGGCGACAGCATTTATCCCGGAGGCGCAATCTCAGGCGGACAAGCCCAGCGCCGTAGTCAGGGCTTAGGAATTCTGGAGCGACAAGGCGATCTTCAGGCGGCTCTTCTGGAAAGAGATATGCTCGTTCACACGATCGAGCAGTTCACCCATGAATTTGAGCTTATCAAGACAGAAGAACGTAGATCTTCCAAACAATTGTTGGAACTCGAAGAAGTCTTGGAGCAGTGTTTGCAGGACGAAAGAGTCTTGCGTGAGAGTGTGAAGCATATTGAAGGTTCTCTTCGTGATGCACAGAAGGAACGAGATCACCACGCCAAAGCCTTGATCGACTTTCGGCAATCTATTGAAGCGGAAGAAGCTAACTTGGCACACAGTAATTCGGCCAAACCGGATGAAGCTCGCGAAGAAGTGCTTCAATCAAGACGTGAAGAGCTTGCTTCGTTCGTTCAAGATCTGCAAATCGAAGTAGAGGCTTTGCGTGAAACAAGACATGCAGCAGAAGTCGATGAACACCGCTTGCATGAAGCTTTGCAAGCAGATAAACGTCTCTTGGAACGTTATCTTGAAGATCGTCGCACCCGGGCGGCAAGACAAGCGCTGGAATCAGCGGAAGCAGATAACTACCGTTTGCATTTGGTGAAATTACAAGAAGAGGCAAAGACCATCCAAAGTAAACTGCGTGAACTCCAAGATCAAAGCGATATCAAGCAAGAAGAGCGAGACGAAGCGCAGACCCTCGTTGCAGAAGCTGAGAGCTCGATGCAGGGATTCTTGAAGAAGCTTACGGTAATAGGAGAAGAACGTGAGCTCTTGCAGCGCGAGCAGCTCCGTTTGGATCACAGGCTGGAACGACTGCTTTCACGGCTCGATGATGCCTTGAATCAACTGTGGGAGAATTACGAAGTGACCTATGATGATCATCCAAAGATCACAGTCCCGTATGAAGGCCGTTCGAGCGATAAGAGATTGACTGAGCTCCGCAACGAGATGAAGAATCTGGGCCAGGTGAACCTACAAGCAATTGAAGAATTTACTGAACTTGAAGAACGATTCCAATTCATTGAGACTCAGAAGGAAGATATGGTTGAAGCGCGGCAAGACTTGGATGCCTTAGTTTCGGAGATCAATCAAGCGATGGAAGAAAAATTCCGTGAGAGCTTTGATGCAATTCGCACGAATTTTTCTGAGACCTTTCGCGAGTTGTTTGGCGGTGGTGAGGCGGAAGTCCGTCTGGCTAATGAAGAAGACTTGCTCGAATCTGAAATTGAGATCAGAGTTTCTCCTCCCGGCAAGAGAATGCAAAATTTACTGTTGCTGTCCGGTGGTGAACGTACCCTTGCGGCAATTGCCCTCTTATTTTCAATTCAGCGTCTGAAGCCGACGGCATTCTGTCTGCTCGATGAGGTGGAAGCAGCGCTCGATGAGTCGAATATCTTTCGTTTTACGGACTATATTCGACGTTATTCCCATGAAACCCAGTACATCCTCGTAACCCATCGAAAAGCAACGATGGAAGTCTGTGATCGCCTGTATGGTGTCACTATGCAAGAACATGGAATTTCTAAGGTTCTTTCACTCAAGCTGCAAGATGTTTAATGCAACGGTTTTAGAATGAACAAAGCATTTGAAGTTTATGGTTTAAGCCCACCGGTTTAAGTCTTACGATTTAAGCCCAATGATTTAAGCCTAATGGTTATAAGATGAACGCACGATAATGCATAGATAAGTGAGGAGTTTAAGATGGCTTTATTCGATAAATTTAGAGATGGCTTAGCGAAGACGAGGGATTTCTTGACACGAGGCGTCGAGCGTATGGCCATGGGTCTCGGCTTCTTCGATGAAGAACAAATTGATGACCTCGAAGTAGCCTTGATCCAGACAGATATGGGGTTTGATATCGTCGAAGAGGTCATGACAGGTCTGCGGGAAGAAATTCAACGTACAGGGAATAATCGCAGTGACTTTGTGCACGATTATCTTGCAAAAGCCTTCAAGAACAAACTAGGTGATGCAGAAACGTTGGAGCTCAAGAGTCACGGACTGAATGTCCTCTTGATGGTTGGTGTCAATGGGACCGGCAAGACAACCTCCGCCGGCAAAATAGCGAATCGTTTCAAGCGCCAGGGTAAAACCGTGATGATGGCTGCAGCCGACACGTTCCGTGCTGCGGCGATAGAACAACTTGAGCACTGGGCAAAGGCTGTCGGTTGCCGCCTCATTGCGCATAAAGAGGGAAGTGACCCGGCTGCCGTCGTATACGATGCCATGGATGCTGCTCTTTCGACGAACACCGATCTCCTCATCGTCGATACTGCAGGAAGACTCCATAATAAGAAGAACCTTATGGAAGAATTGGCGAAGATTCATCGCATTATCGAAAGACGCGGTGAAGGTAAGGCTCATGTTCAATCTCTCCTGGTTCTCGATGCTACCAATGGCCAAAATGCAGTCTTACAAGCCCAAGCCTTCAATGAAGTGACGGAACTTGACGGCATTATCCTGACAAAACTTGATGGCAGTGCAAAAGGCGGCGTAGCCCTGGCGGTCAATAGCGCAAGTAAACTACCGATCCTCTTGGCCGGCCTTGGTGAAGGCATAGATGACCTGGTCGACTTTGACCCGGACTCCTATGTAGAGGCTCTCTTACCTCGTAATTAGGATCAGAAGAATCATTTATCTGCCGGGGCAAGCTTGTCAAATAAAATGATTGACAGAGATAATGACCTTCGCTATCATGGCGAAGTTCCATAGGAGGTCGGCGTGGAAGATGCAACCTTAATTGATTTTGAACGCGCCAATGTTCTCTTAGATCATCTAGGAGGTCTACTGGATCCTCAGCGACGTGAGACAATGCGCCTCTATTATGCTGAAGACATGAGCTTGGCAGAGATTGCAGAAGAACTTGCGATTTCACGGCAAGCTGTCCATGCCAGGATTCGACAGGACCTACATTTCTTGGAGACTGCCGATGAAGCCATTCACCTCATCGGTATGCGTCAAGAGATTTTGGACTTGACGCAGCAACTAGCGCAAACCATGACACCTACAGATGAGCAAGCTGAACTGATTCAAGCTTTGGAACAACTAGCGCTCCCCGGAGCCTTGAACGATTAAGGAAAGGACGTGAACGGTGGCTGTCTTTGAAGGCCTATCGGAACGCTTACAGGGTATTACCGAAGATATTGGTCAGAAGTCACGTGTGACCGAGAGTGATATCAAACAAATGATGCGCGAGATTCGTCTTGCGCTCCTCGAAGCCGATGTTAATTACACGGTTGTCAAAGACTTGATCGATAAGATTGCTGATCAAGCTTATGGCGAAGCTGTTATGACCAGCCTCACACCCGGCCAGCAAATCATCAAGATCGTCCGCGATGAGCTGGTAGAAGTCCTGGGTGGTGCTGAAGCCAAACTGACGTTTGCCAAGAATGACTTCACGGTGCTCATGCTCTTTGGTCTCCAAGGTGCGGGTAAAACAACCACGGCAGCCAAACTGGCAAGGCTTCTTAAGAAAGACGGCAAGAAACCTCTCCTAGCATCCGTCGATACACACCGTCCTGCAGCCCAAGAACAGCTTGCAATCTTGGCGGAAAGCATCGATGTTCCTTGTTTCATCCAGCCGGAAGAGAAGTCAGCTGCGAAGATTGCAGAGCGTGCTATGGAACGCGCAAAGTATCTTATGGCCAACGTCCTCATCGTCGATACCGCAGGTCGTACGACTCTAAATGACGAACTGATGGATGAGCTGAAAGATATAACCAGCGCTGTTACCCCTCATGAGAAGCTTCTCGTTGTCGACGGCATGATTGGTCAGGAAGCCGTCAATGTTGCTCAGACCTTTGAAGAAGAGATCGGTCTCGATGGCTTTATTATGACGAAGATGGATGGCGATGCCCGTGGTGGGGCTGCTCTTTCTATCTATGCTATGACGCAGAAGCCGATCAAGTTTATCGCTACGGGTGAGAAGGTCGATGCTCTGGAAGTTTTCCATCCGGATCGCATGGCTTCGCGAATTCTCGGCATGGGTGATGTCTTGTCTCTCATCGATAAGGTATCGGCCACGGTCGATGAGGAGAGAGCTGAGCAGATGCTCAGAAATATTGAGCAAAATCGCTTCACCATGGACGACATGCTGAATCAGTTCGAACAGATTCAGAATATGGGTCCATTGAAGGATATCTTAGGCATGCTCCCTCAGATGAAGGGCGTAAATCTTGCCGATGCAAACGTCGATGACGGCATGGTTAACCAGAACATGGCGATCATCCGTTCAATGACAAAGGCTGAACGCAAGGATGTAAAGCTCCTTAACGCAAGTCGTAGGAAGCGCATAGCAGCCGGTTCAGGCACTACAGTGCAAAATGTTAATCAACTGGTTCGTCAGTATCATGAAATGGTTAAGATGATGAATCAGATGGGTTTAGGTGGTAAGAAGGGCAAGCGAGGGAATAAGCGTAGACGCCGAAACCCTTTCGGGAATCTACCCTTCAACATTGGTTAAGAATTTCAACATAGCGGAGGAAATTAGAAGATGTCAGTAAAGATTCGTTTAAAACGCATTGGTATGAAGCGCGCACCTCATTATCGTATCGTAGTATCGGATGCACGCTCCCCGAGAGATGGCCGATTCATCGAAGAGTTAGGTATTTATAACCCTAAGGACACACCCATTAAGCTTAAAATCGATCTTGAGCGTGCTGAAGAGTGGATTGCTAACGGAGCACAGCCAACAGACACGGTTCGTAGACTAATGAAGCGCTTTTCAGAAATGTCTGATGAAGAACGTGAAGCCAGTTCCGGTTTATCGAAGCCTGCATCTTCCAAACCTGTGACGCTTGAGTCAAAGAAGAATGCTAAGCCTGTTAAAATTAAAGAAGCTACAACTAAAGAAGAGTCTAAAGTTACCCCTGAGGTAGAGGTAACAGAGGAAGCTGTTGAAGACGTTGTGGCAGAGCCTGAAGTGGAAGCTGAGGCACCATCTGCTGAAGAAGCTCCCGCTGAGGAAGTAACCGCTGATACTACTGAAAAAGAAACAGAGGAGCCCGCATGAGTACTGAGATTAACAAGGAACAGGGCATTCGCGAGATGAAAGAATTGCTCGAGGTTATGTCTCGAGCCCTTGTGGATGAGCCGGATCGCGTCGAAGTAAACCCCATTGATACAGGTGAGCGTATTGTTCTCGAACTTCGCGTCGCTGACGAAGATATGGGACGCGTCATTGGTAAGGGCGGACGAAGAGCACAGGCTATGCGTTCGATCATCAAGGCCAAGGCTACTCGTGTCGGTCTTCGTTCAGCCGTCGATATCATCGACCGTGAAGAGGATCAAGCTAAGTCTGACTATGTAGAGACCTCTGAAGATGAGTACGAAGATTCGTATGATGAAGAATTCGAAGAGTATGAAGAAGACGATGACTTCGATTACGACGATGATGACGAAGACGATTATGAGTATTCCGATGACGAAGACTTTGACTACGTCGACGACGATGAAGACTTCGCTTAATTCGTTTGGAATCTAGTTTGAATGAGGGGATTGCCAATAGGTGATCCCTTCTTTATCTTCACCCCTGTTTAGAAGAAAGGTCAGAGTTTATGGAAATATCCAATAAGCATCAGGTGACCGATGAGTTTTACATCGCAACCATCCGGCGCCCTCATGGGGTGCGTGGGGATTTTCGTGTCTACTTACTTTCAGGTGATCCCGAGCGCTTAAAGCGAATTGAAGAATTTATGTTGGTGAATCCGGAAAATGAAGCGGACAGGCTCCCTATGCGTTTGCGTCATCCCGAGTCAAACGTCGACTCGCTTATCTTGTCCGCTGAACCTTGGACGAGTCCGGAAGAAGTTAAGAAGTATGCCGGTTGGTATATGGCAGTACCAAGGCACTTTGGCCAAGCATTGAACCCTAACGAGTATTATTTGGCAGACCTCGTAGGGCTTCGGGTGGAGACGATTCTTGGTCAAACATTAGGCTATGTCGAAGAAGTTCTGTTGGATCGATCGCAACCGTTGTTTTACATTCGCTCCCGTGGAGAAGAGGATATATATATCCCGGCTTTACCCGAATTTGTCGCGTCCGTCGATATAGAGGGCGGAAAACTTGTCCTAGACCCACCCCAGGGCTTAATCGAAATCTATCGCGAGGAGGAGCTTTAGTGGGTTGGCACGCTGAAATAATCACTCTCTTCCCTGAGATGATTCAACAGGTCCTCCAAACAAGTATTACCGGGAGAGCTTTGGAAGCTGAGAGATTCTCCTTTTATTGTCGTGACCTCCGCTCTTATGGCGAGGGCAGTTACCTCAAAACGGATGATAGACTCTTTGGAGGCGGTACCGGAATGCTCATGATGGCAGAGCCGATCTATCGTGCGTGGCTCGATGCCGGAGGAGAGGGGACCAAGACGATCTATCTTTCACCCAAGGGCAAGGTTTTTGATCAGGCGATGGCCTGTGATTTTGCGAGGGAAGAACGATTGATCTTCCTTTGTGGTCATTACGAAGGGATTGATGATCGTGCGTTAAAACGTATCGGAGCTGAGGAAGTGTCGCTCGGAGATTTTGTGCTGACCGGTGGGGAGATTGCTGTTGCCGCAATGATCGACGCGACAGTGCGTCTGCTACCCGGGGTGCTTGCAAGTGAGGAGTCTTATGAAAATGAATCCCATTATCATGGCGTCCTAGAGAGTAGACACTACACGCAACCGGCTTCTTGGCGTGGTCATGATGTGCCTGATGTTTTAATGTCCGGTCATCACGTGAAGATTGAAACTTGGCGTAAGCTCGATGCATTGCGGGAGACTATAATAAAAAGACCAGATCTTCTGGAATCCTATGAATGGACCCAAGAGGAGTATGAGCTCCTGGCAGAATTGGATTTTACGCCGGTCAGAGACGATGGTTGATTCGGAAGGGCTTTTGAGTGTTAAGGGCCTATAGATGTGATGAATCCCAAGACTTAGGATTGCGGCGATATTATGCTTGTGGTAAGATTTCGTAGTTTCGCGTTAAGGGATGGTCCGCTGCCGTTGCGTGCAAGAACATCCAAAGTAACTGAAGGAGGAACGCAATATGCATCAGTTAGTGAAGGCTGTTGAAGACAGTCAGAAGAAGGAAGAAATACCGAACATTTTGATCGGTGATCGTGTGAGAGTTCACTTGAGGATTCGTGAAGGCCAGCGCCAACGTATCCAGGTTTTCGAAGGCAACGTCATTGCTCGTAAAGGGCACGGTGTGACGGAAACCATCACGGTTCGACGTGTTTCGTACGGCGTAGGCGTTGAGCGTGTTTTCATGCTCCATTCTCCGCTCGTTGAAACACTTGAAGTTGTCAGCCATGGTAAAGTTCGTCGCGCTAAACTCTATTATCTTAGAGGTCGTACCGGCCGTAGCGCAAGGATCCGCGAACGTCTCGACAGGAACTAAGCCAAGCAGCATTGATAAGGTAGTTAGAGGCCTCGGAGTAAGTTTCCGAGGCCTTTTTTCAAAGGAGTGATTTATGTCCGCATCATGGTTTCCGGGTCATATGGCCAAGGGTCTCCGCCAAATGGAAGAGTACATGCCATATGTCGATGTCCTCATCGAGACGGTGGATGCAAGAATTCCTGCGAGCGGTAGAAGTTCCGAGTTAGCCTCCTTTCAAGAGCGTAGACCTAGCATGATTGTCTTAAATAAGCGAGATCTTGCAGATCCGGTGTTGCTGGATCGTTGGTTGGATGTTTACAACAAGGCGGGTCTTCCCGGCATCGCTGTCGATGCACAAAATCGTAGGGACATAGAACGGATGGAGGATTTGGCTTTTGAGCTGGGACAAGAGAAGCTCGATAAGGCTGAAGCTAAGGGACGAGAGGGGCGACCCTTGAGAGTTCTCGTGCTGGGTGTGCCCAACTCAGGCAAGTCAACCTTGATCAACAGGATGAGTGGCAGAAAAGCCAGACCTGCCGAGAATCGTGCCGGAGTAACTCGGGCCGTATTTTGGGTGCGAAGCCCTCACAAGGGGATCGAGCTCCTGGATAGTCCGGGTGTCCTATGGCCGGATGCCAACAACCCGGACGTATTGAGGAAGCTTGCAGCTTGTTCAGCTTTGCCGGATAACGTTATTGATCGAGAAACGGTGGCTTACCAAACGTTTCTTATGATGGCCGAACATTATCCTGAAGTATTGGAAGAAACGTACGGTCTCGAAGGTCCATGGACCCTGGATCCGAGTCTCGATTATCCTCTTTACGAACAAGGGGCTCTGGCACGCGGTTGTGTCATGAGCGGAGGCCGACCTAATTTAAGTCGATTTGCAGACCTGTTCATGAGGGACTTAAGAACAGGCAAATTAGGTGGCGTCTGCTGGGATAGAGAGCCTCATTCCCTATGAGTTTGTTAACGCTCTATCCTGAGACAAGTTTATTTGAACGTACGCTTCATGATTTGGGTTTCATGCATGTAGCGGGGATGGATGAGGTCGGTAGGGGACCGCTTGCAGGTCCTGTCTATGCTTGTGCATTGATCTTGCCATCCGGTGAACTACCACAGGGAATTAAGGATTCGAAACGGATCAGTGAGAAGAAACGCGAGAAAATCGCGCAAGAGCTGATGCTCATTTCATGCTATGGCATAGGTGTCGCGGATGCTGAGACCATAGACCGGATTAATATTTTAGAGGCGACCAAACTGGCGATGAGACGAGCCTTGGAAGCCCTTGACGGCGAAGCCGATTATGTGTTGATTGATGCCTTGGAGCTGCCTGACCTGATGCTTCCGCAACGCTCGGTCGTGAGGGGAGATCAACTGTCAGTCAGCATAGCAGCTGCATCCATTGTCGCAAAATATGCGAGAGATGAATTGATGAGAGGGTACGACGAGCAGTATCCAGGTTACGGTTTTGCCCAGAATAAAGGTTATGGCACTCAGGCTCACCGCGAAGCGATCCTGTCCATGGGTCCTACACCGATTCATCGTCGTTCATTCTTATCCAGGATCTTGGAGGTGTAATGCGTGCTTAGTGATTCCTTGCTTGAACCCATGTTTGAATCAGACCGGGAATTCATAGAGCCGGCATCGCAGTGGAAAATGCCGGATCATTCGGAACTTGGTTCTCAAGCGGAACGATTCATCCTTAACTTGCTAATGGACATGTCCTTCGAATTCGTTGCGATAAATCATCGTGAGCGCCCCTTTGGTGAAGTCGATCTTATCGTGAAGAAGAATGCCATGCATTACTTCATTGAAGTAAAGGCTAGACGATCTTCATTGAGCGAGGAACTCCTTGAAGGAATCGTTCATCCAAGGCAATATGTGCGTCTTTTTCATGCTGCAGAACTCTATAGCGCTAGGAATGATGTTTCCGTTCAAATTTGTTTAGCCCTTTTATCAATACAAGACGAGGGTATGAAGACTCGCTTATCTTTGCGGTTCTTACCTCTTTCGTGAAGTATACTAAGGAATAATATTGATCTTGAGGTGATGATATGAAAACAGCTTATCCGAAGATGACGATGAACGAGCGACAGGCTGAATACGCCCGGTTGAAGGAAGCTTATCAAGGCTATGTTGACCGAAAACTTAATCTCAATATGGCTCGCGGTAAGCCTTCGCCGGAACAGCTGGATGAGACCAGCAAATTGATCGAGACTCTGCGATCGGATGATTATAAGAGTCGCGATGGTCGCGATTTAAGAAACTATAGTGGTTTAGAGAGTATCCCGGAGATCAATGACGTTTTCGCCGAGCTATTACATGTCGACCCAAAGGAGGTCATCGTTTATAGCAATAGCAGTTTGGGTTTGATGTACAGTGTCTTTTTATCGGCCTGCCTTTTTGCACTGCCCGGTGCAGATGAGGGGTGGTACAAGGCCTGTGGCGGAGCTGAAAATGTCAAGGTATTGTGTCCTAGTCCGGGCTACGATAGACACTTTGCAATCTCTGAAAAATTAGGCTGCGACCTTATTGCGACGACAATGACTCCTGGTGGTCCGGATATGGATGAGATCGAAGCATTATGCCAAGATCCAAATGTCAAAGCACTTTGGCTTGTCCCGATCTATGCTAATCCGACAGGGTCAGTCTGCGCACCCGAAGTTTATGAGCGCTTAGCCAAGATGAAGGCGGCCCCTGATTTCCGTATCTTTATCGATCATGCTTACGGTGTACATCATCTCACGGATTGGGAGCCGGAGATCCCTGAACTCCTGAAGATGGCCGATGAGGCAGGAAATCCCAATCGCTTCATTCTCTTTGCATCGACCTCAAAGATTAGTTTTGCTTCCGCCGGAATCGCCGGCTTAGCGGCATCCAAAGCGGACTATCAATGGTTCATCGATCAGTTGACGATTCAATCCATAGGAGCTGACAAGATCCAGCAGTTACGTCACGTGCGCTTCTTTGAAGCCATGGGCGGAATTAAGGCAATTATGGCAAAGCACCGTGCTATTCTAGCGCCTAAGTTTGAAGCCGTTCTTTCGGAACTTGAAGCACAATTATCCGGTTTAGGTATTGCTGAATGGAGTGAGCCTAAAGGAGGATATTTCGTCAGTGTTGATCTTTATGATGGCTGTGCATCCAGAGCATGGCAGCTATGTAAGGAAGCCGGCGTAACCTTGACCGGTTCCGGTGCGACGTATCCCTATGGCAAAGATCCTCACGATTCGAACATTCGCTTGGCTCCAAGTTTCCCACCGCTTGAAGAACTTGAAACTGCGATTGAAGTTTTCTGTGTTGCTTCAAGGATGGCGGCACTTGAGAAAATAGGTGTCGAATCTTGATCTACTTCGATCATGCAGCTTCCTCGCCGGAATTCCCGGAAGTTACCGAACGAGTTTCAGAACTTGCTCAAACGCTTTATTGGAATCCTGCAGCCAGACATAGCGGTGGGCTGGAAGCACAACAATCCATTCAGGCATCATTGCGAGTCCTTGCCGATGATTTAGGTTGTAGACCGGAACAACTCGTGGTGACTTCTTCAGCGACGGAATCCATCAATACAGCATTCTTTAACCTCGGGATGGCGAAACGAAGACCAAAGGTTCTCTATTCGAAGGTCAATCATGCTGCTGTGCTTCAAGCCGGACGTCGTACGATGCATTGGGGTTTCGAACCCATAGAATTGCCGGTTGATGTTATGACCCATGGCATTAAGGATTTGTCGGGGTCTCTGTCGGATGACGTGGCTTTTGTATCTCTTCTTGCGGTGAATAATGTCACAGGAGCTATTGCTGACCTTAAGGCGCAGGTAAACCTTATACGGCACAGAGCCCCCCAAGCCTTGATCCATGTCGACATGGTGCAGATGTGGCAAAAGAGTCCCATAGATTTCAGTTCGCTTGATGTGGACTTTGCCAGTTTCTCAGGGCATAAGATCCGAGCTCCCAAAGGGGTAGGCTTGCTCTATGTAAAGAAGCCGAACACCTTCCATCCGCTCCTCGTTGGTGGTGGACAGCAAGCAGGAATGCGTTCCGGTACGGAAAATCCAATCCTTCTTGGCGGAATGGCAGAAGCTATCACATCATGGGGCAAACGAGGTGATTTCGAAACTAGAAGCTTAGGCTATGAAACTTTAAAGAGTACACTCTTTAGTGAGCTGGATCGCAGGAGCTTAGCTTATGTGAAGCATGAAGCTGAGACTTCGTCTCCTGCTATCGTCAACTTTGCGCTCGAAGGAACACGAGGTGAAACCCTCGTAAACTTCTTGGGAACGTATGGGATCTATGTCTCGAATAGCAGCGCATGCAGTGCCGGCACGAAGGATGGAAGCTATGTGCTCAAGGCTTTAGGCATTCCTCAACACCGGCAGTTAGCGAGTTTGAGAGTTAGTTTTGATCTTATGAATACGCGCGAAGAAGTTGTGGAATTCGTTTCGGCTCTAGCTGAAGCCATGAAATATTTCAGGTTAGCTTAATGGGTTAATGTTGACTCGTTAAGTGTTATCTTGAAACAAAATCAAGGAGGTTGATTTGCTCGATAATGTACAGCCTATGGTGCTGGCACGATACGGTGAGATTAGTCTTAAAGGACAAAATCGTCGCGTCTTTGAACAACAGATTATTAAGAACTTAGCGTATCGCTTGAAGGAGATAGGGCATTACAAAGTATATATGCAGATGTCCCGTATCTGGATAGAGGTTGGCGATGAACTTACAGGTCCTGAGTTGGAACGTGCGATGCGAGCTGCCCTTGACGTAGCAACGACGACGTTTGGTCTCGTCTCAGCTAGTCCCGTTTATCGATTCCCGGGTGACTTTGAGAAGATTGTCGAAGTGTCCAAGAT
Source organism: uncultured Oscillospiraceae bacterium (assembly GCA_964345975.1). Classification (GTDB taxonomy): domain Bacteria; phylum Bacillota; class Clostridia; order Saccharofermentanales; family Fastidiosipilaceae; genus CAYFSS01. The sequence continues at coordinate 88,146 of CAYFSS010000003.1, forward strand.
GGTTGTAGGTGAACGCCTAGCCTCAGCCACAGCCTCCAAGCCTATGCGTTTTAAGGTTGAAACAAGACGTGGCAACAAACAGTTCCCTATGGATTCACCTGAAATCTCACGGGAGTTGGGTCATGAGCTGCTAGTTCATTTTGGTGACAGACTCACCGTCGATGTCCAGCATCCCGACTTTATCCTCTATGTCGAAGTGCGTGAAGAAAATTCAGTCTATGTAGATATCATTCCGGCATACAAAGGTTTGCCGACCGGAACGGGAGGGAAGGCCCTCATGCTCCTTTCCGGTGGCATCGATTCGCCGGTAGCTCTCTTTCGTTTGGCATCTCGAGGTGTGACCTTCGAGGCGATCTATTTCCACACCTTTCCTTATACCTCTGATCAAGCGAAGCAGAAAGTCTTGGACCTGGCTTCGATCTTGAGTAAGAGTTGTGGCCGTATTCTCCTTCACGTCGTAGATTTCACCGATATCCAGTTGGACATCAATCAGGCAGCACCGCCTGAAATGCTGACCATCGTCATGCGACGTTTCATGATGCGGATTGCAGAAGCAGTTGCAGAGGAAAGAGACATTCAAGTGCTAGCCACCGGGGAGAGCCTGGGTCAAGTCGCAAGCCAAACGATGCACGGTCTTAGTGAAAGTTCGGCAGTTGTGGATCGCCCAATCCTGCGTCCTTTGATCGCCATGGATAAGAATGAAACGATCGATCTAGCGCGAAAGATCGGAACCTTTGAAATAAGCACGTTGCCCTATGATGACTGCTGCACAGTCTTTGTTGCAAAGCATCCCAAGACACGTCCAACGGCGGAGGATTCCCGTCAAGCTGAATCCGGTTTAGATATCGAAGGACTTACGCAACAGGGTTTGGAGCGGATCGAGACTTTTGATGTGCGGCCTGAAGCTCAACATAGTCTCGGAAATTTTCTCTCCCGTCGACGCGCCCTTGTAAAGGAAGCCGGCGAGGTTGAGAAGATGGAGTAAGATGCATCTGTGGTGAATTATCCGCAGTGAAACATCTGTGGTGAAGCATCTTCGATTGATTCGAAGATTTGATTTTAGTATTCAATAGAGAAGATCTGATCGAACGAGAATCTCATACGAAGATCTTGTTACCGGGTTATTCGGGAAAGGAAGAACCATGCGATATGAACACTTGAGAGCTCAAGATGCTGATGTCTTTGAGGCTATTAGCAAGGAATCTCAACGTCAGCAAGAACATATTGAGCTCATCGCTTCTGAGAATTTTGTGAGTGAAGCAGTCCTTGAAGCTCAGGGTTCCGTGCTCACCAATAAATATGCTGAGGGGTATCCGGGGCGACGTTATTATGGCGGTTGTGAGCATGTCGACACGGTTGAGAGGCTCGCCATCGAACGCGTTAAGGAGCTCTTCGGGGCGGAACATGCGAACGTACAACCTCACTCAGGAGCTCAAGCTAACGCCGCAGTATTCTTAGCACTCTTGAACCCGGGCGATAAAATTCTTGGTCTGGACTTGGATCAAGGAGGTCACTTAACCCACGGAATGAAACTCAATCTCAGCGGCAAGTGGTTTGAATCGCATTTTTATACGGTAGAGAAGGATAGTGAAGTCTTAGACTACGATCGGGTCTTGGAACGTGCTCGTAAAGTTCAACCTAAACTTATCATCGCGGGTGCTTCGGCTTATCCTCGTGCAATAGATTTCAAACGCTTCCGTGAAATCGCAGATGAGGTTGGTGCGTTACTGATGGTCGATATGGCACATATCGCAGGTCTGGTTGCTGCCGGACTCCATGAGAATCCGGTTCCTTATGCTGATGTTGTGACGAGCACAACCCATAAGACTCTGCGTGGTCCGCGAGGTGGAATTATCCTTTGCAAACAAGAGTACGCTAAGAAGATCGACTCTGCTGTTTTCCCCGGGAACCAGGGTGGTCCATTGATGCATGTCATTGCTGCAAAGGCCGTTGCTTTCGGCGAAGCATTGCAAGAAAACTTCAGAACCTATCAGCAGCGGATCGTCGAAAATGCCAAGGCCTTGGCTGAGTCCTTGAAGGATAGAGGATATCGCCTTGTCGCTGATGGTACCGACACTCATTTGATACTCGTAGATCTACGTGGCAAAGGTGTCAATGGCAAGATCATGCAAGAACGTCTCGACTCGGTCCATATCACCTGTAATAAGAACACGGTTCCATATGACACGGAAAAGCCCTTCATAACATCAGGCATCCGTCTCGGCACGCCTGCAGTCACAACCCGCGGGATGGGGGTCGAAGATATGGCAAAGATCGCAGAGTGGATCGATCTTATGGTCAAAGATCCGGACGGTTCAGCGGATAAGGTACGAAATGAAGTTCTTGAACTTTGTTCGAAGTATCCTTTGAAAACTTCAGTGATCTAAGGATGTCTGCCGTGGATCCTAGACAATCAAGAGAGCCCTTGGCTTTTCGAATGGCGCCTCGCACCTTGGATGAATATGTTGGCCAAGCCCATATTCTTGGTGAGGGCATGCTCTTGCGACGGATGGTTGAAGCTGATCGCTTAAGTTCCATCATTCTGTGGGGGCCTCCCGGAACGGGGAAGACCTCTTTAGCTCGTATTGTAGCGAGGCAAACCGCTGCCGAATTCACACGACTTAACGCCGTGACCGCAGGTGTGAAAGACCTCAGGAGAGTCATAGAAGATACACTGAATCCATTGCTCAATCCTGAAGGGAAGACCGTTCTCTTCATCGACGAGATCCACCGTTTCAATAAGGCACAGCAAGATGCTCTCCTACCGCAAGTTGAAGATGGAACCATCGTCCTCATAGGTGCTACGACTGAGAACCCATATTTCGAAGTCAACAAGGCTTTGGTTTCGAGATCAACAGTGTTCCAGTTAACGCCGCTTACCGAAGATGATATTTTACAGATCTTGAGGATGGCCATCACAGACGAGGAACGTGGTCTGGGGGCTTTGCCGCTTGAATTTGCAGAGCAAACGCTTGAGTTTATCGCTAATTTTTCCAATGGCGATGCGCGCATTGCCTTAAACGGTATCGAGCTGGCAGCTCTTACGACGCCATTGAGTAAAGACGGTAGAATTCACCTCACGATCGATATCATGAAAGACTCCATGCAAGAACGTTCCATAGCCTATGATGGCGATGGTGAAGAGCACTATGACAATATCTCAGCGCTCATTAAGTCTATGCGGGGATCTGATCCTGATGCTGCTATTTTCTATTTAGCCAGAGCGCTTCATGGTGGCGAGGACATCGAATATCTTGCGCGCCGTATCGTCATCTGTGCTGCTGAAGACGTTGGTATGGCAAACCCACAAGCGATGAGCATAGCAATGTCAGCCTATCAAACCGCAGAACGCGTCGGGATGCCTGAAGCAAGGATCCCCTTAGCGCTTGCATGTGTCATGGTTGCTACTTCTCCAAAATCTAATGCGACATATCTTGCAATCGACAAAGCCTTGTCCGATGTGAGATCCAAACGAACCGGTAACGTTCCTCTTCATTTGCGAAATGCTCCGAATGAAGCGATGGCTAAAGACCATGATTATTCGGTTGGCTACAAGTATGCCCATGATTATCCGGGTCATATTGTGAAACAACAGTATTTACCGGATGAAATGTTAGGGACTGTTTATTATGAGCCAACTGAAAACGGCTATGAGAAGAGAATCTACGATTGGCTGGAAAATCTTCGTGAAACCTTGAATTGAAGACTAAAAAAGGAGACCATCGCGAGTCTCCTTTTTCATAAACAATGTTTGCGCGTCTCTAACGAATCGGCACCGCAACCGGCTGCCTCTTACGGAAATAGAACACGTGCTCAAAACCCAAACTCTCGAGATACGCTAAATTCTCTTTATAAAGCCTTCCACCTTGGGTGAAATGATGGGCATCGGAGCCAACACTGATTAATTCTCCTCCCAGTTCACGATAACGTTTGAGGAGGAGAGGATCCGGTAAGTCGATCTCCGATAGTGAATAAGAGCGCTGTGGTGAAGGCGCGCCTAAGGTTCTAACTTGTGTCCCGGTATTGATTTCCAAACTTACGCTATGGTCAATCATGCTATTGAAGAGCATGTCAAATTGATCGGGGAATTCGTCGTAGCGAAACCGAGGCTGCTTATATAAGTTGTATCGCGTTACATAGTCAAAGTGCCCTAGAATATCGATATCAAGTTCCCGGACAATCTCATCCAGGCGCTCAAGATAAAACGTATAGCTTGCATCTTTACCTAGATCATAGAAGGATCTGGCTGCATAAATCTCCTGATTGTCATAACTATGAGCACTCCCGATGACTTGATCGAAAGGCCAACGTTCGACCATGGCATTTAGATCATCCTTGATTTCCGGGAGATACCCTAATTCTATGCCTATTAAGAGATCAAAGGGATCCTTACCCTCTGCCAATTCCTTCTGTTTCGCTTGGAGAACTTCGAAGTATTGATAGACATCAAAGATCCACTCGCCGGGTCTCGCCGGCTCGTCCTCTATCTTAGGATATCTTTCGCGATCACGTTCAAGGCTAATTGTACCGTTTGCGTCAAGGTGTCCTTTATCATAGTGATCCGTCAATATATGGTTTCTAAAGCCCAGACTGCGCATCCATGCTATTTGCTCATCAATGCTTTGACTGGCATCAGGTGAGAAAGGCGTACAATGATTATGGATATCAGCATGATGGGAAAGATCGTAGTCGGTATAGATTTCATCACGAGTATAAGGATGGGCGGGAAGTGATAGAGACTCACTATTCTTCATCGAATCCTCCTTCTGGATCAAATTGGTTCATATTACCACAGATTATTCGCATTTATGGATCTTAACCCTAGGGGCTGTGATATCCTATCATTTATCTATTTTCATAGAGGAGGAATTCATGTCAGACAATAATAAAGATAGAAAAACCAAGAACCTCGAGGAAAAGCTCCTCCATAAGCACAGTTCACTTTGGGATCATTATTCTCATAATGAAGTCAAAGAGGCCATGGAATTTAGCGAAGACTATAAGCGCTATTTAGACCTAGGTAAGACGGAGAGGGGAGCCGTTAGAGAGAGTGTTCGTCTCCTAGAGGATAACGGCTTTAAGGATCTTTCGACGTTCGAAAGCCTTTCGCCGGGTGACAAAGTTTATAGCAATATTCTCGGTAAAGGTCTGTTAGCTGCAATCCTAGGACAAGAAGAGGTTGCTGCGGGCTTTAATATTGTCGGCGCGCATGTAGACTCACCTCGCGTCGATCTTAAACCGTACCCCGTATACGAAGCCGGTGAAATGGCATATTTTTCCACCCACTACTACGGAGGAATTAAGAACTATCAATGGACGAATATTCCACTGGCCATCCATGGCGTGATCTATACCCAAGAGGGTGAAAAGATTGAAATTCAAATTGGTGAAGATGAAAATGATCCTATCTTCATCTTCAATGATCTGCTCCCACATTTAGGCAATAAGCAAATGGGAAAGAAGGCTTCCGATGTGATTGAAGCCGAAGAACTTCGCCTGCTCATCGGTGGAACTCCATACGAAGATAAGGGCGCCGGGAATCGCTATAAACTGGAACTTCTCAGACTACTAAATGAGCGTTATGGGATTGTAGAGCGCGATTTCATCACAGCTGAACTTTCCATCGTTCCTGCTATGAAAGCTCGCGACCTCGGTTTCGACCGATCCTTCGTCGCAGCTTACGGCCAAGATGATCGCGTGTGTAGCTACACGGCGTTGCGAGCTGTCATGTCCATCGAAAAGCCCAGCCGTACCACCGTTGTCATGCTTACGGATAAAGAAGAAATTGGTAGCGACGGTAATACGGGCGCTCAATCGGCATTGTTTGAGAATTTCTTCATCGAGCTTCTTACGAAGTCTAGTGGCGGATATAGTCAATTAGTCTATCGCCAAGCTTTGGCAAAGTCCTCGATGCTTTCTACTGACGTGACCAATGCATTCGATCCTGTTTTCGCAAGTGTTTCGGATCCTGCGAATAATGGTTATTGTGGCCGTGGTATCTATCTCCAAAAGTACGTCGGCTCAGGTGGGAAATACGGTACAAGCGACGCGAGTTCAGAGTTTATGACAGCGGTAGCACACACATTCGACAAAGCAGGTATTCACTGGCAATCGGGTGAACTTGGACTGGTAGATGCCGGCGGTGGTGGCACGATCTCAAAGTTTGCCGCCCATTGGGGAGCCCAAGTCATCGATGCGGGGGTTCCGGTTCTCAGCATGCATGCACCCTACGAAGTCTGTCATAAACTGGATATCTACGAGACCTATCGTGGCTATGCCGTATTCCTACAGGATATGGTATCGCACGATAATAACCACTTGGAACCGAAGGTTCGCCTTAGGTAATTTTCGACCGATATTGAGAGCTCAAGATCTTTGGGTCTTACTCTGTAAGTGAGGTTCATTTGATCTTACTTTAATGGAAGGAGGCATCCTTGATGAATTACCAGAAGTATAGTCCACCCCCTCCGATCGGGTTAGAAGATAGACAGTGGCCGGATAAGGAGATCAAAGAAGCACCCATTTGGTGTAGTGTCGATCTTCGAGACGGCAATCAAGCGCTGGAGCGTCCGATGACGCTTGAGCAAAAGATCTATTTTTATCAGCATTTGGTCGATATCGGCTTTAAAGAAATTGAGATTGGTTTTCCGGCGGCTTCCGACACCGAGTTTGAATTCTCAAGATACTTGATCGATAACCATCTGATTCCGAAGGATGTGACGATTCAAGTTCTCACTCAAGCTCGCTCGGCTCTCATTGAACGAACGATGGAAGCTGTTCGCGGAGCACCCAACGTTATTTTGCATCTTTATAACTCAACTTCTACCTTGCAGCGTGATGTTGTCTTTAAGATGAATGAAGAAGAAGTGCAAAACTTGGCGGTTCAAGGGGCTAAGATGCTGGTTGAAGCAGTCAGCAAAGACAGATCAAATACAAAGTATCGTTATGAATACTCTCCGGAAAGCTTCAGCGGTACAGAACCTGACTATGCTGTTTCAGTTTGTGATGCTGTGGTCGATGTCTTCAAGCCACATTTAGAAGACAACGACAAGATCATCATCAACTTGCCCAATACGGTTGAAATGGGTGGCGCTAATTACTATGCAGATCAAGTGGAGTATTTTTGTCGCCACACTCGGCATCTCGACGACATTATCATAAGTCTTCACCCCCATAATGATAGGGGACAAGCCGTTGCTGCAAGCGAATTGGGTTTATTGGCAGGCGGGCAACGAGTCGAAGGCACCTTGTTTGGAAATGGTGAGCGGACAGGCAATGCGGATCTCTTGACCATGGCCATGAATCTTTTCTCTCATGGCATTGATCCTAAGTTAGACTTCTCCAATATAAATAAGTCTATTCAAGTCTATGAAGCTAGTACCGGTATATTAGTTCATCCTAGGCACCCTTACGCCGGGGACTTGGTCTACACAGCTTTCTCGGGGTCTCATCAAGATGCTATTCGCAAGGGTATGTTAGCTCGAGAAGTCGAAGCTAAAGCGTTCTGGGCGATTCCATATCTACCCATTGATCCTATGGACGTTGGTAGAGACTATGCTCCAATCATTCGGATCAATAGTCAGTCCGGCAAAGGTGGTGTTGCTTGGATCATGGAGCAATACTATTCATATCAGCTGCCAAGAGGATTCCAGCAAGTCTTCAGTGCAGATGTCAAGCGTGAAAGCGAGAGACGTGATAAAGATCTTCGCCCTGATGAGATTCTTGATCTGTTCCATGAACTCTATGTTGACTTACAAGAACCCCTTCGTTTGACGAATTTTAATGAACTTACTCTAACGGACAAGAGTGTTGCGATCGACGCTGAAATTGACTGGTTTGATTCGCATCATAGAATTAGTGCCGAAGGGTCAGGTGTGCTTGAAGCATTCAATAATGCACTCAATGAATTTCTCTCTATGAATTTCGAGATCCTCGAGTATCAGCAACACGCACTGACTCAGAGTTCAGCATCCAGGGCACTATCTTATGTCACCATGAGCGATTCGAAAGGGGAGATAAGAGAGATCCACCAAGGAGCAGGAACTTCAAGCAATATTACGAAGTCATCCCTAAGAGCTCTTGTTAGCGCCTACAACAGAGCATATAAGGCCAAACATAAAGGGTAACTTCCTAAAACCTATGTGGGACCCTCAATTAATATAATTGTATTTGTTCATAATTTAGTAACAAATATTCATCGATCAAATTTCTAACGAACGACAACTAAACATCTATACATGAAATTAGCGCCTCCGACGAATAAGCGGAGGCGCAACTATTTGCGTAGATCCAATACGAGCGTGTCGTTGTAATCGATTCGCAATGTAACCTCTGTGTAATAATCGAAGCTAAAATATCGAAAGTGGGTATAAAGTGGATGAATTTTGGGGATAAGAAACCTGTTGATGGCTTGGGTGATTTATTGCTGCCCAAACCTTAATAAATATAAAGTGATTTGTTCATGACGTGTGCATAAGTCATTAGAAAATCAATGAAGATGTGTGCAAGAGACAAACTAGAGTCATTTCACTGATTGGCTACATGGTTCTAAGGTTTTAAATTACTTCCGGGAACATCGATGAGGTTCAGGACTAGATGAGTTGAATGACTCTAAAGAGTTCTGCGAATCGATGATCTTGAAATGATGCTGTCCTAATGATTGTTCGTGTTCGATCTTAGGCAAGGTTTGATTGAACGTGCTGTGAGGGTTGTGGCATGCAATGAATGAAACTAGCGCTTCGTATAGAAAAGGACCTCAGGGCAAATACCGCTGAGGTCCTTGAATAAATTTTGAGTAAGTTATTGGGTTTAGCATTGGGTTTAGCTATGCATGGCTCTTTCTGTGATATATGCCTCCCCACCTCAACAAAATTAGTATTTTGTTGAGGTGGAGAACTCTGTGGAAAACTCGCTTACCTCTTCCCGCTAGTTTAGCAACTGGGGTTTACCTGTCCTTCAATAGAGCCTTGTTTCGTTAATAGCTCTGCCATAAGGATAGCTCCACCGGCTGCGCCACGGATCGTGTTATGACTGAGTCCTGTGAATTTGAAGTCAAAGATAGGATCCTCACGCAATCTGGAAGCCATGAATCCCATACCGTTTTCTGTCATGACATCAAGCCGAGTTTGTGGACGATCGTTCTCTTCATAGTATGTGATCTTTTGCTTCGGTGATGATGGTAGATCTCTTGCGATCTCTGCACCTTGGAAGTTTTGCCAAGCCTCGAGGATTTGCTCTTTGGTTGGAGGATCGCTAAAGGATACCGCTACAGAAGCCATATGTCCTTCGAGAACAGGCACACGATAGCATTGGGCAGAAATTACAGGCTTGTCCGGTATTTGGATGGTTCCATCTACGACGTCACCTAAGATTCTAAGCGGCTCTTGTTCACTCTTCTCTTCTTCCCCACCAATGTAAGGGATAACATTCCCAAGCATTTCCGGCCAGGTTTCAAACGTTTTCCCGGCTCCGGAAATTGCTTGATAGGTAGAGACAATAACTTTCTCAAGGCCATAATCTTTCAATGCGAAGAGCATTGGTGTATATGACTGTATAGAGCAGTTTGGCTTACATGCTATAAAGCCCTTCTCAGTTCCCAAGCGCTTGCGTTGCGCGTCTATAAGCTCCGTATGATCCGGATTGATCTCGGGAATCAAGGTAGGGACATCCGGAGTCCATCGATTGGCGGAGTTATTTGAGATGACGGCGACTTCTTGCTTGGCGATCGCTTCTTCCATTGCAATGAGTTCATCTTTTGCCATATCGACAGCACAGAAAACCAGATCAAGATCTTTACAAAGCTCTTCTATATTTGAACTGTCATAAAGCGTCCAATTTGCATACTTCTCCGGCATAGATTCAGGTATGCTCCAGCGATTGGCAGTAGCTTCAGCATAGGTTTTGCCGGCAGACCGCTTCGATGCAGCTAATTTGGTGACTTCAAACCAGGGGTGATCCGTCAAGAGCGTCAAGAAGCGTTGCCCAACATAACCGGTTGCTCCAACGATCCCTGCTCGTAATTTCGTCATACTATACTCCCAACTATTGCTAAATGAGCCCTCAGAAACTTTATCTATTATAATCACATAGATGAAGGAGGTCGTATGTCCAAGAAGACTTCACCCGATACTTTCCCAAGAATGGATGAATACTTGTCATATTTAGAAGCTATTTTAGGCCGCTCACCCTTGACTGTGAAAGAGTATCGCTACGATTTGAGGCTATTCTTTCGCTACCTTATTCAAAGCTGGGGCTCTACAGGTGATCTAGCGTTCGAGGAAATTCCAATTGATCAGATTACAGAAGAGGATTTGCGATCGATTGATTTGGCTGATTTTTATTCTTTCCTTACGTGGCTCACGAGAGAACGAAATGCATCGGCTGCAAATCGAGCTCGTAAAACCTCTTCTCTAAGAGGCTTCTTCAGCTATCTAAATAAGAGAGCACGTATCCTTGATACGGATCCTACCATAGAGCTCGAGTCACCAAAACAAATCAAACGACTGCCGCGTTACCTGAATTTAGATGAAAGTCGACGTTTACTTCAAAGCCAAAGAGAGAAAGCGGATGATCCTTTTGCAAGTAGAAATTATTGCATTCTTGTTTTGTTCTTGAACTGTGGCATGAGATTGGCAGAATTGTGTGGTTTGGATTTGAAAGACATTAGAGGCGATCAATTACGAGTCATTGGGAAAGGCAACAAGGAGCGCTTCATTTATCTCAACCAGGCGTGCCAATGGGCCATTGAAGACTACTTGGAGGATCGACCAAAGAAAGGCTTGAAAGACCCGGAAGCTCTCTTCATTTCGCGTCAAGGCAATCGCATCTCACATGCAGCCGTACAGCGGATGATCGACCTAGCTTTGCGTGAGATTGGGCTAGATCCTAAACTGTATAGTACTCATAAATTGCGTCATACGGCTGCAACGCTCATGTTCCAATATGGTGAGGTTGATATTCGCATTCTTCAAGAGATTCTAGGTCATGAATCCTTAGCAACGACAGAGATTTATACTCATGTTGCTGAAGCGCAGTTGAAACACGCTGTCGCACGAAATCCGCTCGCAACAGAAATGCCACCTGAAAGATTGACTGAACCGGACGATGATTCAGCTACCGAAGCGTGAGGGTCATGAGTCTATAACCCATGTGAAAAGTATTAGAATAGGCGGACCGGAACGGTTCGCCTTCTTACTTCGACGACTAATATGTAGCCATCAGACCAGACCAAAACGGTCGTGCCATCACCGGATTAACTCTCTAATTGCATGGTTTGATCACTTTCCAGCGATCTCAGATAAGCGCGAATTAAGATGAGTCTCAAACACCAAATGAGCCCATTATTTTTCGCGATGTGCTCCACGTCATGCCATTTCCCCGGGAATTTCTTGCTTGATGTTACCGTGAATCAAGCGGTCCTGAAAGCCATCATAAAGCCCGAATGTTCTTCATTCCTCTCCCTGACCTACATTAAAAAGCCTCAGGACCGAACATCGATCTTGAGGCGTGTATACAAAGGGTCTGAGACCGGTCTAGCTTAGAAGCCACCACCAACAACACGGATCATTTCCTGTATTTTGGGGATCGGATCGATCCAGTAAAACAGCAACAGTAGTAAGACGATAAACAAAACAAAAATGCTGGTTCGCTGTATAAAGCGCATACGCTTACGACTATGCCACATGTCTTCAACTTCAGAAGTGGTTGTATAGCCTTTGAGGCGATAAATCTTATAGGGTCCACTTCGCTTAAGGGTCACTAAGCGATGCGTCATTTGTTTGGGGGGTTCAAAATTTCCCCGTCGCATGGGTTTTCCTTGCAAGGTCAGACCTCCTCTACTTCGGTAATCGAAGTAAGATTATAGCACGGATGGGCTATTTTGAACCCCGATCTATAGCGCTATGCCATCTTCAATCAAGCAATGGCTAGGCTATATCTCTATCTTCAAACAAATACGGTGATTTCTTATCCTTCAAATCAATATCCGATTCGCTTGGGTACGAGATGATGCTTCCGATATCGAGAGGCTTTAAAGGTTTTAGACTCAAGATTCCTGACTTAAAGATTAGTGTATTACCTTTCCCCTCATCCAGGAAAATGGTCCAGTTATCGAAGGCAATAATCTTGCCAACGATCACGAGCTCATTCTTTAATTGAACCTCAAGTGGAATTTTTTTGGAACGACAACGACCGAGGATATAGTCCTGAACCGATCGTCTTTGACCCTTTCTTCCCTTCTCTTCTTTGCCTCTCAAATCCCTACGATCAAACTCATTGCTACTAAATCTTCTTGCGTAATTCAAAACGACACTCCATTTCATTTGTATTACAAACTAATTACTACAAGATGATTATCGTAACAATTAAGGAAGCTCGTCAATCTGATATATCAGATAATTCACGGAGAATCTGACGAAATAGGTCAGAATTCGAAGATTCCGGTCCAACTTGGAGATAATAGGCGTCTTCCATGCTCCGTAGACCGGTCAATTGTCGCTTGGCAAAGTTCCTCGTGGCTTGCTTTAGCTTCTCGACGACGTCATCGTACACTTCTTCACCGGCAAGATAAGGGATCAACTCTTTGTAACCGATGGCTTTTGTAACCCCTTGATTCACATCAAGCTGGCATTCATAGAGTTCTCGCGCTTCATCGAGCATTCCATTCTTTAACATCCGATCAACGCGCCGGTTGATTCTTTCGTAAAGCCATGCTCTTTCCGGCCATAAGATAAAGAGCGGACCCCAATACTTACTGTGACGTTCCACGGGCTCAAAGGATGATGCAGGTTTACCGCTAAGCTCAATAATTTCCAAAGCACGTATGACTCGCAGGATATCGTTGGGATGAAGTTTCTCGGCACGTACCGGATCCAGTGCCGCTAATCTTCGATGCATTTTTTCGACGCCAAAGTCCTCCGCTTCTTCTTCCAAGCGAGCTCTGACGAAAGGATTTGAGGGTGGAGAGCTATATTCATAGTCATACCTAAGACTACGTAGATACTGGAGCGTCCCTCCCACAATTAGAACATTTTTACCACGCCCTAGAATCTCTTCGATAATATCTTGAGCAGCGGCTTGATAGTCCGATACGTTGAAATTTACATCTGCATCGATGAAATCCACGAGATGATGCGGAATTCGAGCACGTTCCTCAGATGTTGCCTTGGCGGTCGTTACATCGAGTCCACGATAAACTTGTAGGGCATCACAGTTCACAATTTCTGCATCGATAGCTTCAGCGATAAGAAGTGAGAGCTCCGTTTTGCCGCTGGCTGTAGGTCCGGTGAGATAGATGATCATCAGTTCACGATCCTTTGAAAAGCCCTCTCTAAATCACTTTCGGGCATTCGTATGATCGTAGGTCTCCCATGAGGGCAACGCCAAGGGTCAATAGCCTGATGCATTCTAGTTAATAGGACCTCGACTTCACCATCGCTCAGTCGATCGTTTCCCTTGACCGCTGCTTTACAAGCCATCGTAGCAAGCATATGCCTTTGCTTTGCTGCATCACGTGAGAAGATCTCATAATCAAAGACATGGAGATCGTCTATAAGTGCACGCAAAGCATGGACAGGATCCATTTGATTGCGGGAAGCAGGAATAGCTCTGATCGCTAAGCTTGTTGGACCCAAAGAGTCGAGTTCGAAACCAAGCTGTTTAACAACCTCGGTATGTTCTTCCAAGAGCTCAGATTCCGCCGGTGACAAACGAACGGCCATCGGTGCCAACAAACTTTGAGCTTGAAGGACATGATCCTCTGAGAATTCTGCAATCAGATCCTCATACAGTAATTTCTCGTGCGCTGCATGCTGATCGATCAAGATGAGCTCATGATCCAACTCAAATAACAAGTACGTCGTAAAGACTTGTCCAATGTACTTCGCCTCGTGCTTTAAAATATCGAAGATCTCGTGCGACGAACGCTCTTTTTCATTAGAAGCAGCTCTATGAGTCTCTTCATAGGATTCCGTTAAATCCTCATCATCACCGCCGGACCGTTCGTCCTGAGCCGAGACATGCGAGCTCTCGTAGTGAGACTGGGCTTCAGCCAGAGGTAGATGAGATCGATGCTCTTTGAGAGCGCCCTCTTCCTTCGTCTGATCCCTTGTCCAAGCATAGAGAGACTGTTTCCGCCATGCCTCTTTGGACGCTTGTAGCGCGTCCTCAGACGGCATCTCGGCCGTTTCATGCTCTAACTTAGGAGTTGCGTCAACGGCAACGCCCAACGAACGATGCAAGGCGCTTTGCACTTGCTGCATCGTCTCACGGAACACCTTCTGCTCATCCCAGAACCTGATCTCCAACTTCTGAGGATGAACGTTTACATCGATGAGCGAAGGACTAACGTCAATATTCAAGATAGTAACCGGAAACTTTTGCGTCATCATTTGCCCCACAAAAGCCTGCTCCACAGCCTTCGCCAGAACCCCCGAATTTACCGGACGTTGATTGACCATAAAAAACTGCATCTGCCTTGAACGACGTGCTATTTCCGGTTTACCAATGTAGCCCGATACTTGGACAGGTGAACCGTCCTTCGGAACGACTTCAATCATTTCCTGAGCTGTATCTTGTCCGAAGATGGCATAGATCGTAGAAAGAAGATCACCGTTCCCGGGACTATGAAGTCTCTCTTGGCCATCATTCGTCAAACGAAAGGATACATCAGGACGAGCTAAAGCCAGATCGGTCACAATCCGCGTGATATGCATTCCTTCCGTACGATCCGTTTTCAAGAATTTATATCGTGCAGGGACATTGTAGAAGAGATCTTTAATGACAAAACTGGATCCCTTAGCGCTCCCGGCCGGTAGTTGCTCCTTGAGATCGCCACCTTCCATGACGACTCGTACACCATTATCCATCTCCTCACGTCGAGTCACCAACGTCACGCGACTCACGGCTGCAATGGATGAAAGTGCCTCGCCCCGAAATCCCATGGTGCGCAAGAGATCTAAGTCGGACATGTCGCGAAGTTTACTGGTTGCATGGGGCAGGAAGGCTTTCATAGCATCTTCAGCATCCATACCCTCCCCGTTATCGCGGACGGTCATGCTCCGGATGCCACCTTGTTCTATATCGATTTCAATCACACTGGCTCCTGCATCCAAGGCATTCTCACAAAGCTCTTTGATCACGGATGCCGGTCGTTCGACCACTTCGCCTGCGGCTATCTGAGAGGCTGTTACAGCATCTAGTTCTTGAATGCGTGACGTCATACATTGCGCTCACTTTCACGTGCCTTGCGGCTCAATTCATCGAGCTTGTGCCAGGCATCGATAGGGCGAAGTTCATCGACATTTAAAGTTCTAAGATCTTCAAAGATTTCATCGGTTTGACGAAGCGAGAAGGCGGAGGAGAATAGATCCATTTGACCTTCAAGAATCTTGGCTTGTGGTCGAGATTTTCCGGGCCCCGATTTTTGCTGTTCCAAGAGGGCTAAGCGTTCTTGGGCGCGAAACACGACCGAGGGACGTACGCCCGCCAATTGAGCGACTTCAATCCCATAGCTTCGATTAGCCGCCCCGGCCGCAATCCTATGGAGGAAGATTACTTCATCTTCCAGTTCTTGCACTTGGACATAACGATTGACAAGCCCCAGTAGCTGACCTTCAAGCTCCGTCAATTCATGATAATGCGTAGCAAAGAACGTCCGCACACCCTTCGGCATCCCAAGGAGAATTTCCTCGATCAAGGACCAGGCAATGGCCAGGCCATCGTACGTACTGGTCCCGCGTCCGATCTCATCCAGGATCAACAAAGCTCGATCCTCAGCCTCACGTAAGATAGAGGCGACCTCCATCATCTCAACCATGAAGGTCGACTCACCGGATCCCAAATCATCTGAGGCCCCGATTCGGGTGAAAATTTGCTGAACGATGCCAATCTCTGCTCTGCTTGCCGGAACGAAGCTCCCCATTTGGGCCATGATCACGATGAGTGCGGATTGTCTCATGTATGTAGATTTACCGGACATGTTTGGCCCGGTTAATAAGATGAGGCGCTCGTCCTTTCCTGCCATAGAAACATCATTGGCTACAAAAGCCCCCTTGCCCAAGCTCTGTTCCACAACAGGATGTCTTCCTTGTTCGATGATGAGATCATGCGAAGTATTGATGGACGGCCGGATATAGTTCTCACGTGACGCTAATTCCGCTAAACCGCTCAAGACGTCGAGCTGTGCAATCGCTTCAGCATTTCGTCTAATGACATGGCTGACGAGAGCGGCTTTGCGACGAAGTTGACAGAAGAGTTCATATTCCAGTTCAACCAGCCTGGCTTGAGACCCAAGGATCTTGTCTTCCATAATCTTTAGTTCATCGGTGAAGTAACGTTCAGCATTCACTAAGGTTTGCTTGCGGATATAGTGGTCCGGCACTTTGTCTGCTTGACTCTTGGTGACTTCCAAGTAATAAGCAAAGACACGATTGAACCCGATCTTGAGATTCTTGATCCCCGTTGCTTCCCGTTCCCTGGCTTCCAACTCCATCAGTTTTGACTGGCCGTTCTCTGCCATTTCCTTGATCTCATCGAGTTCTTCAGAATAGCCATAATTGATGAGTCCGCCATCTGTGATACTTATAGGAGCCGGATCGACGAGGGCTGCTTCGATCTCAGAGGCTAGATCATCCATAGGATCAATCTGTGCTCGGAGCTGCTGAATAAGGTCTGCAGGCGCATCTTTGGGTAAGAGATCACGAATTGGATCTAATTGGCGGAGGCTTCGCGCCAAGCTCAAAAGATCTCGGGCATTCCCTTGGCCTAGATCGAGTTTTCCTGCTAATCGCTCTAAGTCATAGGTCGCAGCTAAACGATCACGTAGACTCTTTCGCAGGATAAAATCATTGACGAAGTCTTCGATGGCGTCTTGGCGTTCAACAATGGCCGGTACAGAACTCA
Organism: uncultured Oscillospiraceae bacterium; assembly: GCA_964345975.1. Classification (GTDB taxonomy): domain Bacteria; phylum Bacillota; class Clostridia; order Saccharofermentanales; family Fastidiosipilaceae; genus CAYFSS01. The sequence goes on from CAYFSS010000003.1 coordinate 105,045, forward strand.
AAGGTCTATCGAGCCAGCGGCGGAGGAGTCTACGGCCCATGCTTGTTACGCACCGATCGAGCGCCCAAAACAAAGAACCCTTTTGCCGGCGTTCGCGAACTGTTTCAAAGAGCTCTAGATTTCGTCTGGCTGTTTCATCAAGCTGTAACTGTCCCCCGGCATCATAACGTTCCAAGCGTTCTACATGTTTAGGGATACGAAATTGGGTGTGAATGAGATATCGTAAAATGCTCATCCCTGCTTGGGAGGTTAGATTTTGAGGATCGCTCAAGGCTTCATCAGGAAGATAGGACCGGTAGGTTTTTTTTGTGGAAGAATCAGCCTCGAGGATGCCTTCTTCTTGTTCCGCAGTTTGAAAATCAGCTGTGACCGGTGCCTCGTGTTCAGACGGTAGCTCGAAGGTCGAAGCCGGAACTAAGGTGCAAACATATCGATCGCGCAGATATTTTGTATAGAAAGTATCTTCAGCAAAGGTCTCGGATATGAGGACCTCCGCCGGATCAAAACGTGCAAGCTCTGCCAGGAGCTTATCTTTGGTGGAACCCCCCAGAATAGCTGTGCCCAGGAAGCGGCCACTGATAAGTTCGATGACGGCAATCCCGAATCCGGGGCCCTCATCCTTGATTGCCAGAAGATAATGATTCTTGTTTGCATCAAGAGCTGCCTGATCCGTTTGGGTTCCGGGGGTGACGACACGGACAACTTGTCGCTTGACCAATCCTTTAGCGAGTTGAGGATCCTCCATCTGCTCAACTAATGCCAACTTAAAGCCCTGGTCCAATAAGCGATGAAGATATTGATCTAGGGCATGATGAGGGACGCCCGCCATAGGAGCACGTTCGTCCAATCCACAGTCCCGAGACGTGAGCGCAATCTCCAACACACGGGCGGCAGTTTCTGCATCTTCAAAGAACGTTTCGTAGAAATCCCCTAAGCGAAAGAGAACGAGGCAATCGGGATACTGATCCTTGATGTCGGCAAATTGCCGCATCATAGGACTTAACTTATCCCTCTCGATGTCTTTGAGAGCTAAGCTCATTGACTCCTCCGTTTCTTTAGCCTTGGGCTACTTCTTCCTGCGTTGATAGGGTAAGAAATTCACCACGTAACGAGTAGGTTCTGGATTCTGTAATCTTCACTTGAACAAAGGTGTTTTCCAGCTTGAGATCATCTCCCTGCAAACGTTCCGGAACCAATTCAGGATCTACAGTGAAGTTAACTAAGAAGTTACGCGAGTCTCGCCCGGTCCAAGTGTTCTCTTCATGTTCTGCTCTTCCCTCAACCAATAGGGTTAGCGTCTTCCCTACTTCGTCTGCATGATATTCTTTCGCCTTGCTATCTTGAAGCTCAACTAAACGATTGAAGCGATCGGTCATCACCTCTTGTGGGATCTCCTCAAGCTCTGCAGCAGGCGTCCCCGGACGAGGTGAAAATTGAAACATAAAAGCCTGGGTATATCCTACTTCTTCAATTAACTCTAGAGTCTGGATGAAATCCTCTTCCGTCTCTGTAGGATACCCGACGATGATGTCCGTGCTCAATGTTGCGTCGGGCAATTTCTCGCGGATCTCTTTCACAATAGAGCGATAACGTTCCCTGTCATACTTTCGGTTCATGGCTTTCAAAACAGCATCGCTCCCCGATTGGAGCGGGAGATGGATATGCCTTTCAACTTGTGGGTACTTAGCCATGACGGAGATTAGCTTGGACGATAGATCCTTGGGATGAGACGTCATGAACCGAATGCGCGGTATAGACGTTTTACTTGCCAAGAGCTCAACTAAGTCAGCGAAGTCTCCATACGAACCCTCCTGATCATTGCCATAGGAATTGACGTTTTGACCTAAGAGCAAGACTTCACTGAATCCTTGGTCGGTGAGTTGTTGGACTTCCTGTAATATGTCTTCAGGCTTACGACTGCGCTCACGACCTCTTGCATATGGCACGACACAGTAGGAGCAGAAATTATTGCAACCATACATGATGCTGACAAGAGCTCTGTGTTGTCTAGCCCTTGCGATGGGCAAGCCCTCGACGAAAGCATCTTCCCGGCCAACTTCGTAGGTTTTCTCGCCTTTGATGGCTCGAGCCAGAAACTCCGGTAAACGATGGAGGTCTTGCGGACCAAAGAGGAAGTTCAGGTGAGCAAAGCTCTTCTTTATGCGCTCTACATAGGGTTTCTTCATCATGAGGCAACCACAAGCTCCGATGATCATGCTGGGCTTACGCTTGAGGTAAGTCTTTGAATGCCCTAAGTGACCAAAGAAGCGATCACTGGCATTCTCACGTATTGCGCAAGTATTGATGAGATAGAGATCTGCATCCGATGCTTCAATGGCTCTATTTAACCCGTAGGCTTCGAGTTGGCCGGCGAGCTTTTCTGAATCATTCTCATTCAATTGACACCCGAACGTCTGGATGAAGTAGGTCTTCCCTACACCCCATTCGAGAATTGTTGTATCTATATTCATCGTCACGTCTTTCAAATTATGTTGTATAGCCGCCGTCGACGGCGAGAACTTGTCCCGTAATGTAGCTTGCACGTTCACTGATAAGGAATGATGCAGCCTCTGCAACATCGTCCGGAGTGCCTAGCCGTCCTAATGGTACGTCCGAGGCAAAATCGGAAGCCTCCGTCTCACTATAGTTACGATTCATCTGGCCTTGGATCCAGCCGGGTGCTATGGCGTTTACTCGGATTCCGGAAGGACCCCATTCTTTTGCAAGAGATCTTGTAAGTCCTATGATGCCTGCTTTGAGGCTGGCATAGGGCACTTCAAGGGCCGCACCTTTCATTCCCCAAATGGAAGTGCAATTCAAAATGACGCCGGAGTGTTGCCGTAGCATACCGCGCGAAACTAATTGAATTGCTCTGAAACACGATGCGAGGTTCACGGACACAAGATCGTTCCACGTAGCGAAATGAACATCTTGCACCAAATCACTGTGACTAAGACCCTGGAAATTGATGAGGACATCGACCGGAGGCAAGCTGTCGAGGATTTCCACGAGGTGATCCCAAGCAACATCCATGCGCCTGAAATCACATGCCACAAGATGGCACTCTGCACCCTGCGCTTGGAGCGTCTCCGCTAATAGCGCTAACCGCTCTGTGTTATTACAACATTGAAGGATGAACTTGCGATAGCCTTCTTGAGCCAAGCGTAAGCTGAGGTTAAAACCCAGGTCACCACTGGCTCCAAGAATTAGAACTAAGCGTTCTTCTATGCTCTTTTGTTCCGGCAAGATCAACCTCCTTTACTCATATTGCGACTTTAAATTATAGCATGCAAAAGGCGCCCTGAGGCGCCTGGGATCTGTGTCGATTGCAAGTAAGTATCTACTAGTTGATGTGATCCTTGAAGACTTTGCTTGCCTTGAAAGCCGGATTGATCGATGCAGCAATATCGATGGTATCGCCGGTGCGTGGGTTGCGACCTTGGCGTGCCTTGCGCTCGCGCGCTTCAAAAGTACCAAAACCGGTCAAGAAGACTTTGTCGCCATCTTTGAGGGTATCAGCTACGACGTCCATGAATGCGTTGAGCCCTTGCTCGCTCTGTGCCTGGGTTAAATCGGTGCGCTCTGCAATTGCTGCAATCAATTCTTTCTTGGTCATTCAAAACCTCCTAAAGGTGAATCAGCCTAACATTCAGGTGTAGTTGGCCTGTTGGCTATTTTCCAATAAATACTTTGGTTATTATAGTCGAGCTATAAAAGCCGGGCAAGAATCCGCGTATCTTTCTATATTACTCTTACGTATTTCGCTGTTATTTGCGGATATTTTACTGAAAACTAATGAATTGGACCGGTCTAGTTGAGAAAGATGGTGCTTGGTGGCTTTTTGGTGAAAATATACGATATATCGAATTGATGACTTATCCATCATTTGAAATACTCAAACTCCACTTCAAGGAGGAGGTTTGAAATAAATGAATAAGACGCAACATAATAGTGATCGCATTCGTGATGCAGTCACCGGTAAACTACCAAATACTGAAGAGTTTAAAAGTATGAATGAACGATTGAAACCAACGGATATTTACCGTCCGGGTACAACTGTTATGAGATCGCCTGAGTTTTATCTCATTGCGTCGGACCGGGAGTGTCTAAGCCGCATGAATGATCTGCTGTTGAAAGACGGTTATTTGGCGGTGAGCGATCGGGCAGGCGAGTATAAATACTATGTCGATGGACGTAAGTCGATCTACCATGCAAAGAAAGTGATCTACGATATTTTGGCGGATAACGATGATGACCAGTATGAATCACGCACAAGAACATACCTTAAAGCTGATATCATCGAAGAGGTCGTGTATCAGACGGGTTTATCGAAAAGCCATACAGGTACTCAATACATTATTACTGCACTCACGAAATTTCCCTTGCCACCCGAGCATTATCTCCCCTTGAGTAAAAATTACTATCCCAATATTGCTTCTCATCATCGGTCGACGTCCCGAAAGGTTGAACGAGCAATTCAATATGCCATCAGAGGCGTTCACGATGAGACGAGCAATCTGCAGATGCTTCGTATGCTCTATGACAGGATTGAAGCGAAACTTCGTCAACGTGAGGAGATGTCGCATATTGCTGAACAGTCTATGCGCCAAGAAATAGATAAAGCAGAGCGAGAAATAATCCGTCCGAATTTCGAAACGAAACACGTTGGAGACGAAGAAGTTGCTTCGTGAGTTGATGGATTTATCCAAATGAGCTTAAGGGTATTTGTGCATCTCCTATGGCTAGCGGTTATGAAATATTGATCTTCGGAGTTGAGCTCTCTATAGGGATGCTTAACTCCGTCCATTTGTGATGCGGGTGAGGATCCTCTCCTCATTCCTGTTGCTGTTGTAGGCTGTTTGTACTGAGGATTAGCTTCGATCCACTCCGTCAGAGCGGTCGTGAAGTCTTTGTCCTTGTCGACTAGCTTATTCATCTCAAAGCTCACGTACTCAGCGAAGTCTTCATTAATCCCACTGCTACGAACTGCGTTTAGGTTTCTTAGCTGTGAAGCTTCCGCCTCATCGGCTTGCTTCGTTACGGGGTCTTCCTGATGCTGTACGGTCTCATCGACGTCAGCAATGTTCTTGTTCTCTTTGTTCATCGGGTCCTCCTGTGGTTTAAGGTCTCATCGACCGTGGTGAGTTAGAGCCTCATCGGCTGGACTTGGTTTATGGCCTCATCGGCTGGCACGAAATCAAGGAATCGAACCTTGACCTCCGAGTTCAAAGCCCGGCGTTCTACCGCTAAACTAATTCCGCATGAAAATAGAGCCTTTTAACGTCATGCTCAGGACGTGTCCTAGGATGGCGGTATTCCTTGTCATTCACCGCCTTGTTATCTCCGGTCTTTCCCGGATGTCAAGATAGGATGGATCACCTGCCTTTCGTTACTGTTTCGGGCATGATCTTCCTCCTCTCTGTCTATTCTGAACCGTTATGTTGAGACAACGGAGTCAGTCCTTACAAAGCAACAAACTCTTGTTCTAACAACTGAGTTCTTGCAGCGGCTTCTTTGTACTCGTTATCGATGATGGTCTTAATGCTCTCAGGCTCTATGTCTAGCGTATAAGGTCCAACGATCAGCTTGCCCTGCACATTGAGTTGATTCGCTTTCGTAAGATTGCCTAACGTCTCTTTGAGTTTAATCAGCTCTGTTTGGATCTGTTGCCCTCGGATGAGTTGTTCGTTTGTCATGGTCTACTCCTTATTTATCCCACTCAAGTTCAATGAGGAAAGCAGCATTACACGCTACATGAAACATGTGGGGTAATCCGCTCTCTTCATCAATGCTCCCGGGTGCTTCCGTATAGGCTACTAAGTGTCGCCATAGAGCATCTCTGTAACGATTGGGATCGACTTCTTTCCAGCTTCCGCTGTCTTTGTACTTCCTAAGGCCATACTCTCTGACGGCTGTTACGGCATCGAGGAGTTTCATCGGTAAGAGCGTATAACGGGGCTTCCCTGCATCAGATTTCAGGCTCTGATCCATTTATTAGAACTCCTTTCGGGCATAAAAAAACCAACTCAATGAGTTGGTTGTGATTCGTTCTTCTGCGTCCATGCGCCGTGGTATCCTCCGTTCATAGAAAGGAGGTGATTTGAATGACTAAAGAAAAAATTGCTTTGGAACTAACCAAAGAGACCTGAGCTGTTGTTTCTGATAATTGGGAAACTTTCTATATTTCAAAACAGAGCAAAGATATCGATGCCGTTATACCTGATATGACTGCTTCTCTTGTTGAGATTTATAACGCTGTGTACTCAGGCATTGCCGAAGCTTCGTCAAACAGCGACTAGAACGATTGCTCGTTCTTCAGGTCATGAGAGCCTTGCCACTACCAATGGCAAGGCGTTCTATTTGCTAAGTACCGTCTTGATGATCGTCTGTAAGATCGATGCTTCGGTATCGCTAAGCACTAACTTCTCAAGAAGTTTCTCTGCATATTCGATGACCGATTCCGAGAAAGTTGCTCGGTTGTAATATTGATTCTCTGTTTGTTTTTCCATCTCTGCCTCCTTCTTTTGGGTAATAAAAAACCGCCATGAGGCGGTTGAGGTTGATGTTTGTGATTCTGTTATATAGTCATCATTTGATTGTCGTGAGCGTATTGAAGCTCTCGGAAGTTAATGATTTCACTAAAATAATTATATGTCCTACAAAGTAGGTCATATTCCTCTTTTGGCACTTGTACGGCTAAATCAAAAAAGACCAATCTAGCCTCAATCGAGTTCATTTCTATGCTGAAGTGTCTCGAGTATTTATTATTCATACAATGGGCCTCCTTCAATCGTCCACTTAAAATGTCTTACAATTCGATATGCTTGCTCTCGAATCGCCATATACGTCTTTTCTTCGTTAGTCCAGCTGTTGAAAGAAGGTTCAAATGGCATTTCGTTATCGACCTCTATCATGATTCGCTTTGCTTCTAGCCAATACTCGTCATAGGTTGGCATTTCTCCCCAACCCACACGCACAAGAAACACATCACCATTCCCAGTCACAACTCCTATCTCAGAAACCCGCGGATTGGTTAGTTTCTCCAGATCGCCTTTAGAAAACAGAGTATCATTTGTATGGCTATGATACAGTCTCAACCCATCTCCTTCAATGTCGTCTATTGCTAGCCTCACTCCATCTTCGTGGCTCTCGCTTGAAACAGTGACTGTTCCGCTTGGTTCAATGATCAAGCCTTGCTCTTTTCCAGTTGCTTTCGACATCTCATGTAGTTCTTCAAATCTTTTGCGATCGATGTTAGACAGCTCTAGTGGTTCGAAGTCATCGTAATTACCTATCATCGAATGTGGGATTGTTGCTTTCCCTCCGTCTTGTTTCATGACATCACCAAGACTAACCCTCGTCATATTCCGCTCACGGAGCTT
>CAYFSS010000004.1:0-38493 GCA_964345975.1 uncultured Oscillospiraceae bacterium
GTCACAGGTTCGAGCCCTGTTGTTCCCACCAAGCAAGAAGCCCGTTGACATTAGAAGTCAACGGGCTTGTTCTTATTTTTGTTCAAATCTCATCCAATGCTCAAGAGAAAGATCAAGACCACTTCTCAAGTAAACCTTCAGCACGTTTACGCCGAATCGCTTCTCCCCTATACCCTCTGGCCATCAACTCCTCTGCAGCCCATCCCAAGGCCTCCTGATCGAGCGGAATCTTACGACGAAGGGTTCGTACATCTTCCCCACAAAAGCCCGGCAGATCTTCCCCCCTTGACTTGCGTAGTGTGCATAACCGCTCAAAGCGCTCCGGGGTAAAGAGAACTGCTGCAAACACGGCATCCATCTCTTGAAGTGCCTTCGACACAAGGTAATCGGCAAGGGTCAAAAGAACATTCCGACGAAAGTCTTCAGGCCACGCCCAAGCACGAAAGACTGCATCTAGGCTATCTAAGTCTATGTGATTATTTAGCAACTTACGGAGGGCTCGTAAATCCTCATGATCAGAGCGCCGATAGATCAGTGCGAGAACCCGGAACACGTCTTCCCTCGCAAGCTTCCAATCTTCAATATTCATGAGCATTTCAGGCGTGGAAAGTACCAGGAAAACGACGCTGGACCATGGGTCAAGGGTACCGACGTAAGAATAGTCAGGAGTGCTCACCTCCCTGCTTACAGCCTCAAGCGAACGATGCCACGCCCAAGGATAATGAGCAAAGGTTGCAAGTGCACGCTCTGTACTGAAGAGCTTAAGTAACTCGTCGCCGATCCGTTCAGCAGATAAAGCTACGATCTTTTCTTCAAACGCTTCCATCGCTTGAGCAGTTTCAGACATAATCTCGGCTTCAAAAGCGGCGGCAAACCGAAGTGCACGTAAGATTCTCAGAGCATCTTCTGCCATTCTCTTTCGTGGATCTCCCACCGCTCGAATCTTCAAATTCAGGAGATCATTTTTGCCGCCAAAGGGGTCGACCAGACCGGTCTGTGGCGACCAGGCCATCGCATTGATGGTGAAGTCGCGCCGAGCCAGATCCTCTTCAATATGGGGTGTGAAGAGAATGCTCTCAGGATGGCGATGGTCTAAGTAGAGACCTTCTTTACGAAACGAGGTAATCTCATAGCTCTTGCGATTTAGAATGACACCGATCGTGCCGAAGAGTTCACCTTGCCGATAGATGGTAAAGGGTGATTCGTGTAACAGGTTAAGAAGTTCATCGATCGGTTGATTGATGGTGAAATCGTAGTCGACCGGTTGCACGCCTCGCAAGAGATCACGAACGGCGCCTCCTACCAAGAAGAGCGCCGCGGCTTTTGTGTGAAAATAGTTGAACAGGGTTTGAACGTCCTGAGGCAAGTCCCAATCCGTCATCCTCAATCACCCCATACGTTGAGGGTATTTTGCGTACATTGCTCAGCCATATCCTCCGGTGAAATGCCCTTGAGTTCCGCCAACGTCTCCACGATATAGGGCAGATAGGATGGCTCATTGCGTTTTCCGCGATGTGGGACAGGTGTGAGATAGGGACAATCCGTCTCCGCAAGAATTTCGTGCAGCTCAACTTGCTCCAAGACGCCGGAAAACTTCTTAGCATTCTTAAACGTCACCGGACCATCAAAACCAAAGATAAACCCCAGCTCACGCACGTCACGAACCATCTCAGCTGAACCACTATAACAATGGAACACTCCTGCTAAGGTATTTCGCAAGAGACCATCTTTCTTGGCATCGCGTAGGATTTCAAGACAATCCGCATGTGCATCGCGGTTGTGGATAATGATGGGCAGGTCAGCTTCATAAGCCCATTCCAATTGACGTCGAAAAGCCTTCTTCTGCACTTCCCTTTCGGTATGCTCATAGTAATAGTCGAGCCCGATCTCACCATAGGCAAGGATCTGCTTCTCCTCTTTCTTGTGGAGTAGATCTTGGATGCCTTCAGCAATATGTGTTTCGAAGACTTCCCAAGCTGTATGAGGGTGAATCCCTATGGCAGCCCTTAGAATCTCCGGGTATTCCTCAACAACTCGCGCGGTGGATTGGGTACTCTTCCAATCAGCCCCAACAACCATCATGCGCCATATTCCGACGTCATCAGCTCGCATGATGACCTGTGCTAAATCTTCTTCAAAGCGCGGATCATCGAGATGCGTATGACTGTCGTAATAGCGAGGCATTACGAGATCTCCGATCCTGCACCGGCAATAGTTTCAGGTTTGAGCAAGATCAAGTGACCGTCTTCATCTTCAGCAGAAAGAATCATGCCTTCGCTCAAGATGCCTCGGATCTTTCGCCCGGCAAGATTGGCCAGGTAGACGACCTCACGGCCAACGAGATCTTCCGGCTTATAGTGTTCCGCTATTCCTGATACAACTTGCCGTGTTTCACCACGACCGAGATCCAAATCAAACCGAAGAAGCTTGTCGGCCTTCTCAACTTTCTTGCAGGTGAGAACCTTGGCAACCCGGAGTTCCATTTTCATGAAGTCATCGTAGGTGATGACCTCCTTATGTTCATGAGGCACGACCTCAGGCTCGGTCTTCTTCTCCATCGCTTGCTTGATCTCTTCAAGGGCTTCCAGTTCTTTGGAAACATCAAGTCGGGGGAACAGGGGTTTGATTGCTTCGATAGGAGCTAATTTCTCAGGAGGATTGAATTGACCAAGAGTGGCATACGCTTCGATGATGCTTTCCATATCTGAGCGAAGTTTAAGAGAATCCAGCATCTTGATGGAGGTATCGGGCATGAAAGGATAGATCGCCAATGAAATGTGGCGGAGGACTTCGAGGAGATTCTCGAGGACGGATGCTAAGCGGGCTTTTGAACCTTCACCGCGACCTAAGACCCACGGTTCCGTTTCATCGATGTATTTATTGCTCCTTCGCACCAGCTTCCAGAGTTCTTCTAGCGCAAGGTGGAACTCCAACGCTTCCAAGTGTTGATGGTAACGGGTCGCTGTATCGCGAAGCGTAGACAGCAATTCATCGTCATGTTCGCCGACTTCACGTTCGTCCGGGAATTCGCCACCGAAGTATTGAGCAAACATCGCTGTGCTACGAGAAAGGAGGTTCCCCAGGTCATTTGCCAGATCCGTATTTGTCCGCTCGATGAGTGCTTCAGCACTGAAGTTGCCATCCATCCCGAAGACAACATCCCGCATTAAGAGGAAACGAATCGGGTCGACCCCATAACGATCGCATAGGATGTTTGGATCCACAACATTGCCAACGGACTTACTCATTTTATTACCGTCAAAGAGTAGCCAACCATGACCGAACGTTTTCTTCGGCAAGGGGATATTGAGCGACATCAAAATAGCGGGCCAAATGATCGAGTGGAAGCGGAAGATCTCCTTCGCCATCATATGGACATCAGCCGGCCAATAGCGTTCATAATCAGCAGGATCATCAGGAAAACCGAGAGCGGTGATGTAGTTCGACAAAGCATCGACCCACACATAGATGACATGCTTCGGGTCTCCCGGAACGGGAACACCCCAGTCGAAGGTGCTGCGGGATACAGCAAGATCCATGAGACCCGGTTTTAAGAAGTTATTGATCATCTCATTGCGCCGCGAGGCAGGCTCAGCAAATTCCGGCTGAGACTTATAGAGTTCTTCCAAGCGGTCCTGATACTTGCTTAGACGGAAGAAATAGCTCTCTTCCTTCGTTAATTCAACCGGTCGACCACAATCCGGACAAACGTGCTCCGGACCTACTTGAGTTTCGGTCCAAAAGGATTCGCAAGGCGTGCAGTACCAGCCTTCGTATTCATCCTTGTAAATGTCGCCGTTATCTTGCAATCGCTTAAAGATTTCTTGCACACGCGAGATATGCACCGGGTCTGTTGTGCGTATAAAGCGATCGTAGGAAATGTTCATCACTTCCCAAAGGTGCTTAACGCCCTCCGCCATTTGATCCACGAATTCTTGCGGCTCGATGCCTCTCGACTCGGCTTCCCGTTGGATCTTCTGGCCATGCTCGTCCATGCCTGTAAGGAACATGACATCATAACCAGCTAACCGCTTATAACGAGCCATCACGTCGCAGGCAACCGTTGTATAGCAATGCCCGATGTGGAGCTTATCGTTAGGGTAGTAAATAGGCGTCGTGATGTAATACGTTTTCTGCTCAGACATTACTCAATCTCCTCGGCTTCGTGTAGAGGTTCAGCACCCTTAGATGATGCAAGCTGTGCCGCTTGATTAGGATTTCCTGAATCCAATCGACCGGACTCAATTTGCGCTGCAAGCGCGCCGTTTGATTTTGTAAACATCGGGATTCTCTCATGCAGAATGTCTTGCTTTAGATCCCATAGTTCTTGCGAGAGGTCGACGTAGTAGATTTGAGGATTCTCGAAGCGACGAATCGAATCCCAGAGAGTCCCGAGCTGATCGCGACAGTAATTGCGAATTTCATCTAAGGAGCGAGGTTCATAGACACAGGCACCTTGAATGAACACGGATTTAAGCAACGGACGGACCGTGAAATTTGTCAATGTCTTGCGTTTCCAGGTTTGCACCGGATCGAAGATTTCGTAAGGCTCATTGGGTTGAATATGCTCACCCTCGAGCGTTATCAGGTCGGCCAAAGCCATCCCGGAATCCCGATCGTAGAAGCGATAGAGTTCCTTGCTGCCGGGATTGGTCATCTTCTCGACGTTGTCCGAAATCTTCATCTTCGGCAATATATTACCTTGTTCGTCTTCGACTGCAGATAACTTATAGACGCCGCCAAACACCGGTTCAGCACGAGATGTGATTAAACGTTCACCAACTCCGAAACTATCGACCTGGGCCCCTTGGACGAGGAGATTCTCGATGACGAATTCATCCAACGAGTTACTCAGGATAATGATGGCATCTTCGAGTCCGGCTGCGTCGAGCATCTTCCGAGCTTCGTTTGTTAGGTATGTAAGGTCTCCACTGTCGATCCGGATACCTCTTAACCTCTCACCTCGCGGTTTGAGATACTCATTGTGAATCCGTATGGCATTGGGCACACCGGATTGCAAGGTATTGTAGGTATCGACCAGCAACACCGTCTCTTTCGGAAAGGAATGGGCATAAGCCAAGAAAGCTTCGTACTCGCTATCGAAGGATTGAACAAAAGAATGTGCCATCGTCCCGGACAAGGGCACACCGAACCTACGTCCGGCCAAGGTACAGGACGTCCCATTCGCGCCACCGATGTAAGCAGCTCTAGCTCCGAGAACCGAAGCATCGGATCCCTGGGCGCGGCGAGCTCCGAATTCCATGACAGTACGACCCCCGGCCGCGCGAACAATACGGGCGGCTTTTGTAGCGATGAGGCTCTGATGGTTAATGGTGAGCAGTAGCATCGTCTCAATCATCTGAGCTTGGATCAAAGGACCACGCACCTTGACGATGGGTTCAGCCGGAAAAAGCGGTGTACCTTCAGGAATAGCCCAAACATCGCAACTAAATTGCATATTCCGCAGATAGTCCAGGAAGTCCTCGCTAAAGTGACGCATGCTGCGAAGATACTGAATATCTTCGTCCGTGAAGCTGAGGTTTTCGAGGTATTCCACCATTTGCTCGACCCCTGCCATGACAGCATAGCCACCTTGTTCAGGCACACGCCTGAAGAAGAGATCGAAGTATGCAATCTTCTCATGGATACCTTGGTCAAAGTATGCCTGCGACATGGTCAACTCATAGTAGTCCGTCAGCATCGTGTGGTTAACACCGTTGTATCTGTTAATCATTGTCATCCGCTCCTATTTGAGTCTTTATAACATCTTGAAGTATAACACTCTCAGCTTATGGATTTAACCTGCCCCTACGATGGGGCTAGGCATCGATTATGTGTCTGTCTCTTGCGTTATCAACTTGAACTGATTGGTGTGCGACCAATCCTCGTGACATACCAATGCAAAGCTTAATTGCTCTATGCGATGACTAAGGTAAGGGTGTTCGTAGCTGTCGTGGTCCTCGTAGATCTCGTGGATCTCGTTGCTCTCATAGACTTCGCAGAGCTCGTATCCGTCATGGTCTTCACAGCTCTCGTAGATCTTGTAGACCTCGTCTCGCTCGTAGACCTCGTGATCCTCGAATACTTCGCAGCGCTCGTAGACCTCGTGGCTGTCCTAAACCTCACTTATGGCTTACGCTAAACGGCGACGGATTGTAGCTCACTTGCGCAAGATACAGGCCATGAGGAGGCATCGTCTTACCCATTTGACGCCTATCGAGTGAAGCAATGCGTTCCGGCAAACTCTCGACCTCGATCTTCCCTTGCCCCACATAAAGCAAGGTCCCGGCAAGAATTCGCACCATGTTATATAAGAAACCATCACCTTCAACTTCAATCACCAAGCGCTCCTGCGAAACCTGCGTAAGCTCCAAACGATAGATGGTACGTACGCTCGTCTTCGTTGTGGCTCCGCTTGCTTGCAGGGCTAAGAAATCATGTTTACCTACAAAAGCCCGACAGCCTTCCTGCATCTTTGCCACATCTAACCGTCCTGGCACATGAGCCACTCGGTCATGCTCCAAGGCAGACGGAATTGTGCGATTCAAAATATGATATTGATAGGTCTTGGCAACCGGATGAAAGCGAGCATGGAACGTCTCGGGCACCTCAACCGCTTGCAAGACAGAAATATCCGGCGGGAGTTTGGAGATTAGAGCCCTTGGGATAGCGTCCGTCGGAATCGTGTGCTCCTTGAGCGTAAAGTGACTGACATGCCCCAAGGCATGAACCCCTGCATCCGTGCGACTTGATGCGGTAAGTCGAACCTCCTGTCCCAAGAGGTCCAAGAGCGCATCTTCAATCGCCGCTTGCACCGTGTAGGCATTGTCCTGACGCTGCCACCCTGCGTAATTCGTCCCACAGTACTCGGTAAGGAGAGCAATTTTTCGCGTATGTTTGGGCTTCATCGTAATCATTGGACAAAGTTTCATTGACCTATTGATGGAATGCTTGATCTTCTCATAGGACGATGATACCTCTTTCGATCAGTAGGACACCTATGGTCAAGATTGCCGTTGCCAATAGCACGTACGCATCTCGAGCTTGAAACTTAAATTCTCTCAATCGGGTTCTCCCTTCGCCCCCAAAATATGCCCTTGCTTCCATAGCATTGGCCAGATCCAATGCTCTTTGCACCGATGAAACAAATAGTGGAACTAAGATCGTGAGTAAACCGCGAACTCTTTGAATGATTCCGCCGGTATCGTAATTTGCACCACGGGAAGATTGAGCTCGCATCAAATTCTCGCTTTCCTCCGCAATCGTAGGGACAAAACGAAGGGCAATGGAAATCATCAGCGACAGCTCATGAGCCGGAAAACGAAAGCGTTTCAAAGGGCTCATGAGATCTTCTAAGGCATCCGCAATGACAAGCGGAGACGTCGTGTAACTTAGGAAGAGCGAGGACGTCGTGACCAGATAGATGAGACGCAAGGAGATTCTAAGACCAAAATCAATTCCCTCACGAGTGACTTTAAGCCTCGAGACTTGGAAGATCGCCTCCCCTTCGTGAGTGAACGCATTGAGCACAAAACTCAAGATAGCAAGAAAGAGTATGGGTCTAATACTCTGAAGAAAGCGCTTCACATCAATCCCGGAAGCAAACCAAAAAATAAGCAAAAATGCTCCATAGAGGCCAAAGGAAAACCAGGAATTAAAGAAAAAGAGGAGAACCATGAAGAAGATCGTCAAGACGACTTTGACCCGGGGATCCATCTTATGGAGAAAGGAGTCTCCTACAACATACTGTCCGAGGTGAAATTTCATGAAGACGTTCCCCCTAGGAAAGAGCGCACCTTAGCTTCTGCTTCGTCCAGTCGAAATGCCAGCGGATCCAGGCCGGGAAGCCTCTTCGCAAGCTCTTGCATGACGCGGAAGATCGTCGGAGTGCGCAGCTTAGCGTTTTGCAGGAGATCGGTGCGACTGTAAATATCTGCGGCTTGACCCAAAGCCTGAAGTCTTCCCTCTTGTAAAACCAGGATGCGATCGGCAAACCTGGCGACGTCGTCCATGTCGTGGGAGACCAAGATAATTGTGACCCCTTTGCGCTTAAGTTCGATCAGATCCTCAAATAGGCTCTTCTTTCCTGCTGCATCCAGTCCCGCAGCAGGCTCATCCAAGATCAAGATTTTTGGTTTCATCGCAAGAATTCCTGCCAGGGCAACACGACGCTTCTGACCACCGGACAATTCAAAAGGAGAACGCTCAAGGTCATCGAAGGAGACACCGACTTGCTCGGCTGCTTCAAGGACCCGCTCATTTACTTGTGCTTGGGAGAGGCCTAATTGCTTCGGACCGAAAGCAATATCTTCTCTGATAGATGCAGCAAAGAGCTGGTGCTCAGGGTATTGAAACAGGAGCTGCACATACTTGCGAAGTTCATTGAGGGCTCGTCTTTCTCCGACATTCATGTTCAGAATTCTTAACTCACCGGCTTGCTTATCCAATAAGCCGTTAAAATGCATCACGAGGGTGGATTTGCCGGCCCCTGAAGGTCCGACAATGGCAAACACCTCACCTTCTCGAACATGGAAGGTAAGATCATAAATGCTGTGAGGGCGCTCATCCAAATAACGGTGCGTCAGGTTCTTGGCTTCGAGGACAATCTCAGCATCGCCTGAAGGAGAGGCAGGGGGCTTTTTTGTTGTGATATGTAGAGGATGAAGATTCTCTTCAGTTTGTGTCACTTCGGGAGAAGGTTGGGTGAAGTTCTTGGTATGCTTCGCGCGCTCTAAACCTATCGCTAAGGCATCGTACATGTGTTCTATATCCTGATCGAAGGCAAAAGGTTCAGAACTGTACTGACCTAACTGTTTTAGGAGTTGAAGCTCGAGGGGTAGTTCGAGAGAAGCGCTATGGAAAGCATCAGAGGAAAAGAGTTCCATCGGCATGCCTTGGAACACGAGCCGACCTTGGTCGAAGAGCAAACAGTAATCAGCCTGCATCAGCTCATCCATGTGATGGGTGACATGAAAAACAGAAAGCTCACGCTCTTTCATAAGCCGCCGGATGAGATCCAGGAAATTGGCACGGGATTGCGGATCAAGCATCGCTGTGACTTCATCCAGCAGAAAACCTCTGGGTTCCATCACAAGCACTGAAGCAATTGCGAGCTTTTGTTTCTGACCGCCACTGAGCTCGGATACAGGGCGTGTCCGCAAATCACTCATGTCCAATTCGTCTAAGACAGCTGTGATTCGTTCTTCCATCTCGCGACGTACAACCGCTAAATTCTCTAGGCCGAACGCCATATCTTCTTCAACCGTGGTACCAACAATTTGATTTTCAGGATTCTGAAAGACCATTCCGTAGCGTCGACGAACCTCACGAAGGTCTTCTTCGTGCGAAGGGTCAAGTCCTTCAACGTGCACGAAACCGGATTCTGCTAACAAAAGCCCATTCAAATGTCTAAGAAACGTCGACTTCCCTGAGCCGTTAGCACCGACGACAGCAATAAATTTACCGGCGGGAAGCTCGAGGCTCACGCGATCGAGTGCCAATGGCGCAGCTTCCGAATCATAGCTCGGATAACGAAAGCTCACATTTTCAAAGACAAAGTGGGCCTGCATAAATGCTCCTTAAGAAGTAAGAGTCCTCCCGATTCCTGAAAAAAAGGAAGCCCCATGGCTCCCTTTCAATCAGTGACCTGTGAAACCAAGAACATGCTACACCAAAGAGTGCCTTAATCCGGTATCACAGACGATAATTAAGATGTTATAGCTTAGTCCTGAAGCAATTCCAGACGGGCAACTTCAGCGCCATCGCCACGACGAGGACCCAGTTTAATCACACGTGAGTAACCGCCATTGCGACCCACATAGCGTGAACCGAGCTCATCGAAGAGTTTGTTCACGACGTTGAGCGATACGCCATCTTCGTCCCTAAGTTCCGGGAGATAGCTCAAAGCTCTACGACGCGCTGCAAGACGCGAAGGATGGTCAACTTGTACCATCCTGGTTGTGAGCTCACGCTCAACCACGTCGTACTCTTTATCATTGGCGCTGGTCTTGCGCTTCAATACTTTACGGCCCTGACCGTCGAGTTTAGCACTCGAGGCTACGATCTCTTTCGTATCAAAATTGTCATGTTCCTTGACGGCCAAAGCAACGAGCGAATCCAGTAGACGCTGTGCTTCTTTGGCTTTATGGAACGTGGTTTCAACCTGGCCATGAGCAATAACACTGCTCACAATGCCACCTAATACGGAAAGTCGATGGCTCGTTCGACGACCTAATTTACGATTAGCCATATCTTCCCTCCTCCTTCTCTATCGCGAGGTTCTAAGCTTCGCCTTCATCGGCTAAGCTGAGACCCAATTCATCGAGTTTCTGTACGACTTCCTCGAGCGATTTCTTCCCAAGGTTACGTACTTTCATCATGTCATCTTCCGTGCGCACAACCAAATCTCCAAGAGTATTGATGCTCGCGCGCTTCAAACAGTTATATGTACGGACACTGAAATCCATGTCCTCAATAGCGAGGTCTAAGACTGTGTCGTGCTCTTCTTCATACTCATCTTCCACCGGAACGTCAGGGACTTCCTCTTGGGTGATGTGGACGAACGGAGTGAGTTGATCAATCAGGATCTTGGTTGCAACGCTCACCGCTTCATCAGCTGCGATCGTGCGATCTGTCCAGACTTCAAGCGTCAGCTTGTCATAATCCGTCACTTGTCCAACACGCGTATTCTCTACGCTGTATTTCACACGCTTCACCGGCGTGAAGATTGAGTCAATGGAAATAATCCCAATCGTTTGAGCAGGCCATTTATTTTGCTCGGCTGTGTTATAGCCTTGACCATTGCTGACAGTCATCTCCATAAAGAAGCGGTGCGAACCGTTGAGCGTACAAATAACGTGCTCGGGATTGCAAATCTCAACTTCTTCATCGGTCGTGATGTCACCTGCAGTGACTTCACCACGGAATCCTTCGGACTTATTCAGATAGATGGTCTTGGGACCTTCGACCTTCATCCTGGTGCAAATACCTTTGACATTCAGGATGATCTCGGTCATGTCCTCTACAACACCTTCAACGAAGGAAAATTCGTGAAAGACATCATCAACTCGGATCGCCGTCACGGCAGACCCCGGGAGCGAGGAGAGCAGGACTCGACGAAGTGCATTACCAAGAGTTTGACCGTAGCCACGCTCCAAGGGCTCTACGACAAATTTACCGTAGGATTCGTCTGCCGAAAGCTCACGTGTCTCAATGTTGGGCCTGATGGTTTCTAACATGTATACCTCCCATGATGCGCAGTGCGCAGAGTCTGTAACGAGTACAGCAGCACTTAGCGGGAATACAGCTCAACGACGAGACGTTCCTCGACCTCAAAGTCGAGATCTTCGCGCTTAGGCTCTTGGATGATGCGGCATTTCTTCTCATCCTTGTCGGCATCCATCCACGGGGGAGTGATGACATCGACATCGAGCAGTTGGAAGTATTCCTTCCCACGGGAAGCTTCCTTAACCTCGATAACATCGCCAACCTTCACCTGCATGGAAGGAATGCTTGCCTTCTTGCCATTGATGGTGAAGTGGTTATGTGTCACGAGTTGACGAGCCTGTTGACGGGTTTGTGCAAAACCGGCACGGAAAACAACGTTGTCAAGGCGCATTTCAAGGAGACGCAGAAGGTTTTCACCGGTCGCGCCCTTCAAACGAACCGCTTGGGTGTAGTAATTGTGGAAGGGGCGCTCAAGGACTCCGTAGATGAACTTAAGCTTCTGCTTCTCACGCAACTGCAAACCGTATTCGCTTTCACGACGGCGGCGGCGCTGAGGACGACGCTTGGATGTTTTATTGATACCGAGAACTTGAGGTTCAATACCCAAGGCACGGCAACGCTTCAGAATTGGACTTGTATCTCTTGCCACGATTGGACCTCCTAGACTCTTCTCTTCTTGGGTGGACGGCAACCATTATGAGGTAGCGGAGTTGTATCTTTGATGAGTGTTACTTCAAGACCGGCAGTGCCGAGCGCACGAATAGCCGATTCACGACCGGCTCCCGGACCTTTGACGTAAACCTCGATACTTCTCATACCCTGATTGACTGCTTCTTGTGCAACCGTTTCAGCTGCCAACTGAGCAGCAAATGCCGTCCCCTTACGAGAACCGCTCATGCCCTGAGCTCCCGCGGAGTTCCAGGCAATTGCGTTACCCGCAGCGTCCGTGATTGTAATGATCGTGTTGTTAAACGTGGAGTGGATATAAGCTTGTCCACGGTCGACATTACGGCGAACGCGACGGCGCGTACGACTTCTTTGTCTTGCTTTAGCCATCTCGTTCCTCCTTACTTCTTCTTGCCGGCAATCGCGCGGGCAGGACCCTTACGCGTGCGGGCATTCGTCTTCGTGCGCTGTCCACGCACAGGAAGACCCATACGATGACGGCGGCCACGGTAGCAACCAATGTCCTGTAAGCGCTTGATATTCATAGCGCGCTCACGACGCAGGTCACCTTCGATGCGATATCCTTCGAGAACGTTACGGATCTTGGTGAGATCATCATCGGAGAGATCCCCCATACGTACGGCGGGATCAATCTCACACGTCTCGACTATTTGTTTTGCTAAGGTCCGGCCAATTCCAAAGATGTAGGTCAAAGAAATCTCTACACGTTTGTTGTTTGGCAGGTCAACACCAGCTATACGAGCCATTCTTACCTCCAGATGTATGTTACGCAGGCTTGAAACATCTATATAAATACACGCGGGGTATAATCAGCCGCCCCCGCAATGAAATCAAAGAAAAGGGCAATATTAACTTGCCCATTATGCGCCGGAGGCTATTAGCCTTGACGCTGTTTGTGCTTAGGATCCTCGCAAATCACCATGACGCGACCCTTACGACGGATAACCTTGCACTTCTCGCACATCGGCTTCACAGATGGTCTAACTTTCATAAATAAGCCTCCTAACTCTTGGCACGTCCTTGTCACTAGCGTGACAAAAACGCTAAATAACTTTAGCAGAATAATAGAATAATTCAAGCGCAAATACTCAATTTGCGCTTAACAATCATAAACCTTTGGTCAATGAGCGAAGTTTACTTAGCTCTCCACGTAATTCTGCCGCGCTCCAAATCGTAAGGGGAAAGCTCTAGAGTCACGCGGTCTCCTTGGAGAATCTTTATATAGTTCTGACGCAGTTTGCCCGAAATATGGGCATGAACTAAGTGGCCATTTTGGAGTCGGACTCTGAAGTTCGCATTGGGAAGTGTATCTTCCACGATCCCTTCGACTTCGATAACATCCGCTTTACTCATCTAATGTTGCTCCTTCCATCAATAACAACACTCCTTGTCGCTCAAAGATAGTCTTCGTCGCCATTCCTTCTGATATGTTTCCAGCTGACGAGCTACCTTGAGGCGCTTGCCTCGCTCGGCGGCTATTAACTCAATCTCCCGACGAACCATTGGAGATTGGACATAAGCGTTATTAATAATATCACGGAGTTCATCTTCGATGCAAACATCATCCGTCTCTTGGGTCACCGATGATGTAAACATTTCACGATCAAACCAGGCCAGGTGTTTGGGATTCTTCCGTGTCAGCTTCAAATGACCTTCTGACTTTAAATCCGGTGCACTTGCTAAGAGACAAGATTGTTTTTCATCCCGGATAACGGGCCAGTAAACGGTTCCCAGGTCATTGCCTTGAATACTGATTGCAAGATCACTCGCTGACTTCGGTTTAGCCGCCAATGCCGGATCGGAATCCCTCAGAAATTCTTTAAAGCGTCTTCGAAAAGCATTCTTACC
This sequence comes from uncultured Oscillospiraceae bacterium, assembly GCA_964345975.1. GTDB lineage: Bacteria > Bacillota > Clostridia > Saccharofermentanales > Fastidiosipilaceae > CAYFSS01. The sequence goes on from CAYFSS010000004.1 coordinate 13,762, forward strand.
GACTAACTCCATCAAAGGTAGAACTCTCCGGCACGCTCAGTTGAAGGCAAGGTAGAAACTTCAAGATGATCCGGGAACACTAAGAGTGTATTTTCGTAGTGAGACGCTAATGACCCATCACGGGTGGTGCAAGTCCAACCATCATCTTCGATCGACAGACGCCAATTTTCAGTTGCAGCAAACATTGGTTCGATCGCCAAGCCCATGCCCGCCGTTATTCTCGACCCTCTACGCATGGTGACGAAGTTAAGGATTTCCGGTGCCTCATGCATCTCGTGACCGATGCCATGGCCGGTTAATTCCTTGAACACACCATAGCCTCTATCCTTGGCGACCTTCTCAATCGCTTCAGATAGATCACGGATGTGGAGGCGTTCAGAGTTTTGAAGGGCTTTTGATAGACGATTGTAGGCTGCCCAGAAAGCATCATGGGTAGCCCGCATGAGGTTCAGAGCCTCTTCACTCACCTCTCCCACCGGAAACGTACGCGCTGCATCGCCATGAAAACCATCGATGTATGCTCCGACGTCAATGGAAATAATGTCACCCTCACGCAGGATGCGATGTTCTGATGGAATGCCGTGCACGACTTCTTCATTGATGGATGCACAAATGGACGCAGGAAAAGGCGGTTGACCATAACCTAAAAAAGAAGGCTCGGCCCCTTCGCTGCGAATGATGCGCTCCGCTTCACGATCAAGTTGGAGCGTCGACATCCCAGGCTCAATGATCTGACCGATGTGGCCAAGGACCTGACCGACAATCCGGCCGGCTTCGCGCATTCTTTCAAGTTCACCGGTCGTCTTAATGACAATTCCAGCCATGTCTTATGCTACCTCCTGAATATAATCGTGCGTAACCACTTGTGGCACATAGAATAAGCGCAGTACTGATGTATACACACAGATCATGGTTTGCTCAATTTGGGTGCAAGGGTTCAATACTGTGGGTCCCATGTAAACACGATAAATGAGCTTACACCAAGTTGCTTGGCGTGCACTCTAACCGCGCATTGACTTAGCGGGCAAAGCTAAAGTACAACGTCTGCCAAATCAGCTTAATCTGCCTAATCAACTTAATCTGCTTGATAAGCATCGAGGATGCTTTCCAGCTTGGCACGACTTCCATCGAGCGAACCACTATTGTCGAGATGCTTGAGGAGCCCTCGCTCATCATATAGCTCGGTCACAGGCTGAGTCTCACGATAATAGGTCTTCAAACGGACATGCACAGCTTCCGGTTTATCGTCATCACGTTGCACGACCTTGCCACCACAACGATCACAAACATCGTCGATCTTAGGCGCTTTAAATTCTAGATGGTAAGATGCACCACATTCCGTACAAACACGACGCTTACCGGTTCTCTCAACGATGGTTTCATCATCGAGATCTACCTGGATCACAAGTGAAATCTCACGGCCAATACGCTCAAAGATCTCATCCAGCTTCTTAGCCTGCTCCATATTCCGTGGAAAACCGTCGAGCAGGATCCCTTGATCAGGTCCAACATCTGCCATCCCTGCTTCAAGGATCTGATACGTGATCTCATTCGGGACCAAGGCGCCCTGATCCATGTAAGTTTTCGCTTGTTTCCCAAGCTCAGTTCCCTGGCTTGCGTTCTTACGCAAGAGATCACCGGTAGCAATATGCACGAGCGGATACTTCTCGAGAATCCTCTCAGCCATACTACCTTTCCCCGAACCGGGACCACCCATGAGAATAATATTCATCGTCTTCATCTTCATTCCCTTCTTGCGAACCATAGCTTCGCACAAAAGCCCCAACGGACTCTTCCCACTATAACCGTCGATGTTCAAACAAAAGAGCGCTGACCATCCTAAATATGGACAGCAGCGCTCCTATCTAATGTGCAATCATTTGCAGATGCAACTAGTCCAAGAATCCCTTGTAATGACGCATCGAAAGCTGAGATTCAAGCTGGTTCATGATATCCAAACAGACACCGACTAAGATGACCAGTGACGTACCGCCAAGCCAGAGAGCTTGTGTGTTGGTAATAGCACCGATGATCATCGGGGTAACTGTGATGATGGATAAGAAAGCACCGTCGACCCAGTTCAAGCGATTTGAGATGCGATGGATATAGTCCGACGTAGGACGTCCGGGACGAATTCCGGGAACAAACCCACCGTTCTTCTGCAAGTTGTTGGCAATCTCAACCGGGTTGTACTGCATGCTGGAATAGAAGAACGTGAATGCCAGGATCAAGATGACATAGAAGATGTACATCAAAGGATTCTGACCTAGGTTTCTAAACCAGTTTACAACAGGACCGTTCGAGTTAATGAAAAAGATTGAGACTATCAATGACGGGACCTGAGCAATTGCCATCGAGAAGATGACCGGCATAACGCTGGATTTGTTGACCTTGATCGGAAGATACGTGGCTTGGCCACCGTATTGCTTACGACCTACAACGCGTCGTGCATATTGCACAGGTATCCGGCGTTCGGCCGTGTTTACGTAGATGACCAAGAGGAAACCTGCTGCAAACAAACCGACGATCAAGAGTCCAAAGAGGATTCCAACGACCGGATGGTAAACACCGGACCAGGTTCTAATGTACTGGAAGAGCGTCACAACCATCGATGGTAGACGAGAAACGATACCGGCAAAGATAAGGAGTGATACTCCGTTCCCCATACCTTTCTCGTTGATGAGTTCAGCGATCCACATGACAACACTGGTACCTGCTACGAACGTCAAGATAACGACAAGGGCATTCACGAACGTTGACATGCCGGTCACCTGAGCTGAACGCGTCGCAAGATAGAAAGCCACAGACTGAACTGTTGCAAGCACAAGTGCAAGCAAACGCGTTATCCGGTCGATCTTCTTACGACCGGTCTCGCCTTCCTTGCTCATCTCTTCAAGTGCCGGAATAGCGACCGTGAGGAGCTGCATGATAATCGAGGCGTTGATGTATGGTTGAACACCCATGGCAAACACTGAAACAGAGAGCAATGCGCCACCGGACATCAGGTCCATCATGGAACCTAAGGTCCCGAAGCGTTGGATCAGTTCCGTAAAAGCCAAGCGGTCAATTCCCGGAACCGGGATATTGGCACCGATGCGAAAGACTACGAGCATCAAGACTGTGAAGATCAAACGATCTCGTAAGTCCTTAGTTCGAAAGGCTGAGATGAGTGTTTGCTTCATGTTGCTCATGGCCTACACCTCCTGAGCCGTGCCACCAAGAGCTTCGATTGCTTCCTTGGCTTGCTTCGTGAAGCCGAGCGCCTCGACTGTGAGCTTGCGCTCCAAGGTACCGCTGGCAAGAACCTTCAGTCCCTTGATCTTCTTCGAAGGATTGATGATGCCGGCTTCTTTCATTAGCTCAAGGGTGACTGTCGTACCGTCTTCAAAGGCATTGAGTTGATCCAAGGATACTTCCTGAACAGGAACCTGGAATCTCTTATTATTGAATCCGCGTTTCGGTACGAGGCGGAACATTGGCGTCTGACCACCTTCGAAGCCCCAGCGAACCCCACCGCCACTACGAGCCTTCTGACCCTTGTGACCACGACCTGAAGTTTTACCAAGCCCTGAACCAAGACCACGACCTTTGCGTTTGGTCGAATGAGTCGACCCTTCGCTGGGTGAAATGTTATTAAGCTTCATTGTCGGCCTCCTCGTAAGGTTCGACCGTAACGAGGTGATTGACCATACGGATCATACCGCGAATAGCCTGATTGTCCTCTTGAACAACGGAAGAACCAATCTTCTTAAGCCCCAAAGCCTGTACGGTCTTCTTATGACGACCCTGACTATTGATGGTGCTTGAGCTAAGTGTAATCTTAAGCTTCTTCATAACTGTAATCCTCCCCCAAGATCTCCTCAACGCTCTTGCCGCGGATCGCTGCAACCTCTTCAGGTGAACGGATGCTCTTGAGAGCTTCCATCGTAGCGTTGACGACGTTGTTAGGGTTGTTGCTACCGAGGGATTTCGTCGTGATGTCCTGGACACCGGCGAGTTCCAACACGGCACGCACAGGGCCACCGGCGATAACACCGGTACCGGCGGGAGCCGGTCTAAGCATGACACGACCTGCACCGAACACACCCGTCCACTCATGGGGCAAGGTGGTTCCATTCAGAGGAACACGGATCAAGCTCTTCTTAGCTTCATCGGCAGCTTTGCGAATGGCTTCAGGGATTTCAGTGCTCTTGCCGAGACCTTTGCCCACAATGCCTTCTTTGTTCCCGACCACTACGAGCGCAGAGAAGCGCATGTTACGTCCACCCTTAACGGTCTTAGAAACACGACCGATATGAATGACACGTTCTTCAAGCTCTAAGCGATCCGGATTGATATATTCATTACGACTCATAATATCTATTGTCCTCTCTGCTTAGAACTTCAGTCCGGCTTCGCGAGCACCTTCTGCAAGGGCTGCGACGCGACCATGATAAAGGTAACCGCTACGGTCGAAGACCACATCTTCGATCCCTTTGTCTTTTGCAACTTCAGCGATGCGGTGACCGATGGCTTTTGCGCCTTCGATATTGCCACCATTAATCCCGAGGTCTTTATCAAGACTTGAAGCAGCAGCTAAGGTCTGATGATTGACATCATCTACCAACTGAGCATAGATGTGTTTGTTACTGCGATATACGTTGAGACGAGGACGCTCGGAGGTCCCGCTCACATGCTTGCGAATCCGCGCATGCTTGCGACGGCGCACTTGATTCTTAGGAGTCTTCTTAATCATCTATCTATCCCTTCTACTAGGCGCCTGCCCCGGTCTTACCTTCTCTCAAGCGGAGGACTTCATCCTCATACTTGATGCCTTTACCCTTATAAGGATCCGGAGCACGGAATCCACGGATCTTGGCAGCTGTCTCACCGACGAGTTGCTTATCCGCTCCGGAAACGTTGATTTCGGTTGTCGTAGGCACTTCAATCGTGATGCCTTCGGGAGACTCCATCTCGATAGGATGCGAGTAGCCGATGTTCAAGACGAGCTTATTACCTTGCATTGCTGCACGGAAACCGACACCGTTGATCTGCAGTTTCTTGGTGAATCCTTCGCTAAGACCTACAACCATATTGTTGATCAGGGAACGATTGAGACCATGGAGAGCTTTGATTTGACGAGATGAGCTATCCGTGGTGATGAGCATCACTCCATCTTCAATCTTTGCTACAAGGCCAGGATTCATGGTGTGTTCAAGGCTTTGATTACCCTTGGACACCTTGACGTGAGATCCGTTGATCTTTACGTCGACCCCTTCGGGGATCACGATCGGAATCAAACCAATTCTAGACATATTGCCTCCACTCTTGAGATTGCAACGCTTGTTCGCCACTAGCGCTTCAAGCGCCTTTTCAGAGTTCTAACGAACTTGAATTACCATACGTAGCAGAGGACTTCGCCTCCGACGTTCTTCTGACGAGCTTCACGATCGGTCATGACACCCTGAGATGTTGAGATGATCGCGATCCCGAGACCACCGAGAACTTTAGGCAGTTCCTGGGCTCCGGCGTAGATTCTAAGGCCGGGTGTCGAAATACGACGCAGGCCCAGAATGATGTGTTTTCCATCTCGATAACGCAGCGTCACCTTGATGGTTCCCTGCACGTCATCTTGAACTCTCTCGTACGCTGCAATATAGCCTTCATCGAGAAGAACTTTTGCAACCGCTTCGAGTTTGTTGGAAGCGGGAATGTCGACCACGGTTTTGCGTGCCATCCCGCCGTTTCGAATGCGGGTGAGCATATCAGCAATGGTATCTGTTACAAGCATTTCCTACCTCCTTCTTACCAACTGGCCTTACGTACGCCAGGAATTTCGCCCTTATACGCCATCTCACGGAAGCAAATACGGCAGAGTCCATATTTTCTTAAATAAGCGTGTGGACGCCCACAGATCTTACAACGGTTAACTTGACGTGTGCTGAACTTAGGCGCGCGCTTCGAACGGATAATCTGAGATTTCTTAGCCATAATTTCTCCTATTTCACAAAGGGCATGCCGAGCGTCGTGAGAAGTTCGCGCCCTTCCTCATCTGTTTCCGCCGTCGTGACAAAAATGATGTCCATACCACGGATCTTATCGATCTTGTCATAATCGATCTCAGGGAAGATGAGCTGTTCACGAATACCCAAGGCATAATTCCCGCGTCCATCAAAGGAGTTTGGGTTCAAGCCACGGAAGTCACGGATACGAGGGACTGCGATCGAAATGAAGCGATCGAGGAACTCATACATGCGATCCCCACGCAGCGTAACCTTGCACCCGACATCCATGCCTGCTCTGAGGCGGAAATTCGCAACAGACATTCTGGCTTTGGTGATGACAGGGCGTTGGCCGGTAATGACTGCGAGATCTTCAGCTGCAGCTTGAGCACCACGGGTACCTTCTTCTGCACTGATGCCCACATTCAAGACAATCTTGTCGAGTTTTGGCACAGCCATTGAAGAACTGTAACCAAATTTCTCGATCAAATGAGGCATAACCTCGGATTTGTATTTATCTCTTAATCTTGTCATCTCTTACCTCACTTCGAACGGCTCAATATGTTGGCCGTTTCGCCGCATGCCTTGCAGTAACGGGAGCGAGTACCATCTTCTGCAACTTTGATGCCCGTCTTGGAGGGACGCTCACATTTGGGGCAAACATACATGACATTAGAGGCGTCGATCGGCGCTGCAAATTCTTGAATACCGCCGGTCATCATTTGACTACGAGGCTTGTTGTGCTTCGTCATGATGTTGACACCTTCGACAATGACACGGCCGGTCTTCGGAATAACTTTAAGGACTTCACCTGTCTTACCGGCATCTTTACCGCTAAGAATATAGACAGAGTCACCTTTTCTTACATGGACTTTTGCCATCTTATCCTCCTAAAGCACTTCGGGTGCAAGCGAGAGAATTCTGGTGTAATTCTTCTCGCGCAGTTCACGTGCAATGGGTCCGAAGATACGAGTTCCTGTTGGGTTCTTATCGTCACGGATGATGACGGCAGCATTCTCATCGAACTTGATGTGCGAACCATCGGCACGCTTGATCGGCTGTTTAGTGCGGACGACAACCGCACGAACGATATCACCCTTCTTAACTACACCACCGGGCGTTGCTTCTTTAACAGAGCAGATGATGGTATCGCCTACACCGGCATAACGCTGTTGCGAACCACCGGGGACTTTAATGCAATAGAGCTCGCGTGCGCCGGTATTATCGGCGGAGCGTAGCCTTGATTCTACTTGGATCATGAATAACTAACCTCCTCCGACTTACTCTGCGCGTTCGAGAATCTCGATGACACGCCAGTTCTTCTTCTTGCTGAGCGGACGTGTCTCCATGATGCGGACGCGATCGCCTTCATTACAGGCATTTTCTTCGTCGTGCGCCATGAACTTGGACGTACGCTTCGTGAATTTGCCATAAAGCGGGTGCTTACGGATTGTGTTGATAGCAACGACGACGGACTTATCCATCTTGTTGGAAACGACAATCCCGGTACGGACTTTACGGAGATTTCTTACTTCGGACATTTGGAACTACCTCCTTAGGCCTGTGGAGCGGAAGCTTTCAGCTCACGCTCACGAAGAATTGTCTTGCAACGGGCAATGTTGCGACGGACTTCACGCAATTCAGAAGGATTGTCCAACTGGTGCGTAGCTTGACGAAAACGTAGATTAAAGAGCTCTTGCTTGAGATCAGCAACTTCCTGATTCAACTGGTCGACGCTCATTTCACGAAGTTCTTGAATTCTCATACTAGATCCTCCTCGCCGCGTTTGACGATACGGGTCGCAACCGGGAGCTTGTGGCTCGCTGCAGTAAGAGCACGCTTTGCAATGACTTCCGAAACGCCTGAGACCTCGAACATAACTCGATCGGGACGCACGACGGCAACGTAGAATTCAACGTTACCTTTACCGGAACCCATGCGCACTTCTGCAGGTTTCTGTGTTACCGGCTTATCCGGGAAAATCTTGATGTACACTTTGCCGCCACGACGCATATTACGAGTGATAGCAACACGAGCAGCTTCAATCTGATTTCCCTTGATCCAGCATGGTTCAGTAGCTACGAGACCGAAATCGCCGTAAGTGACTTTATTACCACGCGTGGCACGACCCTTCATGCGGCCGCGATGCGCCTTGCGATACTTTGTTCTCTTCGGTAGAAGCATTAGGCACGACCTCCTTCATAGGGTAAATTTCCGGGCACAGTTTCTTGGGCTAGGATCTCGCCTTTGTAGATCCAAACTTTACAACCGATGCGTCCGTACTGGGTGGATGCTTCAGCAAATCCGTAATCGATATCAGCACGAAGGGTCTGTAACGGAATGCTGCCCTCGTGATAATGCTCGGTACGGGCAATGTCAGCACCGCCGAGACGACCTGACACTTGGCATTTGATACCTTCAGCACCTGCCTTCAGCGTACGTTGCATGCTTTGACGCATAGCACGGCGGAAGGCGATACGACGTTCGAGCTGCTCGGCAATGCTTTCAGCGACAAGCTGTGCATCGAGATTAGGTTTTTTTACTTCGTTGACGTTGATGAAGAACGTCTTACCAAACTTCTTCTGAAGTGCTGTACGAAGTTTCTCGATTCCGGAACCTTGACGACCGATGACCATGCCGGGCTTAGCTGTGTAGATGGTCAAGGTTGTGCGGTCATCACCTTTACGCTCGATGTCAATGCGTGAAACGCCTGAAGCGTAGTTGAACTCTTTTACAAACTTACGCAGATGGTAATCTTCGACGAGGTAACGGCTGAAATCTTTCTTATCAGCGTACCACTTGGTGCTCCAATCCTTGATGACACCGACGCGAAAACCATGTGGATTAATCTTTTGTCCCATGTTACTCCCCTACCCTCTTTCCTTAACGACGACGGTGATGTGTGAACTGCGCTTGTTGATTCTGCCGGCACCACCACGAGCGCGGGGACGCCAGCGCTTCATCGTAGGACCTTCATTGGCATAGCACTCTGCAATGTAGAGTTCATCTTCCATCAAGTCGTTATTGTTTACCGCATTAGCTACCGCTGAGTTAAGAACCTCAAGGATGATAGGGCTAGCGGCTTTCGGAGTGTAGGTCAAGATCGCACGTGCTTCGGCCAAATTCTTCTCACGAATAAGGCGCATGACAATGTTGACTTTCGAGGCCGAGATACGGACGTGGCGCTTGTGTGCAATCCCTCTATCTTTACCGATCCCGAGAATCTTGCGCTCTTTCTTCGTTAGTTGAGGGGCGCGATTTGACTTGCGACGATGCTCGGACTGCTCATTGAGAATCTCTTCACGATGCTCGAGGAGGTAGTCTTTGCTCATGACTTTTCTTCCCATGATACTCTCCTTCCTGCTCTTAGAGTCGGACCGATGCGTCGGACTTCCGCGCACCGGCGTGCGAGCGGTAGGTACGCGTAGGTGCAAACTCACCGAGCTTATGACCAACCATGTCCTCTGTCACATAGACGGGAACGTGCTTGCGGCCATCGTGAACTGCAATCGTATGACCCACCATCTGGGGGAAGATCGTGGAGGCTCTGGACCAAGTCTTGAGGACATCACGCTGTCCCGATTCATTCATGGCCTCAATTCGTGCTAGGAGTTTCTCTTCAACGAAGAAACCCTTCTTTAATGAACGACTCATGTATAAGCCTCCTTAACGTTTTCTCTTACGTACGATAAGAGCGTCTGATTTCTTACCGCGTTTACGGGTTTTCTTACCAAGGGTAGGAACACCCCAAGGTGTAACAGGACTCGGACGACCGATCGGTGCTTTACCTTCACCACCACCATGCGGGTGATCAACAGGGTTCATAACAACACCACGGACTCCAGGGCGACGACCACGATGACGTGACTTACCGGCTTTACCGATGGAAACGTTCATGTGCTCAACGTTACCCACAACTCCGACCGTAGCGCGTGCCGTCAATGGAACACGGCGGACTTCAGTTGAAGGCAAGAGAATTTGTGCATACTTGTCCTCTTTAGCGACAAGACGTGCTTCCGAACCGGCAGAGCGTACCATCTGTGCGCCTTTGCCTGGTTTGAGTTCGATGTTATGGATGACGGTACCGAGCGGCATGTTCTGCAGCGGCAAGTTATTGCCAACTTCAGCATCGACTTCGGCTCCGCTGATGACGGTATCTCCGACCTTCATGCCTTCCGGCTGAAGGATATAACGCTTCTCACCATCGGCATAGAACAGCAGGGCAATGAACGCAGTACGGTTGGGATCATATTCAATCGCACGTACGGTTGCGGGAACACCATCTTTATCGCTGCGGATCCAGTCGATCTGACGAAGCTTACGCTTATGTCCACCGCCACGAGCACGCACGGTGATGCGACCATAACTGTTTCGGCCGCTACCGCGCTTGGTCTTACTCTTGGTAAGTGCACGCTCAGATTTCTTCTTAGTCAGCCCGGAGAAATCGGTAACGGACATCTCACGCTGGGCCGGTGAGGTTGGCTTGTAGTGTTTTACTGGCATAGTCTTACTCCTCTCCTAGCTCTAGAGACCGAAACCGAATTCTTCAATTTCCGTCTTGTAATCGCGTCGGACTGTCTGGGTACCGCCGCCGGGTGTCTGATAGGTTACGGGCTGAGGATTGAGATCAATCTTGACGACTGCTTTCTTCCAATCCTTTGTTCTGCCCTGATTCATACCCTGGCGCTTATTCTTACCGCGGACGTTCTGCGTATTGACGCTGAGAACTTTGACATTGAAGAGCTCTTCAACTGCACGGCGAATCTCAAGTTTGTTTGCCTTGGGTGCTACTTCGAACGTATAACGTCCATCGGCAATGCCCATAGAACTACTCTCGGTAACGATCGGGCGAATGATGATGTCTTGATAGTATTTCATTAGGCGTAAACCTCCTGAATCTTCTCAGCAGCTGCACGAGTCATGACAAAGAAGTCGTAACGCAGGATGTCATAGACGTTGAGCGTACCGACATGGGTCGACTTGAGCTCAGGAACGTTGCGTGATGCAAGATAGAGATTACGGTTGCTCTCTTCTGAGACGAGCAGGGCACCGGTCCCGATATCCAACTTGTTAAGAGCATTCACCAGAACTTTCGTTTTGGCTGCGTCCAGATTGAATTCATCGACAATGATGACGCGTGAATTCCGGAGTTTGCTTGAAAGAACGCTCTTCATCGCATTGCGACGCATCTTCTTGTTGAGTTTGCTTCGGTAGGAGCGAGGCTTCGGTGCAAAGGTAATTCCACCACCGACCCAGACCGGTGAACGGCTTGAACCATGACGGGCACGGCCGGTACCTTTCTGGCGCCAAGGTTTCCTACCACCACCACGCACTTCGCCACGAGTCTTGGCACTTTGCGTGCCTTGGCGACGATTTCCGAGCAGCATCTTGACGGTACGATGAATGAGATCTTCGTTGATCTCAACACCGAAGATGTCATCTGTCAGCTCCATATCACCGACGACATCACCTTGTAAATTGTAGATCTTAACTTGAGCCATGATGCCCTCCCCTACTTCACTGTCTTCACAGTGGTCTTGATTTCGAGGACGGAACCCTTCGGGCCAGGGACAGATCCCTTTACCGCGAGGATATTGCGCTCGCCATCGACCAACATCACTTCGAGTGCTTGCACCGTTACGCGCTTAGCACCCATATGTCCGGGCATCTTCTTGCCCTTCATGACACGAGCCGGCGTAGCCGAAGAACCCATGGAACCGACTCTGCGGTGATACTTCGAACCGTGCGCCTCAAGACCACCTGCTTGACCGTGACGCTTAACGTTACCGGCGAAACCCTTACCTTTTGAAGTGCCGCTGACGTCGACGAAATCCCCCAATTGGAAGGAATCGGCAACCGTAATCTCTTGACCGACTTCAAACTCTGCGCTGTCATCCACACGATATTCACGCAAATAGCGCTTAGGTGTAAGGTCTGACTTCTGGAACTGGCCAAGGGCAGGTCTATTCAGACGACTCTCTTTAACATCTCCAAAAGCCACCTGAACACCCTGGTAACCGTCGACGTCGCCATTCTTCGTCCGTACGACCGTAACGGGTCCACATTCGATAACAGTTACGGGTACCGCTTGTCCATTTTCTGTGAAAAGCTGAGTCATACCGGCTTTTCTTCCTAACATGAAACTTGCCATCGTTACTTATCCTCCTAGGTTATTGGTTCACACATTCTTCGTGAACATTGACCTGACGATGCTTCAACTAATCTTCAAGCTTAGAGCTTGATTTCGATATTGACACCAGCCGGCATATCTAGATGCATGAGAGACTCAATTGTCTGTTGCGTCGGTGCATAAATATCGATCAGACGCTTGTGGGTGCGGCTCTCGAATTGTTCGCGCGAATCCTTGTGCTTGTGCGGAGAACGGAGAATCGTAACGATTTCCTTCTCAGTCGGTAGCGGGATTGGTCCTGAGACACTAGCACCGGTACGGTTTGCTGTCTCAACAATGCGCTCTGCGGAGAGGTCGAGCACTTCGTGCTCATATGCCTTCAAGCGAATTCTGATCTTCTGACCACTTGCCATCTTGTCGTTCCTCCTAATGAAACTGCTACTTCACTACTGCTCCGGGCGTTTCATTCTTTGGGGAGAAGAAAACCCAGGATCAAGTTACCTTGTCTGGGTTGAATCTTTCACTGAAAGAAATACCCTGCACTGAAGTATGAAACTTCTTCGTCAGAATCCAGTCTGACTTACTCCATCGAAGTTACCTGAGACCCAGCAGTTGAGGGTTCAGCAATCTCCGACTTCTTCGCAAACACCACAAATCATGTCTATAAAACACAATGTTTAGGCGAAACCTGTGGCATTGTAGCGCATACCCGCTTCAGGTGCAAGAGAAATGTCAAAATATCGATGCTTTTCTCCACCAACTGAACTTCATCTATGGGTAAGAACTTCACGCGCCCCTACGCTTACTCGGAACGCTGATCAAAACAGAAAATGAACGCTAATTTAAGGGTAAGATAGCTGTAAGTTTTCAAGAGTATCGCCACTTCGCGCGCCCTGCACTTCATCGCCGACTTAGCTCAGGTCGACTTTGCAGTCATGAATATACGTGTACTCCGGCGGTCAGTAATGTGCGTTAACAACTACATCTCATCGAAGAATCGGTAGTCAGGCTTCGACTGATCATAGAGAGACCGGACTTCCTCTTGGGTGAACGTATAGGTGCTGTCACAGAAATGGCATTCCAGTTGGATACCTTTAGGGTCTTCACTTAGTTCCTTGAGCTCATCACGACCTAAAGCCAAGAGATTTCTCTCCATCCGTTCTCTGGAACAATTACATTCATAGACAAGCTCACTACGCTCCAAATACTTGAGCGAGACATTTCCCATAACAAGGTCTATGACCTGGGCTGCTGTAAAGCCTTCTTCCAAGAAGAAGTCGAGCCCGGGAAATCCCGCGAGTCTTGCTTCAACATAAGCCAGAGTTTGTTGGCTTGCATCCGGCATAGGTTCAACGAGGAATCCCCCTGATCTTCCCATCCCGGTCGTCGAGACATTCGCGGCAAGACCCACTGCCCCGGGGCGCTGTTCGGAATAGGCCAAGTAAGCCGTGATGTCCTCAGCGATCTCACCGCTTTGCAGTGGAACCTGACCGATATACGGTTCAGCTTGGCCAAAGTCTCGTATCACACTGAGCTTTCCTTCGCCGAGTGCCGCACCGATGTCAAGAACTGCGCCTTCACGTCCGGGTTTGGACAAGATCTCACAGTGCGGGTTGACAACGGAAGCTCTAAGCCTAAGTCCTGCTTCAATAACAATCGTGAATCCACCTAAAGGACCGTCACCGCGTACAGAAAGCGTGAGACTTTCTTCATCACCTTTCATGTCTTGAGCTAACAAGGCTGCACCGGAAATGGCTCGTCCGACGGCAACCCCGGCAGTTGGTCCCATATCGTGCATCACTTGAGCTCTGCGCACAGTGTCCGTCACATCGACGGCGGAAATTCTCACTTCACCGTCCATAGCCATAGCTTTGATCAAATGATCTCCGGGACGGTGGATATCCTCATGGTCTCGTATATCACCAAATTCATTCATTACACATCTATCCTTCTTAAATCAAGTAGCCATCCGGGCTACCTACTCGTGTTCAATAGGCACATCAATGAGTGCTTGGATTCCCAATCAATCGACGCATTATCCCTAACGTTCCGCGGATCAACCTATCGCGACTAACCCATCCAAAAGCCATCACCCGTCTGAATACCGGCTTCTCCTTGGACTATCCGTACAGTTGATCTATGCACTAAGGACTAACTTAACTCACTCTTCGGGCCAAATAAAAATGCCTGTCCGTGGAGTAGAAACTATCTTCCTCGAGAGGAATAAGTGCCAAGGGATCGACTTCTGCTGTTAGCTCCAAGGCCGCTGACGCCAAAGCTGCCTGCAGTTCATCTGCCGTATAATACCGTTCCTCAACAACGCGAGGAATACGGCGATATAGATCCGCTGCTTCCTCTTTGAAGAAGGTCAACTTGGCACGGTTTCGCAAGGGATCAAAGAGCGTTTCATTCTCCCAGATAAGATAGATTGAGTCTGTATCATCCAAAACTTCACCAAAAGCCAAGTCCGGCAACACATCGAGAATATAGTTTTCTCTAAGCACATCAAAGAAAAGCAATCCATGCGGCGCCAAGAATTTCTGTAGGGTTTGAAAGATCTGCTCGAGCGATTCGAGATCCGGAAAATGATTGAACGTCTCGAGATATCCGATGATCAAATCATAGCCTTCACCAAGCTCAGGACTAAAGAGAGAAACCGGTGATAGATTTTCGGGATCTACTTGATTTAGATCACCGGCTACAAAGTGAAGATTAGCAGCCCCGAAATGTTGCAGGTTGGCAAGTGAAATCATACCTTCAGAAAGGTCGACACCGGTCACGAAGTGACCACGTTCAGCCAGGGCACGGGCAACCGACCCGCTCCCGCATCCAAAGTCCAGAATCTTGAGGGGCTCCCCGTCGGTCCCGACAGTTTCATCATAGAGGGCAAGCGCCAAAGCAGCCCAGTCATTAGGGTCTCTTAAACCATCCTGCCAAGCATCATAATAGGGAGCCAATTCATCGTAAGCGTTGTAGGTCATGATTGTAGCGGCTGTGTCTTGACAGGATCGCGGTTGGCTCTAGTGGTTTCAGAAACTGAAGAACTGAGCGTTGGTTCAGGCTCTTCATTCAATAGTTCCAAAGCCTTCTGAATGAATGGATCTTCATCACGAGGGATATCTGAGATGGAGGTTTGGAGCAATTCATCGCTCATTTCGATCGGATGATCCGGTTCAAGTCCTTCTCCTTCGACAACATCGCCCTTGGGTAAGAGATAACGGAAGACCGTGATGTTCGCAGCAGATCCATCGACTAAGGGGAAGGATATCGTGCCGGAGCCCTTACCGAAGGTCTTCTCGCCAATGAGGACTGCCCCTGCATTGTCTCTTAAGGCGCCGCTAAAGAGTTCGGAAGCCGAAGCGGAATCGCGGCTCAAGAGAATCATGAAGCGTGCATCGTCTGAGACGAGTTTGCCGTCCCGACTTGTCCAACTCTCCACATAATTGGTCCCTTGGGAGCGACCTTCGATCCGGCTGATAACCGCCTCGTCCAGTAACATATCGACCACTTGACGAAGGGCCCAAGCATCGCCGCCGGGATTGTGGCGTAGATCAAAGACGAAATCTTCGGCGCCTTGCTCGATCAAGCTCGTTAGGTTTTTTTCAAACTGTTCCGGTAAGGTCGTTGTGAATTCACGGATATGCATATAACCAACGTTATCTTCCAGCATCTCCGAACTCACAGCCACTGCTTCAATCTTGTCTCGCACAATTTCAATGGTGAGCGTTTCCGAGGTTGAAGGACGGAACACCTCGATCGTGACTGTCGTTCCTATTTCACCGCGCACGACATTGGCGAGCTCCGCAGCAGATTTGAAGGTGCTTGCCTCGGTCTCATCGACTTTCATGATGTAGTCGCCATGAATTAGGCCTGACTTTGCTGCAGGGCTATTTGGCACAGGATCGATGATCCTGAATCGACCATCGGTCTCTTGTTGGACACTAGCGCCGATACCGCTGTATTCACCGGACATCGTCTCTTGCATCTGCTGGTAATCTTCAACCGGTAAATAATAGGTCCAAGGGGTGTCTTGGGTCTCCAAGATACCGCGTCCAAGAGCGTCGAGAATCTCATCATTGCTCAGTTCACGATAGTAGTTATCTGAGAGGAATTGAAGGATCTCACCCAGCTTCTTGGCCTCAGCCTCACTGTGGTTACCTTCGATCTTGATGGTGATGTCTTCTGTAAGCTTATACTCATCAGCGCTCAATGACTGAAAAGGAATAACCACCAATCCTAAAATCATGGCCAATAAAATCAATCCGGAGATGAACGTGCGCATGGACTTGCGAGGCCGTCTCGCGGATCCGTTATTTGCTTGAGACAACGTAGTGTCACGTTCATATTCTTCGTTCTGTAAGGCTTGATGCTGTCCTGAAACTTCTGTCATACCATTTTGTTTTGAAGCATTGCTCTCTTCAAACATTGGAACCTTCCCTTCAATTCATCGGCAATGGCGCCGACTTTAAACAAAATGCTCGGGCAGGTTTAAAACCGCGTGCCCGAGCAATCAATGCCCGCATTCGGGCAATTATAAAACGTAACCGTATCGTATGTCTTACTTTAATCTAAATTCTTTACCAGAGATAGGGCAAAGGATCTACATGGACTCCATTGACTCGAACTTCAAAGTGAAGGTGAGGTCCGGTCGCCCAACCCGTAGCACCACAGAGACCTATCTGTTGACCGGCAGAGACATACTGTCCGGAACTGACGTGAACACTCATAAGGTGAGCATAGAGGGTTGAGATGCCGTTACCATGGTCGATGATGACGTGATTGGCATAACCGCTACCGCCCCATTCTTGGCCTTGAACCGGTGCACTGGCGACAATAACGGTACCACCTGCAGCTGCCATGACCGATGTGCCGAAGGCACCTTGGAAGTCAATACCGGTATGGAATGATCCCCAACGAGGGCCGTAATAAGAAGTGACTACAGAACTATACCCGTTCGGGAAATACAATTTCATTGAGGGCGAAGCCTGAACCGGTGCTGCGGTGGTAGGTGCCGGGGTGGTCGGCGCTTCGGTCCAAACAGGTTGAGTGGTCGGTGCTTCGGACCAAACCGGCTGAGTCGTTGGAGCTTCGGTCCAAACAGGCTCTGTCGGAGTGTCATCCCAGGCAGACTGAGTTGTTGGCTCGGTCACATAAGGAGCAGGCGTCGTTGCAGCCGGAACACCGCCGGTTGCAGCAGGCGTTGGCGAGTTATTGATCGGTGCTTGAACAGGTGGAGCTTGGGGAGCTGCCTGAGCAGCTTCCAACTCGGCTTGCCTTGATTCTTCAGCTGCTACGGCTGCGGCCTGAGCTGCCGCTGCTTCTATAGCCTGCTGATCGCGGACATTCTGAAGTGCCCCACTTAAATTTGCATTTTCAGCTAAGAGAAGATCGAGGTCTCCTTGACGGTTCATCAAGCTGATGTTGAGGGTATTGAAGTCCTCTTCACGTAGACGAATACCGTTAGCTAAGCCTTCAAGCTTCTCTTCACTGGATTTTAAAACTTCCTGAGAACGCGTCGCTGTAACTTGAGCCATGGCCAAGCTGACTTGAGCGTGCTGGACGGCTCCGCGGAGCTCCATCAGCATTTCTTTGTCACTGTCGGCAATAACTTGAATGAGTTCTAAGTTGGTGAAAAAGCCGGAAACAGAATCGGACTGTAATAAGACTTCAAGCGATGAGGTATTGCGGTTTTCAAACATAGCGATGAGACGAGTCTCATATTGCTCTTGCTTGGCCTCAACATTTTCCTTGGCCTCTTCGCTGGCAGCTTTGCTATCTAGCAGAGCTTGCCGAGCTTCGTCCATCCGCTGTGTGAGAAGCTCATACTCGCGCTTCTCAGCCTTGTCGTCTGCATAGAGTTGATCGAGTTCTTCTTGAAGACGATTATACTCAGCTTGTTGGGAGGTTAATTCAGCCTCGACAGCTGCAATGTCGGTCCCGACTTCCAATTGGCGCTGTAAGATGAGCGCTTCTTCTTCGTCGAGTCCTCTACTACCTTGTCCCTGAACTGTAAAAGGAACCATCGGCATCATCACTGCAAGCAGCATGGCCAAACCTAATACCCACGGAACGAATCTATCTTTCTTGTTCACCATAGTCCTCCAACTTAAGGCTCAACGGATTCCGCCCTGCAGAACGCACGAATTGAACCTACGAATGTTGCGGTCGATAAACGCATACGTGGCGTTATTCTATCAGACCTTAATGTATCTGCGAACAGACACAGCACTTCCCAAAGAACCAACAAGGATTCCTATTAGTATGGCCACCACAAAGACCGGACCTACGATCTCCCCCGGGGTAAGTAGACTGAGCGAGAGGGGAGCCGCTCCATCCATATGCACCCAATTATAAATGGCATCATAAGCAATTGATATGGCTACAGTAGCCAAAAAAGCACCAATTAAACCGATAACTGCACCTTCAATGACATAAGGTATACGTATATAAAGATTTGTCGCACCAACATACTTCATAATCTGTATTTCTTGCGACCTTGCCAAAACTGAGACACGAACCATATTCGAGATAATGAAAAAGGCTATCACACCTAGAACAATGAGTGAAGCAAACGACGCAACGTTCACAATTCGCCTTGCGCCGGAAAAGAACTCCATGATCGATCCTGAGTACTTCACTTCCCTCACGCCATTGATCGGTTCAAAGTCAATGGTGAATTCATCGACCATGTCGGGATCTACTAAATTGACGACGAAGGTATAGGGCAAAAGTTCCGGTGAGAACTCATCTAGAACATAAGAGTCTTCACCCAAATAACTCCGAAACTCATCATAGTTATCCTGCGGAGACATTGCCCTGAAATTCAAAACATAAGGACTTACCTCAAGTTTTGATTCGATGTCTTCGAGTTCATCCTCACTCACTTCATTCTTGGTATAGATCTCAACCGGTGGACGCTGACTGGCTTGATCCAGCACATGTGTAGCATTCATTGAGAAAGACAAAAAAGCACCCAAAATCAAGAGCATCAAGGCAATCGTCGTCAATGAGGCGATCGTCACCAGCGGGTGGCGAAGAAAATTCTTCGCGCTCTCTTGTACAAAATAGCGTAAGTTTGTTCGATTCATGGCTTCACCTATTGATCCGGCCGGATGTTCCGGCGACCTGTCTCCTGCTCATCCGTGGCACGAGGGCGACGACGATGGAAATGACGTCCCCAAATCTGAGAGCGGACGGAATCCGCATCTCGCACTTGTGCCGCACGACGAGTTAGAAGCTCTTGGATCTCAGGATCGGCTTTTACTTCAAAGTTATAGAGACCTGCAACATCGTCGCGAACGATATGACCATCTCGGATCTCGATCGTCCTACGCTGCATGCGGTCAACCAAATCACGGTCATGCGTGCAGACGACAACGGTCGTCCCGCCGCGGTTGATTTCCTGCAACAAAGCCAAGATAGCCTCACTGTTGATAGGATCGAGGTTACCCGTCGGCTCATCCGCCAAGATCATCATCGGTGAATTGACCATAGCCCGGGCAATGGCCACTCGCTGTTGTTCACCCCCTGAAAGTTCAAGCGGTCTGGTATTTGCTTTATGACGTAAACCGACTGTACTTAGGACAAGCGGTACTTGGCGCTGGATCTCGCGACGACCTGCACCGACGATCTCCATAGCAAAGGCAACATTCTCAAAGACAGTCTTCGTACTGATCAAACGGAAATCCTGAAAGACCATACCGATATTACGTCTTAAGAACGGAATCTGTTTATTCTTAATGCTGTTTAAGCTATAACCGCTCAAAACGATCTCACCTTCCGTGAGCTGTTCTTCGCACGTCAATAGCTTAACCACGGTTGACTTCCCCGAGCCGCTTTCACCGATTAAGAAGACGAACTCACCACGATTGATGTGGAAAGAAACGTCCTCGAGCGCAAGCGGCGCTCCCGGGGAATATGCCATGCTGACATTGACAAAATCAATCAAAGTCGTCTCCTTGCTAGCCTACCAGTGGGTAGGAGCCTCAATCGTTGAAATGTGACGGTGACGCTCCAAGTAGTCGAGGTAACGGCGCACCATTGAGGCGAGTTTAAACATCACTGCATCGTCGAACTTCCGGAGATCCAAATTCGTGATCTTGGCTACTTTGTCGAGACGATAGACTAGTGTATTGCGGTGGACATAGAGTTTGCGACTGGTCTCAGAACCATTCAAATTGTTCTCAAAGAACTTATCGATCGTTAAGAGGATTTCATTGTCGAGTTCCTCATAAGCTCCCGTAGAAAACACTTCCTCCAAGAAGAGTTGGCATAAAGTCGGGGGCAATTGATAGATCAAACGACCCAAGCCTAAGCGGTCATATCGATTGACTTTGGTTTCAGGCTCGAAAATCTGTCCGATGGTCACGGATAGGACAGCTTCGCGATAGGACTTTGCCAAATCCTTCAAAGTATCGACTTCAAGACCCATACCGGCTCGTACATCGAGCATGAGCTCTGAGCTCAAGGTATCGACAACTTGCGTTGTCAATGCTGCGTAATCATCTTCCGTCTCGCCCTCTTCAGCCTCATAGAGAAGAACAATACTGTCCTCTTCCATCGTGAAGATATAGTCCTTATGACGGAGCGGGAACAGCGTTCTAAGGAGAGATAAAGCTCCTGCTTGGTCTTCTTCATTGCGAATCTTAAAGAGTAAGCACACGCGACGGCGAGCGTAATCTACTTTAAAATCGCGTGCTTTGAGAGGGATATCACCGGGAAGTTCATTTTCCAAGATCACACTCTTCAAGAACGAAGAGCGCTCCCCTTCACGTGTCCTATCTTCCAAGGTAGCCTGGAGCCATTCACGGACGAGAAGTAGATACGCTTGGGATGTATGATCTGTCCCGTCAATACGGAGGAGATAGTTCTCTTCTTGACCTAAAGAAAGTCGCGCATAACTGAAATCGTCCGATACGGAGAAATCATCTGTTGTCGCCATCAATAAGCCGACTTCGCTGAAGTATTCTCCTTCCAGACGTTGATCTGTGGAAGCGAGGACGACGCCAAGTGCATCTAAGACCGAAACTGTTCGATCCAAGATTTCACCTGCACGGCGTATCGCCTGTACTAAACCATCCATGCAAACTCTCCTTAAATGAAACTACTAGAAGATAATATTACAATCACGTTTCAATATTAACAAGCACCGCAAACCTGATGTAATAAATTCCTGGGAAATGCTCGGATTGATCACTCTTCTCAGTCGAACATGATGCCCCTTCTTCGGCTACAAGATATGAAGTAGCGTTAAACAATCTGTGAAGAATATCATGATGATTCATAAAAAGTCCAAAACCGCACATTCTCATGATCCGGAATTTAATGTTTGTTAGGAGATTGATGGGCTTTTGTGTGTTCATAAGCTTGATACGAAATAAAAGAAGCAGGCCTTCCAACGTTGGTGGAAGTACCTGCTTCTTAGTTTCTATAGATTAATGAATCTATTAGGAAATGATGGTGTTCTCGGTCTCTTTGTCGAAGAGGACGATGCGATCAGCGTCAACGTTCATACTGATCTTGTCGTGAACCTTTGCAACCGTGGTGATCGGGTCAACACGTGCCGTAACGGTTGTATCGTCAAGGGAGAGATAGAGATAGGTCTCAGCACCGAGCATTTCAACAACGTCGACCGTCGCTTCAAAGGTTGTGCCATTGACTTGACCTTGTGCAACTTCTTCAGGAACGTCTGAGAGAGCCTCAGGACGAATACCTACGATGATGTCCTTGCCGATATAATCACGGACTGAAGGCACATTATATTTTCCTGCAGGGAGCTGGATCTGTTGAGAACCGAAGACAACGGAGAGGTTGTCTGCATTCTCGACGAGACGGCTGTTGATGAAGTTCATAGGAGGCATGCCGATAAAGCCGGCAACGAAGGCGTTGACAGGGTGCAGATAAAGGGTTGAAGGATCGTCGACCTGCTGGATGAAACCATCCTTCATAACAACGATACGAGTACCCATGGTCATAGCTTCCGTCTGGTCATGCGTAACGTAGATGATCGTGGTATCGAGGCGCTGGTGGAGCTTGGTGATCTCAACACGCATCTGAACACGAAGTTTTGCGTCGAGGTTTGAGAGAGGCTCGTCCATCAAGAAGACCTTAGGATCACGGACAATAGCACGACCAAGAGCAACACGCTGGCGCTGACCACCGGAGAGAGCCTTCGGCTTACGGTCAAGGAGGTGTTCGATTTCAAGGATACGAGCAGCTTCAGTAACACGGCGCTGAATTTCATCTTTCGGAGTCTTGCGGAGCTTGAGACCGAAGGCCATGTTGTCGAAAACCGTCATGTGTGGATATAGAGCGTAGTTCTGGAAAACCATTGCGATGTCGCGGTCTTTCGGCTGAACATCGTTGACGAGACGATCATCGATGTAGATTTCACCTTCGGAAATCTCTTCGAGACCGGCGATCATACGAAGCGTCGTTGACTTACCACAACCTGAAGGTCCAACCAAAATGATGAACTCTTTGTCCTCGATGTCTAAGCTGAAATCCGCAACGGCGACAACGCCACCGTCAAATCTCTTGTAAACATTTTTCAAAATAACATTAGCCATAAATTACCTCCATTATTGCCGCAAACTCCCGTATGCAGTCTTAATTCACTGATAGAACTATAGCAACATTGGCTTTTTATCTCCACATGAAACTTTCACAAATCCATTCTCATCTCTTTGGCCCATTTGACAAATCTTGCGCTTTTTCACCATTTTGACGGCTTATTTTCTTTCTTGACGCGCTGCAATGCAGCTTTCTTAAGCTGAGCAATGCTCCTTTGATTCCCTAAAAAGCCCCTCAGCCCTATCTTTCGGGTTGCAGCGATTACTTTTCTTGGTGATTTTGTCAGTCGGTGATGTTTAGCATGTAGGCTTCGCACAGCTCATAAGGGTGACGGATGCAAGTCCATGAAACGTGTCCGCAACGGGGTAACCGTTTGCCATCGCCGTGCTTGGCGTGATTGGAACCCAATATCGCGTTCGCAAGGGACGGCGGTCGTTGGGGATCGCGGTCATTGGGGATGGCGGTCATTGGGGATGGCGGTCATTGGAGTTGACGGTCATTCAGGTGGGTTGTCATAGCTATCATAGAGCTTGTTGAAATCCATGCGCATGAGTCATTAGCCATCATCCGTTTTGCGGTTCGTGAGAATAGGTGTACAGTCCGGTGGATTTAAGAAAAGGCCTTTTGCGAGAAAAATACAAGCGTGGGACACGGGAATTAATCCCCGTCATAACTTCATAAGGGATGGAATGTCCAATCTCGGCTAAATCACCGGCAGACATAGCCCCCGCATCGCCACCAAAGAGCGTGACCTCCGCTCCCGGTCGATAGGCATAACAAGCCAGACGTTCCTGTGGCAGGCTGACCACGAGTGCATCCATGCAGACCCGCCCAACAACGTCGGCATTTAAGAAATCGGGATCGGACTCAGCTCGTTCATTTTCTTCTGCTTCAGGAATGGAGTTGAGCAAAGACTTATGGGTACTGGGATGGACTTTGGCGCCCGGACTCCAAGTCCTGGAATAGCCGTCGCCATAACCCACGCCAATCACGGCAATTCTCGTCGGCTGCTCCGCTTGCCACGTCATGTTGTAGCTGACGCCGGACTCAGCAGGAATATCGGTGACTTGAATGACTTCGGCCTGCCACCGCATGACAGGTTTCAAACGACCCTGCCAGTCTTCGCATCCGTTAGGCAAAACGCCATATAACGCTAAGCCGGGGCGCACCAAATCAAACGCAAATTCAGGAAATCTAATAGCAGTAGCCGAGTTTGCAACATGGCGGCGATTGATCTTGACCCCTCGATTCTCGAGCTCATGACAGAAGGCAGTATAGGAAGCTACCTGGTTTCGCGTGATGCTATCTGCCCCGGGATCGTCGGCGCAAGGCAGATGCGTAAAGATACCTTGGCAGGTTAGGCTCTTCAATCGCAAAATGGACTCGGCTCTATCCAAGGAGACAGCGTCATCGACCTTCAAGCCGTAACGGTTCATGCCGACATCGACCTTGAGGTGGAAAGGCATTTTGACGCCTTGGGCGGAAGCTCTTGCTGCAAAGGATCTGGCCTGTACCACATCGATGATCGTGGGCATGAGGTCGAAGAAAATCAATTCACGATAATGTCGTACCGGAACCGGCGACAGAATCAAGATAGGGGCTTCGATGCCGGCCATCCTTAGCTGCTTGCCTTCCTCCATCGTGCTTACCGCTAATTGAGTAGCTCCACCTTCAAGGAATGCTTTTGCCATCGGAAAAGCCCCATGGCCATATCCATTGTCTTTCACCACTGCCATAATTTCGGCATTGCGAGGTAAAGACCGACGCAACGAGCGGACGTTATGCCACGCAGCATCGAGGTCGATCTCAAGCCAATTTCTGCTCAAGTCCCAGCGACGCTTCATTGTTTCATTCATAACTATCCTCCCTACTGCTCGAAGATGAATCAATAATCACAGCAGTTACCATCATGCCAAATCATGCCCGAAAAACAACAAATTATAAAGTGGCAGACAGATCATTCTGCGCAGGGCGCAGTCCTGCCAAAGCAGTGTCCAGCGCTGTCAAATCCGTGCGCAGTTCTGCCAAAGCAGGGTCCAACGCTGTCAA
>CAYFSS010000004.1:38593-83710 GCA_964345975.1 uncultured Oscillospiraceae bacterium
CCAGCGCTGTCAAATCCGTGCGCAGTTCTGCCAAAGCAGGGTCCAACGCTGTCAAATCCGTGCGCAGTTCTGCCAAAGCAGGGCCCAGCGCTTGGACCAGTCCGGACGGCGTGACACCGTCCGGACCCGTGCCCTCCGCCAGCCGATCTGCGGCACGGCCGTGCAGGAAGGCGGCCATGGCGGCGACCTCGACGGGATCCTGCTCAGAAGCAGCCAGTAATGCAGCCATGATCCCGGCGAGGACGTCGCCGGAACCGGCGCAGGCCAGGCCCCGGTTTCCGGAGCGGTTGACGTAGAGCCGGTTCCTGAGCGCGCTATAGGTCAGGGTGCCACTGCCTTTCAGGAGGAGCGTGCACGGCGCGCGATGGCCGCCGTCCAGCACGGCTTCCAAGCGCTCGGCATGGCACCCGAAGAGCCGACGGAATTCGCCGGGGTGCGGAGTCAGGATCGGTTCTGAGAACTCTGAAGGTCTGGAGGAGAAGCGAGTGGACTCCGGCAGGGTTTTCAGCAGATCGAAGATTCCGGCATCGAGGATGAGTTTGGGGGCTTTTTGGATGAAGAAGTTAAAGCAACGAGTAAGCTCGTCGTGATCTGTCATCCCCGGCCCTAGGAGTACGACAGTCTGCGGATTCGTTAAATCTAAGGTGCTGAAGCCTTCTTTCGTCCGATCGTGGACGATGATTTCCGGATAGCGTTGAAGAGCTAGTTTTAAGACGTTCGGAGGGGCAAAGAGTTCGACGTAGCCTGCCCCGCTGTGGAGAGCCGCCCCGGCAGCCAGAAGCGCTGCCCCCGGGTAACGATCCGAACCGGCAAAGATGAGCACACGTCCTTGACTTCCTTTATG
Organism: uncultured Oscillospiraceae bacterium; assembly: GCA_964345975.1. GTDB lineage: Bacteria > Bacillota > Clostridia > Saccharofermentanales > Fastidiosipilaceae > CAYFSS01. The sequence continues at coordinate 39,438 of CAYFSS010000004.1, forward strand.
TGAGGCCTCAGAAGGTATACGGTCAAATTTACGAAACATGGCAGTATCCATAGCAAACATGCCAAGATGGCCTGCAGAATCTTCAGATGCCCAGAAAGACGCTGCAATCGAAGGAGAGATTTGGAGAGGCTTTTGGATGATCATGCCTGCGTGAATTTTCCCCGGCTCCGTGAGAATTGAAACATGAGGAGCCTCGAGAGCTACCGTCTCATCTGCTATAACCGCCTGCTCCGTGACGTGACCTGTTTCAGCATCGATACCGGAAGGAAGATCGACCGAAACCACCCGAGAGCCAAGAGAACGTGCTTTGTTTAATGTAATAAAGAGATTAGCGAGCTCATTGGGCAAACCGCGAGAGGCTTCAAAGCCTGAGCCAAGCACACCGTCAACCAGCACTTCGCCTGATCTAGGCTCATAAGCAGAAAAATCATAGGACTGAATTCCCGCAGCCAGAAGAAGCTTGCGTTGCAGAGAGACAGCCGTAGGAGAAAGATAAGGAACCTTGTCATCCGAAGCTATCGCAGCCTCCCGATGATCCGGCTCGAGCCCTTCTCCCTCTTGCAATGGATTTAACATATAAAGCGTAAATGGCCATCGATCTGCCGCTAGATGCCTAGCCAAAACCAGCACATCACCACCATTGTTACCGTGTCCTGCAAAGAGCCTTAGGTGTGGCCGCATTGGATATTGCTCGTGAATATGATCCCTTACGGCAAGCCCTGCAGTCTCCATGAGGAGTGCCATGGGATATCCCTGATTCATCAGATATGCATCGAAACGGTTTTGAATGGTGCGACTTAATAAACGCATGTTTTTCCCTCAAGTCCATTTGGCCAAATTAGAACTGAAGTTTAGCATAGTAGGCTTTCTATGGAGCTATTTGCAGATGTCTAAGAATATAGCTAGATGACATGAGGAATCCGCTGACACTAATTATAATCGCTCCCTATCTATTTACCCCCTAGCTAATCGCTTTCTAGCTAATCGCTAATATGTAAGTCTTACCCGAAACCGATCTTCACCGCTACGTCTCATCTCCTACCCCTGACACAACAATAGCCCACCCTTTGGGCAGGCTATTGTCAAATTATCGAGTTGTAAAAGAAACTAGATCGCTTCGTCGAGGGCGGCTGCTAATTCCTCATAGGGACGTGCGCCAACTAATTGATTGACCACTTCGCCATTCTTGAAAATGAAGAGCATCGGAATACTGGCAACACGATAGTTTGCAGCAAGGGTCTGTTCCTCATCGACATTAACTTTGGCGACCTTGACTCGACCATCGTAGTCTTCCGCAAGACGTTCAAGGACCGGAGCAACCATACGGCATGGTCCACACCAAGCAGCCCAGAAATCCACCAAGACAGGGATGTCGCTCTGCAGCACTTCAGCTTCGAAATTCTTCTCATTTAATTCATGTACCATGGAATACCTCCCAAATAACAAATAATCATCTTAAAATCTGTATAAATGTACTGTGTGTGTTACTAAACGAAAGTATAGGACCCATGGATCAAAAAGTACGTTGCATTAGTTACGTTAGGCTAATCCATTCAGTAATCTCACTACATATATACATATATACATATATACATAGACTCTCTGCAAAAGGTCTTAGCTCCGGGTACTGATTTAGGATTTAAGCCCACAACCTGCAGTTTGAGCCCGTAACTGTACTCTTCCTAGACATAGATAAACCACCTCCTGTTGGTCCAAATATTGGGGCCAACTTTTGGGGGTCGCTCTGTTCTGACGCTAACGAAGTTCAAGAATCCTCCGAACAGCAAAACCTAATGAATAAACTCATTTAAGATCGAGACTTCAGGAATGATGTCAGGATCCACCTGCGGTAACCCTTCGCTGATGCTTAGAAGTCGTTTTGCTTCCTTCACGACACGTTCAAGATTGGCATAATCGGGTCCATCCGGGAGATGACTTAGATATTTGGATTTTGGAAGGATACCTGCTTCATACCGTTCTAAATCCTGACGAATATGAGCAGCTGCCAATGGAGGTATCACAAGGTATTCATAAGCTAGAGCGGAATTCACATAGACATGGGCTCGATCTAAGTAAATCGGCACAAATTCCTCTTCAGCATCACGGATAACCGGCCAGTAATCCAAGGTTGAGAACGCATTTGCAGCACGGTGATAGAAGTCCCTGTTTGTACGACGTAAGATTCTGATATCGTCCGATTTAAGGAGTCGCGTATCCCCATGGAGATGAGCTTGCGGCATGATAAAGATGCCATAGTGGACCTTCGGATCAAGGCGCTCCGTCAATTGCGGATGAAGGGCATGGAGACCTTCGACCAAGAGGACGTCCTTCTCTTCAAGCTGTAAGACATACTCCGGATCCCAAACCCTTTGTCTACCTTCAAAGATAAACTTCGGCATCTGGACCTTTTCACCTTTGATAATTCGAGCAATATGTTCACTCATTAAATCAAGATCCAGCATCTTCATCGTCTCGAAATCCGGCAATCCGTAGCTCGTCTCGATGTGCCCCGTGTCGAGGTAATAATCATCCATGGAGAGGACTTTTACATCTCTACCGTAGAGCCTCGTAGCACCTGAGAGCCTATGGGAAAACGTCGTCTTTCCCGATGAAGTAGGGCCACTGACCAAGACCAATTTGATCTCGGAGTTCCATGCTATATGCCAAGCAATATCTTGCGTTTGACGCAAAAAAGCCCCCTCGCTCTCCTGAACGAAACTCCGTAATGAAACTCTGCCCAGACTCTTCTCGAGTTCACTAACTGAATATACTTTCAAATCTCCGATGACCGCCATTTGTAAGGTCTCCTCACTTCGAACTTGCTTTATCAATCAACCTGCCCTAAGCAGGATACTAATGAAACCTTTTCCAAATTCTTTCCAGCAGTTTAAACCAGCTGTCCCTCATATGCCCGTCACGTGTTATGATGTTAAGCGATCGAAATGATCAAACCATATTGAAGTATCCGTATATAGCAATGGATTTTTGGAGGTTGCGAATGGTATCCGACAAGATTAGCCGAATTATAGGTCGAGAGATTATTGATTCACGTGGGAATCCTACGGTTGAGGTTGACGTCATTACTACGTCAGGCGTACGTGGCCGTGCAGCAGTTCCCTCAGGTGCCTCAACCGGTGCTTTTGAAGCTGTAGAACTTCGTGATAACGATGCAAGTCGTTTCATGGGCAAAGGTGTCTTAAATGCCGTCAAGAACGTCAACGAGACCATCGCTCCGCGACTTGAAGGCATGAGTGTCTTTGATCAATCCGGCGTCGATAAAGCAATGCTCGAACTTGACGGAACCCATAACAAGGCAAACCTCGGTGCCAATGCAATGCTGGGGGTTTCCTTGGCTACTGCACGTGCCGCAGCCGCTTTGCGTGGCGAGAGCCTCTTCAGCTACCTCGGTGGCTTAGCAGCAACCACTCTCCCCGTCCCCATGATGAACGTCATCAACGGTGGTGCTCACGCTGATAACTCCGTGAATCTCCAAGAGTTCATGATCATGCCGACCGGTGCAGGAAGCTTCAGACAAGCCGTTCAATGGTGTACAGAAGTATTCCATACGCTGCAGAAAGTTCTCAAAGAAGACGGCCTCTCCACCGCAGTCGGTGATGAGGGTGGTTTTGCACCTAATCTGAAGAGCGATGAAGAAGCTCTCCGTTACCTCGTCCGTGCGATCGAGAAAGCAGGTTTCGAGCCCGGTAAGGATTTCCACATTGCGATGGATCCTGCTTCAACCGAACTCTTCGAAGCTGCTAAGGAACACGGTAAGGGCGAAGGCAATTACTTCTTCTGGAAAACCGGTGAAGTCAAAGATCGTAATGAGATGGTCAATTACTGGGAAACACTCATTGATAATTACCCCATCATCTCTATCGAAGACGCACTGGCAGAAGATGATTGGGAAGGTTGGAAGCTTCTCACGGATAAGCTCGGCGGTCGCATCCAGATCGTCGGCGATGACCTCTTCGTCACGAATAGCGAACGACTCAAGAAAGGTATCGAAGCCGGTGCTGCCAACTCGATTCTGGTCAAGGTCAACCAAATCGGTACGCTTTCTGAGACCCTCGAAGCTATGGACATGGCTCGTCTCGCTGGTTACACAGCGGTCGTTTCGCACCGTTCTGGTGAAACGGAAGACACCACCATCGCTGACCTCGTCGTTGCAACGAATGCCGGTCAGATCAAGACGGGTGCTCCTTCACGTTCAGACCGTGTTGCTAAGTACAACCAACTCCTTCGCATTGAAGAAGAACTCGGTGATCGCGCTCAGTACCTCGGCATGAAAGCCTTTAGATTTAATCGCTAAGGTTTAGGACGATCTCGTCTTAGGAAATTTTTAGCTGTCTTGAGAGATCCATTCTTAACAGAATGGATCTCTTTCTTTCTTGATTGAGCGTTGTTCCTCAACTAAGATAATTGGATTACTGAAGAAGGAGGACCCTTATGCTCCCGGACAATTCCATACAAGATTCGCGCAGGCACCCGAAGCATTTAGGCGCACGACGAAGAATTATTGTGCTCTTCCTCCTGGCTGTTATGTTCTTAGCCGGTTGTTCCGAAGTTGATCCCTACCTCATGCAGGCTGATGGTGAATGGCCGAATCTCGCTAATCCTAACGTGGAAATTGACGAAACCTTCGAAACGACAACCATTCCCGATGAGGTCATGATCACACCCCCAACCTCGGAGACGGTCGCAGCTGAAGAGCCTGAGCAGAAAGTCGAATACCTCTATGAGGTCAGTGAGGAGATGTCAGCTATCCTTCCAATCGAAGGAAAGAATGCTACACAAGGGGTTCTCCTTACCTTTGACGGAGTACCAAGCGAAAACACTCCTGAGCTCTTGGCGAAGCTTGCCGAGGTCAATGCCAAAGCTGTCTTCTTCATTAATACGGACCAATTAGAGAATCCCAAAGCTCGCCAAATCGTGGAGCAAATCCATGAAGCCGGTCATATGCTGGGTAACGGTGCTAAGCCGGGCATGACGAATTTTGCTAGCGAACAGCAGAAGGACTACATCGTGGAAGTCTCTCGTCTTATCCGCAGTGTCAGTGGATCGTACCCCATTCTCTTCCGTCCTGTTTGGGCCGACTATGACTGGCAGACCAGTGAGCTCGTTAAAAGTTTTAATATGTCTCTTATTACTTGGGGATACTGCTACGATGCTTCACCCGAATATCAAGATGCTGCATCCTTGACTAACATCAGTCTCAATACGTCGCTCCTCAACTCCGGCGTCGTCGTTTTAATGCATCCTTTCAGTTGGACTATTGAGGCTATTCCGGGACTCGTCAACGGTTACAGAAATCTTCATTATGAAGTCATCGATCCTCATACCATTGCTCCTCGCACGAGAGTTGATGCACCAAACCCAATCGATGACGAACCGGGCGAAGGCCATGAAGCCGGTGAGCCTTATTACGAAGCGCAAGATGATATCCCTGCGGCAGGTCATTCATGAGTCCTTTGTGGCAAATTCATGAAAGTTTTTTCTAGTGCTCTCAATTTTTCACACATATTTCTACACAAAAGCCCCTTCGACTTTTGTCTATATTGTCAGCCTTAATATGAATTTGTAGTTTCCGGTAAATTCATGTGGTATTATTTACAAACTATTACATCTGTAACATAAACGTAATCTTGCGCTGATTCTTATACTTCTGTCATCAGTGCAAAGGGAGGTTCGTGTGAAGAAAAGTCGTTATAACGATCTGCCTCAAGGGAGTGGATCTTACCTGGAACATCAAGGCTTGGAACAAGATTCATATTCCGGTGACCTTGATTCCTCAAAACGATCCATGTCAGGAATCGACAAAGCACTGATCGCCTTGTCGACCGGTTTGGTCCTGGGCTTAGTTGTCTTCGTTGCTACTTGGCTGATTCCTCATATCAGCTCGGATGAATCTCATCGCAGTGCCGAAGTCGATTACATCGAAGTGGACGCTCTCAAGAACCCGGTTCACCTCTCACGCTCTGATGAAAAAGAACCCAAATCGCATGAAGTTTATAAAGAGACTCAAGAGACTAATCCGGGCATGCGTAGCATCCGCGATGCAAAAGTTCCACGCGTGACAGAGAACTTTGCTGACAAGATGGCACGTATTGGCAATCAGAGATTGAATCTTCTCAAAGAAGAGTTGAGCATCTTACCCACCAATTCAGCTCCTAACACTCCGGTTCAACTCCAAGCTCCATCACCGGCATACAACCCGACACCTACGGAATCCGTAGAGTCCAGAAGATCCTTTGCGACAGTACAAGTGCCTACGGCTCCTACAACGATGGCTCAACCTACAGCAAGCCCTACAGCAGTAACACCGGTAACCGAAGCTCCAACCCTACCTCCCACACCTTCGACTGAAGCATGGGTAAATACACCGACGGAAGAGACGATCCCGGTAACCACACCGACCTTCGAAGTTGAAACCGAGCCTACAGAAACATCTTATGAGCCGACGGAGAGCATCCCGACGACAGAGCAAACCACTTCAGAAACTGAATATGTGACTGAAGAGTCCACCTATGAAACGACGCCTGAGCAAACGACAGTAGAGACAACCCCTGAGCCTACGCCCACACCTGCTCCGACATCCGTACCGGAGCCTACGAGTCCCCCTGTGGTTACAGATGAGATGGATCTCTTCTACCGAGTCATAGCTGCTGAATCCGGCGGTGTCTGGGATATCGAAGGCAGAACCAGAATAGCTGAAGTTATTGTCAATCGAGTAAATGCAGGCCAAGGATCATTGTACAGTGTTCTGACCGCAAAAAATCAATTCACTGTTGTAGAAAATGGTAGCATTCATACAGTAACAGTAACTGAAGCTGATCGCGTCGCAGCCCATCGTGCTCTTGCCGGAGCAAACCCAATTTTGCCAACGAACACTCTCTACTTCTGTACTGAGGGAGCTTATGCTTCGTATGAATGGTTCCAAGGTTTGACAGTGGTCGAAAAATATTACAACGTCTACTTCATGGCTCCCTAGACATCGAAGTTCCCTTCAACGATGACGCTCCTCTTCCGAGGAGCGTTTTTATTGTCTTGCAATAATAAATTATCGCAGTACAATAATTTCAAGAAAGAACTAGAACTATAGTATCCCTCAAGGAGAATCGCATGAAGAATAAGCCACAAACCGGAACCTATGCAAAGATCGCCGGCTACATCGTCATCATTCTGCTCTTCCTCACACTCCCTTTGATCCTGGGAAACTTTAGAGAAATGAGAGACATCATCTACCTGGAATCAGTGCAGGAAATGGAATCCGTTGGAGGCAGTCTAGAATTGATAGGGGAAGACAGCAGGGTCAAGATCGGTGGATATCCTTTGGCCGAAATACCTGCCCCGACTCATAGAACAACAGCCACGGATCTTCCGGTCTCTATTATGCTTACAGGCCATTCCCTTATAGCAATCCTCACTCATTTATCACTCATCTTTGCAGCGTTATCCATCGCACGTTATTTCTTTGAAGTCTATAAGCTACAAGTCTTAATCTTTAACGGGGCATTCACTTATTATCGACGAGCTGCCCTCTCACTAGCTATAGGGCTCATCGTCTTACCGATCATCTCTTACTTCTTCTACCAAGCAACCGTCGGCAGCAGTTATTTGAACCTCGGGGTGCTTCTCATCCACTTGGCGCTGATCTTGTTCGTGGAATTCTTTGGTCGATTGCTTAAGGACTCTTCCTTCCTCAAGCAAGAATCGGAGCAATTCATATGATCATCCTGACTTTGGATGTCATGCTGAAGAAGCGAAAGATGACGCAGCGACAGTTAGCGGCTGCAATCCCTCTCACAGAGGCAAATTTATCCAATCTCAAGTCAGGAAAAATCAAGGGCATCCGTTTGGATACCCTTGATAGAATCTGTGAAATACTGGATTGTCAACCCGGTGATATCTTGCGCTACGAAAACGATAGCTGATGCGGGTGGGCTTTTTAATGGAAACGTGGACGATCAAAGCCAAAGCGAAGAATCTAGTCGTCCTTTCCGGATTTTTTGGAATCTTTTCCTGAATCCTTGGATCCTTTGCCGGATCTCTTAGCGTCTTTCTCAACAATGACCTCTTCTTCGACCTTGTTATCTTTGCGCCTGCGTTCATGCTCCAGCTCGACCCGGAGACGTTTTTCAACCGGTCGATAATTCATTCGCTGAATCATATCCTCGATCTTCGTGTATTTGGATTCATAACGATTGAGTACATCATACTCGGGCCAAGTAATGACACCCTCTTCCGAGAATTCCTCATCGCCCAAATAAAGACCCAAATCACGTGCCGTCCTCACCAAAGTTCCGGAAGGTTCGACATACTTCAAACGATCCGCGACTTCATTTAAGGGGAATGCCACAAGCTCTTCGTCTCTCATGCCAACAAGGTAGCCATATTGCTGATTCAAGATAAGTTCAGCGCCGGCGACACCAACTCGACTGGCATAAACTCTGTCGTAAGCGACAGGATTGCCACCTCGTTGGTAATGACCCGGAACGGTCACGCGAACTTCTTGACCCATACGTTCTTCAAGCTGATGGGCCAATTCATACGTATTGGATGGGAATTTACTGTTAGCGATACGTTTAGAAACTTCATCTTTGCTGAGCTTTGCGTCTTCTTGCGACAGGGCACCTTCAGCCATGACAATGATTGAGAATCGCTTACGCTCGGCGCTCCGCCGATTGAGTGCCCCGACAATGGAATCTAAGCTATAAGGAATTTCCGGGATCAAGATGACATCGGCACCACCGGCAATCCCGGCATAGAGTGCAAGCCAGCCTACCTTATGCCCCATGAGCTCAATGATAAAGATTCGACCGTGAGAGGTTGCTGTGGTATGAATACCGTCGATCACATCGGTGCCAACCCCGGCCGCTGAAATGAATCCAAAGGTCAGTTCAGTTCCATAAATATCGTTATCTATCGTCTTGGGTAGCGCAATGACGTTACACCCTGCTTCACTGAGCGCATTTGCTGACTTTAAGCTGCCATTCCCACCAAGAGTCACGAGACAGTCCAATTTCTGCATCTTATAATTTCGGACCATAGCCTCGAGGCGAGTCTCTTGATAGTTGGAGTCCGGATCCGCTTGGTCGTTGATTTCCTTGAACGGCATCCTCGACGTGCCGAGGATCGTCCCTCCAAGATTTAAAATACCGCTGAAGTCGCTGTTGCTCATCTTGCGGTAGTCACCATTCATCAAGCCTTTGTAACCATCTATATATCCAAAGATCTCAACATCTTCGCGACCTTCAAACAGTGTCTTAGCAACACCGCGCATCGCCGCATTTAGTCCCTGACAGTCACCGCCACTTGTGAGCATTCCTATACGTAACATGACGTCCTCCAAACTCCCTTGTACTGTTTTCATTTTCCTAAGTTTAGCATAGCTACAACATGCTTTTTCTTCAGTTTATTCGATGGTGAGCATGACATTTCCTCCTTGAAGCCAACTGCCACGGCTCATAGCCGGAGGTTAAGCCGGATTTGATCGGGTCTAGGGTGAAACAAAATTAAGACTTGAAGAAGGAGGAAATTCATCATAGGATACTGAACTTGTCTAAACCGATTTGATCTTAATGAACATTCTTTGGGCTTTGCTTTCAATTAAAACTAAGTCCACTATAATGACGTGGAAGCAACGTAAGATGCATCGCTCTACACTCCTTCGGAGGCAAATATGCCAAGAAACTACGCCAGAAAGAACGCTTTCCCCAGAGCCGCCAACCCATATGACCCGGAAGAAGCGCAGCGTTGGCTCGGCAGACCTTTTCGCTGGAGCCTTGCTCTTCTCAAACCGGTTCGCAAGAACTACACCCTAGCCTTAACGCTCACGATGATCACCTCTGTCCTCTCGCTTTTCCCCTCGATCGCGACAGGCTTGATCGTCGATGATATTCTCGTTGCCGGAAATTACGAGAATTTTGTCCGCTATGCCTTGATGCTTGGTGGCATTCCTATCCTGCGTGCGATCATGCGGTATGCCTATCGAATCCTCTATGAGGACTCTTCACAGTATGCCTTGATAAGACTGCGCGACTCTCTCTATGCGCGTCTCCAGAGTCTTAACCCCGGTTACTATCACGAGGTTTCCACCGGTGCTCTCATGGCTCGGTTGACGGGTGACCTGGATATGCTGCGGTTCTTCTGGGCCTGGGTCGGATGGACGAGTGTCGAACAAGCCTTACTATTTTCTGTTGGTGCCATCTACCTAATGACCATCAATTGGAAATTGACCTTGGCCTGTCTCCTGATTGCCCCCTTCATTGCAATCTTTGCCCAACTCTTCTCCCAGAAGATCGGACCGCTTTGGTCGAAGGTCCGCGAACAGAGCGAGAACCTCACTTCAGTGGTTCAAGAGAACATCGCTGCGAACAGGATTGTGCGAGCCTTCGTGCGCCAGCCGTTTGAAATCGAACGATTTGAAAGAGCAAATGCTGCCTTCCGTGATCGCCAATTTGCAACGACAGATATCGGTGCCCGCTATATTCCAATCATGAATGCCTTTGCCTCCGCCCTGTCCATCCCGATGATTCTTATCGGCGGTCTCTTGGTCATGAATGGCGATATGTCCTTAGGAGATCTCGTCACATATAGCGGACTGCTCTTTGTCTTGGAAGGTCCGATGTTTACCCTGGGCTTCCAAATCAATGACCTCAAGCGCGTGGGTACTTCAGCCGATAAGCTGCTCGAGACGTTGACAGCCAAGCCCGCCGTGGAAGATCCCTTCGTTCAAGCTGAGCTGGAGAAGCGCGAAGCATATCGTAATCACTTCTTGAAACGCCGTGAAGAACAAGAAATCGCAGCCAAGGATCGCTATCACTGGCGAAAGAATACGGCGACTGCGCTGACTTCTATCGATGAACTGATCCAACGGCGAGCCGGAGCACGGCAAGATCTAAGCGTCGGCCTCGATGGTGCGATTCAGTTTGAAAACGTCTCCTTCGGATACGAGCGGCGTGCCAAATCTTACCAGTATGTCTTGAGCGATTTGAGCTTTAACATTCCTGCCGGATCAACCGTTGGATTCATTGGGCCGACCGGTTCGGGTAAGACGACCATCACACGCTTGATTTCCCGCCTCTATGACCCCGATCAAGGCGTGATCCGAATCGACGGTAAGGATCTCCGAGACTACAACCTCCGAGAGCTCCGTAGACAAATTGCGGTCGTCACCCAAGACGTCTTCCTCTTTTCAGACACCGTCGAAGGCAACATTGCCTTCAGTCAACCGGATCTGGATCAGGTTTCCATTGTCGATTCCGCCAGGATAGCCGTAGCCGACAATTTCATCCGCAAGATGAATGAAGGTTACGAAACCATTGTCGGTGAACGTGGTGTGGGCCTATCGGGTGGACAGAAGCAGAGAATCTCGCTTGCTCGTGCCATCGCTGCAAACGCTTCTATCCTCATCCTTGATGACACGACGAGTGCCGTCGATCTGGAAACGGACAGAGAAATCCGCGAAAACCTCAGCAAGATGGAGCCTCTCAATCGCTCCATCCCACAGACCACGCTCATCATTGCCTCGCGAATTGCTTCGCTACGGAACTGTGATCGGATCTTCGTCCTGGACCAAGGTCACCTGATCGAAGAAGGAACCCACGAAGAACTGGTCCGGTATGGGGGCATTTACCATGAGATCTATCAAATGCAGCTGGGTCAGAGTCGGAAAATCGCAGCTCAAATGCACCAAGCCCATGCAAAATCTGTTGCGCAGGATCCTGAGACTGACGTTGCGTCAGACCCTACGGAGACCCCTCCCGATCCGACGGACGTAAACCCCGAACAAGTTATCGCGATATCCCAAACCGAGGAGGTGCGAGATGGCAAGAAATAGATTTGATGTAGATGAAGTTCTCGTCGAAGAATTTAACGTTGCCCAGCTAAAGCGCATCACAGATTACATCAAGCCTTATAAGAAGACGCTCATCACGACCATCTTTTTTATGTTGATCAGTGCGGCACTATCGCAGGTACCTCCTCTCTTAATGCGCCGTGCCATCAACGAGGCCATCCCGAATCAGAATCGTATCTTGCTCTTCATCCTGACAGGGATCTACCTCTTCATCATTCTTATCGGCGCTATTTTCACCCGATACCGCATGCGCAGCATGAACCGAGTCGGTCAGTCCATCATCCACGATCTTCGTCTCGACATGTTCGAACATCTGCAGCAATTGGCTTTTAATTACTTTGATACCAGACCTCACGGTAGGATCTTGACGCGGATCATGAACTACGTGAACTCCATCTCGGACTTGCTGTCGAACGGGATCGTTAACTTCGCCGTCGATACGTTCACTCTCGTCATCATCTTGATCTATATGTTCCTGATGGATCCGCTCCTGACGCTCTATGCCCTGTCAGGAGTTCCTGTCATGGTCGTCATCATCTTTCTCCTGAAACACTCTCAGAGGAAGGCACAGCAGTTCCTCAACATGAAGAGCTCCAATCTCAATGCTTACACCCAAGAGAGCTTGGACGGTATGCAGATTACGCAGCTCTTTGCTCGTGAGGACATCAATGCCGAAATCAGTCACGGACTTGGTGCGCAGTATCGCAAGGCTTGGTTACGCTCGAGCCGCCTCAACAACATCCTCTGGCCTACGGTGGATACAATCTCGCATCTCACAGTCCTTGCACTCTATACCGGCTTCGCCTTCTGGCTGCGCTCACGCTACCCCGGCGACATTGGTATCGGTACCGTCGTAGCCTTCAGCTCGTATGTTTGGCGGTTCTGGAACCCCATCATCAACTTGGCGAACTTCTATAACCAGCTCCTCAGCGGTGCTTCATATCTGGAGCGCATCTTTGAATTCCTCGACGAAGAAGTCGAGATCAAAGACAAACCGGATGCAATCTCCCTCCCTGAAATCACCGGAAAAATTGAATTTAAGGATGTCGACTTTGCGTATGACCCGGGCGTGTATATCTTAAAGAACATGTCGTTCACCATCGAAGCAGGTCAAACCATCGCGATCGTAGGCGCTACGGGTGCCGGCAAGACCACCATCGTCAATCTCATTTCTCGCTTCTACAATGTGACCGATGGCGAGATCCTCCTCGATGGCTATAACATCGACGATGTCCAGATCGATAGCCTACGTAAACACATGGGCATCATGCTGCAAGATCCGTACCTCTTCCCCGGCACGATCATGGAAAATATTCGCTACGGACGCCTCGAAGCAACGGACGAGGAGTGTATCGCAGCGGCTGAAGCTGTCCATGCCGACTTCTTCATCCGTCAGCATCCGGACGGCTATGAAACCAAGATCCAAGAGAAGGGAGCCGGAGTCTCAGCCGGTGAACGTCAGCTCATCTCCTTTGCCCGAGTTCTTCTTTCCGATCCGGCGCTCTTCATCCTCGATGAGGCTACAAGCTCTATCGATACCCAAACCGAGGTCCTCCTCCAGTCAGCGATTGAGCGCATCAGTCAGAATCGAACATCATTTGTCATCGCACACCGTCTCTCTACCATCCAAAACGCGGATCGCATCTTCTACATCGGTAAGAATGGGATCGAAGAAGACGGAAGCCACGAAGAGCTGTTAACTCTAGGTGGCTCCTATGCTGCACTCTATCGCAGCCAAATTGAAGAGATTGCTCTCAGTGAAGATGCCGAGGCTTATCTAGCGTAAAATTCGCAACAAAAGCCACCCCGTCCATTCCTCATCTTCCAGTTCTTTCTCGATCGTGAATTTAGAGTCCTCGATGGCAGCCCGCCACTCGGGGGCTCTTTCCGTTGTGACGCCTGACACCAGGAGGTAGCCTCCCGGTTTAACCTCACCTTCATACGCTTCTAAGAGATCCAGATGCAGCGAGAGAATAAGATTGCTGATGAGGAAATCATAGGGACCCGGGACATCTTTGAGCTCCCCGGCCTTGACATCGATATGACCCAGCTCGTTATCGCGCAGATTATCTGCGGCGGTTTCCGCAGCTCGGGGGTCGAGGTCGATCGCAAGAATCTTATCGTCATCACGGCCTAATTTTGCAGCGATCATGGCTAAGATTCCGGAACCACAGCCAAGGTCCAGGATGGACCATGGCTCATGGCGATCGTTGCCATAAAGCAGTCCGTCGATCAGCCGAGCGGCGATCCGGGTCGAGGCATGTTCGCCCGTGCCGAAGGCTGAGCCTGCATCCAGTGTGATGATTTGCTTATCAGGGCGTGCTTCAGCGGTCAGCCATGATGGACGGATCGTGATGTGGTCCGATATATCGAAGACTTGGAAATACGTCTTCCAAGCTTCCTCCCAGTCTTTTGCTTGCACCCACGAAAAATGGCTCTCGCCCTCCTCTTCGAGGTTAAAGATCTTGAGAATCTCTAGGCGATCTCGCTCGAAGACTGTCTCGGCAGTTCTCGGAGGATAAGCTTGATTGGGGCAAGCACTTTCATCAAAGCTCATCCCGGGATTAACATCGAGAGCCGATCGGTATGGCTCATAGAAGCAGATCTTGCCATCTCTGACGGCAAACCATGCCATGACTTGGGCCAAATCACCAAAGTGATCGAAACCATCAGGATCATGGAAGATCGTGGCATCGCCTTGCTGCAGGAAATCCCTGTAAGCTTCAGGATCTTGAACCGCCGTTCCGAGTGAACCGCGCGCTTGCATGCGAAATTCCATGGCTTCTGCCATGAGCGGTGGACAAAGAATCTCTACGGCGTAGTATTGTTTCATCTAAATAAGTCCTTCAATCTCGAGAAGAAACTCGTGTTCTCCTCGTAATTATTGGGCTCAGTTCCTTCATCGAAGATACGGATCTGCTCTTTCTGCTCTTCACTTAAGTTGCGAGGAACTTCGAGTTTCACCGTTGCGTAATGGTCGCCTCGACGCTGAGGATTGTTGACTTGAGGAATACCCTTGCCGGCCAACTTGATGGTCGCTCCGGGCTGAGTTCCCTCCTTCAGACGGTACTTCTCAGGACCGTCGATGGTCGGCAAATCGATCTCTTCGCCAAGGGCTGCTTCACCGAACGTAACGGGCACTTCACAGTAGCTATCGTTCCCGCGTCGGGTGAAGACAGGGTGAGGGCGAATCTGGATTCTGACATAGAGGTCTCCGGCGGGTCCGCCATTTACACCTGCATCCCCCTTACCACGGACAGTCAGTGCATTCCCTTGATCGATCCCGGCGGGGATCTTTACGCGGATTGACTCCGATTTCTCGACTCTGCCTTCACCGTGGCAGACAGAACAAGGGGTCGGGATAATCTGGCCGGTACCATGACAGGTATGGCATGCCCGCTCAGTCATTGCAATCCCGAAGATTGTTTGACTTTGCTCTTGGATACGTCCGGTTCCCTGACAGGTAGAACAGGTTTCGACAGACGTGCCGGGCTCGGCTTTTGAGCCGTCACAGTGATCACAAACCTCGAAGCGACGAACTTGGATACGCTCTTCTGTACCGAAAGCTGCTTCCATGAAGTCCAACGCCAGACGATATTCCAGGTCACGACCCCGTCGCGGAGCTCTGGCTTGTTGCGCAGCACTTGCACCCCGTCCGCCGAAGCCTCCGAAACCGCCTCCGAAACCGCCAAAACCACCGCCGAAGAGATCGTTCAGGATATCGCTGAAATCTACTCCACCGGCTTGACTCCAATTAAAGCCTTGGCCGTCAGCCGCAGCATGACCGAAGCGATCGTACTGCTGACGTTTCTCAGGATCAGACAAGATAGCGTAGGCCTCGTTCACTTCCTTGAACTTTGCTTCGGCCGTTTCGTCGTCGGGATTGAGGTCGGGGTGGTGAGCCTTCGCCTTCTTGCGAAAAGCCCGCTTGAGTTCATCGTCTGTTGCACCACGCTCGACGCCCAGAACCTCATAGTAATCGCGTTTCTCCGCCATCTACGCTATGCCTCCTCTAATATGCTTACAAACAGGCGAAATCCTGCGGATTGCTCCGTCAGGATTTCAACCATCTATACACCAAAACAAATGATTAAACCGTTAAACGACTTACTGATTATCCGTCCCGTCTTCGGTCTCAAAATCCGCCTCGTAAGTCCCGCTACCTTGATCGGCACCCGTACCACCGGCCGGACCTTGCCCACCGTCAGGACCTGCAGAACCTGCTGCATCTTGCGCCGTCTGATAGAGCTTCTCACTCACACTGTAGAAGGCTTGACGCAAAGTTTCCGTCTTCTCTTTAATGATCTCAACATCATCACCCTCAAGTGCCGATTGAAGATCCGTGCGAGCAGACTCGATCGAAGACTTATCCTCTGCGCTGAGGTTCTCACCCAGATCATCCATGGACTTCTGAGTTTGATAGAGGAGCGAATCTGCCTGGTTTCTGGCTTCAACAGAATCTTTGCGCTTCTGATCCTCTTCTGCGAACTGTTCAGCTTCCTTCACAGCCTTATCGATCTCATCCTCTGAAAGGTTGGACGATGCTGTAATCGTAATCTTCTGTTCTTTGCCTGTTCCCTTGTCTTGAGCAGAAACATGAACGATACCGTTAGCATCGATGTCGAAGCTGACTTCAATCTGCGGGATTCCTCTAGGAGCAGGTGCAATACCGTCCAAGATGAAGTTACCTAAAGTCTTGTTCTGGCCAGCCATGGATCTCTCACCTTGGAGAACATGGACTTCAACTTGCGTTTGTCCATCAGCTGCTGTTGAGAAGATCTGTGAACGCTTGGTAGGGATTGTTGTATTGCGCTCAATGATTCGCGTCATAACGCCACCCATTGTCTCAATCCCGAGGGAGAGGGGGGTGACATCCAAGAGAACCAAACCGGTGACATCACCGCTAAGAACCCCTGCCTGGATAGCAGCACCAATGGCAACACACTCATCCGGGTTGATACCCTTGAAAGGCTCTTGGTTGAAGAACGTCTGGACTGCATTTTGAACAGCAGGAATACGGGTTGAACCACCCACAAGAAGAATCTTATCGATTTCGTTCTTGGCCAGACCACTATCGGTCAGCGCTTGGCGAACCGGCTTCATGCTTTCTTCAACAAGATCGGAGGTAAGTTCTTCGAACTTAGCGCGCGTCAGGTTGAAATCCAAGTGCTTGGTGCCTTGAGCATCGGCTGTGATGAAAGGCAGGTTGATATTGCTGGATTGGAGCCCGGACAATTCAATCTTGGCTTTCTCAGCTGCATCAAAGAGTCTTTGCATGGCCATACGATCCTGACGTAGGTCGATGCCCTGCTCCTTACGGAACTCATCGACGAGCCAGTCTACAATCTTGGCATCGAAGTCATCACCGCCAAGACGGTTGTTGCCGTTGGTTGCGAGAACTTCAAAGACACCGTCACCGATTTCGAGGATAGAGACGTCGAAGGTACCGCCACCCAAGTCAAAGACTAGGATCTTCTGGTCGGCTTCTTTGTCCAAACCATAAGCAAGCGCAGCTGCCGTCGGCTCGTTGATAATACGCAAGACTTCGAGGCCGGCGATACGACCGGCGTCCTTCGTGGCCTGACGCTGTGCATCGCTGAAATACGCAGGGACGGTGATGACCGCTTGCTGAACACTCTCGCCCAGATAAGCTTCCGCATCCGTCTTTAATTTTTGCAGAATCATCGCAGAAATTTCTTGTGGCGTGTACGCCTTATCGTTGATCTGAATCTTCTTATCAGATCCCATATCGCGCTTGATGGATTGAATTGTCCGATCCGGGTTCGTCACCGCTTGACGCTTGGCAACTTGTCCCACGAGACGCTCACCATCATTGGTGAAAGCAACGACCGAAGCCGTCGTTCTATTTCCCTCCGGATTTGGAATAACGACAGGTTCTCCACCTTCAATAACAGCGACAACCGAATTCGTCGTTCCTAAATCGATACCGATAACTTTACTCATCTTCTAACCTCCCGAAAGACAGGATCTCTTTAACGATTAGGCCTGTCTTAATTTGCAACTTTGACAACACTATGGCGAAGCACTTGATCGCCCCGCTTATACCCGGCTTGGAAGACTTCAACAATCTCACCGGAGCCGTACGCTTCATCTTCTATATGGAGAACCGCAGCATGTAGCTCCGGATCAAAACTCTCACCTAAGGCAGGGATCTCTTGGACGCCAAAACGGTCCAGAACCTCATTTGCTTGTTTCCTCACAAGATCCAAACCGGCGAGCATTGCTTCTTTCTCTTCACATATGAGCTCCGCAATCGAGTCCTGAGCTCGCTGAAGATTATCAAGCACGGGGAGCCAAGCACCAATAACGTCGGCAACACTCTGATCATAGAGTCTAGCCTTCTCAGTTTTTGTCCGCCGTTTAAAATTCTCAAACTCGGCTTGCATTCTCAACTGCTTGTCCTTGAGATCAGAGATCTCATCCTGCAGCCCGGCCACAACCTTCGCTTGCTCGTCGACCGCTTGTTCACTGTCGACCTGTTCTTCAACGGTTTGTTCCCTCGGTTCGTTCTCGGATGCTTGTTCGTCGAGCTTAACCTCGCTGTCGTTTGCTCCTGCGAGCTGCTCGTCTGCTTGATCCGCCTTACGCTTCTTCCTTGCCACCCTAACCTCCTCGTCAATCGTCCCCTAGAGCGTATTTCTCCAGGATCGTGTTGAACATCTTTTGTACAAAAGCCACCCGCCGAATCACATCGCGATAGGCCATTCTTCTTGGCCCCAAGATCGCTAAATAACCTCGGCTTCCCGACTCCATCTGATATCGCATCCCCAGAAGCGTACAATCCTGGAGCTCCGTCGAACTCAGGTCACTTCCGATGCGGATAAAATACTCTCCCGATTCCGTAAGTCCTTGGGCGAGATAATCTGTCATCGTATCTTTCGACTTGAAGTAATCCAGAATTTCTACTGCTCTTTCGGCATCCTGGAATTCCGGCTGCCTAAAGAGGTTCGCCAAGCCCTCTAAATAAAGGACATAATCGAGCGCTTCCTCAGCGGTCCGTAAGATATCCTCCGTGAGCGACATCGCCAATTTCTCAGGAACCCCGGCTTCTACCGCCAAGCCAAAGATTGTGTCGAATGTCATGGCTGACAAACGCCGTCCAGTGTAACAAATCTTCAACAATCTGTTGAATCGCTCGAGGGTCCCGTCTGACAAGGCGTCCTGCAATCGAATCTGTTTATCCTGTAATAAGCCGCCTTTAAGCACGAGGAGCAGGAGCAACCTTCGGGGCTGGATCTCAACGAACTGAATCTGATCGATGCTTAGCTCATCCGCTTGAGGACTTAATGCTAAGGCCGTGTATCCGGTAAAATCAGCCAAACTTAGAGCTGCCTGGCGCAGGAGACCGTCGAAATCTTCAAAGGACCGGCTTAACTCAGCCTTGACGTAACTCGAGTCAAACGAGTTGACGCGTGGTGTTCCTCTTTCAAGCAAATGCGCGACATACGTTCTATAGCCAAGATCCGAAGGAACACGGCCTGAAGATGTATGAAGTTGGAGAAGATATCCCTGAGCTTCCAGTTCTGCCATTTCATTACGTACGGTGGCAGAGCTGACGCCGATAGGATACTTACGGACAATGGCATTCGAGCCGACCGGTTCACACGTTGCGGCATATTCCTCGACCACAGCTCCTAAGATTGTCAATTGACGTTCTGTCATGAGACTCCTCCTTCTACATAAAATTAGCACTCAAGAGCTTCAAGTGCTAAACAAATTTATCACCCTATAAGACTAAAGTCAAACAAGGACAAGACTAGCTGTGAACGAGGCGCAAAGGTCTCATAAAATTCTTATGAATAAAGCTTTCTTGTGAGTTGAGCGTGGCGAATTAGGTAAGATCTTGGCAGCTGTCGACTGACCGGATGATTCAGCTCATCCATCAGAACAGCTCATCCATCAGAACAGCGCATCCATCAGAGCAGCGCATCCATCAGAGCAGCTCACGAGCCAAAGCATCGGCATAGTCAGCTCCTTGCTCCGTTAACCGCCAACCATCGCCGGTCTTCTCACACATGCCCAAGGCTTCATAGTGTTTAAATACCTCGAGTCTGCGAGGTGCTAGAGGACCAAAGCGTTCCTCATAATTTGAGAGCACAAACCCGCGATCGAGGCGCCGCAATTGAAAGATAACCAGTTCTGTAGCAGCATCTTCAATGGATAGATCCTCTACCACGCTAAGCCGCTCAAACGGCGAGCCCGCCGATGACCATGTCTCTAAATAAGCGCTCACGTCCGGTTCATGGTGTAAGCGCTTACCGTTTACGAACGCAGCCGCTCCGGGACCTACGGCAAAATATGGCAAGATATCCCAGTAATGTGAGTTATGGACCGATTCAAAACCGCCCAGAGCAAAGTTTGAGATTTCGTAGTGGTTGTATCCTGCAGCTTTGAGCTTATCCGCAACGAGATGGACCATCGTTCGTTCCAGATCGTCGTCCGGCAAAGGAGGCTCACCCGGTGTGTAGCGAGCACCGAACGGGGTGCCCTCTTCAATAATGAGCGAGTAACAGGAAATGTGCTGTGGTCTTAGCGCTAAAACGCGCTCCAGATCTTGCTCTACTTCTTGTAGCGTTTGAAACGGTAGGCCCAAGATGAGATCCAACGAAAGATTCTTAAACCCTGCAACTTGTGCTGCTTCATATGCGTCGAGAAAACCTTCGTAGCCATGGAGACGACCCAATTTCCTTAACGCTTGGTCTTCGGTCGTTTGGAGGCCTAGAGACAGCCGGTTATAGCCTACTTCACGAAGTCGCTTTAATTCCTGATGATCTAAGTCCTCGGGATTCATTTCCAGCGTTATCTCAGCCTCACTATGGAGTCCAAAACAGTCTTCGATGAACTGCAAAATTCGAACCAAGTCGTCCGTCTTCAACCTGGAAGGAGTCCCACCGCCAAAATATACAGATCGAAGCGGCACTGTCCCGACGTCCTCCGCCCAAGCTTCCAACTCACAGAGGATAGCGTCGACGAAAGCTTCAACCGGTTCACCGGCGATCGAGTAGAAATCGCAATAGGGGCACTTTCTACGGCAATAAGGGATATGTAGGTAAAGCGCCTCCGGAATTTCATAAAGTTTATTCATCGTAGGATCTCTGTAGTTTCTTGATCGCAGACTTTAAGTCCGCCTCGAACCGTCTAAAACTTGGGGAATCCATGCGCGCCGGTCTAAGCAATGGTCCGATGCGCAAAGCCCAGTCCGTCTTATATTTTCCGGATAGAGGATAGCCTTGAGCAATCAACGTGCTTGCCCTTCGCTCACCCAGGATGACCTTTGCCAAGAATTCCCACGTCCCAATGATGGAATCTTGCTTATAGCGTCTATAGATTTCATGATCGGCTTCCGGATACGCTCGAAACAAGGCTACGGAATCCGATAAGATCCATGCTTCAAGCTCTTCTACCGCTATCCCGATGACGGTGATAAGTTCTTGGGTTTCACGCTTGATCGTTCGCAGCAAATCGTTCTTCACTTCTTGTAGCGGGTTCCGATCAGCATCTTGGACAATGAGCACGATGAGGGGATGATTACGACAAATCTGTTCGTAAGCCCTGAGCTTAGCACCCAAGAAGTGATAGAGTCCCCTCCCTCGCGACATGTTGTTGTCCGGTCCTAAGAGAAGGCGCTCCGGATCCTTTCTTTCTCTTGCCCTATCCATCGCAGTCAATCGATTGTCGCTCAGAAATTCATTGGCCGGATTTGGCCAATGCCCTAATCCTTTGTGGGGGCGCATATGAATGACATGTGGCATAGCGAGGTCTTGCAACATCCTGTTGAGGAGAGGTTCGATGAGATAAGAACCGGAGCGGTCTTCAACTAGGGTTTCGATGAGTAGTTCAGACATTAGAAATAGGCTCCATAGGCCAGTTCAGAAAGTGGAATCCCCTGCTCAACCATTGCGGTTACGATTGGATTCTGCCCTAAATTGCGGGGTCCTTGGAAGTCCAAGAAGGCATCCTCATCGGAGCTTACGGAAGCTTTGAAATACCAAACCTCCTTGGGATGAAAGGCGTCGAGGAAGGATGTAAAGTGACTACTCAAGATCCACTGAGTCCCGGGTTGATAGATTCCGCCTTCGCGGAGGAGTAAGGCAAGAGCTTCGGAGTTCTCTCTGAAGAGGCGCTCATCCGGATTCTCACAGAGGATGAGGCGAGGCTTTTCCGCCTTAGTTAGGAGCGGGAGCGTGATCAGGAATAGCCGGCGTTCAGCTGAAGATAGCTCATCGATTCTTGCTCTAAATTTCTTGTCGTCAGGATTCCTCAAAGAAGCTACCCATAGTTTCTCGTACGCTGTCGGAGTATCTTTGGCTTGAATTTGGCGCACAACCCTTGATGAATCTTGCAGACTATCAGCTTGCACTCCGTCGAGCCGAGGATAGGGACCATCCATGAGAGCGGCGAGATCGCGCAGCTTCGAGGTCGGGAGCGCAGACCACTGTTCCACATCATCGTCCGGAACCTCATAGATACAATTCATCAAACTGCGACGCAAACGTCCAACAGCTGCAGCCGCCGCTTTAGACCAATCCTTAGTTTTTAAAGCCGAGGTCAATGCCTCCGGATCATGGTCTTCAAATAGGGACAAATGCTCAAAAGAAAAGGCCGGCAGATCGATATCCCAAAGGGTAAGTTCATGGCCCGGGTCGAGTGTCTCAACATCCGCTTGGGATAAATTGCGCCAATCAAAGGTCTCTTTCACGTTGGTTCCTTCGTCGTCCCACGCCAATTCATAGATCAGAAGCACTGAGGTTTCCGGCAAGAGATAGGAGCAGTGCCAGAGACCGGCCTGCCCATAGATCAACTCCGGGCCTTCCTTAAGGACTTGTTTCATGCGCAGGATTCCTCTAAGGAACGTCGATTTGCCACTCCCGTTAGCCCCGCCCAAAACCGTTAATGGTGTCAGAGGCGTTGTGACGGTCGGCAAATCCTCGACCTTCAGACCGATCTCCATGGGTCGGTACATGGCACCTAACTTTAACTTGAAGGATAGAAACATAATCAGTACTCCTATATAAACAGGACTCCTATAAAGAATCCCTCCTATCGCTAAGAGGGATTCGTTCTTCGTAAAGCGTTGCCTTAGAGTTTAATAGGTCCAACGGGATCGATGCGGTCAGGGTCATTGCGATCGGGTTTGGGTCTGGGGATTGGCTTGGACTTAGGCACAGGCTTTCGGTTAGGGTTCGCCGTCGATTCCTTGACCTCAGCATCCGGATCTTCAAGATCGGTCGTGAGTTCATGGAGCGAGGTAACAAGACCTGCTAAGTTTTGAACTTCGGAAGGGATGATGATCTTCGTCGAACGACCATCCGCAACACTTTCCAGAGCCTCTAAGCTACGCAAAGCAATCGTCGCCTTATCGGCTTCAACTTCCTTGATGAAGGCAAGACCTTCGGCTCTAGCCTGTGCCCGCATGCGAATTGCCTCAGCCTCACCTTCCGCTTCACGAATTTCACGCTCACGGTTGGCATCAGCTTCGAGGATCATCGCTTGGCGGAGACCTTCCGCAACCAAGATTGCCGACTCTTTCTCACCTTCTGCACGCAAGATAGATTCACGTCTCTCACGCTCAGCCTTGACCTGCTTCTCCATCGCATTGGTGACGTCTGCAGGCGGCAAGATATTCTTCAACTCAACGCGATTGACCTTGATACCCCATGGGTCCGTTGCCTCATCGAGGATGACGCGCATACGGGTATTGATGACATCGCGGGATGTCAACGTCTGATCAAGCTCCAAGTCACCGATGATGTTACGGAGGGTGGTCGCACTAAGATTCTCGATCGCCAGGATAGGCTCTTCAATCCCATAGGTATAGAGCACTGGGTCTGTGATCTGGTAGAAGACTACGGTGTCGATTTGAATGGTGACGTTGTCTTTTGTGATGACGGCTTGGGGCTCAAAGTCGGCGACTTTCTCCTTTAATGAAACACGAGCGGCAACTCGCTCGATGAAAGGCACTTTGATATGGAGACCCGTTGCCCATGTCTTACGATAAGCTCCAAGTCTTTCGACGACATACACTCTCGCTTGCGGCACGATGTGCAAGTTTCGAACGAGGATAAAGAGCAACACAATGAGGAGGATGATGGCAATCCACCAGCCCTCCCCACTGATGAAGTCGATATCTTGTAACATGCGATTTGCAAATAATACTGGGTGCATTTAATCCTCAACTTCCTGTACCAAGGCATGGACGCCCTGGATGCTTACAATGATTACTTGACGATCTTCCTCGATGGGCTTACCGTCGCCGGTCTTAGCCGACCAAACCAAACCGTCGACTAATATTTGCCCGGTGCCTCGAATAGGATCGATGGTTTGTGTGACACGAGCTGTGCGGCCTATATGGCGATCCGCATTGGTCGGCAGATAGGCATCACGGGCTCTTCCCCTGCGACCCCAAACGAAGATCAGGAAAAAAACCAATGAAACAAGGAGCATCACGATGATCTGAGTAAGAAAACTCACTCCAAGGAGATCGAGGACAAGGGCTACCAACGTACCGATCGCAAACCAAATGCTGACCAAGCTGACGGTGGCCGCCTCAATAACGAGGAATACGACCAGTAAGATAAGCCAAAACACCCACGTTTCTATGGCCGGCAACGTGATGGCAGAGATGAGTGGCGCATGCTCAAGCAAGTTAAGCAAGTTAAAGATCATGAGCTAGTCCTTTCTTAGGTTTTTAAGGAACTAGTTCATTATAGTATATTAGAGCTTTTTTTACCCTGATAATCAACGCCGATTCCGTTCGGCTTCGACTTACGGTCGACCTGAAAGTGTCGTGCGTTGGACCGTGTCGGGAGGGTTCTTCAACAAACCTTCAGCAATCACAAAAGCCATCATGTTCACTCTGAGCTCCAATTGATTCTCGCCCAGAACAGACGACAAGTATGCCGTATTGTCAAAACGCGTTCCCGCAACTCGTCCCCCGGTTTCCGCAAAGTCGGGGCTTCGTGCTTCACTGAGATTCTCCAGAGTGCGACCATCGTAATCGTACGCTTCAAAGTACACGATTGGGATTGAAGCTTCATCAAAGACGCGATAGTTAGAGGGTGTCAGCGTGAATTCACGGTAGATGACTCGACCATCGCCAATGGGGCTATCCACGTAGAAACCGGCTTGGTTCAAGTACAGATCAACTCCAATAGCATCGATCAGACCATGTTCAATTGCAACGTCAGTCATGGCATACGCTCTCCGGCGCATCTCATATTTTTGTCCCTCGAGAAGGGATGACCAGCCACTATGAGCATAGAGCTTGGTTCCTGCGTAGATATTCCTTATTTCATAGAAACAATCGGTCTCGGCAATTTCTTGCTCACTAAGACTGCTATAAAGCGCTCTGGCACCTGCATAGTTATCGTTGAAACCGCCCAAAGCTACGATGATAACGTCATAGCCTAGGCTGTAGTGCTTCAATTGTTTCGCAAAGGTGAGGAGAGCTGCCAGGCCTGAGGCATTATCTGAGACACCGTTGAACTGTCCTGCAGCTACCGTGTCTTCACTCAAATTAGGAGTGTTATAACTTGCCGTGACGTAGACCCTGCGATTTAAATCCTCCCCTAAGTGCTGACGGTTAGCTTCGTTTTGTAAGGCTCCATCCACACCGGTCGACGCATACGTGAAACCGGTGCCGGGGATACGGACAAAGATATTTTGTGACGTTGCCCCGCCGGAGAGAGTGAAGGTTTGACGCTCAGGGGCATACCCCAGGCGTGTGAATTCTTCGACGATAAGATCGGCAGCTCCGGCTTCACCGGCACTTCCCGCCTCACGTCGTGGGAAAGTCTCAGCCATACGGACGGCAAATTCTGCCCCTTCGGGACCGAAATCCGCCGGGCGTGCGGCCTGACCGCGGGTATCATCACAAGCAACCAGCAGGAGAATACTTGCAACCAATAGTAAAGATAGAAGTCGCCTGCAGCATTGTTTCAGCATTCTTACCTCCGAACGAAGAAAGTAGAGCAAAATAAGTTCATTAGGCTATTATACAAAAAGCAACCCATCGGCGCACCATGGAGGTCTGGCAGCATGACAACGCCGCGATTTGCGCGAAACTACAGGTTCATCATAGCGTTTATTCTGCTGGTTCAAACCTTAGCAGTATGCTTCCTGCCGCACTCGATTCAGGCTTCTGCGGATTTGGAAGAACGCGACCTGCAACCTCCGTTCGAGGCTTCATATTCGGTTGAGCTAACCCGCAACACAACCTTCCATGCTTTTGAAATCGACCAAGTATTTCCTATCCATGCTCCCTACAATCTGCTCCTAGGTCTCATTGCATCGGAACGTTTTACAACGGATCGCCTGGTCACCATCAGCCTTACGGCAGAAGCTGCCTCCGAAGACGCTTCCAGCTTCGTAGCAGGTCACCGCTACAGCGTAGACTATCTCTTAGCCTCACTCATCATGGAGAACTCACAGAGTGCGGCCATTGCATTAGCAGAAGAAATCGGTGGCGATATTGTTGCACTGTTAAACGATAGAGCGATACAGGTAGGCTTAGAAAGAACCCAGTTCTACCTAGCACCGGAAGACTGGGTCGCTCAAGGTGAAATCACCCCCGGAAGCGATCGCTACCCGGTGTATAGCACGCTCCGTGATGTAAACCGCCTCATCCGTTACATCGACCGCAATGCGCAACTTGAGCCTTATCTCAGTTCAGAGCAGTACAGTTATTTCCAACCGGGTAAGAGGAAATTGTTCAATAATCCTTTAGCTACGGCGTGGGGCTTGTCCTTGGATCGATCGTTTGTGCAGGGGGCTTTTGCATCATATTATGGGCCCTATGCGACGCACATTTATCTTTGTCAGAATCAAGGGATGGAGATGGCCATCTTGCACTTTGGACGTTCATCCAGAGAAGATCCCGAAATTTTCCTGCGAGCATCGCTCTCTGCCTTTATTCGTCGCTTCGATTGGATTAGAGAGAATTATGAAACGGCAAACCTTGTCTATACAGGCGATGCGGTTGGACAAGACTTGCAGTTACAAGGTCGCAGTATCCCACTTTACTATTTGGAGACTGCTCAATACACGAGACCCAAAGGCGAACTCTTCTTGGCCGAGGAGCCCGAGCTAATTCTCGAAGAAAATTTAAGTCTCCCTATCGTCGGGAACACGCCCCTGGGAACCATGAACTACACCTTGGAAAATAATCAGCGCATCCAAGTTCAGGTCGGGAGCATGTTTGACGTGCATACAAGCAATCTCTTGATCGACCGCTTGATCAACCACTATCAAACGCAGAAAACCCTCTTCCATTGGATCTATGCGCTAACGGGTCTACTTATCTTCATGGGCATCGTTCGCTTGGTCTTCTTCCTCCTACGTCGTAGGAAGAAGCGTATTTTACGCGAGGAGCAAATTCTAATGGCGTCGCAAACGACGCATAACCAGGATGAGGACTTGCTCGTAAAGGACCGTGAAGACAAGGAAGGTGAAATAAGCCAATAGAATAAGAGCTACGTCTGCAAGATCCCCTAACCATGGGGTAAACCACGCATTGAAAGAAGCTCGGAGCCCATCCATGGTTCCCATAAAAATTGTTTGCAAGATGACGTAGCCGAGTCCAAAGAGTGCCGTTGCAGCGAGCCATTTCAAGATCCAACATGCCAGACTGCGACGCTTCTCTTCCTTATCGTCTCTTTCCTCTCCAACGATGGTCTCGCCACCGAGAAAGATTCTCGACTCCAAGGACCCCTTAATCAAAGGCCAGGGCATGAAATATAAGATGAGCGCTAAGTTCAAGGGCAGTCCCGGCTGAAGTACCGTGAGGATTCCGATCGTAAGGGCTAGTAACAAACCCCACTTAAGCCCAAAGAGCAAATAATAATAAGCGACGATCCCGCCGATCACGACTTGAATTGCAAGATTCGAGAGCGGGCTATAGGTCGCCAGAAGAAAGAGGACCCACGCAAGTGCTGCGAGGACCCCTCCGGTTGTTATTCTGCGAATTTTCTCTTGATTAGCAGCAGTAACAGAGGTCACCCCCCATGCACTCACAGCAAGAGTCCAAACAACATAGCGTGAGTAGTGAGTCGCAAGAACAGCAGTCCGAGGATGTATTGCGATAATAACCTCGCGGATTCTGACCTTGATTGCGATAAGCGTTGCCGAACGGTGTACCGCTAAACGGATCGCGGAACGGACCCTGACCATACTGTGGACCTTGACCATACTGTGAACCCGGACCGTATTGAGCACCTGCTTGACCACGTGCTTGCTGTCCGGTTCCGGTCAGCATGTCATATGCCTCGTTGATTTCCTGCATCTTCTCCTTAGCTAGACCTTCTAAGGGATTGTTGCGGTAATTGTCGGGATGATATTTCTTAACGAGCTCCCGGTATGCTGCTTTGATTTGATCTTGGCTGGCAGCGCGAGACACGCCTAGAACCTCATAGGGATCCTTATTTAACGCCATATTTGCTCCTTATCACTAATCATCAACCTTGCTCATTTTAGCAAAGATACAAACTCGTATGTAAATTTCTAGACACGCCAAAGCGGTTCGTCGTTATAGAGCCTGCGTCTCGTCTCAGGAAGACTCCAGTGCACCAGATTCTGCACCAGTTCAGCATCTTTCTGATACGGCAAGAGCGCAAGATGACGATCGAGGTTGAGCTCCAGGTCCGTCATCGTCCGATCGACTTCCTCATGGGTCAAATCGCCAATGACATTAAAAAGCCCCGCCGCCCTATCTTTTCCCTCATCTTCCACGGCATCCATCCAATAGATCCACCGCCCAAGATCTGCTCCTACATCTCCCATGACCGGCAATAAGGCCTTAGGGAATTGATCCGGCCAAGGAGCCCCGAGGAAGATCTCTCGCATCACAGCAGCAAAAGATTCGATGGCTTCTTCACGATCCTTACGCTGACCGGCTTCCCGTTCTTTTGCCAGCAACGCATCGATGGTGCGAGCTAACTCAGGTCTTGCTTCATAGGCTTTGCGGATGGCTTTTTTGAATGTAAGCGATAATCCCGTACGTTTGAGGATGTTTTCACCGTCCGCAATATCGTCCTGAATCCGACCATTGACCAGGAGCAATGTCATATCGGCAGCATAGTCAAGCGGAGGTGATGAAGGAGCTACCGGATGCTTCTTGCGGGCAAAAATAGCTGCACAAGGACGCAAGGCAGGTTCACCTTCTTCCGCTTCAAAAGCCAACATCAAAACAGCAAAGGTCGTGAGATCATAGGTCAAAGCGAAACGAGGGATTTGTCCGTAACGTTCTGAGAGGTTATGACAAAGCCCGCAGTAAACGGACTTATAACGAAGCATGTATTTCCCAAGCAATTCATAAGGATAAGGTTTGAGGTAGCCTAGCATGGATCCCCCTTCTTTCGTGCTATTATGGAGACTATTGTCGAGGCCTGCGATACATAAGTTTCGCACAAGTTGAAAGGATCTACCATGTCCGAGTCCAAGATCAGAACTCGCTTTGCCCCAAGTCCTACGGGGTATATGCATATCGGGAACCTCCGTACCGCACTCTTTGAGTATCTCGTCGCCAAATCCCAAGGCGGTGATTTCATCTTGCGCATCGAGGATACGGATCAAGGACGCTTGGTGGAAGGTTCGCTCGATGCGATCTATCGCACGCTTGAACTCACACAACTCGAGTATTCTGAAGGACCTGACAAGGGGGGTGAATATGGCCCCTACGTCCAAAGCGAGCGCTTGAGTCTCTATCGTCCGGCTGCTGAGCAACTGGTTGAAATGGGCGAAGCCTACTATTGCTTCTGCAGCGAAGAGCGCCTGCAAGAAGTCCAGAAAACAGCCCGCGACGAAGGCGCAGACTTCATCGGTTATGACAGGCACTGTAGGGATCTACCGCAAGAGGAAGTTGAAGCAAGACTGGCTGCGGGCGATCCTTGGGTCATCCGTCAGAAGATGCCGCTCGATGGCATCGTGGGTTATGACGATGCTGTCTTCGGCCGTATTGAGGTAGAAAATAAGACCTTAGAGGATCACATCCTCTTAAAGTCCGATGGCTACCCCACCTATAACTTCGCCAACGTCATCGATGATCATGCGATGAAGATCACCCATATCGTCCGCGGCTCCGAGTACCTGAGCTCCACGCCGAAATACATTCATCTCTACAATGCCTTCGGTTACGAAATCCCTGTCTTCGTCCACGTCCCGCTGATCAACGGTCCGGACGGCAAGAAGCTCTCCAAACGCCACGGGGCTACGAGTTTCGAGGAACTCTTAGCGGACGGCTATGTCGTCGAAGCCATCGTGAATTACCTTGCTCTTCTCGGTTGGTCTCCCGGAACAACCCAAGAACTCTTCACGCTGGATGAATTGGCAGAAGCATTCGACACGAAGGGCATCGCTAAATCACCGGCGGTCTTCAACCTAGAGAAACTGCGTTGGTTCAACGGCCAATATCTCCAGAAGATGAGTCCTGAAGAATTCAATGAACATGCAGCTCCATACTATGCGCAAATCGCCGGTGATCCGGTAGCTTCCATGAGCGATGAACAGAAGCTCGTCCTTGCAAAGACATTGCAACCCAGAACGGAACAATTCTCCGTTCTGCCTGAACAGCTCATCTTCTTATCTGAAGTACAGGACTATGATTTAGATCTCTATTATCATAAGCGGATGAAAACCGATGCAGCCGGAGCCCTTAAGGTCTTCCCGCCTGTCCTTGATGTCTTGAAAGAAACGGAATGGACAGAAGAAGCTTTGGGCAATGCCTTGCGTGATTACGCGAGTTCAAATGAACTTAAGAACGGCATGGTCATGTGGCCGGTTCGGATCGCCCTCACCGGGATGCCGGTGAGCCCTGGCGGTGCAATTGAGGCGCTCTTCCTGCTTGGCAAAGACGAATCCATCCAACGTTTAACATCAGCCATCGATCGTTTACAGAATGAAATAGAAGGAGTAGGCGCATGAGTGAGACCACGACGAACCCCGCGACCCATGAAATCAGCGACAACAGTGAGAGCACAGGAGAATTGACCAATTTCATCTGGGATACCATCGATGAAGATATCGCACCGGGTGGGCAATATGCCGGGATGACGGTCCATACCCGTTTTCCGCCTGAGCCAAACGGTTTCCTCCACATCGGGCATGCGAAGGCGCTCTTCGTCAACTTTGAAACAGCAAAACGTTATGGCGGACTTTGTAACCTCCGGATGGACGATACGAATCCTGAGAAGGAAGACACAATATATGTCGAGGCCATCAAAGAAGATGTAAAATGGCTTGGCTATGACTGGGATGACCGTTTCTATTATGCATCTGACTATTTCCAAGTCATGTACGACGGGGCAGTCGAACTCATCAAGAAAGGTCTTGCCTTCGTCGATGAGCTTTCGGCGGAAGAAATGCGCGAGCTTCGCGGCACTTTGACCAAACCCGGTCAAGAGAGCCCCTGGCGCGATCGACCGATCGAAGAAAGCCTAGACCTCTTCAGTCGCATGAAGAAAGGGGAATTCCCCGATGGCGCTTACACCTTGCGGGCTAAGATCGATATGAGTTCGGGGAACATGAACATGCGTGACCCGGTTCTGTATCGAATTTCCCACTTGACGCACCATCGCACCGGTGACGAGTGGTGCATCTACCCGATGTATGACTTTGCTCATACGATTGAAGATGCGTTAGAGCACATCACCCACTCACTATGCTCCTTGGAATTTGAAGATCATCGCCCACTCTATAACTGGGTGCGTGATAATGTCACTCTCCCATCCAGACCAAGACAGATAGAGTTTGCGCGCTTAAACATCAACTGGACCATCATGAGCAAACGCAAGCTGCGTGCCATTATTGAAGAAGGTCTCGTGGACGGCTGGGACGATCCGCGTCTCCCAACGCTCAGTGCTCTCCGTCGTCGCGGCTTCACCCCCGAAGCGATCAAAGCGTTCATGCGCGGCATCGGTGTCACCAAGCAGGAAACGGTCATCGACTATGCCTTCTTGGAGCACTGCATCCGAGATGATCTCAATAAGAGAGCTGAACGTAGGATGGCGATCCTCGATCCTATTGAACTCATCATCAGGAATTATCCTGAAGATCAAACGGAAACGTTTGAGGCTCGCAATAACCCTGAAGATCCCGAAGCAGGACATCGTGAGATCAGCTTCTCCAAGCGTTTATGGATTGATCGCGACGACTTCATGGAAGAGCCTTTCAAGCGATACTACCGTATGTATCCGGGCAATGAAGTCCGCCTTATGCATGCTTATCTCGTCACCTGCACCGGGTTCGAACAAGATGAAGACGGTCGCGTGACGAAGGTCTTCGCAGAATACGATCCTGAATCTCGTGGAGGCAATGCTCCGGATGGTCGTAAAGTCCGAGGGACCATCCATTGGGTTGATCAAGCAACGGCTATCGATGCCGATGTGCGTATGTATGATCGTCTCTTCCTGGTTGAAGATCCCGATAGCGCTGAGGACTATCACAGTGTCTTGAATCCGGACTCACTCGAGGTCATTGAACACGCAAAGCTCGAAGCCAGTCTAAGCGAAGAAGAGGATTATGCCGGCTACCAGTTCATCAGGAAAGGCTACTTCTGCCGTGATATCAAAGATTCCACGCCGGAGAAACCTGTCTTCAACTTAACGGCAACCCTGCGCGACAGTTTCAATAAGTCTTAATCCGTCGCCATAGATCATCTAGATAACGATGCCCGCTGAACCTAGCTTGCGTAGGACAGCGGGCTTTCTTTGTAGGGGCTGAGGGCTTTTGGATGGATAAACTTAGCTGCGCACAAACTGAGATTGATAGAGGTCGTAGTAATGTTGTTTAAGTGCCAGCAGTTCTTCGTGGGTGCCACGTTCGACCACTTCACCGTTCACCAGAACAAGGATGAGATCGGAATCTCGAATCGTTGAAAGACGGTGCGCTATGACAAAGGACGTTCGACCTTCCATCATCTTGAGGAAGGCATCCTGCACCCGGCGCTCCGTATGGGTATCGATGGAGCTCGTCGCTTCGTCCAAGATCAGGAGATCTGCATTCTTGAGCATGACCCGTGCGATGGTGAGGAGCTGCTTCTGCCCTTCCGAGAGTGACGTCTCTGCGTCACCGAGACGAGTTTCATAGCCATTGGGTAAGAGTTCAATGAAATCATGACAGTGCGCCGCTTTCGCCGCAGCAATGACTTCTTCCCGCGTTGCATCGGGTTTAGCGTAAGCGATATTAGCATGAACAGAGCCCGCAAAGAGCCATGTTTCTTGCAGCACCATGCCAAACGCATTGCGGACGGAATCTCTCGTTCTTTCATGAATGGCTTGACCGTCGATGAGGATTGCCCCGGATTGGTAATCGTAATAACGC
The DNA here is from genome assembly GCA_964345975.1 of uncultured Oscillospiraceae bacterium. Lineage (GTDB taxonomy): Bacteria > Bacillota > Clostridia > Saccharofermentanales > Fastidiosipilaceae > CAYFSS01. The sequence continues at coordinate 72,631 of CAYFSS010000004.1, forward strand.
ATAAGGAGGTTCACCAACGTCGTCTTCCCCGCACCCGTTGGACCGACGATGGCCACTTTCCTTCCTGCAGGAACATCAAGCGTGAAATTTTCGATCAAAGTTCTTTGCGGGGTATAGCCAAAACTCATTTGATCAAAAGAAATCGCACCTTCACGAAGGACAAGCGGGGACTTATCGGTCTCAGGATCCTCGGGTTTGAGTTCCAGGACTTGCAGGGCTCGCTCAGCACCGGCAATGCCTCGCTGCACTTCAGCTATAACACCGGAGAGCTCATTTACGGGTTTAGTGTACTGCAAGGCATAACTTAGGAGGGCTGAGATCTCACCGATAGTGAGGATCCCACGAAACCCTAAGATAGAAGCCAAGGTTCCGACGGCGATGTAGAGGATATTGTTCACGAAACGCGAGGCAGGATTCGTCAAAGAAGAAATGAACTGAGCTTCTTGACCGTTTTCATAGAGAGCACGGTTTCTTTCACTAAACTCCTCAGCTGCCGTCTCTTGATAGTCGAAATTACGGAGGAGTTTCTGCTCTGCGGTGAGTTCTTCGATCATGCTATTGACATCACCGACCAATCTACTATTCGTGCGATAGAGATCGTGTGACCGATTACTGATATAGCGAGTGACCAAGAAATTCAGTGGCGTAAGAAGTAGAACTAAAAGTGCTACGCGCCAATCCAAGAAGAGGATGAAGAGGAAAGCCCCCACCAGAGATACAATGCCACTAAAGAGCTGGATGAGCACTTGTTGCAGCCCGTCTTGTAAAGCATCCAAGTCATTGGTCAAACGTGAGACCAGATCGCCGACCGGATGTCGATCGAGTTCCGCTAGAGGCAAGCGACTGAGCCGTCTTTGAGCGGCTTGACGAATGTTCTTGAGGATCCCCTGCGTGACGATAGGAACGTTAGTGTGGATGAAGAGATCAAAGAGGAATTTCGCTGCGTAGCTGATTGCCAAGATAAAAAGGATTCTTCCAAAAGCCTCAACCGTAAACCCTGTTTTACCCAGCATATCGATCCCGCGTGCAATAAAGAGCGGGGCCACGAGCATGGCAAGTGCCGAAAGGATAGAGACTGTAGCGAGCGCAAGCAGACGCGGAATTTCATTGCTCAGATGAGGTCTCAACTTGCGTAAGATGTCACGTCGGTTCCATTGATGTTCAATGTCCATCGTAGACTTGGGGCCAACAGGAGTCCCACCCCCCATTAAGCTGGGAACTTGATTCGGTGCACTCATCTTGCTCCCTCCTCTACTGTGTGCAGCTTCAATGAGCCTGCAACATCGATATCCTGTAGCTGATAAGCACAAATCTCACGATAGAGTTCAGACGTTTCAAGGAGCTCCGTATGTCGACCTTTTGCAATGATCTTTCCACCGTCGATGACTAAAATGACTTCAGCATCCATGATGGTATGAACCCTCTGCGAAACAATAATTCGGGTGAGCCGATCACGTTGTCTTTGCAAACCCTGCCTGATCGCTGCGTCGGTCGCAAAGTCCAAGGCTGAAGAGCTGTCGTCTTGGACGAGAATTGGAGCATCTTTGAGCAGAGCACGCGCTAACGAAAGTCGTTGGCGTTGACCGCCTGAAAAATTACGACCGCCGCGGTTGACCGGGGAGTCCAAGCCCTCGGGCAAGGCTCGGATGAAATCGGCTCCTTGGGCCAACTCCAAGGCTTCCCACATCTTCCGATCCTCTTCATCACGGCTTAAACCGTTAGTTCCCAAGCCCCAGCGGAGGTTCTCTCGGATACTACCGGTCATGAGGGTGGGCTTTTGGGGGGCAACACTAAAATAGCTGCGCCAATCTTTGAGCGACCAGCGATCGGACGCTTGACCTTCAAGACGCAGTTCGCCATTACTTGCCTCGTAATGACGCAGGATAAGATCCAGGAGTGTGGTTTTACCGGAACCGGTGGGACCTAGGATGCCAAGAGTTTGGCCGCGTTCGAGTTGAAATGTAAGGTCTTGGAGGACCGGCTGATCTGATTCGGCATAGTGAAAATCCACGTGTTCTAAGGCTAAAAGTGGCGCGCCGGGCACCGGTTCGGGACGTGTTAGCGTCTCATCTTGAGCTTCGACGTCCGTTAAATCCAAGACTTCGACGACACGCTCAGCGGAATTCTTTGTCCTCGTGAGAAGATTGAACATATTCGCCGCAACGGTTAGCGCCATCAGAACTTGATTCGCGTAATTGATGAGGGCAAGCAGCTCACCTTCCGTAATCCTTAACTCGGTCAAGACCGCGTGAACGCCCACCGTTCTGCCGCCAAGGCGCAGGAGGAAGAAAATCGCAAGGTTCAAGATAAGGGTGGTCAAGGGGTTCATGAGACCTGATAGAAGCTGGGCTCTCCGCATATCTCGTTCAAGCTCATCATTGGCCGCTGCAAAATAACGTTCTTCATGATCTTGGCGGTTGAAAGCACGGATGACCCGTACGCCTGATAGGAGATCCATGATGAGGCGGCTCACCTTGTCGATGCCTTCGCGGGCACGTTCGAAATACGGCAAGCTGATGCGATAGATGAGATAGATCACGATGGCGGCCGGAATGATAGCAAAGAGGAGAATTCGGCCACCCAAGGGGGAAACACGCCATGCCATGACGACCCCGAAAATGCTGAGGAAGGGGGCTCTCGTCAGAAGGCGAATGGCCATCGCTGTCGTGAGCTGAAGCTGGTTCACGTCATAGGTTGCTCGGTTGGTGATGGACGCCGAACCAATTTTTTGAATTGCATTGGGTGTGAGCCGTGTGAGCTTGTTGAAGAGCGCTTCTCTTAAATTCGTGCCGAAGCCTTGACTGGCGACAGACGCCATATATTGGGCTGCAAAGCTGACGATCATGCCGAGAACTACCAGGCCCATCATACCCAGGGCAGCGTTTCTCAACACCGTCGGATCTCTTTGATTGACCCCTACGTCGATCATCAGAGCCATGATGAGAGGCAATATCAGTTCAAAGACAGCCTCTAAGAGTTTGAAGAATGGGCCCAGGAAGAGAGGGCGTTTATAGGGCTTAAGATGGCGCCAAAGCGTCTTCATTCGGCCTCCTTATACATCGAGCTTGCTGTTTCCAAGTCATCAACTTATGCACAAAAATGCTCATAAGCCATTAAGCCGTCACTACACATCAGGGTGGTCGGCTTGCATTACTCTAAACCAATTCAGCACGACCGGTATTCAAGTCGTAATAACGGCCTTCCATCGCCATCAATTCATCATGCGTCCCACGTTCCACGATCTCACCTTCTTCGATGACGAGGATGACATTGGAGCTACGGACGGTCGACAGACGGTGAGCAATGACAATGGTCGTTGCGTTCTGCATTAGTCGATCCATACCCAGTTGGATATAGAATTCCGTTCTCGTATCGATCGAGCTCGTCGCTTCGTCCAAGACCAAAACAGGGGGTCTGGCAACTGCAGCACGCGCGATCGAGATCAACTGACGCTGACCTTGGGACAAGTTTTGACCATCTTGATCCAGCATGAACTCATAACCATCTTCAAGCGATCGGATGAACGTATCCGCTCCCGCCAAACGAGCGGCTTCCTCGATTTCCGTATCCGTGGCCGAAAGCTTACCGAAGCGGATATTTTCTCGGATCGTGCCTTTGAAGAGATGAACATCCTGTAAGACCAGAGCTTGCGACCTTCTCAGCGAATCCTTATCAATGTCTCGGATATCGAAACCGTCGTAGAGAATTTCGCCGTCCTCCAATTCATAGAAACGCGTCAATAGATTTGTGACCGTCGTCTTCCCTGCACCGGTAGAGCCGACAAGTGCGACACTTTGGCCGGGTTTTGCATAGAAGTTGATGTCCTTCAAAACCGGTTCGCCTTCGTTGTAAGAGAAGTCGACATTATTGAAACGGATGTCACCGGTGACACGCTTGCGCTTGGTTTCACCGTCTTCTTCGTACTCCCAGAACCCTTTACCTTGATCAAAGACCAAACGCACTTTGCCTTCATCCAGCTCAGCCGGTGAGTCAATGAGCTCGAAGATTCGTTCTGCCCCTGCAAATGCAGCGATGAGGAGGTTCAACTGATTTGCCAACTGACTGATAGGTTGTGAAATCCTGCGAGTGTACAAGAGGTAGGAAACCACGGCACCGATATCGAGAGAGCCGGCTAAAGCAAAGAGCGCACCGGCCACGGCCACGGCCGCATAGAGGATCGAAGACATGTTTCCCGAAATGGGCATCATCAAAATGGCCAAAGTCTCAGCACGCGAGCCCGTCACACGGAGCTCTTCATTCAACTTGGTGAAGTCGGCAATATTTTCACTTTCATGAGTGAAAACCTTGACAACTTTCTGACCTTCAATGCGCTCTTCGATGAAACCATTCATCAAGCCTAGAGCCGTTTGGCGCTCGCGGAAGTAATATCCCGAAAAACGACTTACGACGCGTACGATGATGAGCAACAACACAATAAAAGCGACGGTGATGAGGGTCAGTCTGGGGCTTAACCAGAGCATGGCCGAGAAGGTACCGATAAAGATCAAGACATTGAGCACAAGACTACTTAGGGTCTGCTCTAAGGCATCAGCCACGTTCTGCACATCATTGGTATAAAGACTCATGATGTCGCCATGACTGCGTTGGTCGAAGTAACGTAGGGGTAGTTCCTGCATCTTCTCGAACAGATCCATCCTGAGACGAGATATCGTTCGCTGCGAAGCGATGAGCGTTAAATAGTCCCCTAGATACGTCAGACCCACACCGGCTAAGGCAATGACTGCCACCAGGATGATCAGGCGAACCACAGGATCACCCCCCACACCGTCTGCCAAGTAATTGAAGATCGGTCGATTGAGCGCGTTTGTAATAAGTCCTGCCATCGAAGAAATAGCAGAAAGAAAAATTCCGGTGAACATGATCCACTTATCGCGCTCGAAATAACTGATGAGGCGACGGAGGATTTTTAAGACGCTGCCTTTAGGACGTGCCTTCTGACGCAGCATAGCTTCTTGACGCTTGAGACCTTCGGCCTCGCCATCTTTACGTGCAGGAGTTTTCTTGTTTTGACTCATTGGTTTAGCACTCCCTTCTTCTGTGAATCGTAAATCTCGCGATAGATGACGCTCGACTCCATTAGCTCCTCATGGGATCCGATGTTTTCGATATGACCTTGGTCCATGACGAGAATCTGATCTAAGTTCTCAACCGAGTTAATGCGTTGAGCAATGACGAAGGTTGTGATCTCCGGCAAAGAAGTGTTAAGGCGTGACTGAATTCTGCGTTCTGTCTCCATATCGACAGCGGAAAGCGAGTCATCGAAGATAAGGATCTTCGGCTTCGCCAGCAGTGCACGAGCGATCGTGAGTCTTTGTCTTTGACCACCGGAGAAATTCCGACCGCCTTGTTCAACCATGCTGTCCAAACCGTTAGGCATCGCGCGCACGAAATCTTTTGCATCGGCGATTTCCAGCGCATCCCATAGTTCGTCGTCTGTTGCCTCCGCATTTCCCCAATAAAGATTGCTGCGAATCGTACCGGTAAAGAGTGTGTTTTGTTGGAGCACGATGGCGACCTTTGAACGAAGTGCATCGAGGTCATACTCCCGGACATCCTTACCTCCGACCAGAACTCTGCCTGAAGCTGTATCGTAAAGACGAGGAATCAATTGGACTAGCGTTGTCTTGGCTGATCCTGTTGCCCCCAGAATTCCCAGGGTATGTCCTCCCCCCACCTTGAAGGAAAGGTCGGATAGAATATTGTCCTTCATTCCCGGATAGGAGAAATCAACATGTTCAAATTCAACGGAGTTGTCGACAACTTCGGTTAAACCGTCATCCGGAGACGTTAAATCAATATCATGTTCAATAAGCTCGAGGATGCGTCTGGCACCGGAACGTGCATTGACGTACTGGAGGAAGACCATGACGATCATCATCATCGACATCATGATCTGACCGACATACGTTAGGAAGCTGGCTAATTTACCGATCTCCAACTCGCCGCCTAAGATCAGGCTGCTACCGATCCAAAGAATGGCTACGATGACGACATTCATGACGATCATGCCCATCGGGCCAGCCTTCAAGACAAGCTTGATCGCATACAGCGCACTTTCCATGTACTTATTCACCGCTTCGCGGAAACGACTCGTCTGCTGCTCTTCACGTACAAAAGCCTTCACCTCACGCACGGCACCTAAGTTTTCTTGCGTCGCCAGGTTCAGTTCGTCTATCCGATTTCGAAGAGCGGCAAATCGTGGGGCCGCCATTTTCATGACGACGCCTGAGATCAAGATAATAATTGGGATAGCACCGGCAAAGACCAATGCCATTCGTGCATTGATCATGACCGCCATGTAAAGAGCAGAGACAAACATCGTTGGAGCACGGACTGCAACTCTTAGACTCATCTGCGTCAAGCGCCCGATCATCAGTGAGTCACTGGTTAGTCGTGTGATGAGGGTTGAGGTGGGGAATTGATCCAAGCTCTTGAAACTGAATTCCTGAATCTTAGAAAACGCATGAGCGCGCAGTTCAGCCGATAAACCTTGACCCGAGTGCGCTGCAAAATACGCGCTCGCACTACCGGTTAGCATCCCGATGAGCGATATGCCGAGCATGATAGCACCCGATCGCCAGATGACGTTCGGCTGTCCTGTAGCCAAACCCACGTCCACGATGATAGACATGTAATACGGCAACAATATACCGCAGATGACTTCAATGAAAATAAAAACCGGACTCAATATCGCCATGACGCGATATTTCCTTAGGTAGGGTATAAATTTTCGGATCATAGTCTCACCTCTCCCAATAGTTCTAGCTCAAGCCGATTACTGCAAAGGCATCGAGGCCCATCAAGAGGCCTAGAGAAAACAGCAATCCACCTATGACATCGGATACCCAGTGAACATCCAGCGCAACCCGAGCATACGCAGTCAACACAAAATTAAGGGCATAAAAGCCCGTCACAATGGCACCAAGTGCAGGGGGTAAGAATCTGCCGACACTGACGGAGATCAAGACCGCAAAAGTCAATGCCGCCGCACTATGTCCTGATGGATAAGACTTCGAACGCATGAGCTCTATGCCTGCCTTCGGTCGTTCAAAGCCATACATGAGTTTCAAAGCACTTACGATCAGCGCCTGGATCAACATGACAAGAACTAAGGTGATCGCAGTCCGTTCAGCACCATATAAAACAAGCACAATGCTCCAAAACAAAACCTGAATGGACATCATCCTGACCCCACCGGTGTGATGGGTAGCGTGTAGCACCTTTCGCAGGTAAATACTCTTGATGGGTTGCTGGACATGCCAGTGCCTTAAACGATGATTGAGGTCAATCAGAGGTGCCGGGTGTCGCCCGGTTAAATAGAACAGTCCGAAAAAAACGGGAGACAGAATTAAGGATGATTTCGACTGTATGATCTGTAGAGCTATATGTTCAGGCATAGGCCTCCTGTATCTCAGAATTCAATTTATGAAGTATAACATAGCACTCCCCAATTCTTGCACCTAAAAAGAGCTCGCCTTTCAAGGCGAGCTCTCACAAAGCGGGTACAAACAGAACTAATCAAGACCGATGATTGAACCGTTAGGATCCCAGCGTTCTAATTCAATCCTCAGATCGAATTTACTCGATCGGTTGCGGTTCCGGCACGACAGTAGGATCCGACTCGAGGTTGCGTGGCGATCTCTCATCAAGCGTTAACTCTAGGGTCTGATAGATGCCCGCACGCCAAATCTCAAGTTCCACCGTATCTCCTGCAGCATACTGATTGATCAATTGTTGCAGATCAGAAGCGGTATTGACAGCTTCACCGTTCAGCTGGGTGATGATATCGGAGACTAGGACACCGGCCTTCTCAGCAGCACTACCTTCGATGACGGTACGGACATAAGCGCCGGCTGGCATGCTGTAATAATACTGCATACGGTGATTCACATCGACAGGCATGATCCCGATATAGGGACGCCCACTGACGTAGCCTTGATCAAGAAGCTGATTCACGATATCGGCAACGATATTGGAAGGAATTGCAAAGCCGATGCCTTCGACGGTTGTGTTGCCGCTCGTGGCCTGCGGCTTAGCCACGTTGATGCCCATGAGCTTGCCCTTTGAATTGACTAGAGCACCCCCTGAATTACCACTGTTGATCGCAGCATCCGTCTGGATGACTCCTTCAATGACGTTCACAGGACTATAGACATCAGAACGTGTGCTGACCGTACGATTTAAGCCTGAAACAATCCCCTGGGTTACGGTACCTTCCAACTCACCGAGTGGGTTACCGATTGCAATAGCTTTCTCACCGACTTTGACCTGATTGGAATCCGTCAATGTCATGAAAGGAAGATCATTCGCTTCAATCTTCACGACTGCAAGGTCCGTACGGGCATCAAGAGCTACGATCTGGGCGGTAAATTCTTCCCCGCTTGCAAGACGGACGCGGACATCGCTGGCACCTTCAACCACGTGATTATTCGTCACGATGTATCCGTCAGGGGTAAGGATGACGCCGGATCCGCTACCCATTGCAGTCTGCGGGCTGCCCCATACCGGCTGCATTTGTACGAGGGTCATGATAGCAACCACGGCGGGAGTCGATGCTTCTGCGATCTCAACGGTTGTCATTTCTTCCGTTGGATCATCAGTCACCGGCTGGATTAAACCACCAACAATACCGTTTTCCTGCCCTACTTCCGTTTCAGCTACTTCCGTTTCCGTAGCTTCCGTTTCAGTGGTTGCATCCTCCGCCCCAATCAAATGTGATAGTTCGGGCATGAAAACAATGCTCAGGAATAATACTATGGCCAAGACTACCGCCATTAATCGATTAAACTTCTTCTCTTTCATATGACAAGACCTCCTCATTTATCGTCAAATCTATGGAATGTATGTTCCACAGTATAGAGAGTTGTTTGTTTGAATGTATGAAATAAGATCTTATCCTAAGTGAAGAATCTGAAAACACGAAGAATTGTGCAACCTTATCTTAGTAAACACCTCATAAGCACTTGGATTTATACCGGTTCATGATCAGCTTCAATGACAACTATCTTTCGTTGAAAAAAGACACGCTAGGCTTAACGTGTCTTTTCCAAGGGTTCTGAGACCTATAACTTGATCTCAATTGAAAACTAGATCTCAATTGAAATGTTATTACAAGTGCTTCTACTTATTTCTATTGCCAGCTTGTCTACCGATGCCGCGGCAGACCATGTCCTGGCTATTTCTCTGCGATCCTGTTCCATCATTTCCAAAGGGGCAGACACCTGCGTTTTGTGTTCCCTGACCCTGAGCGCCTTGGCCCGGAGTTCCCTGGCCCTGAGCGCCCTGGCCCTGAGCGCCCTGGCCCGGAGTCCCTTGACCTGTGGTTCCATTACTTTGACGGTAGACACAGTCTTCTCTCATTTGGCGTCGATCTTCACCGCGATTCATTTCGTCACGGCCGACTCTGCCCTCACCGTTACAGATTCCATTGTTCAAGCAGTCCTGATCGCAATCTCTATCCCTTTGACGAGCTTGAGCACGATCCCCTAGTTCCGAACGATCCGCAACACAGTCCCTAGCCCTCAGACGATCTTGATCTCCGTAAGGGCATACACCCTCTACGCCGGGAGAATCACCTACTCCTTGAGCTTGGACTACATCCAAGTTCGGCAAGACCAGCATGCTTAAACTTAAAACCAGAGTAAGCACTAGCGCCATCAGACCTTTTCTTTGCTTTGACTTCATAGAACATCCCTCCTTTTGCTCAATTCCCTCATGAGCGAGCTTCATGACCTTAATATAGTCAATAGAGAGCAAGTGCTTTAAACAATCTAAGATCGATACGTTAAGGAACTGCAAACCGCTTCTTAGGAAGAAAAAAGGCGATCCTTTGATCGCCCGCATTGCAATAAAGCTACTAAGTAGCACTAATAATTGTGGTCAACGTCGTCTTCTCTTTTCTTCAATCGGCGTAAGATCACATGACAAGCGATCACAATCGTTATAGATAGGGCCAAAAAAATGGCACCGAAGACATAGAGTAAGGCGAAACGCACATTCTGTACCTCCCCAACTGCCAAGCCACCTCTCACGAAATAAATCATGACACCAACGGTGAGCAGGAAAACGAGTGAAGAGACAACACGGATCGTACGAAATCGCCGGACCATCCTCTCTCTGGCTTTGAATGCCTCGTCCTGCGAACTAATCTTAGAGCTCACTATCTCACCGTTCCCGTGGTCGGATCCATCACGATGAGAGAGCCGCTTTGGAGCACATCTGTACAGTTCTCACAACCGTAGATAAGAGGGAGGTCTAAGAGACCGGCTGCCATGACGGCATACGATTTATCATTAGGATCTTCAACAATCAATCCACCGGACCGCTGAATGAGATGAAGCAACTCATCGGTCAAACGTTCCGCAACCAGAATTGTGCCTTCTTCGATCTGCATTTTCGAGACAACATCGGAATCCTTGAGCACCAAGACTTCAGCGATGAGCGGGACACGCCCTACGCCCTTGCCTTGCACTAAAATATTACCGACCGTTTCGACTTTGAGGGTATTGGTAGAGCCGCTCATCCCAAGCGGCGTTCCCCCGACAATGACGACCATATCACCATCTTTAACAAGGCCTGCTTTGCGAGCTCTCTCGACACCCTCACTGAAGATTTCATCGGTTGATTCCGTTTCACCCATTAAGATTGGCGTTACACCCCAGGTTAAGGTTAGACGACGACGTGACTTCTCTGTGGTGGTGGTAGCAATAATGGGACAACCGGGACGATGTTGACTCACCAAGCGAGGCGTTCTGCCCCCTTGTGTAACGGTAATAATTGCTTGAGCATTGACATCCATCGCTGTAGTACAAGCAGCATGGGCAATGGCATTGCTCACCGTTGATTGATGGCGCAAAATATCGCGTTTAAAGAAAGCACCCCAGTAATCGATATAGCTTTCCGTCCCCAGAGCGGTGTCGACCATCGTCTTCAAAGCTTGGACCGGGTACTTTCCGGCGGCTGTTTCCCCTGAGAGCATGAGAGCATCGGTGCCATCCATGATGGCATTTGCTATGTCTGAGATCTCGGCTCGAGTTGGGCGAGGATTTCGGATCATGGA
>CAYFSS010000004.1:83720-105527 GCA_964345975.1 uncultured Oscillospiraceae bacterium
CCGTGATACAGGTCTTCCCCTTATCGAGACATGCCTTGATCATCATCTTCTGGGTTGCGGGCACATCTTGCACCGGAAGCTCAACCCCTAAGTCACCCCGCGCCACCATCGCGCCATCGGCTGCTTCCAGAATTTCTTCGAAGCGCTCGACCCCTTCACGGTTTTCGATCTTAGCGATGAGATGCATCTTGGTCGCACCAAACGAACCCAGCAATTGGCGAATTTCTTGGACATCAGACGCGCGACGAGTAAAGGACGTCGCGACAAAATCGAAATCATGTTGCGCAGCAAACTTCAGATCGGCTCTGTCGTTTTCTGTTAAAGCCGGTAGATGCGTTGAAACATTGGGCAAGTTGACGCTCTTATAATTTGAGACGACACCTGAGTTTAGGACTTTCGTGTAGACGTCGTGATCATGAATTTTCGTCACTTCAAGTTCAACTAAGCCATCATCGAGGAGGACCCTGTCGCCACGATTGAGGTCACGGTCGAGCATTTTATAACTAACGGAAAACTCATTGGCATTCCCGAGAACATCTTCATGCCGGATGATGACCTCTGAGCCCGCGACGAGCATGACTTCTTTTGCCTCGAAACTGCCGGTTCTAATCTCAGGACCTTTGGTATCCATGAGGAGAGCAACAGGTTGATCCAATTCTGCACAGATCTTCCGCAAGCGAGTGATCCGTTCCAAGTGCTCTTCGTGCGAACCATGGGAAAAATTCAGTCGAGCAACGTCCATGCCCGTTTCAACGAGCGCTCGCAGCGTTTCTTCATCATCACAGGCAGGTCCTAAGGTGCAGACAATCTTCGTCTTGCGAATATCTTTCATACGGCTACCCTACAATTCTTCCTTTGAATCTCTAGCGGCTACTTCATGATTCGCCACATCGGATGAAATTTCCTGATTCGGGCGAATTCTAGGAACCCTTACTTCATGTCTTTGGAATAATTCCTCCCGCGGCGGTAATTGCTCGGGCGAAGGGGCTTCTACAGTTTGATTCTTTTGCGGTGACGGTTCGCTAACCGGTGGTCGGTTGATCCCGGACCTATCAGCTTTGCTTGGACGAGGCCCGAAGGCTTGCCGACGCGGAGTGGGCTTTTGGTTGGGAATAGCCCCTTGTGCGGGTTGAGGTCCCATTGCAGTTTGAAGAGCTTGGGCAGGAACTTTCTTTCTTCGCTTCGTTAAACGTATAAAAGCCCTCACCGCAACGTCCCAAATCATCTGAATTTGTCGAACGAGTAGCAGGAGTAGTTGAGGAAGATAGATAAACACCAGGAGCAGGATGATGAAGACGAGTATACCCACAATGGCCAAGAAAGCCGTTCCTATGAGCATGCCGGCTGCTTCATAACGTTCCGTATAAAACTCGATAAAGCGACCGATGGTATTGTCTGAGAAATTCGTCAGACCTACGATGACTTCATTGATATCTAATCGCAAATAGGGCAGGAAGATCTTGTACACGCTGAGGAAGAAGCTCAAGTGCTTCACCGCTTGAATCCCCAGAATGGGTAAGCGAATAATCACCGGCATGTGGTAGTAGATCATGGAGAGGAAAGGAGAGACAAAAACCAGGACGAGAAAGAGAGGAAATAAGGGAAAATCAAAGATAAAGCTTAGTGACAGCGCACGGAAATTAATAAAAAACATCATGGCTAAGATTCCTAGCCAAAATAGAAAACTCAATAATAAGCGAAGACCGCGATGTGACCGATCTTCGTAATCCGTGTCAGTCCAAAGTGGACCTAGGAGAGCACCTTCCAAGAAATCCATGAGCTACCTCTTCCTTCGAAACTAAAGTTCATGATACCAAATGATAGGCAGTTGCGAAGCTCACTCTCAAGTTTTCATCCGGAGACAATAAAGTTCTTAATCATCTATTCAAAAAGACTCGTCAAGATCCTAGCCGGTCGATTATGGCGAGACCCGATGCGGAGCTGCCACATCATAACTGCGTTCAAGATTTGGCTCTACGTCTTCATAGTGAACATTTGCGAGGCGTGTGAAGAGACAATCGAAGACAAAGAGCTGAGCCAAGCGACTTGACATGGCGCTCGAGCGCCGGCTTATCTCAGGCGAGGACGTCGGAAGGACCAGGTCAGCTGCTTGGGCTAAGGGATTCTTTCCCATGGACGTAACCGCAAGATCGGGGCAAGCATTTTCTTTGACAAGTTCTTGAAGGTGCAAGATGTCTTTCGTGCGCCCTGAATGTGAGACGAAGATTGCAAGATCGTCAGGCGTCAAGGTGGCCGCTAAGGTTCTCTGCGTATGAAGATCGTCGACGAAGGATACCGGGAAACCGATACGAATAAGTTTAAAGGAGAAGTCGGCAGCGACCAGAGACGAGGCGCCGACCCCGAAGAGGGAGATCTTCTTGGCGCGATACATCATTTCGGCAGCTTGATCGATGCGCTTCGGATCGAGGATCTTTGTCGTGTTTTGAATGGCTTGGACGCTGGATTTGCTAAGCGATAAGATGACATCTTCCGCATCCTTATAATCTTTGATATCCGCGAAAACGATGGGTGAAGCATCGTTTGTTTGACCTTGACCGACGGAGTCAAAGAGGGCTTGCTTTAGTTCTTTCAAGCCGCTGAAACCCAGAGATTTACAAAACCGAACCCACGTTGCAGGACTCACATCGGCTGCTTCCGACATTTCTGAGATCGACAACGCATAAATTCCATGCCGATTAGCCAGGAAATAGTCGGCGACTTTTTGTTCTGCCGGACTTAAGTGTTCATATTGACTTAAGACATGGACATCTAAACTTTGCATGGTTCCTCCTCATGCGTTTTCAAGTTATTTTCTTTAATCAACATTGAAGCCTGAAAATTTACTCCCGACCTGAAGTCCTAATGATTTATTAAAGCAAAAAACAAAGCCGGCTCACCTATGAACTGGAGAACCGGCTTCAACTTAGCTCAATCGATAGAGAAGGCCTAGTGGTATTCAGGCATCATGTCGCTATGAGCTTCGAGAAGTTCGTCGCACATTGCGCGAATATCGTCCAAGGACAGCTCTGAGGCTGTATGAGGATCCATCGAAACAGCAGCATAGACATCTTCCTTGCGGAGGGTGCGGGCAGCTTGGATCGTGAGGAGGTGGACATTAATGTTCGTGCGGTTAAGCGCCGCTTGCATTTCAGGCAGATCGCCGACATAGGTCGGGGTGATGCCCGATGCATCGACGAGACAAGGAACTTCGACACAGGCATTCTGCGGTAGGTTCGTGATAAGTCCGGTATTGAGGACGTTTCCACCGATCTTATAAGGTTTATCTTGAACCATTGCTTCCATAATGTAAGAAGCATACTCATGGCTTCTGTCATGGGACAGATCCGGATCATTGACGAGCGATGCACGCATGCCGGCCCACTCATCAATCTGGCGGACGCAACGGCGGATGTATTCATCGAGCGGAATGTTGTAGCGTTCGATCAGTTCGGGATATTTTTCCTTGATATAGAAGGCATGATACTCGGAGTTATGCTCACTGGATTCCGTGATGTAATAGCCGAAGCGCTGCATCAGATCGTGACGGACACGGTCACCGTCCGGGATCTTGCCTTCTAGTGAACGTTGCTTGATTTCAGGGTACAAGTCTTCGCCGTTCTTCTTAATCTCCAGGAGCCATGCCATATGGTTGATGCCGGCAACTTTGGTCGTGATATCATCCGTATATTCGAGACCTACACCCTCGACCAATTCTCTGGCAACCACCTGAACTGAGTGGCATAGACCAACCGTTTTGACCTTCGTGTAGCGCTGCATATAACCCGTGAGAATGCTCATGGGATTACTGTAATTCAAGAGCCATGCATCGGGGCAGACCTCTTCGATGGCATCGGCAAACTGTTGCATGACAGGGATGGTGCGTAGGGCACGGAAGACTCCGCCGACACCGATCGTATCGGCGATGGTCTGACGCAGACCGTACTTCTTCGGAATCTCGAAGTCGCGGATCGTCCCCGGATCATAGCCACCGACTTGAACGGCATTGACCACGAAGACAGCCCCTTCGAGGGCGGCCTTCAATTCATCGAGGCCACAGTAGGCCTTGAGGGTCGCACGATTGTCGTTGCTGTTCTTATTGATATTGCTCAAGATCTGGAAACTGTCATCGAGTCGCTCGGGATTGATATCGTAGAGCGCGATTTCGCTGTCTCGCAGAACATCCGTCTGCATGACATCTCCGAGGACATTGCGTGCAAAGACGGTACTGCCTGCACCTAGAAACGTAATTCTCATTTGGGTGGATTTCCTTTCGTACTTGTCTTATTGCTTACTTGCGTAATCTTAATCTCTAGTATAGACATTACAAGTCATTTTTGAAACACACAAAAGCAAGTTGTTTGATCCTCATGAGTTTCAGAACATGATTTTTTTATGGTTTCAAAAGCCCTTCTTAAAAACATATTTTGCTAAACATCATTATCTGCTAGTATGAGAGCTGGAAATCGAAAGCTTATGAAATCAACCAAGAATATTGGGAGGAAAACATGAAAAACCGTTGGATATCACTAACCTTAATTTTTGCCTTAATCTTTGCCGTCGTTGGGACAACCATTCCTACACAGGTCAAAGCCGAGAGTGATGTAGAACTCACCGTCTCGATTTGGGATCCGGTCCAAGAGCCCGGCATCTTCAAGATTCTCGAAAGATTCACGGAAGAAACCGGAATTAAGACTCAGCTCCAAGTTGTCAACTGGGAAAACTATTGGACTCAGCTGGCATCCGGTGCTTCAGGCGGTCAGCTCCCGGACGTGTTCTGGATGCACTCCAACGAATCTCAGCGTTATATGTCAAATGACCTCCTACTTGATATCACGGATCAAATCGAAGCCAGCGAGATCATCGATCTGGAGAATTATCCGGAAGATATCTCACTACTTTATAACTTCAATGATCGTCAATATGCCGTTCCTAAGGATATCGACACCATCGCCCTGTGGTACAACAAGGCTATCTTCGATGAAGCCGGCGTCGAGTATCCGACCGAGGATTGGACCTGGGAAGATATGGTCAATACTGCGATCGAACTTACAGATGAAGATAAGGGTATCTACGGAGTTGGTGAAGGGCCGGACAATAACCAAGCCGGTTACTACAACATCATCTTCGATTACGGCGGATATATCTTAAACGAAGATAAGACAGAATCCGGCTGGGACAAGCCTGAAACCATCGAAGCAATGACGCTTTACTTCAAGATGATTGACGAAGCTGCTCCTTCACTCGAAGTTATCGCCGAGAATCCTGCCGATGTCCTCTTCACTTCAGGCAAGACCGCTATGTACCTCGCAGGGTCATGGATGCTTGCTTCCATGCGCGACAACGAATACACGGCTGAGAATGCTGATATCCAGGTCCTGCCTCATCACGAAGGCAAACGCATCTCCATCTATAACGGTCTAGGTTGGGCCGCCGATGCCAAAACTGAGCATCCGGAAGAAGCTTGGAAGCTCCTGGAATTCCTCGGCAGCGAAGAAGCTCAAGTCATGCAAGCCGACCTCGGTGTCACGATGTCAGCTTATGAAGGCGCCAACGACAATTGGGTAAAGTCCTATGAAGGATTCAACCTGCAAGCTTATATCGACATGATGGATGACATGGTCATTCGCCCCTATTCACGCGAAACGTTGAAATGGGAAACGGCTCAGAACGATATCATGAAAGAACTCTGGCAGAACAACATCACGGTTGAAGAAGCCTGTATGCAGATTGCTCAACAGATGAACGATTTCCTTGCACGCGAGAATCGCTAGGATTTAACGAAACTTAGTGCTCAGGGGGTGGGGAGACCCACCCCTCTCTGTTAGGAAGAGGTGCGCATGAATCGTTTGATGGCTAATCCGTTGCGACGGCAGTCCTTCTTTTGGGGCTGGCTCCTGATCCTGCCGACAATGATCGGGCTAATTGTCCTCAATATCATTCCGTTGTTTTACACGGTCTACCAGAGTTTCCACCAGACCGGTGATTTCGGGACCGGCAATGAGTGGGTCGGTTTGGAAAATTATCGCGTCATGTTCGAAGATCGCGAAGTTTTACAGTCCATCATCAACACGGTCCTCTACATGCTCTGTGAGGTGCCCATTTCCATTGGGATCGCCTTGGTGTTGGCAGCCATGCTAAGCCGACGGATCCCGGGGCGGACAGCCTATCGCATGATTTATTTCCTACCGATGGTCGTTGCTCCGGCCGCTGTAGCTATGGTTTGGCGCTGGCTTTACAATGCCGAATATGGACTGATCAACAATATCTTCGGGCTGAGCATCCGCTGGGTCACGGATCCCAACATCGCCATTTTTTCCATCGCCATCATCGGAATATGGTCGATCATCGGCTACAACATGATTCTCTTTATTGCAGCACTGCAAGAAGTGCCTCGCGATTACTATGAAGCCGCCGAAATTGACGGGATAGGTCCAATGGGGCAGTTTTGGTATATCACCTTACCCCTCATCTCCCCTACCATCTTCTTCGTTGTGGTAACCAGAGTCATCGCCGGGCTCCAGGTCTTCGACCTGATCTACATGGTGATTGACCGCAATAATCCGGCGCTCTTCCGCACGCAGTCCCTCGTCTATCTCTTCTATCGCAACAGTTTTGTCTACATGGATAGAGGTTATGGAGCGGCCATCGTCGTCTTATTGCTAATCATTACTCTCGCACTGACGGGGATTCAAAGCCTCGCTCAGAAGCGATGGGTTCATTACAATTAGGGGGACAAGATGACAAACACACAAGTTAAGAAATCACCTATCCCCACGATTCTGATGCATGCCTTCCTCATCCTCATTGCGATCACGATGTTGGTCCCCTTCATCTGGATGATTCTCACGGCGTTCAAGACGCAGTCCGAGGCCATGAGCATCGATCCCTTTGTAGTGTTCCCGAAGGCAATCCGCTGGGATGCCTTCTTGGAAGTCACCCGCAACTTCAATTTCCCGAGACTTTACTTCAATACCCTGCTCATGATCTTCTGGCGCATTGTCTTTGCCGTCGTCACCTCATCGATGGCAGGTTTTGCCTTTGGTCGCTTGAGATTCCCGGGACGGGACTTTGCTTTCGCCTTCGTCTTGATGCAAATGATGGTTCCTTCTCAGATCTTCGTCATTCCGCAATATGTCATGATCAGTCAACTGAATTTGACGAATACAATCTTTGCGCTCTTATTCCCCGGCTTGGTGTCGGCCTTCGGGACCTTCCTTATGCGCCAAACCTATCGCACCTTACCGCTCGAACTGGAAGAGGCAGCACGCTTGGATGGTTGCAATATCGGCCAAGTCTTCCTCTATGTCATGGCACCTTTGACAAAGTCTACCCTCATCGCCTTATCAATCTTTACGGCTATCTTTGCCTATAAAGATCTTCTATGGCCAATGATCGTAAACTCCCAAGTTCAAAAGATGACCTTGGCGCCTGCGCTCAGTCGTTTGCAGGGTCAGTTCTCAACCGACTATCCTGAGCTCATGGCAGCGTCCCTCTTGGCTTGCCTGCCGATGCTAGTGCTCTATCTTTTGTTCCAGAGGCAGTTCATCGAAGGGATCGCCACAACGGGAGGCAAGCTCTAAGCCGTACATTACAGTTCTTAAAACGAAGAACGGATCCGCCACAAGAGATCAAAGGTATCCGACATCGCCCCTCATTCGTGAGGGGCGATTTGCTATACTACGTTTATGAGATTAGACAAATTATTAGCTGACCAAGGGTATGGAACTCGCAAAGAAGTCAAGGCACTCATCAAACAAGGTGCCGTGCAAACGTCTTTGCGTGTCCTCAGTGATCCTTCGTATCATCCCAATGATGAAGAGATGGCACAAATAACGGTCGACGGGTATCCCTTAAGACCTTATCCCTATCATTATTTCGTGTTCAATAAACCTGAAGGTGTCCTCACGGCTCTCAAGGGTGGCGGTCATCCAACGGTAGGCGAATTCCTCCCGGATCAACTTGTCATCCGCGGCCTGGTTCCCGTCGGTCGCCTCGATCTCGACAGTTCAGGTCTACTTCTTTGCACCGATGACGGAACCTTGAACCATCGTTTGACATCGCCTAAGTGGGAGATCCCCAAACGCTATTTCGTTGAGCTGAATCCCGGGCACCCACCTCTCGATGACAATATGGTGGCGAAATTTACCGCAGGAATGATCTTGGACGACGGTCCTACAAAGCCGGCCGATGTCGAAGTCATCTCGGAGTTCGAGGGGATCGTTACGCTTCGTGAAGGTCGTACGCGCCAATTACGTAGGATGTTTGAAGCTCAAGGTCAAGAGGTCTTAGTTCTCCACCGCTTAAGCTTCGGATCCCTGGAACTCTATGAAGACGATGAACCGGGCGAACTTCGCGAACTCGAGAACGATGAAATTGAAGCGCTCTATGAGATAACTCAACTTCCTTCGCCTCGCCTCTTTAGCTAGCAATGTTCAACGGAAGGCTTGCTAAGTGATCGATCAGCAGATGAGGTCCTAAATGAACCCTATCATCTTCCACATCGATATGAATAACTTCTACGCCTCGGTCGAGCTCTTGAGTCACCCCGAGTTCCGTCATCTTCCGGTCGCTGTCGGAGGGGATCCTGAGGCCCGGCATGGCATAGTTCTGGCTCGCAATCAAGTTGCCAAAGAACTGGGCATCGTCACGGCTGAGACCCTATATTCTGCCAAACAAAAGGCTCCAAACCTAAAGGTTCTCCCTCCCCATCGCGAGCGCTACCACGAAGCGTCCCGGGCAGCTACAAAGATCTACCTCGAATACACGGATTTCGTCGAAACCTATAGTCTTGACGAGGCTTGGCTCGACGTCACCCACCATCCTATCCTCAACAAACAAAAGCCCGCCGACCTCGCGCACATCATCCGGCAACGCATCACCGCTGAATTAGGACTGACCGTTTCCATCGGCGTCTCATGGAACAAAACCTTCGCTAAACTCGGCAGCGATTACAAGAAACCCAATGCGGTCACCATTATCACGCCTGAGAATTTCAAGGATATTCTCTACCCGCTCCCCATCGATCGAATGCTATATGTCGGTCCTGCTGCAGCGACAAGCCTTCGCAGAGCAAACCTCAATACGATCCGGGATCTGGCTGAGGTTGATCCCAGAGTCTTGACCTCGCTCCTCGGTCGTTCCGGCGAGAGTCTTGCTAAGCGAGTCCGCGGCGAGGATGACGAGCCGGTGCGGCGCTTTGAGGATAGGCCTCAAGCCAAGTCCATCAGTGCTTTTCGCACGTTATCGGAAGATGTGACGGATCCGGCTTTTTTGCGCAAGCAGTTGCAAGAGATCGCTACGGAAATATCGAAGGAATTGAAGGAGAAGAAACTGCGCGCTGAGACCTTACAGCTCATGCTGCGTTGGTCCGACTTCGAGGATCTTTCAAGACAGCAGAGCCTCCCTCGTCCAAGCCAATCCGCCGATATATTTGAAGATACAGCGATCCGCATTCTCAATGAACGCATAGACCTCAACCGATCCGTGAGAGCGATCGGGATCGGCGTCACGAAGCTCACCTCTGCCGAAGAGCCAATCCAAATGACCCTCTTCGATCTGGAGAACAAAAAAAAGGAGAGCCGATCATCAGCCCTCCTCGATAAACTCCCCCCCAAGCTTCGTGAGCAATTCAAGACTGCCCGTGAGCTTGAGCCTTAACGCTTAGCGTTGATAGAATTTCTGTTGTTCTTCGTGGAATGACTTGTCCTCAAAATAGTTGATCTTCATGGCATCACGCACCCGATCCAGAGTTTTCTGAGCATGCATTCGAGCGATTTCAGAACCCTCCTGCAAGATCTCGTAGACCGAAGCAATGTCCGCTTCATAATGGGCACGACGTTCGCGAATGGGCTTTAACACATCATTCAAGACTTCAAACAAGAACTTCTTAACTTTAACGTCCCCTAGACCGCCTCTACGATAATGCGCTTTCATCTCTTCTAAATTGACATATCCCACATCATACTTCGCAAAGTCTTCATCGGTCGAGAAGACATCGAGATACGTAAAGACAGGATTGCCTTCAACCTTGCCCGGATCATCGACCCGCAAGTGCCCCGGATCGGTATACATCGACATGACCTTCTTGCGGACCGTTTCTTCATCGTCTGCAAGGTTAATGACGTTACCTGAACTCTTACTCATCTTGTTGGCGCCGTCCGTTCCGGGGAGGCGACGAGCTTGGGTTGCTTCCGGCAAGAGGGCTTCCGGTCGAACCAGGGTATCCCCATAGAGATAGTTGAAACGATCCACGATTTCATGAGCCTGCTCCAACATGGGAAGCTGATCTTCGCCGACCGGTACCGTTGTGGCATCAAAAGCCGTGATGTCCGCCGTCTGGCTCACGGGATAATTCAAGAAACCACTTGGGATAGAACTGTCAAAAGCTCTTTGATCGATCTCCGTCTTAACCGTTGGGTTTCGACTCAAGCGAGATATGGTCACGAGATTCATGTAATAAAAGGTCAGCTCGAAGAGCTGAGGGACTTGAGACTGAATGAAGAGATGTGACTTCGTCGGATCCAAGCCCACGGCGAGATAATCCAGGGCTACTTCTAGGACATTTTCGCGGATCTTCTGAGGATCACTGAAATTATCCGTCAGGGCTTGTGCATCGGCGATCATGATATAGATGTTGGAGTAATCACCGCTTTCTTGTAATCGTACACGCTCGCGCAAAGAACCCACGAAGTGACCGATGTGCAAGCGTCCTGTCGGCCTATCCCCTGTCAGTATGATCTTCTGATCCATTATTCTCTCGTCCCTTCAATAATATAAGCTTTAGAGCAGATTATACCAGCTTATAGCTTGTGTCCTTGCTCGCGGATCATCTCGACAACGGTTTTTATCGCATGGTCCATAGACTTATGATCTTGCTCTTCAATCCCCGCTTTGGCACGTTCTTGATTCCAAATCACATTTAGAATGCAGACCGCTCGCACTCTACGAATGCTGCTCACCACATAGAGCGTTGCAGACTCCATCTCGGACGCCAGGGCTCCGGAAGCAATCCAAGCTTGCCAATCCAATTCCAACTTCGTCGCAATGGGCATTGTCTCCGGACTATGCTGGGCATAGAACGAGTCTTTGCAATGAACCACGCCAACATGATGTGGATAGTTCAAGCGCTCAGCTTGATGACGAAGAGCTTCAACCAGACCGTGATCCGCGATTGCCGGGTACTCGACCGGGGTATATTGGTTGCCGGTCCCTTCACTACGGATGGCAGCTTGAGCGATGACTAAGTCGCCGGGCTCTACCTGCATGGCCATCCCACCACACGTCCCAAGCCTGATGAAAACCTCGACCCCTGTTTTAACGAGTTCTTCTACGCCAATCGCCGTCGAAGGACCGCCCATTCCCGTAGACATGACAAGGACCTTGTGCTCGCCAACTTTTCCCACATAAGACGTGTATTCACGGCGGACTGCCAAGGGTTCCGCTTCATCGAGTGCTTCGGCGATCATGGGGACTCGGGCGGGATCGCCCGGCAAGATTGCAATCTTGGCACCATGACTGTCATCTAATCCAATGTGATACTGCATATCCATAGCAACCTCCGCTTTGAGATAGGGCTTCATATGTTATACTTCCATATTGTACAAAGTCAGATAGAAAGTCCATGAGGTGGCGTTAATGAATTGGCAGGGTTTAGAAGTCAAGCACGATCAATATGGCGCAGGACGTATCCTTATTGTCGACGACCAATACTTGACGGTCCGTTTTGAGTCCGTGGGAGATAAGCTCTTCCAATTTCCTCAATCCCTTGAGCATGTTCTTCATATCGATGAGCTCGAAGCAAGGAAAGAAGCTCACCGACTCACAGAAGAACGCGAACAAGAAACAGCTGCTCGAGAGGCGAAGAAGGACCTCCTTCGCTCACGCATTGAAGTTGATCTCTCGGAAGAACTCATGCGTCGCTATGAGAAACAGCAGCGAGCCATGAAGCGCAAATCAAGGAGCTCAGCCGGTTCCAGAAACCGCAGCAATATTGTCTTCAAGTGTGATCTCTACGATCCTGAAAGTGACGTGCCTGAGTTCAACGGCATTACCTATGACGACTACAAAGCCGGTCAGGAAATCGTATCAGAAGACTACGAAGCGCAAAGCGATGTCTTTAATTCTTGGACCCTTCATGCCGGAACCTTTGTTTCCGGCCAGAAGAAGGGGCAAGGGATTCGCATGGCGAAAGCTCGTCCCCACTCTTTAGCCATCCTCACCGTCCTACCTGACGGAGCGGAAGAAGATGAGCGCGTCATTTCTGCCGTCTTCTTGATTGATCGAAGCTATGAAGGAGACGAAGAAACGCCGGCATGGGTTCAGAATACTGAGCCACAATATCGCATGAAGTTCACGGAAGATGAGGCCTTTGATCTTAAGCTGTGGCGATATTATTCAAATCAAACCAATCCGGAACGCATCCGGATGGGATCCGGGATCTTCCGCTACATCGATGACGTCCAATCCGCTCATGTACTCCGCGCTATCGCTGACCTCTTGAAGGGTACTGACCGTGAAGAACAAGCTCAGGACTTCTATGAGACCTACTGTCACTTGAATCAATTGGATCTGGAACATCTATCCAAAGATGAAGGTCCTCTGTCCGCTCACTTCGACGAGCAACACGCACATGATGAGCATGATGATGATCTCTTAGACGGCGAGATCGACACGAGCGATATCGACGATTTGATTGATTCCATCGATGAAGCCTTTGAAGATGACGAAGAAGACGCAATGGATGAAGACCTCGGCGACGTCGATATTGACGACTTCGATGACGCTGAGATCGACGAAGAGTTCGAGGACGGTTTTGGCGATGAAGACCTCGATGAGGATGACGAATAGTCCCCTACTCTGAGTTCAAGCAACGTTTGAAAACACCGCAGACCTTGCGTCTACGGTGTTTTTGTTTGCTTATACACTGTGGAGTATAAAGAAGGCCCCGAGAATTCTCGGTGCCTATGGGTTGGACGGTTGGGCTTGCTAGTCTAATTAGTATGGAAAATAAAATTCCTATAGCCATCGGGATCGAGGACTGAAAGGAAGAGGATGTCTTGATTGTTGTAGTGGAGGATCAATTCCTCGACCTGATAATCACGCGAACGAGCTGTTTGAGCAAGATCACTCAAGTCCTGATCCGTCTCAAAGATCAAGGTGTCGAGGGAGTCCCCTACATTGTAAGGGGTGTCCTTATGATCGACGAGGTATGTAAGCTCAACTTCAAAGCCGGTTACCTTATCCTTCACAAACTTTAAGATGAAAGATTTGTCACCGGACTCACGTTCTGACGATGGTTCAAGACCTAAGAATTGCGTATAGAACTGATCTGCTCGCTCCAAGGTTTGGATGTTTCGATTGTAGTGCACCAGAGCATACTCCGGTCCATCGGTGAAGCGATCTTTACGATCCGGGACAACTTCGATCCAGTGGTTATCGGGATCTACGATGAAATAGAGTCCCATGTCCACGTTTTCGTAGATAACAACCTCCATGTCCTTATGCTTTTGAAAGGTCTCTTCGTAATTCTTAGCAACATAGCAATGGTGAACTTCGTTTTCTCCCAAATCACGCTCGGGGATTTCCCCTTCTGTCTTGGAGACAAGTTGCACGAGAGTTTCCATCTCACCGTCACTGAGCGACACGATTTCGTACTCCTCACCGTGAAACTCTATGTTCTGACGGTTAACTTCCTTAGACCCGAGGGCTTCCTTATAGAATTCAACGCTCTTTTCGAGATCCGTTACATAGTGAAGTAGTGATCGTAGTTTCATTTGATGCCTCCATAATCAGCGTAAAGTTTGATTGAGCATAGTTTATCAGAGCGGCCAGTGTGAGAAGGGGCTTTTGTGTATCAATATGTGGGCTGATCCTATGGTAGTGGGCTAGAGTTGCCCCAAACGAATGAGCATGCGAACAAAGTTGTCGACGGTCAATGATAAATCTTTCTTAGCACGTTGTTTGGCTTCATGAAAAGGAACGGCAACGCGGTTGATGGAAATGATGCCACTGACACCCATATCGTAAGCGGGCTCGATGTTATCGCCGATATCACCCACGATCGCAAAGACGGGCACATTATGGGCTTTCGACCGACGGGCAACCCCAATTACGACCTTACCTCTTAAAGACTGCGTGTCGATCTTCCCTTCACCGGTCATCACCAGATCCGCGGATTGAACCAGGTGATCGAAATTTACGGTATCCAGGACAACATCGATCCCCATCTCCAATTTTGAACTTAGAAAAGCCACCATCCCTCCACCCATACCACCTGCTGCACCCGCTCCCGGCAGCATCTCTATGTCGAGATGCAAGTCATTGCGAACAACCTCCGCCAAATGCTTGAGGCCGAAGTCTAGAATTCGGACAAGCTCAGGACTGGCTCCTTTCTGAGGGCCAAAGATTGCAGCCGCTCCCAATTCCCCGGTCAAGGGATTGTCGATGTCGCACATCGTAGAGATTTCAATATCTTTCAGCCTGGGATCAAGACCAGAAAGATCAATCTTGGCTATGTCTTTGAGCGTTCCACCGACAGGGATAAAAGTTTCACCGTTCTTATTTTTGAAACTAGCGCCTAGAGCTGCGGCTGCCCCGCAACCGCCGTCATTCGTACAGCTTCCTCCTAGGCCAACGATGAGCTTCTTGATGCCTTGATCCAATGCCTTGCTGATAAGTTGACCAACCCCAAACGTAGTGGTGTTTGCTACGTCTTTAGTAGGTCCAACCAACGGGAGACCGGCTGCTGCAGCCATTTCTACAACTGCAGTACCATCCGGCAAGATTCCATAAAATGCGTCGATCACATCGCCGATAGGACCTTTGACTTTAGCCTGGTGTTTGTTGCCTCCCATGGCAGATAAGAAAGCATCGACACTTCCCTCTCCTCCGTCTGCGACCGGGATCTTGGTAACTTTGGTCTGAGGTTTGTGATGGAGGATGGCTTCAGCCATCAGATGACAGATTTCTGTGGAGTCGAGTGTGCCTTTAAAGGAGTCCGGAATGAGAATGATGTGGCGCGTTTGAGATGTGCTGTCCCTATTCTTGGATGAAGCTTGATTTTCGGATGAAGCTTGATTCATGGATGAAATATGTGATGACACATTCGATTCCTTTCTTGATCTAGGTGTATAGATAATTCTTATAGGCTTTTGATTGTCTTTATTCTACTAGTTTAAGGAAATAGAGGCATGGGATGCTCTTTAAAGAACCTGTACTCTCATGGATAGACAGAAGGGATTGTGTTCTTTACCGTAAATGCCAGAGAAAAGTTGCGCCGGCACATTTATTTAATTGGGGTAAAGGATAACCGTATGGCTTCATTCTTATTCGTTCACTTTAGGGAGAAAACAACCCCGGACGGGGAACAAGTTTATTTTGCGCTAAGTAGAGATGGTTTGCATTGGGAAGCTGTCAATGAAGGAAGGCCTGTCCTATGGTCTTACTATGGCAGCAAAGGTGTGAGAGATCACACGATTATTCATGATAAGCGAGAGGGAAATTATCACATCTTCTCAACAGACTTAAGTTTGGCTTATGGCATGCGGAATCAATATCATGGCTCTTGGCAAAAGATCAAGGAGCAAGGTAGCAAATGTCTTTCACATTGGACTTCACCGAACCTGTTGGATTGGTCTAAACAGACGTTAATTCAACCGGGAAATGATGCACTTGGGTGTTTGTGGGCACCCGACATCCTTTACGACAAAGCCACCGATGATTATGTCCTTCACTGGTCTTCTTCCCATCAAAGCAACAACTATACTGATATGTGTATTTACTTCAGTAGAACGAAAGATTTTCTTCATTACAGTCCGCCTGAGATTCTATATAGAAAAAATAACAGTTCAATCATCGACTCTGCGATCTATGAGGAAAATGATATCTACTACCTCTTCGTAAAGAGCGATAGGAATCCTAATAAGAACATCATGTTGAAATCGAATTCTATTACCGGACCTTATGAACGTGTTGAAGCTTTCGATGAATCCACTGCTGATTTAGAGGGTGGAATGTATGAAGGCTTAACGGCCGTGCAACTCGATGACGGACGCTGGGTCATGTTTCTTGATTACTATGGGATGCGAGGCGATAAGCAAGGGTATATTCCGTTTATTGCCGATAGCTTGGCTGAAGCGAATTTCAAACGTGCTGACGATCACTTCAGCTTCCCTTATGGTTTAAAGCATGGAACGATCCTACGTATCTCTGACGAAGAACATGACTTAATTCGTCATCACGATTTCAATGTCTATGATTATTCCGATTATTGATTCAGAATCCATACAAAAGCCAAAGGAGTTTGCCATGCCCATCATTGTTCATTTAATGTATACGGGAAAAGAAGATCATGCGAAACTTTTTGTTCAGGAAATGGAATCCCGAGGTATCGCTTCCACCATTCGCAAGCGTCCAGGGAACCTAAAGTACGATTACTACGTCCCCTATTCTCAAGCCAATAGCATTTTACTCATTGATATGTGGGAAGATCAAGAAGCTCTCGATGTGCACCATGCTTCACCGGAAATGAAACAAATCTTGGACTTGCGCGATAAGTATGGCTTAGAAGTGCATGCCGAACGCTTTATTGCTTCCTCAGACGAAATTCCGGAATGGGATAGGAGTTTCCTCAATTGAGGTTTTCTGAGGGTTTTCGGTCTCTTAATTTTTAGACGTCTATGGAGATTTGGTTCTTCGGTGTCACATCCCTGAAGATCACACCGTCATATGCTTATCTGAAGCGCTAATCAATGATTCCCACCTAAATATATTAGTAGGTTCCCCTTCCCTCGATCTCTTATGAGGATGCGATGACTCTGTAGATCATCTGCTTGTTTGCATAATGTCCTAAAACCTCAAAATACTCTCCGCACTCGAAAGTACGGAGAGTTCTAAACGAAGTTTGTCTATAAAGTCTAGGCGTTATTGAACATCAAATGCTGTGAAACCTTGCGTCTCGATATTCTCTTGATATTTTGCATCATAGCGTTCAACGATCTCAGGCATGCCATTGTCGTTGAGCCATGAACGAAGGTCATCGATGAGTTGCTGACATGCTTCTTCAGATTCTGCCATGAGAATCTTAGGCATCTCAACAGCAATCTTATCTTCGCATTCGGTCCTTTGAATACCGAGATCCTCGAGTGGATCGATGGTATCGTTAAGACCAAAGAATTCGTCGGTCATGAACTGAACCGGTGTAAAGACCTCTTGTTGATGGATAGCAACCCAGCTCTTCAGATCGTCGGACTTCTGATCGTTAACTGCAAATTTTACAAGGTCAACACTGTCAGCATGACCCGGCATCATCCAGAACCAAAGGCCAAGTGCGTCACGCTCGGAAGCATTAAGTTCAGAATCGAACTTATCCATGATGGGATAATTATTATCATCGAGTTCCGTCCAGAGTTCACCCTGAGGTCCAAACTGTTGCTCAATAGCAGCACGCTGACTCATGAGGTACGAGTGGAAATCAAAGATTCGCTGAGGATTCTCAGCCTGTGCACTAATATGGACACCATATCCACCCGTTGTAGGCTTGTAATCAGGATAGATTTGATCTTGGCTCATACCGTTACCGGCCGGGAAGATCGGATCGCTTAAAACAATATAATCG
Organism: uncultured Oscillospiraceae bacterium; assembly: GCA_964345975.1. Lineage (GTDB taxonomy): Bacteria > Bacillota > Clostridia > Saccharofermentanales > Fastidiosipilaceae > CAYFSS01. The sequence goes on from CAYFSS010000004.1 coordinate 101,335, forward strand.
TTATCAGGCTGATCCTGAATGAGCAACTGACGGAATTGATAGACATCATCCAGAGAGAAGTCAAAATACATCAATGCTGCACGGCCGGCGACTAATTTCTCAATGAACTGATCTCTTGTATCTGAGAAGATCGAGTCTTCAATCAAGCCTTCACGATACCAAGAATTGGCACGTTTCAAGGCCTCAAGAGAACGTTCGGAATCGAGGAAGTTAACAAGTTTACCTTGAAAAGGCTCATACCAATAGTTGATACGTGCTCCGCCACCTAGGGAGCGATGAGCAGCTTCATAGATCCAGAAGTGTGCGGGAATGACATCCGTAATGAAAGGAATGATATCCTGATCATCTTCTGTTTTGCCAAGTTCTTTTGCCTGAATCATGAAGGCTTCAAGATCTTCGAGTGTCTTCATTTCAGGACTACCACAGGCTTCCCAAATCTTCTTGTTATACATCCAACTGTAGTTTCCACCCGTTGCACTAGACTTTCTTGCCCAACCCGGAATGGTATAGAGATCACCATCAATGCGAAGGAGGTCCCGTGTTGCTTCACCGACGTAAGCATCGTAGGTCGGATTATTCTCGCGGAGCGAGTCGATTTCTTGGAGCAGACCCCTTTCGACCATTCGGAAGAGGTTCGCATCACGATTCAACCATAGCGCATCCGGCAGATCTCCAGAGGTAATCATGAGGTTCAGATGTGCAGCTGCGTCCGTATCAGCTCGAACGAATTCAATATCAATGTTGAATTTCTCTTTCCATTCGGCTGATGTTTTGTCTGCTCCCCAGTCGTAAAGGGTTTGGTAATCATTGTTCCAATAGAAAACATATTCGTAGGGTTCTTCCCAGTCACCTACATATTCATTCTCTATGCCGATCGGCGGATCCTCTGTTTCTGCTTCAGCACTCAGATATGGGCTCGCTAAACCGAGTACAAGTCCTAAGATGAGCAGGAAACTCCAGAGACGATGCTTCTTCATTTTTTACTCCTTTGTTTTTGCAAGACCGAAGTCATGCAGGCTTATCCCCTTGTGTTTATCCTTTAACCGACCCCACCATGACACCTTTCACAAAATACTTCTGCAAGAAAGGGTAACTGATGAGGATCGGTATAATGGTAATGATCATTGTGGCCATCGTGATGGATCTTGTGTTGGTCTTGCGACCTTGAGCAAGCGCAGCGATATCACCCGAAGACATCCCGGCAGCCATCATACGCTCTGCAAATTTAGCTTCGTTAACAATGGAGATGAGCACAGATTGTAGTGGCTTAAGCTCCTGTTTATTGACGTACATTGCTGCGTCATACCATGCATTCCAATGCATGACTCCGATGAAGAGCGCAATCGTTGCAAAAATAGTACCTGAAACCGGGAAAATAATGTGACGATAAATCTGGAGATAGTTAGCACCATCCAGCAGGGCTGATTCTTCCATTTCCTTAGGAAGTTGTGAAAAGAAAGTGCGCATTAAGAACATATTCCAGACATTGATCAGCGAAGGTATTACATAGACCCAGAAAGAATTAAGGAGTCCGAGTGAACGCAAGAGCAAGAAGAAGGGCACAATACCACCGCTGAAATACATCGGTATGAGGCAAAGGAAAATGTAGACTCGACGTCCTTTAAGCCGTCGGATCGTTAGTCCGTAAGCCAGAGTGGAAGTTAAAAATAGGCCGAGGACTGTCCCTAAGAAGGTTCTTCCGATCGTGATCATATATGCGGTGTAGACTTTGTCATTCTGTAGCACTAAAGAGTAGTTATCCCACGTCAGAACTCGAGGAAAGATGGTAATACCGCCACGAGTCGTATCGCCTGCTTCATTGAGTGAGACGGCTAGTGAGTGGAGGAAGGGGTACAAAACTGTGACAAGAAAGATGAGCATCACAAAAATGTTGAAGCCATCGAAGACCCAGTCTTTCCATGTTTTTTTCTCAACCATTATAGATTCCTCCTAGAAAAGACTCGTTTTGTCGTCATCGATTCGGGCGACAATGGTATTAGCCGCAATCAGTAAAGCAAAATTCAAAATAGATTTAAAAAGGGCAGCTGCAGTAGCAAAGGAGAAGCGCCCTTCCCTTAAGCCTACGCGGTAGACATAGGTATCTAAGACATCGGCAACGCCTCTTAGCAAGGTATTGTTCATCTGATTGGTCAAGAGCATAATTTGATCAAAGTTTGCATTCATGACACCGCCAACATTAAAGATAAAGAGGATCAGTATGGTGGGTTTGATCGCTTTAACGGTGATATGCCACATGCGCTGAATACGATTCGCTCCATCAATCGCTGCTGATTCGTACATTTCCTGATCAACAGCAGATATAGCAGCCGTAAAAATGATCGCATTCCAACCTAATTCTTTCCAGAGATCCGTCACAATGAGAATCCCCCAGAAATATTTTGGCTGAGTCATAAATGTTATGGGCGCATCGATGACATTGAGGTTCATCAGCAGTTCATTTACTGCTCCATTATCCGGACTTAAGAAATCCATGATGATTGTGGCCGCTACAACCCAAGAAATGAAATGCGGGAGGTAGCTAATGGTTTGAACCGACTTCTTAAAATGCTTCGACCGAATCTCGTTGACGAGAACTGCGAAGATGATAGGGAGCGGGAAGTTAATGAAGAGTTTCAGAATAGATATCCCGAGCGTATTAAAGATTACCCGTCCGAATGTTTCGTCGGAAACGAGTCGCTGAATATGTTTCATCCCAACCCATTCACTGAAACCGGGGAAGTCTCCAAGACGATACTCCTGAAAGGCCATCACCAACCCATAGAGTGGAAGATAGGAAAAAACCAGAATATGAATCAATGGGATCAGGACTAGAATCTGTGCATCCCACTGCTTCACAAACGATTTCAGGGAAGATGAGAAAGAAGGTTTAGAGCCACGTTGAAGTGACGGTTGTACTTTCTCGTCTTTAATGGATCGAGCTTTTATTCCATTACTCATAATTCATCATTACCTTAGTCATTTCTTATTGCATTAGACACTGAACAGATCTTAGATTAAGTGAACTTAAATTTCAACAGACGAATCATAATAGACAATCTTGAATCAATGATCAGCTTATTTCCCGAATAAACATTTAAATTATTAATCGTTAAACACGCACAAAAATGAAATTAGCATATTTTAGTATTCATTCTTCCATCTACTTCATACACGACAGCGATGCTATAAAGCAGCAAGCCTAGGTTTGCTTTGATTCACTAAAATATTTGTAAAAGTAAGATAGATTTTTTCACGCAGCGAGCGTAAAAGCACTGATGTTCATTGCCTATGTTCAGAGCAGTGGGACGAACTTTTGAAGCAAACATGATTTTTAATACGATGATCTTATCTAAATTCCGGGTACAAAGATCGGATCATTACACTAGTGCTATTCGAGTTGATAGAGTTTTCTATGGGCTTTTTTGTTATTAAAGGGATTTGTGACCTCTATAGCAGTGAATCTTCAATTAGAATGTAGACTCTTTGATCCCTTGGAGATATGCAGGTCAGTTGGAGTTAGAGGAATTTTTTATGAAGAGTACAACTGTAATAATGGTGCGAAATGTGTTGACGGTTCTCGGCATCGTTTGATCGTTTGCTTCAGGGGTGTTGATTCCCAAGATCCGAATTGCAGCTTACGACCTTAAAGTCACATCATATACTGGTCACTTCTCATTGGTTCGCTCATAAGCGTTGCCTTCATGTTCTTTGCTCTTACCATCGTGGCAACAGTATTGGCGAATCAAGAGCACATCATTGATCGATTGATCGGCATGGATCCACAAAATAAAGAACACATTGAGACGCAGGTTAAGAGCCATATCCCTTCTTATTCTGCTAAGGATAGGCAGAATATGGATCGTCCGAAAGTTCATTAGCATCATCGGGTTTCCCCTCCATCTGAACGCGAAACATCCTATTTGAATGTTTGACTTTCGCAGCTAATTATCTTATAGTCCACTTTGTTCTTTGCGGAACAAATATGGGGATGTAGCTCAGTTGGGAGAGCGCTTGAATGGCATTCAAGAGGTCAGGGGTTCGATTCCCCTCATCTCCACCAAAGAAAAAAGAAGCGACGCTAAGACGTCGCTTCTTTTATTTTCCAGACTCATATGGAACTCATTCGGAACTGAAACCGGAATTATTTTTCCAGTTCATCCAACAGCGTCTTCACAAAGACAGGCAGGTCATCA
>CAYFSS010000005.1:0-16746 GCA_964345975.1 uncultured Oscillospiraceae bacterium
AATTTGCAACCACAGATCCGGTCTGAGGAACTGCGCGATAAACAAGCGTGATGTTCGTCGTGCCTTCAACAACTGAGCCGGTCAGTTCTGCACTACCCTCTCCAAGTCCAACATAGTCATAACCGGTGATCACAGGAGCTTCGAAAGCATACTGAGTGCCGATTTCGCTATCTGTCAAAACCGGAACGGAACTGTTGCCATCGTTATTGGCCACCGCAGTACCACTCTCATCGACAAAGCTTGCAACCACAGATCCGGTTTGCGGAGCGAGCTCATAGACCAGATAAATATTAGTTGTGCCGGCGACAACGGATCCTTCCGCAGCTGCACTATTTTCAGCTAAGCCAACGTAGTTATATCCATTAATTGCAGGTGGAGAGAATTGATAGAACGTATCGATAGCTGCATCCGCCAAGACGTTGACCGACGTCTGCCCTTCATTGTTTGCAATGGGGTTAGAAGCCGCATCGACAAAGTGAGCAACCACAGACCCGGTTTGCGGAGCAAGCTCATAAACCAGATAAATATTGGTTGTGCCGGCGACAACGGATCCTTCCGCAGCTGCACTATTCTCAGCTAAACCAACGTAGTTATATCCATTAATTGCAGGTGGAGAGAATTGATAGAACGTATCGATAGCAGCATCCGTCAAAACATTGACCGAGGACTGTCCTTCATTGTTTGCAATGGGGTTAGAAGCCGCATCGACAAAGTGAGCAACGACCGAACCGGATTGAGGAACGGGCTCATAGACAAGTTGAACTTCCGTTGTACCTGCCACGACAGAGCCCTCGATCGGAGCGGAACCGGAAGAAGGTCCAACGTAGCTGTAACCGGGAATCTCGGGTGGTGAAACATTGTAATAGGTTTCTAAAGGAACATCCGCAAGGATCGTGGTTGCCGTATTCCCTTCGGCATTAGCTAGTGGATTGCCTTGATTGTCAAAGAAAGAAACCACAACCGAGCCTGTTGTAGGCGCAGGCGGCGCAGGCGAAGCTACCAAGATTGGCTCAAAGGCAACACTTTCACCGGAAGCTGAGCTTAAACCTGATGAAGTCGAAACATATACGTCACTGCCACCGGTTACAGCAGGATCAATCGAGATCTCATACGACAAGCGAACATCTTGACCTGCAGCCAAAGAGAAACTGCTCAGATGGATTTCATTTCCTTCCGATGAAAGGGCAAGTCCTGCCAATGTTTCTTGGGGAATCGTCGAAGAAGATAACGTTGGAGATGTTCCTTCTGCAACGCTTACACCATTGTTTAAGACATCAAAGAAACTTAAGGTGACAGGTTCAGCAGCAGATCCGGCTGGAGCAGCTTGAGAAATGGTCGCATTAAGTGCATTCGTCAGCCCAGAGGTATCTGAAGCACTTTGATAATCGGCAGAATCCGCGATCATGCCGCGCAAGGTTGTCTCAATCATGTCAACGCCAAGGCCGGAGTCGTTGGAATAACTAGCTAAATCATAACCAATGACCGAAAGATCGATACCGCCCTTACGGACCTTGAAAGCCTCACCTTGAAGAGCCGTCGCATGGTGCCGCACCACAATGGCGGGAGCTGCGCCGTTTGGATCCGTCACATCGTAGTAATCCAGACCATTGAGGGCAGGATCTTCAGCGTTGAAATAGAAACTCATGCCATTCCCCAAGACGGTATCCGTGAAACCGGTTGGGAGCGATGGATATTGTTGCTGAGCGTTATCAACGGCATAAGGTGCATCATCATTTGCTGTAACAGCATTTGCCAGGAAAGAATAATTCGGCAAACCGCGCGCTAAGAAAACAATCTTGCCGCTACTGCTTCCCTCGAGCATCTTGGCTGCTTCTTGAAGAGCGTCCTGGGAGAAGCGTCCCCTTAAGGGTTCGGGAACACCTCCGGATGCCTCGGAAGAATTTGCGAGAACAGATTGAAGGCTTGCCAAGTCACTGGTGAGATTTTGGATGCCTTGGGGTTCATTGTAAACAGAATCTACACCGTCGACGTTGATCGTGTGAGGATCTCCATTGAAGACCTCCAGACCATAGGCGACTAGCCCAAGACGATTATTACCCTGAGCCAAGACTTGAGACATATAGGCATTAAGTGCCGCTTCAGCTTCAGCATTCCAAGGTCTGGAACGATCAACAACCAGCACGATGTCCTGCGACTCGGGAGGAGTTTCAGGCGCTACCGTTGCATTATTCTTAAAGGTCCAATTGACCGTATAGTCACCGGCACCTTCAGATGCTGCAACATCGTGCTGAGCTGTAATATCTCCAAACGCTACTTGTCCCATATTCTCTGCACGCAAAGTTGTGAACGATGTGAGTGAGAAGCTCTGAAGTAGGAATAGGAATACTAGTAGCCATACATTGAATTGCTTACGTTTCATGGGTTTAAGCCTCCTTTTGCGACCTATCAAGGAAGTCCTCTACGAGTTGAGAATTTCCGCTGCAAGAGATTTCTCCCTTTTAGGTGCTGTTAGCTTAGCAAAGGAGTAAATCATCAATGAAAACAAACTAATAACGAGATCCAAACCTTGTATGCCCAACGCTTCTCCATTCAATACTTCACATACAGGCCATAATCCACGATGCCATCAATAGGTTTTTACATAAAAGCCCCAACCATTTCCCCAAACTCTTGCTAGAATCATTCCATGAATACGACACTGGTCTATATTCATTGGTTTGCGAACGGCCTCGTGTTGCAGTGAGGTCATCGAAATCAGTCTTTATACATACATCGCAGCCAACAGGCTGCACCAGGAAAGAGGTTAAAAATGGCAAGAGCTCTCATCATTGGTGCCGGTGGCGTCGGTACCGTCGTCGCCCATAAATGCGTTGAGAATCACGAGGTGTTCTCAGATCTTTGTATCGCTAGTCGCTCCATTGATCGCCCACAAGCCTTGGTCGACAAACTTTCGGCTGAACAGGACAAAGTTAAACTCCAGGCTCGCACCGTCGATGCCGACGATGTCGATCAATTGATCGCGCTCATCGAGGACTATAAGCCGGAGATCGTCATCAACGTCGCCCTTCCATATCAAGACCTCACCATCATGGACGCTTGTCTTGCAACGAAGACTCATTACCTCGATACAGCAAACTATGAACCACCGGATACCGCTAAGTTCGAGTATAAGTGGCAGTGGGAATATCGCGATCGTTTTAAAGAAGCAGGCATCACTGCAATCTTGGGCTCAGGCTTTGATCCCGGCGTCACAAGCGTCTTTTCCGCTTACGCACTCAAACATCACTTTGATGAAATCCACTACATCGACATTCTCGACTGCAATGGTGGCGATCATGGCTATCCTTTTGCGACGAATTTCAACCCGGAAATCAATATTCGCGAGGTGACGTCCAACGGGCGCTATTGGGAAAACGGGGAATGGATCGAAACGGAACCGATGGAAATCAAGCGTGAGTACGACTTTGAAGAAGTCGGCGAGAAAGATATGTATCTCCTCTATCACGAAGAACTCGAGTCTCTCGTCGAGAATATCCCCGGACTCAAGCGCATCCGCTTCTTCATGACCTTTGGTGAGAGTTACCTCACGCACCTAAAGTGCCTTGAGAACGTCGGCATGACATCTATTGAACCCATCAACTTCGAGGGCAAAGAAATTATCCCCCTACAGTTCCTCAAAGCTGTCCTCCCTGATCCTGCAAGTCTTGGCCCTCGCACGCATGGTAAAACCAACATCGGCAACATTTTCCAGGGCGTGAAAGATGGCGAAGAAAAGACCTATTACCTCTATAACATCACTGACCATCAAGAGGCTTATGCGGAAACGGCTTCTCAAGGCGTTTCGTATACTACAGGCGTCCCTGCCATGATCGGTGCTTCCCTTGTCCTCAGAGGTCTCTGGGATAAGCCGGGCGTCCACAACGTCGAAGAGCTCGATCCGGATCCCTTCATGGAAGCCCTCAATGAGTTCGGTCTCCCTTGGCGTGAGGACTTCGACCCCACGCTCGTTCCATAATGAAAGATATTATTCGCACCCAAGCTCAACGAAGTGCTCCGAGCGACATACCTTTTCAGGATTTACCTGTAACCCCGGCTTATCTCATCGATGAGCCGGGACTCATCTCCAACCTCGAGCGCTTGCGTGAATTCAAGGCAATGAGTGGGGCCAAGGTGCTTCTTGCTCAGAAAGCCTACTCCGCCTTCTCCACCTACCCCATCATCTCACAGTATCTGGATGGCACGTGTTCCAGCGGGCTCTACGAGGCAAAGCTTGCCCATGAGTTTATGCCTGAAGGCGAAATAGAAGTCTTCTGTCCGGCCTACAAAGACGATGAATTCCTTGAACTCTTTGAGATCGCAGACACCCTTATCTTTAATAGCTTCAAGCAATTAGAGCGTTATAGGACCTGGTTGAGAGCCAACAAGCCGGCGGAAGAAGGACCACGTCTAGGCCTAAGAATTAATCCTGAGGTCTCCTCTGTAGAGACAGACATCTACAATCCTGCAGGGCCTAAGTCTCGGCTTGGAATCACTTTCAGGAACTTTGTTCAAGGCGTTGAAGCATTTGGCCTCGAGGGGATAACCGGTCTTCACTTCCATGTCCTATGTGAGGAAAATGCCGATTCACTGAAGCTTGTCTGGGATAGTTTCCGTGAGCGATTTGGCGCTTACTTGGACCAAATGGACTGGCTCAACATGGGCGGCGGCCATCACATCACACGTGCCGACTATGACCTTGATCTTGCTGCTGAGATTGTGCAGGAAGCCAGGCGTGACTTCGATCTCGAGGTTTATATGGAGCCCGGGGAAGCTATCCCCTTGGATGCCGGCTACCTCGTAACGGACGTGATCGATACGATGCACAACGAGATGCCCATTGCGCTCCTCGATACCTCCGCGGTATGCCATATGCCGGATGTCCTGGAGATGCCGTATCGGCCGCGGGCTTTTGTGTGGGATGCACCACCGGATGGACCGGAACCCTATCGTTTGGCCTCAGAGAGCGGAGAACATCTAACGCGTTTGGGTGGGCCGACGTGTTTGGCCGGTGACATCGTGGGAGATTATGATTTTGGGCGTGAGATTGTCGCAGGAGACCGATTGGTGTTTTGCGATATGGCGATCTATACCATGGTGAAGACCAATACTTTCAACGGAATGCCACTCCCCGCGATTTATCTTTGGGATGGACACGAGCTGAAGTGCGTGAAGCAATTTGGCTACGAAGACTTCAAAATGCGCTTGAGCTAGATTTAACGAAAACTTTCAGTTGTTAGAGTATGGCCTGATAATCTATACATCAAGGAGGAAATTTCCATGATTACTTTAGAAATGATTGACCATGTGATGGATATCACGGGCAAAGATTATGCAGCCGTACGAGCAGCACTCCTTGCTACCGATGGTGATATGGATCAAGCAATCCATAATTTACAAGGCGGACAAAGTGAACCGGTCGAAGATATAGACCACTTCACCTTGGTGGAACGTCTTCAAGAAGAACTGGGCATTAGCTGGACCGAGGCGAAAGAGCTTCTTGTCAAGGCGAATTGGAATTACAACGTTGCTTTAGGTGTCACACCGGCAGAAGAAGCCACTGAGAATACTGAGAAAGCTGAAGATCCTTGGCGCGCAAAGAGAGAAAATCTCGAGATTCGCTGGGAGCAGATCTGGGAGACGATCCAAGACTTTGCCAAGCGTGGTTTAGCAACCAAGCTCATCATTCGCAAAGAAGGCAAAGATGCGATCAACATCAATCTTGGCTTAGGCGTTCTGGGGGTTGTTGCAGCTCCTTTCGCGACCATCGCAGGTCTTGGAGCCGCACTCTTTACGGACTATAAGGTCCTGATCGAACTTCATGATGGACGCGTGATCAACTTAATCGACCTCGTCACTGATCGCGAGAAAGGGCAAGAAGATACAAGCTGGAATAAGTACCGCGAGCCAAGCGTAGAGGAAGATCAGACATCCGATGAATCCGACGAAGACATACTGTACGAACCGGAAGTAACAGACTATAAGGTTGATCCGGTTAAAGATCCACGCGATCCGCATGCATAGACTCTGTATCGTCGGCCTCGGTGCCGCCGGTCTGGGAGCAGCCTTAGCCCTTGCCCACGCTGCGGGCGAGGGCTTTGCTGTCCCGGGTCGTGATTATGAACTCATCATCTTGGAAGCGGGGAAACAAGCCGGTCGGAAACTCCTTCTTGCCGGTGGAGGTCGCTGTAATCTCACTCATACGGGTGAGGTGCGAGACTTTACTCGCCATTATTTTGAAGGCGGGAGATTCCTCTTTCCTGCGCTCCATACCTTAAGCCCGGATTCGCTTATCTATCAGATGGAGCGAGCGGGTGTTCCCATGAAAGTTGAAACGGGGCGGTACTTTCCGAAGTCAGAACGAGCAACAGATGTTTTGGAAGGCTTTTTGATGTTATGTGAGCCGATCTTACGAGGGAATCTTCGCATCGGGACCAAGGTGGTTGGTATACATCCATCGTGGACGGTCGATCTTACAGGGGGTGAGCAACTTGAAGTGAATCAACTGCTCTTGGCCGGAGGAGGACTCTCCGTCCCTCAAACCGGTTCGGATGGTCACCTCCATAAACAACTTGCTATGTTAGGCATCGATGTCACGGAAACGGTACCGGGGCTCGTTGGATTGACCTGCAAGCATGGGCTACACGAGCTCTCAGGTCTTAGTTTTGAGACAGAATTTACACTCAAGCCTATGAACCGTAGACATCAAGTTGAAGCAAAAGCCTATAAACGCACAGGCACCATCCTTATCACAGAGGATGGTTTCTCCGGCCCTGAGCTCTTAAATCTATCTCGAACTCTTAATGGGGATAGAGGCACTCTTACATTTCAATTTCCGGGGCTGGATGAAGAAGCTCTGCGAAACAGTCCGAGGAATCTAAGCCTCCGCCGTATGCTGAAAGAAAGCACGTCGATCCCGGATCGTCTATGGCGTAAACTGCTTGAACAAGTTAGGGCAGATCACTTGCGCGCACCCTTTGATCCCGCAGAACTGCGTAGAAAGATCCAAGACATCAAGGGTCTTGTCTATGAAGTTCAACCGGAGTCGCTCATGAAAGCCCGGGTCACGAGAGGCGGGGTAGCTCTTAGTGAAGTGAATCCGAGCAGCATGGAAGCGAAGAACTATCCCGGGCTCTACATCGCAGGTGAATTGCTGGACATTGATGGCGAATCGGGTGGTTACAATTTACAAGCAGCCATCTCTACCGGCTATCTGGCGGCTCAAAGTATGATTGCTGCGATTCTATGATGGGTAGCCACATGAAATTTGCTTAAATCAATACACGATAAAACTTTCAAACACTGTGCTCCTTCAAGCATAGGAAATGGCACCACGGACTTCCGTGGTGCCATTTCTTTGGTTTTACAAACTGATTCAATTGACATCAGATTGACGTTCAAAAGCGTCTGCCGCTTATTCTTCCGGCATTGGTCCTTTCTCATCGATCATCTGAGCCTGTTTGACCATGCGGGTCAGGTCATCGATTTGAGATGACGTGCGAGTTATCGACTCGAGACGTTCCAAGATCGCATCATAATCGGCGTCGGCTTTGTATTCCGAATCCTTAAGCAACAATGCAAACTCAGCGATGGATGACGCTAATAGAGTATCATCGTCAGGTTCTACTTCATTAGCCTTCTCGATGGGGTAGACCAAGAGTTCACTTGTGTCGCCAAGCGGTTCTTTGAAGCGAATATTGAGGACTGCGTACTCATTCGAGAAATCAGCTTCGATAAACTCCGGTTCATCATCGGCATTCTCTTCTTCAGTCTCTACAGCTTCTTCCGCAACGGTTTCCTCAGAAGACGCAACGACAGCCTCTTCTTCGGACTCAACTGTTGGGTCCACATCGGTCTCTTGACCATCGTCACCGTTCGTTACAGGGTCCTCGGACTCGCCATAGCGGCTCGGGACTTCAGGGAATTCCATCGGAGAATCAGGCAGGACGATTTCATATAGAAGCGTTTGACGGTGCCCGCTGCCCAGCTCGCCGCCATCTTTTGTATCATCCGCAAAGTCTTCTGCAGCCATAACTCTGGATTCATAGCCTAGGAGGCGGTAACCCTTCACCGTTTCAGGATTAAATTCGATCTGATACTTTACGTCTTTGGCATAGGTTTGGAACTTACCGCCCATCCCTTCAACCATGACTTGACGAGCCGTCTCAACATCATCGATGTAGCTGTATTCACCGTTGCCGTTTTCTGCTAAGGCCTGGAGCTTATTGTCTTTAAGATTGTCGGATCCAAAGCCGAGGACGGATAAGAAGATGCCCGTATCGCGCTTCTCAGAAACCATATCGGCAAGTTCACCTTCAGAGGTCACACCGATGTTGAGGTCGCCGTCGGTTCCTAAGATGATTCTGTTTTCAGCTTCAGGATCAAAGTTCTTCTCGGCCAACTCATATGCCGTTTTAATTCCGGCAGATCCGGCAGTTCCACCCCACGCACTAAGACGTTCTATCGTCGCCAGGAGCTCAGTTTGTTCATCGCCAGAAACACTATCCAGAAGGACCTGATCCTGCCCGGCGTAGGTCACGATCGAAACACGGTCACCTTCATTTAAGTTCTCTACCAGTAGAGAGAAAGCACTCTTCAAGAGACCCAGCTTATCCGGATAATCCATTGAGCCCGATACGTCCAAGAGGAAGACGAAGTTCAAAGGTTTGCGGTTCTCAAATTCCGGTTCAGGGGTTGTGAGTCCCAGATGGAGGAGTTTAGTATCCGGATTCCATGGTGTTTGAGATAGTGAAATGTCTACACCAAAGACTTCGTCACCTTCCGGCATCGGGTACTCGTAGAAGAAGTAATTAAGGAATTCTTCAATCCTAACGGCGTCTTTAGGAGCAAGCTCCCCTTCATGGAGATAGGATCTTACGTTCGTATAAGAAGCGGTGTTGACATCGGCACCGAACGTTGAGAAAGGATTATTCGCAACGAGGAAGAAGGGATTCTCATCGAAATCGGAATATTCTCGGGCATCCCAATCGATAATCTCCGGTGCCGGATAAGGCATCGTCGCTGCTTCCACCGCTATATCGGTCGGGCTGGATTGGTACTCAATTCCCGTAGGGGGCACGGGTGGATCGTTTTCAATCCGCCCCATGGAGCTCGGGTTAAGCATACCCATCAGTCCTACGGACAAAGCTAGTAGAACGGTTGGTGACAGCTTTAGAATTGACAGAAATTTCGTCAAGATTAGGGCTAAGTCAAGGAACATAAGGTCCTCCTCGTAATCCATTAAATGGTGTGTCGTTTGCGACTTTGCTTAATTCTATTCAGAGGTTCAATTCTAGAGAAGTGCAAAATCTAATTCCTTGCAGATCCTTCACCTTTGATTAACAAAACCATCCAATAAACTGATGAAAAAGCCATCCTTCAGAACTTTAACTTTAGAGCAAAGAGAACCACCGGATATCCAAGGAGGATTCCGGTGGCTTTTGAATGTTAAAGCAAAGTCCAAAGCTAGAGCTTACTTGTCGAGGATGAAGTCGACCTTCACATACTCCGAGAGCTCGACCGTTGGAATAGTATCGTTGACGATATCGAAGGAGGTTCTATCCGGAGTCGTAGGACCGTAAGAAGAATAGTAGTAGTTCGTATCGGGCAGTTCCGTGACGATGACAGCTTGTGGTTCGCGATCATCGAGTTTGGTGAATTCGGTATGTGCCGCACGAGCAGCCTGAACAGATATCTCTTGGCGTATGACCGTCTGATCATCCAGGTAGTAATAGCCTTCTTGGACGATGGAAAGGTCTGAAGCAAGGATGCTGTCCATAATTGCCTTGATGTTCTCGTCTGCAGGGATAACAAGTTCCATGTAGTGAGAAACGGTAAAACCTGCAACTTCAGGGTATTCCGTGTTGTACGTGTGATAAGGATTGACGGAGTATTGCGTTGTCTGTAGTTGATCCTCTGTAATGCCCAAAGTCTTGAGTTCTTCGGTGAGCGTCTTGAACGTAGCATCGTTTTCGGCGGCTGCTTCTTTGGCGCTGTTCACAGAGATAGTGTCTTTACCAAAGACAACACGGAACGTATCGGGTTTGACCGCAAACGTAGCTTCACCGTCGATGCTAACTTGTGGTAAGTGTCCTGAGACAGCTTGGGCTATATCCGTATCACCAAAGGTGTAGCTTGCATGGACGATGAATTCCAGTTCGAGGAGACCCGGGCTTACCGGTGCACCGGCACCCATACCATCAGCCACGGTATTTCTCATCGCCATAGTACTCGTTTCTGCTGTTTCAAACTCCACGGTGCGAAGCCCCGGCTTGAGTGTGCTGTAATTAACATCGTAACGTTGCAGGGTTGATGCAGCTTCCTCAGTGGCCATTGCCTTCACTAGGCGTTCTGCCTTCTCATCCAAAACTTCCAGAGCACGTTTACGAACCTCGAGGGTTTTTGCTTCCTCTTCGGTACTCTTGAAATTGATACTGCCTAATTCATTAGAACCGGCTTGGATAGCCATATCTAAGACTGTCCCTACTTGTTCCACGTCATGGACTGTGACCTTATACATCTGGCGCGGCACGTAATTTCGAATGACAGGAGGCGCTTGGTTATAGTCTTGCTCATTCCATACTTGGAAATGCAGATTCTCAACCTCAATTTGTACTGCGCTTGACGCGAGGAGGGCGGTTTTCAAGGCCTCTGCAGCAGTCTTTGCTTCGCTGACAGCAGTTGCAAAGTCTTCATTACGAGTCGAGACCCCTAATTCGATTTCGGCATAATCCGGTTCAACCGTGATCTTCTCGCGTTGTTGCAAATAAAAGATACCGCCGGGAATATCGGCCGAAGCAGGTTCAAGTTCAGGGATCACATCTTCTTGTGGCTCCGTCGTCTCTTGCGTGGTGATTTCCGCTGCTGTCGTTTCAACCGTAGTGGATTCTTCTGTCACGATGTCCGTTCCTTCGTCAGAGTCGTCAGCTGCAGTGGTCTCGGATGAACTTTCTTGTGTCGTTTCTACTGTCGTTTCTTCTGTGGTTTCTATGGCTTCCGTGGTTGTTTCTTCCGTATCTGCTTCGGCGTGTATCGTCAGAGGCGAGATAAACATCAGAGTGATCAACAGGAGGCTCAGAAATTTGCGGTGTAGACTGGTTTTCATGGTCTTAACCTTTCTGCCTATAGGCATTTAGCATCTTCTTGCTATATATAAAAAGTATCAGAGCGGCGTCATAAAGATATGAAGAAATAACGATTAAGCCCTAAGCTTTTCAGAATATTCACCGTAGGAGATGACTTCGCCCTCTTCAGCAGCTTCTTCTGCGGCAAAGATCACCAAATGAGACGCCACGGAACTCTCCAAGGTCGTAGCAGCAAAGGAGTGATCCAGTCCGGCCACATAGCGAACAAAATCCGCGACCAAACGAGAGTCTCCCCCGCCATGTCCATCATTGCCTTCATCGACCTTGATAACTTCTGTCGTATAACCTTGCGCCTCACTCAGGTTAATCGTCCGGATCTCAAACTGCCCATCTTCCAGACGCCCTTCAATCTCGCCTGTGCTTCCCAGGAGATGAATATGACGACCGCCTCGCGCAGCCCCTCCCAACATATTGAAGGAACCTGTCATCTCATCGCCAAACCGGACAATGAGAGACTGTTGGCTGATGTTTTCGTAATCAGCATTCCATACGCAACGACCATAGGGACTGTCTTCCCGGATAAGTCGCTCACGCTCTTCGGGCGTCATTTCATTTTGCTTGAAATCCCAAACGTACTGAGGCCAACGATTAGGATGTTCCAGGTAGTGGCTGCGAGCAGAATAAGGACAGTCTGCTTCGATCTCACAATCTACAAGACAACGTGTCCCTGCACCTTCCGGTTTATTTGCCGGATCGAAGAGTTTGCCCAAAGCTATGCTTTGAATCGTGTCGGGTTCTTTACCGGTAAGCCATACCAAGAGATCGATGTCATGGCTACACTTTGCAAGGAGCATGCCGGAGCCGCACTTCGTCTTATTCCCCCATTTACCGCGCACATAGGAAACTGCAACATGAGAGGCTGAGACGCGCTCTTCCATCGAGGCATGAAGCAAGTCACCAATAGCGCCTTCAAGGAGCTTCTGCTTGATGGTGTAATAGAAGGGTGCATAGCGTAGGACATGACAAATCATGATCTTATTACCATGTTCTTTGACGGCTTCAGAGAGCTGCAGGACACCTTCACCGGAGAGTGCAGCGGGCTTTTCGAGGAGAATGTCGTAGCCCAAAGGTAAGAGCGGAAGTGTTGTTTCCACATGGTATTCATCCATCGTAGCGTTGATGATGGCATCCGCAAGCTTAGGTTTTGCGACCAGCTCCTCAACGGTGGTGAAGATATTCTCATCGGGCAGTTCATAGAGGTTCTTCATCAACTGTTGACGCTCGGGATCCGGATCGACGATGCCGACAATTCTGAGCTCATCCGGATGCTTCTGCGCATAGCTTGCGTAAATTCTGCCACGATTCCCCGCCCCCACAACAATCGCCGTTACCGGTTTAGCGAAAACCTTGGTCATAGTTCTTTCTCCTTTATCCTTCATGCTTTCACTCAAAAGCCCATTCCGTTCCTACCTTCTATTATGCAACGAAAGCAGATTTTTGCACGCACTTGTTTTCATTCGCATAAGATCTTTTACGGCTCTATTCCTTTTTATGAGCTCCCTAATTAAGAAAGCTCCCGGCCCGAATGAGCGGGAGCTTCTATGCGCAGCTATATCGCAGAACAACTTACAGATCGTCTACCATAGCGGTTGACTTGGAGTACGCCGTCGATTTAGCCTCAAAGAAGTCGGTCTTGATGAGGTTTGCCGCACTGTATTGATCGATCCAACTCATGGAATCGGGGATCTCACGATGTCCTTCGTAGATCGGTTCGAAATTCAGGTTCTGGCAACGAAGATTCCCGAGATACTTGATGTAGTCTTCGACCATCGTCTCATTTAAACCGGGGATATCATTCCCGATGACGTACTTGCCCCAAGCAATTTCTTGCTCACATCCTTCTTTGATCATGGCACGGTACTCTTCAACTAATTCGGGCGTGAAGAGCTCAGGGTATTCATTTCTCAACTCGGAAATGATGCTGCGGAAGAGCCACAGGTGCACGTTCTCATCTCGGTTGATGTAGCGAATCTGCTGCACGGAACCGGGCATCTTGTTGATGCGACCTAGACTATAGAAGAACATGAAGCCCGAATAGAAATAGATTCCCTCGAGGATGTAGTTCCCCATGATGGAGCGCACGAGGTTCCTTGGACTTTGCTCATGCTGGAACTCCATGTAGAGGTCTCCGATGAAGCGATTGCGTCTTAGAAGATGCTCGTCATCACGCCATTGATAGAGGATTTCGCTGCGCTCATCCGGCGAGCATATCGTATCGAGCATGTAGCTATAAGCTTGTGAGTGAATTGCTTCTTGGTACGCTTGGATGGTGAGGCATAGCACCACTTCATTTGCAGTGATGTACTGGCCCACAAACGGCACATTATTCGTCTGGATCGAGTCGAGAAAGATCAAGAAGGAAAGAATCTTGTCGTAGGCAGTACGCTCGGGTCGGCTCAGTTCACGATACTGCTGGACGTCCGTCGCCATGTTGATCTCTTCCGGGATCCAGAAGTTATTCATCGCCTGGCGATACCAATTGTTCGCCCAAAGATACTTCACGTTATTGAAGTCGTTGATATTGGTGGTATTCCCACCAATCATGCGGCGCTTTGCCAGCTCAACATCCCCCGTCTCGTTGAAGAGAATCTTGCGATCCATCGCCTCGTGTATATCTAAATGATCGTTCATCATCACACTCTTTCCATCCAATGCATTCAAAGGTTCTTCCGACATTTCCATCTATCTCAGCATACAAGAATTTTGGGTCAAAGTCCTACGATGCACAGGATTCACACACATCGACTTCCAAGCTAAGTGAGCGGCAATAATAGATCGTCTTCATGCCGTTTTGCCACGCTTCGATGTAATAACCCAAGATTTCACGGAACGTATTTTCCGGCGTCACATAGATGTTGACGGATTGAGCCTGGTCGATATGGCGTTGGCGCACGCCGGCGGCTTTGACGGACCATGCCTGGTCGATGGTATGGGCTTGCTTGTAGTACCACTGCGTGTCGATCGAGAGGTCCGGCGCAACGCGAGGTAGAAGGGCTCCCTTCTTCTCTTCAAGGAAGAAGCGGCGCATGACAGGATCGAGTCCTGCGGTGGTTCCGGCAATGATGGAGGTTGAAGAGGTCGGCGCTATCGCAATGATGTAACCGTTGCGCAGACCCGTCTCGTGGACTTCTTTTGCAAGTTCTTGCCAAGGCTCGGATGTGTAATCCCTTTGCGTGAAGTATTCACCGGTCTCCCAGTCGGAACCTTCGAAGTAAGTATAGGAGCCCTTCTCTTTGGCGATGAGGTTCGAGGCTCGAATGGCTTCGTAGTTGATCTCTTCGAAGAGCTTATCGGCAAACTCGAGATGCCTGTCGGATTCCCAGCTAATATGCTCTTTCGCAAGGAGGTGGTGATAGCCGCTGACGCCAAGGCCGATGGAACGGTACTTTTGGTTTGTGATTTGAGCGTACGGCAGCGGATAGAAATTCAGGTCGATGACATTATCCAAGGCGCGCACGGCAGTTTCCGTGATGCGGCGAAGTTCACCTTCCTGCTCGAAGTTGATACGTCCCAAGACGAGTGACGCCAGATTGCAGACCACGAAGTCACCGGCTTTTGTTTGGGTCACGACGATATCATCGCCATCTTCCGTCTTGACCGTGGTGGAGACATGCTCGATCGCTGACATGTTCTGCATGATTTCCGTACAGAGATTAGAGGAGTAGATCATGCCCTTGTGCTTGTTGGGATTGGCTTCGTTCACCGCATCGCGATTGAAGACGAAGGGAGTACCTGTTTCAACCAGCGACTTGATGATGATGCGAACCATTTCCTTGAGGGAGACGACACGACGGGAGATACGCTCATCCGCCACGATGTCGAGGTACTTCTCTTCCCACTCCTTGCCATAGCTATCTTCCAGATGATAGCCCTTGACTTGGTAAACCTCATGGGGGCAGAAGAGATGCCAGTCTTGGTCGAGATTCTCGTCGACCATGCGCCAGAAGAGATCCGGGAAGCTCAACGCAGGGAAAATATCGTGTGCCTTAAGACGATCGTCACCACTGTTCGTGCGAACTTGGATGAACTCGGGGACGTCTTTGTGCCAAATGTCGAGGTAACAGGCAACGGAGCCTTGACGCATCCCGAGCTGGTCAACGGCGACTGCCGTATCGTTGGCCAGCTTGATCCAACGGATAACGCCACCGGCGACTCCTTTGAAGCCACGGATAGAAGAGCCGACCGCACGCACTTTACCGAAGTAAAGTCCCATGCCGCCACCGTACTTTGAGACTTGAGCGAAGTTCGTGATGGAGCGATAGATGCCGTCCAAGGAATCTTCTACCGTATCGATGAAGCAGGAGCTGAGTTGGTGGAAAGGTTTACGTGCATTGGAAAGCGTAGGCGTCGCCATCGTGACCTGTAGTTTGCTCAGGATCCCATAAAAGCGCTCGACCCATTCATGCCGTTTTGTTTTGGCTTCTTTCATGGCGAGATGAAGGGCAATGCCGAAGAACATTTCCTGCACAGTCTCGACTGCCTCACGATCATGCGTGCGGATGGTGTAGCGAGCCGTGAGGAGCTCATAGCCGGAGAAGTTCAGTTCTTGATCGCGAATAGGGTCAATCAGTTTCGCAAGTTCTTCAATTTCTTCCTTGGTATACGCATCGAGGATGTAATTGCCATAGAGACCCTCCTCCGTGAGATAGACGATCTTATCGTAGAAAGAGTTGAGATTCTCGGCTTGTTCGAAGGCGGCTACTTCTCGGTTATGAATGAGTGCCGCGATACGACCGGCGATCATCTCCCAGCGAGGTGCATCTTGAGAAACAAGCTCGATCGCTGCTTGCAGGAGTGTTGCAAGGACCACGTCTTCGTCAGCATCCGGTTTGCGGGTTGCTTCATAACGTGCAAGCAATCGCTTCGTTTCGTACGCTTCTTCAGGGAAATCTTCTTCGATCCCAAGCAAGATGTCGTGGAGTTCGGGAATCGCGATGAGTTCTTCAAAACGGTGGCGCACCTCGCGCTTCTCAGATCTGTCCTTGCGATAGAGGATGTAAGCTCTCGCCACATCATAAGCACCGGCTTGCATCAAGGCTTCTTCAGCTAAGTCCTGGACCGCCTCGACCGTCAAACTCTCATTGCTCACAGCCTTATCGGCGATATCTACGGTCAGCTGATCTAGAGTTTCCGACGAAACCTCTTGATCTACGCTTTGATAAGCACGTTCAAGGGCACGACGAATCTTATCCGGCTCCCAAGCCTCCTTACGTCCGTCTCTCTTCGTTATCTCAAATACCGTGGTATCAATGGTTTTATCATTGAGTTTCTGCATATATGTATCCTTCCCTATCATGGAGCGAAACCTATGTCTTGTGGGTGTCGCGATAATTTACCACAAGATATTGTGCTCTGAGGATACTTATTGCAAGTACAAATGACTAGCGTTTCAGAAACTTTTGTACTTCGTTTTTGTTTCGGATAAATTACACGAAGCAAAGGTTTTTGTCTTTATTCTTTGGGTCCTTATAACTCGATGAACATGACAAAAAAGTCTAGTATATGCAGAGATTCATCATACCGCTTCGTTAGACCTCTTCTCTTGTGTGCCATCGCAGAAAGTGTGGCATCGCAGGAAGTGTGGCATCGCAGGAAGAACAGAGAA
>CAYFSS010000005.1:16846-43881 GCA_964345975.1 uncultured Oscillospiraceae bacterium
CATCGCAGAAAGTGTGGCATCGCAGGAAGTGTGGCATCGCAGGAAGAACAGAGAATTCAGGAGTACCCCCATGAATAAGACCGTTATCATTACAGGCAGTGCTGCCGGCATAGGGCGAGCATTGAAAGAAGCTTACGATGCTCAAGGTTTCACAGTGTTCGGGATCGATCTCGAAGCGGGAGAAACCTTTCAGGGTGACGTCGGAAAGAAGGAAGATCTGACAGATTTTGTTTCCTCTATAAGAGAACAAGCTGACCGGGTCGATGTCCTTATCCATAACAGCCCGCCCCCTTCCATCGGGATTGAATCGGGTTCCTACGAAGACTTTAGTCGTGCCATGGCCATTGGTGTGACGGCAGCGTACTATTTGGTTCAAGAACTCCGCGACCTCTTTGTCGATGGCTCAGCGATCCTCTTCTTGACCTCAACGAGAGCCGAGATGAGTCAGCAACAAACGGAATCCTATAGTGCGGCGAAGGGTGCCCTCGCGTCGTTGACGCATGCACTGGCTATGAGCCTGGGGCCGAAGATTCGCGTCAACGGTATAGCCCCCGGCTGGATAGAGACAAGTGGTACCGAATACTCTGCAGAGAGTTCCGATAGCAGGCAGCATCCGGTAGGCCGAGTGGGTAACGTCTACGATATTGTTGAGGCCGCTCTTTATCTAACCTCGGATCGCGCTTCATTCATCACAGGCCAAATCCTCACGGTTGACGGTGGCATGTCAAAACGCATGATTTACCACAATGACGAAGGTTGGAGTCTCGAATGAACCTGACCTATATCGCCCTCCTGATCTTCGGGGTGTCTAATGTCCTTTGGTTGCTCTTTGGTATTGGCTGGCCATCTTTGCTGATCCTCCTCTCGTTGACCTTTATTCCGGGTGTAACGCCAAACGACGTCTTTATCCATTCCTTTGGGCACCAGACCGTGATCTTCCTCATGTTCACGTTTATCTTGAGCGGTCAATTACGAGAAACAGGAGTTCTACGTCGCTTAATCTTCCGCTTCTTGGGGCTCAAGTGGGCAAGGAAATCTTTCTTTCATCGAAGTGTCCTATACGCCGCAGCGGTCTTCACGGTTGGATCTTTTGTTGCCCCTACGGTCACCTTCCTTCTCTTCTATGCCTTCATGGAAGAACTCTGCGAGGTCGCAGGATATGAGAAGGGATCGGCTGAAGGTCATATCCTCATGGGCTTGACCGCTTGCTTAAGTTCTATCTCCTGTGCCGCCACCCCCATAGCCCACACCTTCCCTCTCATGGCGATGAATTACTATGAAGCACAAAGCAGAGAGGTCCTGAGTCATGGCGAATATTTTCGCTTTGCCTTCCCCTTAGGTCTCTTATTGGCTCTAGCTTGCTATCTGCTCCTTTGGTTTTATCATCGGAAAAACGTTGAGCGCGATGACAGTGCAACGCAAGCTAGGATCGACGATTGGCTGAGACAAGACGAGCAGCCCTTAAGTCGTAGGGCGCAGATTTCCTCCATCGTCTTTGGCTTGGTTTTGGTAAGTTGGTTGATCCCCGCATTCGTCCCCGCGATCAACGACGTTGTGAGGCCTTGGGGGCAAGCCTGGCCGGCGATTATTGGCGTGCTCATCTTGGCGATTATTAAGGTCAAGGGTGAACCTGTCCTTAATTTACCGCATGCTTTTAAAGAGCATGTACACTACGGAAGCCTCTTGATTTGTGCTGCAGCCCTTGCCCTGGGCTATTACATGGCCTTACCGGAACTTGGTGTGACGCAATTCATCAGCGAATTATTGCTCCCTCGATTGGGTGGCCTATCCATCGCTATGCTCTTAGCTCTCCTCGGTATCGTGACCATCGCCATGACGAACGTCCTGAGCAATCTCGTGACGACAACCTTGATGGCTCAGATTGCTCTTCCGTTGCTTCTGGATATCGCACCGACCTGGGCTGCTTTAGGTGCCATCGTCATTGGATTTGCGGCGAGCCTGGCTTTTGCGCTTCCCCCCTCGATAGCTCATATCGCTATAGCGGGTGGTTCGGGTTGGACAAACGTAAGGACACAAGCAAAAGTCGGCACAGTCCTTGCACTCGGAGCGATGGTATCTCTTACCGTTTCCCTCTTCCTCATCGTCTAGGGCTTAGCTTACATAGACCTTTCATTCGTGGGATGTTTTCCGGGTTCGCATTTCAACAAGTGCAAGCCTCTATTTTGCGAAGTCTTTGCTTGGGTTTAAGCCGTCACTAATCTTGTTTTGCGCTTAGGGAAGTAAGCTTCATTGATGTTCCCCATGGAGTGCACCTATAGCTCTCCAAAATGCTGATCCGATCAACTGCGATGAATCGAGCAAACTCGAGACTCCCGGCATGTTTCGCCGGAAAGCTAAATCTATGAAAGACAAGGCGATCTTTCTCTGCTCACATCAAGCCGAAGGACACTTCTGTTCTCTCTGCGGCCGTGCTAAACCTCTGAATTTATAGTCCAAAACCGAGCTGTAGCAGATTAACGAGCATAATTCACCGTGGCTACCTATACTAAGCCGAAAGAAAGAGGTGCCTCATGGTGAATTATCTATTAAATGACGGTACGTCAATCCCTGTGATAGGGCTAGGAACCTATAAGATCACGGAATCCCCCGAATCCATTGCAGCAGCGATTGAAGCCGGTTATAAACTCATCGACACCGCCTGGATCTATGGCAACGAAGCACTCGTCGGCGAGGGCATGCGACTTGCTGCCGATCGAGGTTTTGCTAAGGATTACCTGGTCGCAACGAAGGTCTGGCCAAATCATTACACGAAGGATCTCACGAAGCGTTCCCTCGATCGCTCGATCCGAGAGCTGGGGATCGATCAGCTGGACATCGTCTATCTTCACTGGCCGGCTGAAGGTTTGTCGGATGCCTGGAAAGTCCTAGAACAATATAAAGATGAGGGCATCATCCGCACGATTGGCGTCTCAAATTTCACCATGAAGATGTTGGAAGAATTCAAACAAAGTGCAAACGTTCCTCCGGCGCTTAACCAAATTGAGATCCATCCTTTCTGGCCTGAAATCGACATGGTCTCTTACCTGCAAGAAGAAAATATCCTACCGGTAGCTTATTCTCCCTTGGCACGAATGAACGAAGCCCTCCATGCAACCGATACGATCAAATCCATCTCGAGCCGATTAAATCGCAAGCCAAATCAAATCATCTTGCGCTGGCTTATCGAGCGTGAAATTGCTGTCGTTCCTAAGTCTGTTGATCGCGAAAGACAGCGAGAAAACTTGGCGATCTTCGACTTCGAACTCACCCCGGAAGATATTGCCGCCTTATCCGTCTTGGGACGCGATACCGGTAAGGTCGGCGGCGCAGATCCAAACGATCTCGCGTGGCAAGCAGAGATGAAGGCACTTCCACTGTAAACTCGGTCGGAACCGCGAGCAAAGAGCATACCGCCAACAAGAAGCACACAGCCAACAAGGAGAACGATGGACTATACAAAGACATTGGAAGAACTGGCTCTCCAAGCACTTCCCTCGGAGCGTCAGCTCGCATGGCATGAGATCGGAGCCTATGGATTTATCCACTACGGCGTCAACACCTATACAGGGCGAGAATGGGGCGACGGAACTGAAGACCCATCCATCTTCGCGCCCACAGATCTCGATCCCGAATCCTGGGTTCTCGCTCTTAAGGACGCAGAGCTCAAAGGACTGGTCTTGACGGCAAAGCATCACGATGGCTTCTGTATGTGGCGGACGAAAACCACAAAGCACTCGGTCGCATCCTCCCCATATCAAGGCGATGTCGTCGGGGAAACGGCAGAAGCCTGCCGTAAGCATGGTCTTAAATTCGGTATCTACCTCTCTCCTTGGGATCAGAATTCTCCGAGCTATGGGACCGATGAATACAATGATTCCTACCTGGCACAACTCCGTGAGCTCTTGTCGAATTATGGTGAGATCTTCCATGTTTGGTTTGACGGAGCATGTGGTGAGGGTCCCAATGGAAAGACCCAAGTCTATGATTTCCCTGCCTACATCAAGCTCGTACGTGAACTTCAGCCACAGGCTACGATTTTCTTTGACCGTGGGCCCGACGTGCGTTGGGTCGGGAACGAAGCCGGTCAAACCAGGTTCCAGGAATGGGGTGCTGTTCCTTCAGAGCTCTGTGATCTCCACGAAGATGCGATGATCGACGGAGGAGATCCGGCCTATGAGCTCCACGGAATCTATAATACGGATCCCAGTCTTGGACTCTTGGAAATGTCTCTTGCCAGTCGTCGTCTCGTCTATTGCCCTTCCGAGGTCGACGTCTCGATTCGACCGGGCTGGTTCTACCACGAAGATCAGGAACCCAAGTCGCCTGATGTGCTTTTCCATCTATGGAAGCGCAGCGTGGGGGGTAATAGCTGCTTGAATCTCAATGTTCCCCCGATGCCGAGCGGCCGTTTTGATCCCAAGGATGTTGCGGCGTTGAAGGGGCTGGGGGAGAGAATTCGCCGGGCTTTTGCTTTGCAAGTGAATGACGTGCAGGTTGAAGCAGTGCATACGATAGGCACAACTCAGGGGGAATTATCCTTAGGGACGTCGCAAAGAGCTTGGCGTTATGAATTCCCTGAGAAGACCCCCATCGCATACATCGTGTTGGAAGAAGACCTGACTCAAGGGCAGCGAATTTCTTCGTTTGAAATTGAAGCGACGGGGCCATTTGGCAAACCACAAACGATTTATCATGGAACCACGGTTGGGTTTAGGAAGATCGTGGAACTAAACGGGTATGAGGCTAAGGATTTAAAGCTCATCGTGCGGCTTTCTCGAGGCCAGGCTCAGTTGAAAACTGTGAAGTTTTATGCGGATCGGGATGAAGAAACAAGGCAGTGGGTGACAGGGCGCACAATCATGGACTAAGTTCGCAATAATACGTGATTAAACGAGCTCAAGACCTTATAATTAGCCATGACGAACGATCATTTATCTAGCTCGGAGGAAGAGTTTATGGAAATAACAAAAGATCATGTGATTGGTGATTTGGTCCGCATCGATATCCGCTACGCTCAAATTCTTATGATGAACGGCATGGGTTGCATAGGCTGCCCCGCTTCGCAAAGTGAGACGCTCGAAGAGGCTGCGATGGTCCACAACATGAACCTCGAGGATCTCTTGGAAGAGCTCAATACCGTCGAGGTCGAAGCTTAGCTTACATTCCAAAAGCACCCGTCATATCTGTTGCACACCGTGATATCAATTGAAGCCGGCGACCCTTCGGGGTCGCTTCTTTTGTTTCTCGAGGCATGGGATTAAAATAACGAAGGCAAAGGTATTTACAGTTTTCTATTGAAGAAAGTCTCGTCAGGATTGACTTTCGTCAGGATTGGCTTTCGGCAAGATTAGCTTGAATAGATCTAAGACCTAGGAGTAAAACATGATCATCGACAAAACCACGAATCTAAAGAATTACAGCAGTCTCGTTAAGAACTTGGACCGTGCCGTTAAATTCATCGAGGGCAATTACGATTTAGCTGAAGGAGTTTATCCTTTCGAAGGCGGTCGTGTCGTGGCGACCGAACTGACAAGTGCTCCTCTGGTTTCAAAAGAATTCGAGGCGCATCGCAATTTTGCAGATGTCATGATCATCCTCGAGGGTGAAGAAACCGTGAGTTATACGGCCTTCGAAGATATGACGCCCACAACGGAATATGACACCGAGAAAGATGTCGCCTTCTACACCGGGGAGGACCTCACGGTTTCTGTTCCGGCCGGGTATTTTTACATTGTCATGCCGGGCGAAGGTCACAAACCCGGGATTCACCTGGATGAAGAATCGACGGTTAAGAAGTACATCGTGAAACTGGAGCAATAGATCCAGGATTCTTGAAGACTTCTCGTAGGTTTAGGTGGATTCAATTTACTTACGCGTGTCCGCCTCGTGTCTGCCGCATGCCCGCCGCATGCCCGCCGCATGTCCGCCTCGCAGTTGTCCGTTCTGTCTTCATAAACAGCACCTTAGTTCAGCTTATCGCCACGTGCCCTGGCACGTTCCAAGACTTCAGGCGATAGATTGATCTCTCCCAAATAACGATTCATGTCATCGAGAAGGGTCGTCGAGATAATCTTGACCATTTCTCCTAATAGTTTGAGCTCCCGGTCCGAGAAATTTTGCTTCAAACGACGAGCCAAGATCCTGGCGTAACGCTGGCTTGTGCCAAAGACTTCGTAGTACTTCGGTGTCACCTTAAGGAGCGTCACACGCCCATCGGTCGGTGACTTCTCACGCGTCAGATAATCCTTCTTCTCCAGATTCATGACCTTATAAGCAGCGTTTGGCTGAGAGACATTGATGTACTCGGCAAAATCCGAAACCGTCGGCTCATCCATTTGCGCAATGACCTCAATACAAAACGTCTCGAGAGGCGTTAGCGCATCATCCTTATCCTGCTGCATCCGACGAAAAATTCGCTGGAAGTAATAGAGCTTAGCTTTACTGACCAGGGAATTGATTTCTCGGCCCAGGGTCTCAAGACTGGGATCGGTCAATTTAAGCTCGGTATTCTTGGAAGCATCAGACATTTTGATCCTCCATGAGAGCAAAGGAGAGGTCGGCAGAACAGACCACTTCGTCGTCGACTCTTGCCTCCGCCGTGCAGAAGACGAAGCCGGAGCGTGAGCGAGTCACGTCGATTCTCATGATGAGCTGATCGCCGGGTCTAACGATGCCCTTGAAGCGTGCTTTGTTGACTCCGGCATAGAGTGCGATGCGTCCTTGGTACTCCGGTAAACTCAGGCAACAACAGGCCGCAACTTGAGCTAAAGCTTCAAGTTGAAGCACACCCGGCATGATAGGTTCACCCGGGAAATGACCTTGGAAATACGGTTCATTAGCAGTGACGTTCTTTAGACCCACAGCAGACTTGCCGGGCTCACCTTCGATGATCCTGTCGACCAGAAGCATCGGATAGCGATGTGGGATGATTTCCTGGATTTCTTTGAGTTCTAATTTCACGCTCTAGTTCCCTTCATATTTGCCGAAAGCCAGGCAAGCGTTATGACCGCCGAACCCCAGTGAATTGCTCAAGACGTAGGTGAGATCTGCGGCTCGTCCGACATCCGGTACGATGTCCAGATCACAAGCCGGATCATCGACCCGGTGTCCGATCGTCGGAGGAATCCAACCGTCTCTAAGCGCCAAGACACAGACGGCAGCTTCGAGCCCACCACTAGCCCCTAAGAGGTGGCCACACATGGATTTTGTCGAACTGATCGCCAGTTTATCAGCATGTTCACCGAAGGTCATGCGAATGGCCTTCGTTTCCGTTTCATCGTTCAACGGAGTCGACGTACCGTGCGTGTTGATGTACTGGATGTCCTCTTTCTCGAGCCCTGCATCGCCAATCGCAAGTTCGAAACAGCGTACAGCCTGGGTCGCTTCGGGATCCGGCGCAGTTACATGGTAGGCATCACAGGTGGTGCCATAGCCTAAGATCTCGGCCAAGATCTTAGCCCCTCTTGCCTTGGCATGTTCATATTCTTCAAGCACGAGAAGACCTGCCCCCTCACCGATGACAAAACCGTCTCGCTCTTTATCATACGGGATGGAAGCCCTGTCCGGATCTTTGGATTGGGAAAGCGCCCTCAAGGCAGCAAATCCACCGACCCCCATCTTCGTGATCGAAGCCTCGGATCCGCCGGCCATCATGAGATCGACTTCACCATACTGAATCATTCGAAAAGCCTGCCCGATCGCATCCGTCCCGGCAGCACAGGCTGTATTGACGGAGGATGAATGCGCCTTAAGACCGTTTGCCATCGAAACCTGTGCAGCTACGATATTGCTGATAGCCAGGGGAACGAAGAAAGGCGACACACGGTGGAAGCCTTGTTCATAACCGCGCGATACCTGTTCCTCAATGGATTCGATGCCTGCAATACCGGTGCCTAGAATGACCCCCATGCGTTCGGGATTGAAGGAACCCTCCTCAAGGCTTGCACTGCGCATGGCTTCCTGACTGGCAGCAACTGCAAAGTGCATGACCCTATCCATCCGCCTGGCTTCTTTGCGGTCGATGTAATCTTCAGCATTGAACCCTTTGACTTGACCTGCAACATGAACGTTGACGGTCTCCATCCCCGGAATTGAAAGTTCGGAGATTCCGTTGGTCCCAACCTTGATCTTTTCCCACGTCTCTTCTGCGGTGAGCCCCAAAGGACTGATGATGCCTAGACCTGTGACGACGACACGTTTTCTTTCCATCTTGTACTCCTCTAAACCACTCTTTAATTTGCGTTTAAGCTATCGATTCATCCCGCCATCGACAGAGAAACACTGTGCGGTTATATACTGCGCCTCTTCACTTAAGAGGAAACGGCAAACACCGGCGACATCCTGTGGCGTCCCAAATTTCTTCAAGGCAATGCTCTCACGCATCTCCGTTTGAATCTTCTCAGGTAGAACGTCAGTCATCGGTGTCTCAATAAAGCCCGGCGCAACACAGTTCACCGTCACACCCCTCGATCCCAGTTCCATCGCAAGCGTCTTGGTCATGGCAATGAGGGCTGCCTTAGCCCCTGCATAATTGATCTGCCCAGGATTCCCCTTGAGACCCACGATGCTCGAGATATTGACGATCGAACCGGAACGTTGACGCATCATGATCTTTCCGGCTTCTTGCATGAGAATAAAGGGGGCTTTTTGGTTCACCTTATAAACTAGATCGAAATCCTCTTCCTTCATGCGGATCGCCAAGGCATCGCGGTTGAGTCCGGCATTGTTCACTAAGCCGTCAAGCTGACCATGCTCATGATGGACTTTAGCTACGAGATCACGACAGGCTTCGCTATCACTGAGATCTGCTTGATAGATCGTAGCTTGACCGCCCGCTGCTTCAACCAGACGCTTCGTTTCGTTGACGCCGGCTTCATCGCCGCCATAATGCAAGCAAAGCATCGCCTCTTCTGCTGCCAGCGATTCGGCAATAGCCTGCCCGATGGCACCGCTTGCCCCTGTAATTAAAATGACCTTCATAGGTTCCCCCTTAAAACGAATTGATGTTCCGCCGCTAAGATGCCGTGTTCATGTTCCAATGCCGCTTGTCTAGGCACCTTCTTCAAGCCACGTCTCCATGGCCTTAGCTGTACCGATATGATGCATATCGAGGCGACGATTCTTGCGTTTAAGGAGCGGTAAGAGGACAGGTTTTGCGGCGAATTCCACGAATTCACCTTCCTCAGAACGCTCTAACAAAGCATCAAAACAGGCATCCACTTCCAAAGGTCGCGCTAACTGTTCAGCCATTTCTCGAACAATCTCTCTTGCTTCCTCTCCGGTACGGTTTAACGGCATAAAACAGCGAGGTTCTTGCCACCGGACCTCATTCAAGACTTTGCGGAAAGGTTCGATGCACGGGTCAAACACTTGACTATGAAAAGCCCCCTCAACGTCCAGATAGACCAGTCTTGCCTGAGTGAAATCTGCTTCTATCTTATGCAGATCCTCAAGAGCACCGGATAAAACATGTTGTGTCGGGCTGTTGATGTTCGCCAGACTCACCTTCGGATGCTCTTCAAGCACTGTTTCTATTTCATCGCGCTTAGGTCCAAGCACTGCCAGCATGCCGTCTTCCCCACGGGTTTCCAAGCGTTCACTCATGAGCCTTGCACGCTCCAAAACCACATGGATCACAGCGTCGAGGGTGAGAAAACCTGCTGCATAGAGTGCGGCAAATTCTCCGATCGAGAGTCCCATGACCGCATCCGGCTTTCGTCCGTGTTCCTCCATAATTCGTACCAGAGCTAATTGATGGAGTGCGATCGCCGGTTGGGAAAACTTTGTCTGCCCAAGTTCCTCCGCCGTTAATTCCAAAATCTGCTCCAGATCCGGATGGATTGCAAAGGCTATGTCATAGACGGCCTTTGCTTCCGGAAACGTTAAGAGGTCTTTTCCCATTTCGGGCAATTGACTGCCTTGCCCCCCAAAGAGATAGATCACCTTTAGCCCCTCTCCAGGTACTGAGCAATCCGGTCTCCCACGGAGACGATTTTACTGAACTTCCCTACCCCTGCTCCGGCAAAGAAGAGACCGCGTTCGAGGACTCCTCTGGCCGATGCCAAGAGTGCATCTTTGATGCAGTAAACGGTTGTTCTGGGATCACAGGGTTTAAGGCAGTTCGTACAACGCAAAGTCGGGATGCGATCGACGTTCCGCAAACGTTCTTGCAACGGTGTGAAGAGCGCTCGACCCGGCATGCCGACAGGACTTTGAATAATGATCGATTCCGTTGCTCGAATGATCTGATCCTTGAAGATCGGATGAGCATCGCATTCTTCCGTCGCGATGAAGGCGGTTCCCAATTGAATGGCATCTGCTCCGCCATCTCGTAGCGCCGGCACATCTTCCGGTTCAATGCCTCCGGCAACGATAAGTGGGATATCGAATTGATCTTTCTTCAGCCATGCAGAAAATTCCTTGACCATGCTGAGGAGAGGAACAGGATTCTTTAGCTCTTCACGTTTGAAACCCAGATGCCCGCCGGCGAGTGGACCTTCTAAAACAAAAGCATCCGGTCGACGGCCATAGTGCCGACCCCAAGCTCGCATGATGAGTTGAGCGGCTCGGACACCCGAGACTATGGGAATGAGTTTGATGTCCGAATCCCCCACAAGTTCCGGCAACTTCAACGGCAATCCGGCGCCGCAGACCAGAGCATCTGCTCCGGCTTCTACAGAAGCCTTCACCATATTCTCGAATTCTGTGATCGCAACCATGATATTGACAGCGATGAGGCCATTGCCTTGAGCGATGTCCCTGGCTTTTGCAACTTCTTCATGAATCGCGCGCACATCAGCTGCTAAGCGATCTTCTTCGAACTTAGGATCACGATATCCGGGGTGAATGGCAGAGATCGTGCCTATTCCACCGAATCGGGCAATGGTGCCGGCCAGACGTCCCAACGAGACGCCGATGCCCATGCCACCTTGGACAATAGGGGTTGCTAAAGAAATCATGAGACTCTCCCTTTGAAGCGAGTCAGCGCTTCGTCTCTTTCCTCCATCAAACGTTCCAAGCGTTCTGCCAGTGGGAGGATGTCATCGATTGCGGCGGCGGCAAGACCCATCATCAGCGAACCATACTGGGTATCGCCTTCTGTCACGGCTTTTCCCAAGGCTCCAAGCGTCAAGAGCTCCAGGGTTTCCACATCCGCTCCTTCTTTCTCCTGACGGAGATATTCCCGGGTCATGCGATTCTTCATGACACGGCAAGGGACGCCACCATTTCGTCCAATCGCCGTGATCTGGCTCTCTCGAGCGTTGATGACGGCTTGCTTATAATTTTCGTGGATAGGACATTCTTCCGTCGCTAAGAACAGCGTACCGAGCTGCATGCCCTGGCAGCCCATAACCTCGACCGTCAAGGCCTCTTCGCCATGCGCAATCCCCCCTGCGGCAATCACAGGCACGCTGAGAGATCTTGCAAGGAGTGGCCACAGCGTCATAGAAGTTTGTTCTCCGATATGACCGCCGGCTTCTTGCCCTTCAGCAATCACGGCATCGATCCCTAAGCGCTCCATGCGTTGCGCCATAAGGAGCGAGGAAACGACAGGAATCACGGAAATCCCTGCACTGTGCCATGCCTCGACATAAGCGCCGGGACTCCCCGCACCGGTCGTGACGACATCGACTTTCTCCTCAACCAGGATTTGTGCGATCGCTTTAGACTCGGGATTCATGAGCATGACGTTGACCGCAAACGGTTTATCCGTCAGTTCTCGGGTTCTATGAATCCAATCACGGACTTGATCCGCACGGAGCGAGCCCGTCCCGAGGGTGCCAAGGGCACCTGCATTGCTCACGGCTGCGGCAAATTCCGGCGTTGCGACACGGCTCATTCCCCCTTGAATAATGGGATATCTCAGGCCGAATTTTTCAGCTAACCACATACTAGAGTCCTTTCGTCATGAGCCCGCCGTAGCTTAGACCGGCTCCAAATCCTGCAAATGTATAGTTTTCACTCGCAAAGCGTTCCCTATCCAATTCACCTGTCTCCCAAAGATCGGATAAGAGGAGCGGTAGGCTTGCTGCGGACGTATTCCCGTAATGCTGAAGATTCATCGGGAAGCGCTCGATGGGTTCATCCAAGGCTTTTGCAACCGCTTGGATAATTCGGGCATTCGCTTGATGGAGGAAATGAAGGTCTGCCTTCACTCCCGTCTTCTCCGAGAGTGCCTTTAATAACTCAGGCAGGGTTTGGACAGCGAAGCGGAACACTTGACGACCTTCCATCGTGAGAGGGCTTGATGCATCGGCATGGAGAAGGTCTACATTGCTTTCTGTCCCGCTGATGAAGACTTCCGGTTCCCCTTCCCCAAGCGTCCAAAGCGTCGCCGCAGCACCGTCACCAAAGAGGATGCAGGTCCCGCGATCATCAAAATCCAACAAAGTGGATAGTTTTTCAGCCCCGATGACCAGAGCGGCTCGATCCGGGTTATCGAGCAGATATCCACGAGCCATTTGCAGTGCATAGACAAATCCTGTGCACGCTGCGTTTAAGTCAAAACACACGATGTCGGGTTCTAGCCCCAGGGGAGCTTGCAGAAGGGGTGCAATCGCAGGCATCCGTTCTTCCGATGAGGTTGTTGCAACAATCACGATACCAACCTTCGAGCGGAGCTCTTTCGCACCTTCCATACACGATGCGGCTGCCTTCTCGGTCAACTCGAAGAGGGTCTCCGGTTGTAACAGCTTCTCCTCCGGATCGAGGACGACATCAGACGCCAAGTAACGCGTCTCAATCCCCGTTCGTTGCCTGATCCACTCATCGCTCGTATCCACGCGATGCGTAAATTCTTCATTGGTCACACAACGTTTCGGCAAGCGATGGCCACAAGATTCGAGATAAAGCTTCATACCCTTCTCCCTTCGAGATCGGCGATCAAGTGGTCTTTCAGACCCGTCAGGTCGTCGGGAAATATTCCATCACAAAAGCCCAACTCATAGCAGTCTTCCGCCGTAGCACGCATCCTGGCTGCCGCCTCCGGCGCCCGCGAAGCATCCTTCCAGAGGATCGTCGAGAAAGCTTCCGCCGATAACAAGGTGTAGACCGCGCCTTCCAACATATAAACCTTATCGGCGCAGGCAATGCCCAGAGCACCCCCTGACCCCGCTTCCCCGGACACCAAAGCGATCACGGGGACTGTGAGCTCACTCATCGCCGCCAAGGCGTCGGCTATGGCCGCACCCTGACCCCGCTCCTCAGCTCCTAAGCCCGGGTATGCCCCCGGCGTATCGATGATCGTGAGGATGGGTCTGCCGAAAGCTTCAGCCTCTTGCATGAGGCGGATGGCTTTTCGATAGCCTTCAGGATGAGGCATCCCGAAATGATGACGGATCTGGGACTCAAGCCCCTCGCCCTTCTCATTGATGAGCCAGGTCATGGGCTGACCGTTGAAGAGAGCCAAACCGCCTTGGAGGGCTTGGTCGTCGCCGTAATAGCGATCGCCCGAGAGTGTGACGATTTCCTCGCACAAGGACGCGAGGATCTCTTTCGGGGAAGGACGATTGACATCGCGTGCCGCCTTAACTTTGGCGTAGGCGTCTTCCGGGGTGCTCTCCCGAAGAACCTCGGGCGTAACGTGGTTTGCACCACCCGGCAAATGCGTCACGTCATTGAGACGCCCCGGCTTGAATTCTTGCTTGACAGAGTGGAACGCTAACATTCGAGCGATTTCCATCGCGAGATTCTCCCGTCGCACGACGCGATCCACAAAGCCGTGTTCACGCTGAAATTCCGCTTGTTGGAAGCCTTCAGGCAAATTGGTTTGGATGGTTTCACGGATAACTCGGGGTCCTGCAAACCCGATCAGAGCTTGCCGCTCAGCCAAGGTCACATTCCCCAAAGATGCAAAACTGGCTGTCACACCGCCCGTCGTCGGGTCGGTCAAGACGGCGACATAAAAACCCCCGGACGCTTGGAAATTTCGCACCGCCACTGCTGTTCTGCGCATTTGCATGAGGCTAAAGAGACCTTCTTGCATCCTTGCACCGCCACTGGCACAACAAATGACAACCGGTAGCTCTTCTTTGCTTGCTCGTTCAAAGGCTTGGCAAACTCTCTCACCAACAATAGAACCCATGGAACCCATCATGAAATAAGGATCCATGACACCCAAGATGACCGGTTGACCCATGATCTTACCGCGGGCAAAGCCAATGGCTTCGTCCAGGGAACCTTGAGCTGTGGCGCGTTCCCAGCTCTCTTGATAGCCTTCAAATTTCAGCGGATTGTTGAAGACTGCGGGTTCATCGATGGATTCCCAACCTTCTTCCAGAAGATACTCGAGACGAGCCATGGCCGGCATGCGCTGCAAGCTCTCACAATGCGGACAGACATAGAGTCTTTCCGCCAAACGTTCCGGGATCAGAACTTCCTTACAGTTATGACAACTTACATTCTTATTAACGTCGATGGTTTGGCGAATTCGGGTCACCGGATCGAGGCGTCGCAATTGCTTTCTTCTATCATCGAAGAAACGATCCAGACTAGACATTGATCTCACCCTCTCCGGCTAAGTAAGCTGCCAATTTACGCCGACCGTCGCGGTAAGCGCGTTCTCTGTCCTGACCTAGTTTCTTATAGACAGCTTCGGTCTCTTCATCCGAACCCTCACCTGTGACCAATAGCTCGTAGGATTTCAAACGATCCAAGGAACTTTCCAGGATCTGAGTGGTGTAATCCCCACGAATAAAGTAACGCTCAAATAAGAGGGCATACATGAAAGCGGTGTTCGTATCGATCCCAACCAACGTGATTTCTTCGAGAGCGCGGCGTAAACGTCGGATGGCTTCCCGGCGATCCTTCCCGTGGACAATGATCTTCGCGACCATCGAATCGTAGAGTGGACTCACTTCAGCCCCCGGATAAATCATGGTGTCAACTCGGACACCGATGCCTCCGGGTAGAAGCATTTGCTGCACAATGCCCGGCGAAGGAGCAAAGTCGCGCTGGGGAATTTCTGCATTGATCCGAACTTCAATGGCATGGCCGTGAAGCACAACCTCTTCTTGTTTAAGAGGAACGTTTGCCCCGTAAGCCAGGCGAATTTGTTCTGCGATGAGATCCAAGCCGGTGACAGCTTCCGTCACAGGGTGTTCGACCTGAATTCTTGTATTGACTTCAATGAAATAAAAATCATCGTCCTTGACAACGAATTCGACCGTGCCGGCGCCGAGGTAGTTCGCGGCTTTGGCTGCTTTGACGGCAGCCTTACCCATAGCATCTCTGACATCCGGTTTGAGCTTGGGGCTGGGGGATTCTTCGAGCATCTTCTGGCGACGCCGCTGAAGCGAACAATCACGCTCACCCAAATGGATGACATTCCCCGAAGCATCGGCGAGAATCTGGAACTCCATGTGCTTGCAGTCTTCAATCAGCTTCTCAAGGTAGAGGTTGGGGTCACCAAAGACCATCTCTGCTTCCTTCGAAGCTTCGTCGTAGAGTCGTCTAAGATCTTCCGCACGATCGACTCGGCGCATCCCGCGGCCACCCCCGCCGGAGCTTGCCTTGAGGAGGACCGGATAGCCAAAAGCCTCTGCTAAAGCCAAGGCCTGATCTGCCGATTCCAAAGCTCCATCTGAGCCCGGCGTGACAGGGACGCCCTCTTCAATCATGAGGCTGCGAGCTCTGGCCTTATCCCCCAAGAGGGTAATCGTTTCAGGCGACGGACCGATAAACGTCAAACCTGCATCTCGCACAGCGGCAGCAAAGGCAGCATTCTCCGCCAAGAAACCATAGCCCGGGTGGATTGCATCGCATCCGGATCCTAGCGCAGCGGAGATGATATTGCTCTGGTTCATATAGCTTTCGGAGGCTTGAGGTCCCCCGATGCAGACAGCTTCTGTAGCCATCTTCACATGGAGAGAACCTCTATCCGCTATGGAGTAAACAGCGACAGCCGGGATTCCAATATCACGGCAGGTCCGCAGGATCCGGACGGCAATCTCCCCGCGATTTGCGATGAGAATCTTCTTAAACATCGCAAGGCTCAATTTCTAAGATGAGTTCATCGAAACCCAAGAGCTGACCACTTTGAGCCGCGATCCGGACGACGGTTCCGCTAACGGGAGCCTCGAGATAATTCATCATCTTCATGGCTTCAATGATGCCGACAATCTCGCCTTGGGCAACCTGATCTCCTTCACTCACGTAGGGATCAGCACCGGGCCCGGAGGCGGCATAGAATGTGCCGACCAAGGGCGCGCGAAGCGAGACGAGGTCGGGGCTTAACGTGGCACAAAAGGCAGCTTGATTGGCCGGTTCCGTCGGCGTGGAAGGCTGTAGAACAGCAGGGGTTGGCGCAACGGCTTGAGCCTGTTGATTTGTGGGGGACGTCGGAGGGGCTTTCTCGAGGGTAAGCACCTCATGCTCTGTCTTCCAATGTAGGCGTGTTAGCTCGCTTCGTTCGAAGCGTTCGAAGATATCGATAAGCGTTTCGCGATCCATCTATTCCTCCTGCTCAGCTTGTACACTTAATTGTTCGACGACTTTGATGAGATCTTGCACCGTGATAAGTGCCAAGATGATCTCGTCGTCCAGGGCGATGTGATACTCCTCTTCCAAGAGGAGACCAAGTTCTACCGCATCGAGGGAGTCCGCACCAAGGTCTTCAATGAGGTAGGCGTCAGGCGTGACTCTTTCCTGTGGGACACCAAGAACTTCTGCAATAGAGGCTATTACCCTAGCTTGTAGCTCTGTCATAACTAACTCCTAACATGTCCAATCCTTTCGCTAAGCGGCCATATACGATGGATGCAATTCCTACGAGAATGATGTCTTTCCAAACAAAGGGGCAAAGCCCGATCGCAAGCGTCTGCATGACGTTCGTCTTGAGCATGAGACCCAAGTAGAAGACACCGATGCCGTAGTTCATCGCGAGTAAGATGAAGAGTCGGAGGCGAGGTTTCTTCGTGAGGTTTGCCATGAGGAATCCGGCAAGAGAACCCAAGAGGTAACCAAAGGTTGGTTTCAAGACATAACCCGGGCCACTCCCTGCGGCAAAGACCGGGAGGCCGATGAGACCCAGACCGATGTACGCGGCAACGACCCAACTGCCCAGACAAGGACCGAGCCATAGCAATATGATGGCGATTGCAAAGGTTTGGAACGTTATCGGCACAGGTCCGAGGGTCACGCTCAGTTTCGAGCCGATGATGAGAAAGGCCAGGCCCAAAGCCCCCAGAGCGATTTGACGATGGTTCTTCATACGGACATTCCTCTCTTCAAATTACATAAAGAATTTGAAGTATTTGAGCTTCGCTGATTATTCCATAGGTCGTATGAAGGGTCAAGGAAGCGCTAAGCGCATTTAATAGACTGTTCAAATTATGCAAACGCCGATTCTTCCTTAGAAAAATCGGCTTGTTCTTAGGATTTAGGAGCTTTTGTTTCTATTGCTCAGTGTACCCTGACGTCGTGAGCTCCCGATAAACGATTCTAGAGGTTCGTCCTATCGCCTAAAAAAGTTGAAATACATAAAGAATTTTTAGTATCTAATGCTGTCGGCAAATCTATGTTCCTTCAAATTAGATCCCTTCACGGAATCCTTAGCGTCCTCGGATAGGGGCAAATGACGTTAAAGCGCTCGCATTTCATCACGGAAATCGCTTGAGATCTGATGATTCAAGACATCAAGGAGCCGGCGGACTTCCAAGTGATCTCGTTCGTCGAGGTAATACGTCGTCGCCTTATCAGCCAAATCCGGCGGGAATTCTCGCGGCAGGACATTGAGACCTAGGCCGACAATGAGTCTCTCACGATACTTCTCGACCAAGATGCCCCCAACCTTCTTCTCATCCATAAAGAGATCATTGATTGGGACAATGTTTAGTTCACGATGATCCTCCGGGGCGATCTCAGGTCTAAGGATGGCAGCAAGATATCGTGCCCAGCGCATCGTGAGATCGGCAGGTACCGGGTCCGGGGCCGGTAGAACCCAACTTGCATAGAGACCGGAAACAGGGGAATCAAACGTCTTCCCGGGCTGTCCAAGGCCAGCCGTCTGAGCTCGTGCCCAAAGCACAACGGGTCGGTTTAGACCGTTATCGAGACGATGCCTGGCATGTACATTGGTTGATGGAACGACACCGAGGTCGTAAATAGGGATCATGGTAACTCCTTGCGATAGCCATAAAGGGTCACGCCAAATGAACTTCATGCTCACTTAGCACACAAAAGCCTCTCTTACTTACCTCTAACAATAAACTCTCGAAACCTCCTAAGAGCGATCAAACACGTGATTTGTGAGCAGGTCGAGTTCTTGTCACGATGTTTTTGACAAGTTAAGCAGCGCAACCTAAACTGCAAGACATAGTGCAAGGGGAGGTTCCTAAAGCGGGAGCCTGAGAGGAGCGACGCAACGCTCGACCCTGGAACCTGATGCGGGTAATGCCGACGTAGGAAGTAATCTAAAGACATCCTCAATCAGACTCCAGACTCAGACTCCA
The DNA here is from genome assembly GCA_964345975.1 of uncultured Oscillospiraceae bacterium. GTDB lineage: Bacteria > Bacillota > Clostridia > Saccharofermentanales > Fastidiosipilaceae > CAYFSS01. Next base: position 35,296 of record CAYFSS010000005.1, read on the forward strand.
AGGTCATTGACCGTGGACGATGACGGCGACCACCTATACCTTGCAAGGCTTTGATGGATGCAGTGTCTTGGAGGCATTATGGTAAAGAGGCGAAGCAGACGGCAGAATCTAGGGCGTGGTGTCACCCCGATGGTGTTCTTAGTCATCATTCTTGCGATCTGGGAGATTCTGGTCCGCGTTAACGATGTACCGGGCTATCTTCTTCCTGCGCCTTCCAGCGTTTTCCTCACCTTCATCAAAAACTTGAGCGTGCTCTTAGACCACTCGAAGACGTCCTTGCTAGAGACCCTGGCAGGCTTAGGCATCGCCTTGATCATCGGGATTGTCTTAGCGGTGCTGATGGATATCCACCGCATCATTCGTCAGGCGCTCTACCCTCTTCTTGTTGTATCTCAAAGCGTTCCCGCGATTGTTTTAGCCCCCATTTTTCTCGTGTACTTTGGTTTCGGTTGGACGCCGAAGATCCTCACGGTCGTGCTCATGTGCTTCTTTCCTATTGTTGTGAACATTGCTGACGGGATGGCAGAAGTTTCCCCCGATCAAATTCACTTGCTCAAGTCCTTCGGTGCCAAGCCATATCAGATCTATCTCCATGGCAAGATTCCTGCAGCTTTGCCCACGCTCTTCTCAGGACTGCGGGTTGCTGCAACGTACGGCCTCTCGGGTGCGATTGTCGGAGAATGGTTGAGCGCTTCCCATGGCTTAGGTTACTACCTCTTACGGGTGAAGAATGCCAATCGCATGGACCTCGTGTTTGCGACCGTCTTGATCCTTATCCTCTGGAGCCTCGCCCTCAACGGGCTGGTTGTCATCATTGAACGTCTTCTCCTCAGAAGACCCTATCCTGGCAAAGCCACGGCAAAGAAAGGAACCCCATGAAACAGAGAATTCTAACCTTGGTCTTGCTAGTGGCCATGCTATTTACCCAAGTCCCGTTGCTACCCATATCAGCAGAAGATACGGAACTTGAGAAAGTCACCGTCATTCTCGACTATATCTTCAATACAAACCACGCCGGTCTCCTCGTAGCTCTCGAGAACGGTTATTACGAAGAAGAAGGTCTTGATGTCGAGATCATCGAACCGGCAGAAGGCGTTACAACGACCCTCATCTCCGTTGGGCGCGGTGATTATGGTGTGACCTATCAAGAAGACTTGGTCTATGCCCGGACTGCGGAAGATCCCCTTCCCATCGTTGCCATCGCTGCGGTGATCCAAAACAATACGTCAGGTTTCGTCTCTGCAAAATCCAAGAACATCACACGGCCTAAGGATTTTGAAGGCAAAGTCTATTCCGGTTGGGGTTCACCGGCCGAAGAAGCCATCTTACATGCGGTGATGTTAGCCGATGGAGCTGATCCCGAGCTTCTCGAATACAGCATGTCGAGTTTCAGTGATTATCGCGTCTTAGAAGGTGATATCGACCTTCTCTGGTTCTTCAAAGCCTGGGATCTTGTCATGGCCCAACGTGAAGGTTTGGAACTCAACTATATCCCCAACTACGAATATGATGAGCGCTTAAATTTCTATACCCCTATCCTCTTTACGACAGAAGACAAAATTGCTGAAGACCCCGAGCAAGTCGAAGCCTTCATGAAGGCTACGTCCAGGGGCTATGAAGATGCCATTGCCGACCCTAAAGCTGCAGCAGCTATCGTCCACAAATACGCCCCTCTCTATGAATTGGATTTCCTGGAGGAATCCATGGAAATCCTGGCCGATGAGTATGCGAAAGGTGCTGACCGCTGGGGTGAGATGAAGAAGGAAGTCTGGGACAACTATTCTGACTTCATGTTTGAGTATGACTTAATCCCTGAGATGCCTGAGTCTGAAGAGTGCTATACCAATGAATTCCTGCCTGAAGCTAAAGCCGACGACGGTACGGAAGATGCCAACGATGGTAACGAGGCAAGCGAAGCCGATGAAACGACTGAAGTTGAAGCTGAAGCCTCTGAGAAAGTCGACGACAACGAAGACACCCAAGAAGCAGACGAGGACTAGTTATCTATGGCGTTAGAATTCCGCAACCTGACCTTTGGCTACGGCGAACCCGTCTTTAGAAATCTGTATCTACAGGTAGCTGATGGCGAGTTTGTCAGCATTCTTGGGCCCTCAGGCTGTGGGAAGTCTACGCTCCTCAAGGTACTGGGCGGTATCCTTAAACCGGATTCCGGCGAGATCATGATGGATGGTGCGATGGGACCGGCCATGATGCCCCAAGAAGACCTCCTCTTCCCCTGGCTCACGATCCTGGATAACGCCCTTCTCTATGCAAGACTGCATGGCAAGAAACAAGAAGAAATGCCACGAGCCAAGGCCGGCTTGGAGCTCTTTGGTCTAGGAGGTTACGAACAGAACTATCCCTCAGAACTTTCGGGAGGGATGAGACAGCGAGCGGCTTTTTTGAGAACAGCTCTATGTCCCGCCGAAATCTTACTCTTGGATGAACCCTTTGCTTCGTTGGATGTTCTCACCAGACACGATATGCAACGTTGGTTGGCCTCGATGCGTCAAGAACTGCGACGCACCATCCTCCTTGTGACCCATGACTTGGATGAAGCCCTCTACCTCAGCGATCGCTTAATTCTGATGTCACAACGACCGGCTGATTTCATCTTTGAACACAGAATCGAAGTGCCAATTGCAGAAAGGACACCGCAATGGTTGGCGGAACAAACCGGGCTGAAGGAAGAGCTCTACAAGCTCCTGAAGAACTGAGGTGGCTGGATGCGCATACGCATTTAAGGGAAACCACCGGCCTAGCCGAATTCTTGGAATCGACCGGCTTGCACCTGATCTTTTCAAGCAGCAAACCGGAAGAGTACTGCTCCTTTGTTCACCCGCAAGTTGCTTGGACCTTTGGGATCCATCCATGGAACGCCTCGATGAACGCCATCACAGAAACTCGCACCCTCTTAAGGAGCGTTCCTATCCTGGGCGAAATCGGCATGGATTCCGTGTGGGCTGAGACCGATCTCGAAGTGCAAGAAGCCGTCTTTCGTGCTCAATTAGAGATTGCAGAAGAGCAACACAAGCTCGTCGTGCTACACACCAAAGGTCAGGAAGAAAATATCTCGCGAATCATGGAGGAATACAACGTCCCTTATATGATTCATTGGTATGCAGGCCCGGCTGACCTGTCTTTGGTAGAAAGAGCAAGATTCATCACTCTTGGACCTGAACCCAGTGCAGACTTAGCGCCCTTCATAAGACCGGATCAACGTCTCATTGAAACCGACGGCTTGATGAGTCTTGAATGGCTCGACGGGCGGAAACGCGGACTCCAAGATTGGCTTCCTGCCCTGGAAAGATCGCTGGACCTCTTTGCCCAAGCTCTAGGCATGGATAAGCAAGAATTTCAGGCTCAGATATCGCGCAACAATGCCGCTCTCTGGCAAGCAGCGCGGACCAAACCTATCTCATCGTGAGGAAGCCACTCACCATCGACGAGTTGAGCATGTTCATGACCTTTCCCGGCAAAGACTAAAGTATCGCCCGGTTTAGCGATTGACACAGCAAGCTCGATGGCCAAGGCCCGATCCGCCTCGCGATACACAACACAGGAAGACCCTGCGAAGGATGCCTCGATATCATCGAGAATCTTCTCGGGGTCTTCTCTATCCGGATTATCGGAGGTCAAGATAGCGACATCGGCCAGTTCGGAAACAACATCCCCTAACTCCTTGCGACGACCATAGGTACGGCCCCCGACCGAGCCAAAGAGAACACAGAGGCGGGATGGCTTATAAGCTCGAAGAGATTCCAGGAGATTCGTCATGGAGATGTGGTTATGGGCATAGTCTACAACCACGTCCACTCCCGGAAGATCATCGATGTGATGCACTCGACCGTCGACATGGACTTGGCGCAAGCCCTCAGCAAGGACTGCAGGTTCTATCCCCAGCTCTATCCCGCACGCAAGACAAGCCAGAGCATTGTAGACAGAGAATTCGCCGGGCGAAGGCACTTGATACTTGTGCCCGTTCAGCTTGAAACTCGTCTCCAGCTTCGGTTCTAAACCCAAATCTACCGCTCGGTAATCTGCCTCTTTGTGGATTGCAAAGGTCCGACTCACTTTGCTTCGTAGCATTGCATCTGAATGAGGGTCATCGATGTTCACGATGCCCACGGGGGCCAGATCGAAGAGACGAGCCTTGCATTCTTTGTAGTCATCGAAGTCGGGGTGTTCTCTTGGTCCGATGTGGTCAGGGCTCAAATTCATAAACACTGCGAGGTCAAACGCCAAATCATCGACCCGGTGCATCATCATTCCGGCCGACGATGCTTCCATGCAAACCGTGTCTACTCCGGCATCGACCATATTGCGCAAGATGCGATGGAGTTCGTAGGACTCCGGGGTCGTATTGACCGTCTCCTCAAAGACATCGAGATAATGGACACCGTTCGTGCCGATCGTCCCAACCGTGCGACCCGCATGCCCTAAGATCTGCTCCAAGAAATTAACGACCGTTGTCTTCCCTTTAGTCCCCGTCACTGCAATGACAGTCAAGTCTGCTGAAGGGTGATTAAAATACTCAGCCGATAATCTGGACAACTCAAGGCGCGAATTGGCCACGATGATTTGCGTCGCATCCGCCGGCAAAGATTCGAGTTCTTCCTCAACAACGAAGGTTCGACAGCCTAAGTCATATGCGGCGTTCGCATATTGGTGGCCGTCCGTGACCATGCCCCTCAAGGCAACAAAACAGGTTTCGGGTCCTGCCTCACGCGAATCATATACGGGTCTTAATGACATATAACCTCCTGCGTCCGGTGCTGCTTGCCATATCCATGGTGCTGCTTGCCGGATCCGTCTAGAACGAAAGCTTTGGAAGGGTCGGGGCTAAGTGAAAGGCCAAGCGCTCACTACCGTCTGCAATATAGATGATGCCACAGTATTCGTATCCCGCCTTGCGTAGTGCAGCGATCATCGCAGCATTATCCTCATGAGTATCGACCCTAACGTTTGGATTCATCTTTAGCGCGAAGTCCGTCGCAACTTGCACGATCCCGGTCGTTTCCCCGTCGCTAGCGATCCGATGAATGACCCCATAACTCTCATCATTGACCCAAGCACCACGGATTAAATTGTACGTTGGATCTACTCCCTCACGGTAATAGAAGGTCCCGCGAATCGTTTGATCATCGTCGACAATGACATAAGAAAAGCCCCCCGCAATATCTGCTTCTAACAGCATTGCTTGAGGATAAGCAGCTTGTCCCGGAATTTCCGACCACTGCGAAACGTTTCCGTCTCGTCTCATGCGGGCCCGAGCTCCGGCGAACAAAACCAACATCCGGGCCAAATCATCTCGACTAGCTTGTCGAACCGTCAGCATAGAACACCTCCAGAAAGTTATAAGTATACCCTCAAAACCTAACGTCATAACCCCTACCGATACCGCCTTACATGACTTCCATGCGGTTTCGATGCTTCCAAGTCCCTATATCTGACGATTTAATTAAACTTCTTGAATAAGTTTGCTATTCTCAAGCCGGAAGAATTAAATAAAGGTATGTTGGAGAGATTAGACACAATCGAGCGAGCGATGAAGGTATGCGGCGATCCCAAGGGGAAGCGCCTCCTGATTCTAAGTGGTGATACGGGCGACGGTCATAACACAGCGGCCAATGCAATCCAGGAAGCCTGGACAGCATCCGGTGGCTATTCCGTCATGGTCGATGCCATGCATTTGGTTGGTCCCGAAACGCAGAAACGCGTCAAGAACTCCTACTTTTATCTTGCTATGAAAGCCCCACGAGTCTTTGGCAGACTCTATCGCACCGGCAATCTCTGGTCGAAGAAGTTGAGCAAGTACGTACCTTCTCCTGTCTACGCCTTGAATATCGTCTTGGCGAAGCAGATCTATAAATATCTCCAGATCCGCTCCTTCGATGCCGTCATCTGTACGCAACTCTTCCCGATGCTTAGCCTAACCAATCTCGTCCGAAATAATCTACTGGAGATACCGTCATTTGCGGTCTTCACGGACTATGCTTGCTACCCCTTCATGGTGGAATCGGAGCTGGACATCTACTTCACACCAAATGCTGAAGTCATCGATCTTTGTGTCGAAGAAGGCATGCCGAAAGAAAACTTTATCGCAAGCGGCATCCCCGTCGCCGCAAAATTCCGGACGGATACAACACGCGCCGAAGCTAGACGCAAACTGGGGTATCGCGAAGACGAAGTCCTCTATCTACTCATGGGGGGTGGGATGGGCTATGGCTCTCCGGCAGAACTCTGCACCGAGATCTTCGCGCGTGATAAACATGCCAAAGTTCTCTTTCTATACGGCAAGAACAAGAAGGTGGCTGAAAGACTTGACATCATGTTCCCGCACGGCGAACTGGAGCTCATCCCGTTTACAACGGACGTGCCGACGTACATGAAAGCCGCCAACGTACTTCTCACGAAACCGGGCGGTCTCAGCAGCACCGAAGCCATCGTCGTTGGAACCCCTCTAGTCCACACCACCCCTATCCCCGGGATCGAAACGCTAAACCTGAATTACTTTGTAAATCAAGGGATCTCTGTTTCCGGCAAGGATGCTGCCGGCTGTGCTGAAGCCGCAGTAAATCTCGTTCATAATGCAAGTAGAAGAGAGCAAATGCTGAGCCGCCAACGGGTCATAGCAAAGCCTGACGCAGCCTTTCATATCATCCAAACCATCTATCACAAGATCGGTGAAAACCACTAGAGGACATCCTATGAATACCATGAAATTCAAACCGGACGTCGAGGTCACAGGTGAGCCTTCAGAAAACTCCGGAGCAAGCATCCTTCGTGAAGAAGATCCATCAATAGATCCTGACGAATCTGCCTTCAACGCTATCCTCAAGCAAAGCGAGCAGGTGCTCGAAGATATTGGTCGGGCGCAGGTCAAGACCAAGGACTTCATTGATCGCCGAGTCCAAGGCGAGGACATTTCACAAGACCTCATCAACGATAATCTGCAAAACCTCCGCCAAATCCGCAGCAATCTAGGTCTCGCGACCTACCGAATCTACAGCCTCGAAGATGAGATGTCCCATGTCACGAAAGAACTTGAGCGTAGCGAATACAAACGTCGCTTCCTACCCATAGCTCCCGCCAATGCATACGTCGATTGGTTGGAAGAAGATCAACTTGGATTCGCCCGCGGCTTAAACTATTACAAGCGCTTTCTCGTTTTCTTCTTGGGCTGTTTTGTCGGCGTCGTTGTCGAAATGTTTTGGTGCTATTTCCAGCATGGATACATCGAAAGCCGTGCCGGGGTGGTCTATGGTCCCTTCAATCCTCTTTATGGCGCCGGGGCTCTGCTCTTAACGCAGGCACTTTATCGCTTGCGCAATCGTAGCCCGATCTTGATCTTCCTTGGTGGGGCACTCGTCACTAGCACCGTTGAATACATAGCTTCGTGGGGTCAGGAATTTGTCTACGGCACACGTTCTTGGGATTACAGCAGCTTCCCTCTCAATATCAATGGGCGTATTACCCTTCTATATTCCATTTTCTGGGGTTTGCTTTCAGTCGTCTGGATCAAGGACCTTTACCCTCGCCTTTCAAAGGCACTCGTCAGAATCCCTGACCGAGCCGGTCGTGTGATCACGAATGTACTAGCCATCTTCATGGCGTTCAACCTCCTGATCTCCGGCTTGGCATTGGCGCGTTGGGTCCAACGCGAACATGATCAACATCCCATTAGTCGCATTGCCAAGATCCTCGACAAGCAATTCCCGGACGAGCGCATGGAAAGAATCTATCCCAACATGGTCTCGGTAGATGACGATGAATCTTAGGTCTAAAAACTAAGAACCACTGTGGTTTGATCCAAAGAGCAAACCGGCTGAATAGACATCCCTACTCAGCCGGCTCTTTTATTTCGTCTCTTCAATGACCGTTTTCAGGGTCTTTGCCACCTCACCGGCGATATCCATAAGCTCGGGATTCTCCAACAATTTTATGATACCCATTGGATCCAACATTCCGAGATAGACGTTGTTCTCTTCTTCATAGACCACCATTTTACAGGGGAGAAAGAAACCTACCTCGCGATCTTTGCCCAGGATTTCATGAGCTTTCGCAGGATTGCAAACTTCGAGGATCTTATAGTTCCTATCGAAGTCCAGCCCCTTCTTGTTCAAAGTCTCTTTAAAATCCAATTCCCATAGCACGCCAAACGCATGCCGACTCAAGTTTTCTTTTAGATCCACCAAGGTCTCTTCAAAACGCTTCGTTGATTTCACTTTGTAAATGACGCTCATGGTTTCCTCCTTTATATTCATCTTTATCTCCATGATCATTGTCCCACGTTGTAGCCAGCGCTATAAGCTCTTTTTCACTCATCACTTCACCTTCATACGGATGATGCTTTGAAATCTCCATAAATTCTTCAAAAAGCCCCTCCGCACCCTCTTTGTGCATAGTCTTCGCATAGACATACAGCGTCCGCAATATCGCAAGTTGCTTGCGCAACGTCTCGAGATTCACATGATCTGCATCAAAGAGTTTCTCTGCCAACTCATTATCTCTTTGCACCAAAGCAATATAGATACGATCCCCAAGGAGCTTAGTGCGAACCAATCCGGTGATATTGTCGTTCGA
>CAYFSS010000005.1:43981-89895 GCA_964345975.1 uncultured Oscillospiraceae bacterium
TAAGTATGTTCCAGAAAGATTTCCGAGCAGCTTCGCTCTTCTCCAAAGCAATAAGGTCTGCACCATCGGTCGTCACAAGCTTCGTCGTTTGGGGAATTCCGTTTATGAGACCGATCAGGAGACCTACAAAAGCCATGATCAGGAAAATCAATGAAAGGTAATCTGAGACAAGAAAACTCGCAACCAGAAATACGGCAAATCCCAAGAGATTGCTGCCGGGCCCGCCCAGATGATAGAGCTTAAAGGGAAAGGTCCCATTCTTATAGTCGGGAGGTTCCATGAGACACTGACCGCCGGTCGCGGGTAGCCAGTATCGAGCAAACTTTAAGCCCTTGCTGCTTCGCACAATCATGAAACTCATCACGCGAAAGGACAAGAAACGATAGCCGCTTAGGAGACCGCCCATGAGATGGCCGGCTTCATGGATGATGACGTGGAGGTAGCTTAAGCCGAACGTGATAAGGATAAGTATGGCGAAGTAGAAGACGGTCTCCGGTAGTCCCTCGGGCCGAAGTTCGATTGCTCTGGCGAGGATGTAGCCAAAGCCCGGGCCTACCGCAAGATACGTCGCAATCAGTGGCCAAGACTTCTGAGCTTGTATGGGGGACGGTTGGGGCTTTTGTTCATAGGCACCTCTTTCGAGCCCAATATATCATCTTGAATTGCAGAAGCTTAAAGGAGAGATGATATGTTCATAAGCCCACTGTCCTATAATGACAATAGGAGGCAAACGCAATGAATGAAAGAAAAAAGATCTTGAGCCTCGACATGGGTGGTACGAACCTCGATGGCGTCGTTCTCGAGAATTTTCGCGTTACCAAGAGCATGAAAACGCCTATAGATCCTGATGATCTCACAGGATCCGTAACACGTTGCTTAGCCGAACTCACCGGTCGTGACGATCCTGAGAGCTGGACTGAAATTCACCTGTCGACCACTTTGACCACAAACTGCATCGCCCAGAGACGCCTCGATCCGGTGACCTTAGTGATCCAGGTAGGCCCGGGTTTGGTCGAAGATTATGCCGCAGAAGGTCTGGATCTCCATGAGCTATCAGGAGCCATTGATCACCGGGGCATTGTGACGCAGAAGGTCTCAGATCGTGAACTGTCACAGCTGAGCACTGCGCTGAGACCGGATGACTTCCCGCAGCTGGCAGTCGTGTGCAAATTCGGCACGAGAAATCCGCAGTACGAACAAGAGCTGGCCTCGAAGCTTCGAGCGCCGTTTGAATCGGTGACCTTAGGACATTTGTTGTCGGGTTCCTTGAATTTTCCGCGTCGGGTGAGAACCGCTTGGTTCAATGCCGCTGTGACCCGAATCTTCAAACATTTTGCGATATCTGTGGAAGAAGGACTCCATGCAGCCGGCATTAAAGCACCGATCTATATCTTGAAGGCAGATGCCGGTACGTTACCCCTAGAGATTGCCAAGGAACAACCGGTCCAAAGCATTCTGTCAGGACCGGCAGCGAGTTACCTCGGATTTAGAGCCCTGATGCCGACGGAAGAAGATGCCATTCTCCTGGATATCGGCGGCACCACAACGGATATCTTCTACCTCGTTGCAGGTGAGCCCTTGTTTGAAGTAGAAGGTGCAAGCATTGGTGGGTATAAGACCTTGGTGCGATCTCTCTTTACCGATACGCTGGCCTTGGGAGGTGATTCTTTTGTCCATTGGGATGAAGGCGTGCAAATAGGGCCCGGGCGAAGTTCAACGCCCCCTACCCTAAGCGATGCTTATCGTCTCTTGGGTCGTCTATCAGACGATGCTGATCCATCGGTCTTTGAAAATTTCGCGAGAGACCATGGGCGAGAACCTCAGGAAATGGCCCACGACGTCGCGAAGCTTGCTGCTCGCAAGATCTACGATACCGTTGAAGCACGTCTTCAAGAATTACACCGTCGACCTCTCTACACCGTGCGTGAAGTCTTGGAAGATCGACGACTCGAACCAAACGTCTGGCAGGTTATCGGCGGCCCTGCTCATGCATTGAAGCCTGAATTGGATGAACTTCTCAGTCTTCCGGTCCAAGTTCCTGAACAAGCAGAGGTTGCCAACGCCATCGGGGCAGCCTATGCCCGACCGACGCAGATCCTAACCCTCCACGCGGATACGGAAGCCGGTGTACTCCGTATACCTGAGCTGGGTGTCCAAGAGCAAATTCGTCGCACGTACGATATGCCTTTGGCAAAAGAACGTCTGATGCATGAACTTTCGAACCAAGCTCGAAAGCTGGGTCTCTCCGAAGACAATATCGAGGTCATTGAAGAGCAACGCTTCCTGATGTTAGACGGCTTCCGGCAAGGTCTAAACCTCCGCCTCCAAGGTCAGATTCGTCCCGGCCTTATGTCCGAAGGAGTACCGCATGAAAGCTAAACATAAAACAGGACTCGTCTTCTTTCCCGCTTACGACTGGGCGATAAGCCCAAGTCATCCCGAGCGCCAAGAACGACTCCTATACACACAAGATCAATTGATGGAAGAGGGGATCCAAGACATCGAAGGGCTCACGATGGTGCGACCGGTCCCCTGCACAAATACCGACATTGAACGAGTCCACTTTGCGGTACCAAACGTTGCGCAGCGGTTGACGGACTCCCATAAGGTCTCGGTCGGAGGAGCCATCACTGCCTATGATCTGGTCTTCAGTGGCGAAGTCCAACGTTCTTTTGCCCTCATTAGACCCCCGGGACATCATGCTCATAGGATTGTCTATGGGGATAGAGGCTTTTGTATTGTGAATAACGAAGCCATTGCGCTTGAGGCCATGCGACAACGCTATGGTGACCTGCGAGTTGCAATTGTGGATACCGACTGCCATCACGGGGACGGGACCCAAGACATCTATTGGAATGATCCCGACACGTTGGTGATCAACGTGCACCAGGATGGACGGACACTCTTTCCGGGGACAGGTCACTTAGACGAGCGTGGTGGCCCCGGGGCTTATGGGCTTACCGTCAATGTGCCGCTCCCACCCGGGACGGGAGAAGAAGGTTTCTTGAGCGTCCTGGAAAACGTCATCATGCCAATCCTTGAGTCGTACGAGCCCGATCTTATCATCAATTCAGCGGGTCAAGACAATCACTATTCGGATCCTTTGACCTCGATGAATTTCACAGCTCAAGGGTATGCCAAATTGACCGAGCGCTTGGCACCGGATATCGCTGTCTTGGAAGGTGGCTATTCCATTGAAGGCGCCCTCCCCTATGTGAACTTGGGAATCGTGGCAGCTCTGGCAGGTTTAGATTACAGCAAGATCCGTGAGCCCAATTACGACCCGCTGCGTTTGAAGCAATCGCCAATCCTGACACGCAAAATTCATCGCATCGAGGAGCAAGTCATGGATCAGTGGCATCAACGCGACCGTGAAGCGCATCAGAAATTCCAAGGTCAAGACTTCGTTCGTGTGCCCAAGCATATCTTCTATGACACGGACGGGATCTTGGAAGAACAAGTCACGATGTACCGCGTTTGCAATCACTGTGCCGGATACCATGTCATCCAATCTACAAATGGTCGAGAGCTCCAAGTTCTGGCAATCCATGTCCCTCGCAAAGCCTGCGACCGGTGTCGCAACGAAGCCCTGAGACGTTTTGAGAATGCCGAATCACGCTATTCTCATGTGTACTTACAAGACCGTCCAACGGACCGGTACCGTAGAAAGTAATCCTATGATCGACGTCACCATCCTCGGAACCGGGGGCATGCTCCCGACGGCCAACCGCCATTTAAGCTCAGCACTCGTGCGAAATGAGGGACGGATCGCCCTCATCGATTGTGGTGAGGGGACTCAGGTGGCTTTTCAATCGTATGGTTGGACGCTCCATCGCATCGACCTTATCTTGCTCACTCACCTCCACGCCGATCACGTGTTGGGACTTCCGGGTCTCCTTATCACAATGGCAAATCAAGGGCGTAAAGATCCCCTTACCATCGTGGGACCCGAGCATACTCTTCACGTCGTCCGAAGTCTTTCCGTCATTACGCCGTTGACGTTTCGAGTAAATCTCTTAGAGCTCCCCAAGGTCACGGGACTTCAGCTGGGAAATATGGCGGTAACAGCGGTCCCGATGGATCACGATATCCCTTGTTTCGGATATCGCTTCGATCTCCCCAGGCCTCGGAAGTTCTTACCGGACCGGGCGTTGGAACTAGGTATCCCTCAAGAGCTCTGGTCGAAGTTGCAAGCAAATGAAACGGTGCGTAAGGGGTTTAAGAGGTGGACACCCGATCAGGTCTTAGGTCCGAAGCGTGAAGGCTTGTCCCTCATGTATGCAACCGATACTCGTCCCAATGAAAATCTTCTCGAAGCTTCGCGTGAGGTTGACCTCCTCATCTGCGAAGGCATCTACGGGGTAGAGGACAAGGACGAAGAGGCTCTTCGTAAGGGGCATATGTCTGTCTGGCAAGCGCTGGAGTTAGCGCAGAAAACCGGTGTCAAAGAGTGTTGGCTGACGCACTTTAGTCCGTCTTTTATAGATCAGGAGAAGGTCGCTCCGCGGATCGAGGAACGTTCAGGGGGCTTTTGTAGTTTCGCGTTCGATGGACGATCGACGACGCTCGAGTATGTTGGTGAATGAGTTTCGCATGGGCTAACAAGTTTATTAAGGTTTATGAATTGTGATCTCTTAGCCATGTAATGAAGAACATGTAATGAAGAAATAGAGCTAAATCTCTACATTTTGTGAGATACTTGCAAGAATTTCTTAGCACTTAAGAGCTTAAAGAGCTATTGATGATTGAGCCAAGAGGAGGGCTATTTCATGCACGACACGAGAATTGAAACGAAATGCGTCCAAGGAGGCTACACGCCTCAAAACGGTGATCCGCGCCAAGTTCCCATCATTCAGAGCACGACGTTCCGATATGACACCGGCGAGGACATGGCCAAATTGTTTAACTTGGAAGCCAGTGGATATTTCTATTCTCGTCTGCAAAACCCCACGAACGATAACGTCGCAGCAAAGATATGCGAACTCGAAGGTGGTACCGCAGCGATGCTTACGTCTTCAGGGCAAGCTGCTTCTTTCTACAGCGTCTTTAATCTCGCCTCCGCCGGTGACCACGTCATCTCAACCTCTGCTATCTATGGGGGCACCTACAATCTCTTCAATGTCACCATGCGTCGGATGGGGATAGACTTCACCTTCATCGATGCCCATGCGCCGATCGAGCAACTAGCTGAAGTTTTCCGGCCAAATACGAAGGCGGTCTTTGCCGAGACTCTCGCGAATCCTGCCCTCACCGTCCTCGACATCGAGAAGATTGCTAAGCTCGCCCACGATCATGGTGTGCCGCTCATCGTGGACAACACCTTCCCTACCCCTTACAACTGCCGACCCATCGAATGGGGTGCCGATATCGTCGTCCATTCCACCACGAAATACATGGACGGTCACGCATCTGCTGTGGGTGGCGCCATCGTCGATTCCGGCAACTTCGATTGGACTAAGGATCCGGAGAAGTTCGCAGGTCTCGTCGAGCCTGATGAGAGTTACCACGGTTTGTCCTATACCAAGAACTTCGGTTTAGGCGGCGCTTACATCACAAAAGCCACGGCCCAGCTAATGCGGGATCTTGGCTCAACCCCCTCGCCCCAGAGTGCTTTCTACTTAAATCTCGGACTTGAATCCCTCCACGTCCGCATGGCCCGCCACAATGAAAATGGACTCAAAGTTGCCCAGTTCCTCGAAAATCATCCCAAGATTGCTTGGGTCACATATCCCGGACTCGAAGGCAACGCCGACTACAAGCTCGCTCAGAAATATCTCCCGAACGGCTGCAGCGGTGTCGTAAGTTGCGGTGTTCTTGGGGGAAGTGAAGCCGCAGAGAAACTGGCGACAAGCCTTAAAGTCTTTGGCATCGCTACGCATGTTGCCGATGCCCGTTCATGCTGCCTCCATCCGGCCAGCACAACACATCGTCAGCTAAGCGACGAAGAGTTGGCACAAGCAGGTGTCTCCCCTGATCTCCTTCGTCTCTCGTGCGGAATCGAACATAGCGACGACCTGATTGCTGATCTTGAACAGGCACTTGCTCAGATCTAGGTTTAAGGTTTAATTCTGCAACAGTTTTGGAGAGGAACCTGTCATCGTGCCCATAAGAATTCCCAACGATCTTCCTGCGACAAAAGTCCTGACGAAAGAAAACATCTTTGTCATGACAGAGACACGGGCCCTGTCACAGGACATTCGCCCTTTGAAGATTCTCTTATTGAATCTCATGCCGAAAAAGATTGAGACAGAGACGCAGCTCTCTCGTCTCTTGGGAAACACATCACTCCAAGTTGAATTGGAGCTCATGCGCACGAGCACGTACCAGGCGAAGAATGTCTCCACAGAACACCTCATCTCTTTCTATAAGACGTTCGACGAAATGAAACATAGGAAGTTCGACGGTCTCATCATCACCGGCGCACCGGTGGAACACTTAGAATTTGAAGAGGTCGATTACTGGGACGAATTGTGTGACATTATGGAATGGTCTAAGACCCATGTTCACAGCACCTTCCATATTTGCTGGGGCGCTCAGGCAGGCCTCTATTATCACTATGGGATTCCTAAAATCCCTCTGGACGAAAAGATGTTTGGGATCTTTCCCCATAAGGTCGATTATCCACGATCTATCTTATTTCGCGGCTTCGACGAAACGTTCATGGTGCCCCATTCCAGGCATACGACGGTTCTTGCTGAAGACATCGAGGCTGTCCCGGGCTTGAAGATTCTTGCCTCGTCTCAAGAAGCCGGTGTCTATGTCGTAAAGACGCCCCAGAGCAGGCAGATCTTTGTGATGGGTCACTCCGAGTATGACCGGATGACCTTGCACAATGAATATATCCGCGATCTGGAACGAGGAGATGAGATCAAGCCGGCGGTCAATTACTATCCTAACGATGATCCCACGTTGGAACCTATCCTTAGCTGGCAAGCTCATGCGAATCTGCTCTACAGTAACTGGCTGAACTACAATGTCTACCAGACGACGCCGTATGATTTGGAGAAGCTGCCGGGGACGAAGAAGTAGGCTGCTTTGATCGTTGAGGCTATGAGGCTCCTAACGGAGCCTTTTTTCTATTGGTAAAATTGAATAAGTTAAGTCATCGATCGCCAAGTTCACAACACACATCACCAGATGACTTAGTTCTTTTTAGCACTAGTCTGCTCTAATTCAAGGAGGAGAATCTATGAGAATTCACGAAAGCTTTCCCATCAAAGAAGTAAAACCTTTAAAGAAGCGATCCTTAAATCCCGGGACCATCCTCGCTCCTATCCCGGCTGTCTTAGTATCGACAGCCTTCGGCAAAGAGGGGGAGCTATGGGATAGACCCAATATGGCGACCTTTGCTTGGACCGGGGTCATCAACAGTGATCCACCCATGGTGAGCTTAGGAGTTAGACCATCCCGTTACACCCTTGAAGCCATTGAGGCGACGAAAGAATTTGTCATCAACCTGATCTCGGAAGAGCTCAATCCTCACTGTGACTATTGTGGCGTCGTATCAGGAAGAGATATCGATAAATTTGATAGAACGGGTTTAACACCCACGAAAGCCAGTGGTCTCCATATTGCTCCGGCGATAGCCGAGAGCCCTTTGACACTCTCTTGTCGCGTGATCGACAAGAAAGATCTGGGCAGTCATGTTCATTATATGGCTGAGGTCGTTGGTGTCGATGCAGCAGAAGTTCTCTTTGATAAGGCCGGAGCACTCCATCTCGACAGAGCACGATTAGTCTCATATGTTCATGGAGACTATTATTCACTCGGTAAGAAGTTGGGATTCTTTGGTTACTCCGTAGCGAAGCCTGATGTATTGAAACGACGGATGGAGTCCTAAGAGGATGGAGTCATAAAACGCATGAATCTGCGCTCATACCATCATTCCTAAGATATGCCCCGGCATATCTCTAATTTCCTATGTTTCTGAACTTGAAAAGAGTGTAGCGACGAGAATCAAGGTAGCGTTATCTGCTAATTGCCAGCCTCTTACACTTCTTAAAATTAGGCAAGACTTCCTTAACAATTCTGCTATCATGCAATGGATAAATGAATAGAAAGCCGACAGATTAGAAATCAGGTGTTTATGAATCTTCGTGATCACTTCATGCCTCAACTCATGATGAGGCGTGTTCTTTATTCCCTCATCCCCGTCTTCCTTTTTGCGCTTTGGCAATATGGCTGGCGTCTTGTTGTGCTCTTGTCCATCGTGACAATTGCCGGGATCTTAGGGGAATTTTGGGTTATGCGTCTCATCCAGCGGGATAAGGTCAAAGTGACAGAATCCGTGCTGGTGACATGCGTCCTTTACACCCTCACCCTCCCACCGATGACCCCCTTTTATATTGCCGTTCTAGGGATTCTCTTTGCCGTAATTTTTGGAAAAGGGATCTTTGGGGGTTTCGGGCGAAACTTCTTCAACCCGGCGCTTGTCGGACGATGCTTCGTCTACATTTGCTTTCCGGCGGCTCTCACAAATGAGTGGGTTGCTCCGTTTAGTCAATTTCCGGGAGGTTTTGCAGCCTTTGCACCAAACATCGATGCCATGGTGACCGCAACCCCTATGTTGGCCATAAGAGAGGGAGGCGACGTACCAAGTCTCCTTGAACTTGTGCTCGGCACTCATGCCGGATCGTTGGGCGAATCCTCCGCGATCCTCATCGTGGCAGCCGCCATCTACCTCATTGCAACGAAGACAGCTTCCTGGAAGATCATGCTGTCGACTCTCATCGGTGGCCTGGGATCAGCCACGGTCTTCCAACTCCTAGGCGGGAATGTTTCACCGCTGGAGACCGTGCTCTTGACGGGTGGGCTTTTGTTTGCCGCCGTCTTTATGGCAACCGATCCAATCTCGGCACCCAAGGATGAAACGGTGAAGGTCATCTATGGACTCCTCATCGGCATCTTTGCCCTAACCATTAGAGTCTTTGGAGTCTTTATTGAAGGAGCAATGTTTGCTGTCCTTATAACGAATGCTCTGACTCCGCTAATGGAACGGCAGGTCAAGGCTTTTCGCGAGTATCGTAAGAACAAATCCATGGAGGTACAAGCATGAAGAAAGGATATGTCTACACCATCGTCTTCATGTTGGCCGTCAGCGTATTCTTCACGGCCATCCTTGCTACGACCGATACGGTCTTGAAAGATCGCATCGAATTGAATGAAGAATTTGCAGCTCAACAAGCCATTCTTGACAGTCTCGGGATCGAGGGTTCAGATGACCCGGAAGAAGTCGCAAAGATCTTCGAAGACCAACTTGTGGCCGAGACGGTCAACGACAAGACCTATTACCGTCAGATTGATACAGATGGCGAAACAGTTGCATACTCTGTGCCCTATGTTGGCTCAGGACTCTGGGGAACCATTCGTGGCTACATCGGAGTGTCCGATGATCTTCAAACGATGCAAGGGATCGTCTTTACGGAACAAAATGAGACGCCCGGCTTGGGGGGTCGTATCCAAGAACCTGAGTTTAGAGATCAATTCCGCGGGATGGATATTTCCCAAGGTGCCCCTAATCGTTATGGCACGTTCGGGGGTGTGGAAATCGATGCCATCACGGGAGCTACCGGTACTTCTAACTCCATTTTAGGCATCTTACAGGACATTGCGGATGACGTTTTACCTGAACTAGCAGCAGCCATCGGATTGGAGTAGAAGCATGGCCAAAGAAAATACTCGTTCCATCATTCAAAGAAATCTATTCACGGAGAACCAGGTGCTGGCTCAGATCCTGGGAATCTGTTCCGCCTTGGCTGTCACAAACAATATGTCAAACTCGTTGGTCATGGGTTTGGGTGTCTCATTCACAACAATGCTATCTTCCTTCACCCTCTCCATCATGCGCGAATGGATTCCCCGGCGCATCAGGATGCTGGTTCAAACGCTTGTCATCGCAAGCTACGTCATCCTGGTCGATATTGTGCTGCAGGCTTTCTTGCCGGAGATTTCAACGCAACTTGGGCCCTACGTCAGCCTCATCATCACGAACTGCATCGTCATGGGGAGAGCTGAAGCCTATGCTCAACAAAACTCCCCCATTCCCGCAGGACTCGACGGACTCTTCTCCGGCCTAGGGTATACCTTGGTTTTAATGTTCATCTCAGCCATAAGGGAACTTCTGGGCTTCGGCAGTCTCTTCGGCTATCGGATCATGCCTGATTCCTTTGAACCGTGGACCTTCATGATCATGCCTCCAGCGGCTTTCTTCATCATCGGTTGCATGATTTGGTTTATCTCCGCTCGTGCCGCTAAGAAGAATGAAAAGAAAGAAGGGCAACGCTCATGACGTTTTCACCCATATCTCCCTGGATTATTTTCTTCGCATCGATCCTCACGAGCAACATGATCTTTGCCAATTTCCTTGGCATGTGCTCATACATCGGAGTATCCAATGAATACAAGACTGCGACCGGTCTAGGAAAAGCCGTTACGTTGGTCTTGGTGCTCACCAATGCGCTGAATTGGCTGATCTATCACTTCGTGATCGTGCCGTTGGAGATCGAGTACCTAAGGAATATCGTCTTTATCATGGTCATCGCAGCTCTGGTTCAGGTGTTAGAACTTGCCTTGGATCGTTTTGCCCCGGATCTCCATGCCAACTTGGGCATTTTCCTGCCTCTCATCACCGTAAACTGCGCCATCTTAGGTGCAACGCTCTTCGTCGTCATCCGTTCCTATGATTTCTTCCAGACCGTACTCTTTGGCTTAGGGTGTGGCTTGGGTTGGTGGCTGGCCATCGTGATGTTGGCTTCGATCCGTGAACGCATGGCAAAGACTAAGCTTCCTCCCGGATTGCAAGGTCCTGCTGCGACCTTCATTATCACGGGCATTATGGCCATGGCTTTCATGGGCTTTAGTGGCATCTTTATCATTCAATAGGGGGCTTGCATGTTTCTAACCATCCTACGTTCCATTGTGAGCCTTGCCGCGATCTCAGGGGCTCTTGCATTGGTCATTTCCTTAGCAGATCACGTGCTCAACAACTACGGGATCTGCAAAATCGATATCAACGAAGGCAGTGAAGTCTTTGAGGTCGAAGGCGGCAGCTCAATCCTCAGCACGCTTGCCCAACAAAAGATCTTCATTCCTTCTGCTTGTGGCGCAAAAGCCACCTGTGGTCTTTGTAAAGTTCAGGTCTTGGAAGGCGCAGGTCCTCTGCTACCCACAGAGGAGCCCTACCTGTCACCCGCTGAACAAGCAGATCACTTCCGCCTTGCTTGCCAGGTCAAGATCAAGGGCGATGTAAAGCTCCTCATCCCCGAAGAACTCTTCAACATCAAAGAATTCATCGGCACGGTAGAAGAATTAAAAGACCTGACCCATGACGTGAAATTCCTCCGTATTAAGCTTCCCGATGACATGCCGATTACGTTCAAGGCCGGACAATTCGTCCAGCTCTACACCAAGCCCTATGCCAAAGTCAACGAAGAAGTCTTCCGAGCATACTCCATTGCGTCTGCTCCTTCAGAGCAAGACTACATCGACCTCCTCATCCGTCGTGTCCCTGACGGTATGGCGACCACCTATGTCCATGATCATCTGAAGGAAGGCGATGACATTCGTCTCTCAGGACCTTACGGTGACTTCCATCTCCGGGGCGGCGAAGAGGTCAAAGAGCTCATCATGGTCGCGGGGGGCTCAGGCATGGCTCCCATTCGCTCACTGCTCAAGGATATCTTCGAGCATGATCTCCCTTACCAGATCCGTTATTTCTTCACGGTCTCGGAAGTCCGCGACCAGTTTTACCTGGAGGAACTTCGTGCTCTTGAAGAAAAACACGACAACTTCACCTATATCCCCATCGTCTCACGCTCCGTCGAGGGCGATGGTTGGACCGGTGAGAAACGCAAAATTGTCCAGATCCTAAAAGATGATATCGACGGTCCTGAAGGTCGTGAAGCCTATATGTGTGGTAGCCCGGGTATGCTCGGAGCTTGCAAAGCTGCCCTCATGGATATTGGCTTCAAGGATGATCAGATCTTCTTCGACGAGTTCTAGGTTTGAGCAGAAAGTGGCTCTCCAGAAAGGAATGACCCATGAAAGAATCTCCCGGCGATAAATCCATTCGTGATGATTTGGCCGAAGGCCAATGGAGTGTCGAAGGTTTTCTCGGCGACGATACACGCACGCTGGAACAGATCATTCGAGCCGATAACGTGACCATGCAAGCCCTGGGAGTCACCCCGCAAGCTATTGCTCAGAGCATGCGTAGACTCACCCGTGAAGGGATGGCCGGCTTGGGCGATCCGGTTGAGACTCGTGGCTTTGAAATAGAGGTCGATGAATGGAAAGGGCTCATCCTCTGTCCCTTCAAGGATCAAAGGCGTGCCGTTAAACGCCAAACGGTCGTGCGTCGCCTCTCGGATAAGAAAGAATTGCGGTGGTCGGATCTCTCCATTCACCTGATCGAAGATCATGGGTTCTTTCAAGGCATCGGCTCAAGTTATCGGATCGAGCCGCAAGAACTGGTCGAGTTTCTCGGCATCGATGGAGCCGATAACTAATTCTTCAGTTCCCTGCGGACGAAGTTGCTGACGTTTAGGTAGCTGCTGCCTCTGCAACTTCTACTTCAAGCTCGCGAAAGATCTTCCGCAACGTCTTCAATTGTTCCAGTGCAGTAGTCCCCGCATTCCTGATGAGAATGTGGGGCTTCTTGCCTGCATGTAGGTGAAAGTAGGGTTGCCAATCCGGGAGAGTTAGGAGGAGACCCATGGCTGCCGGATTCAGATAGTCGCCATCGCCGAAGTCGAGCTTGATGCCCTGGCGGTGGGAGCTGATGCTGAGGAGTCCCAGGTTTTCTGCCTGGGCTTTTATGTATGCAATGTCGAGGAGTGCAACTTGACGCTCACCCGGCTCACCAAAGCGGTCGAGCAGTTCGTCGTAGATTTCAACGTAGTCATCATTCGTGCGAATCTCGCTGATGCGACGATAAAGATCCATACGCCCACCCTCATCGGGGATATAGGAAGACGGGAACCAGGCATCGATGGAGAGTTCAATCGTGGCGCCGGGATGGTGACGTCGCATGCGTTCGGCTTGCTCACGGGCCGCTGCTGCTGCCTCCGCCGCATCCTTGGCATGACCCACGTGACGGACTGAGAGTTCTTCAAGAGCAGGCAGCTTCGGCTCCAACTCCGCTTTCGCCCGGTTGACTTCTTCCTCCAACATGCGGGTATAGAGGTCATAGCCGACAGCTTCCATCTGACCATGTTGCTCGCCGCCCAAGAGATTGCCCGCACCACGTACTTCAAGGTCTCTCAGCGCAATCTTCATGCCTGAACCAAGCTCCGTAAATTCTCGGAGCGTCGTGAGACGCTTCTCGGCGACTTCACTTAGGAGCTTATCCTTCTCGAACGTGAAATAAGCATACGCTTGTCGACTGGAACGACCGACACGGCCTTTGAGTTGATAGAGCTGGGCGAGCCCTAAACGATCTGCGTTCGTGACAATAAGGGTGTTGACGCGCGGCATATCGATGCCGCTCTCGATGATGGTGGTACATAAGAGGACATCTGCCTCACCCTCAAGGAAGTCGTGCATGACTTCTTCGAGTTGATTTTCGGGCATTTGACCATGGGCGACAAGGACCCGAAGACCGGGGATACGTCTGCGTAATTTCTCCGCTTCTTCCCTAATCGTTCTTGTATTGTTATAGAGATAGAAGACTTGACCCCGGCGATCGACTTCCCGGCGAATGGCTTCTTCGATCAAGGTAGGATCCATCTCCATGACATACGTACGCACCGGTCTGCGATCTTCCGGCGGGTCGTTGATGAGAGAAATATCTCTTATGCCCGTGAGCGACATATGTAGGGTTCTTGGAATAGGCGTTGCAGTGAGCGTCAAGACATCAACCGACGGATAACGATCTTTAATCATCTCTTTGTGATCGACCCCGAAGCGTTGCTCTTCATCGACAACCAAGAGCCCCAGATCCTTGAACCTCACTTCTTTCGATAAGAGGCGGTGCGTACCAATGACGACGTCAACTCGACCGCTTGCAAGATCCCGCAGCGTCTCCCTTTGTGTTTTCGGTGACACAAAGCGACTGAGCAGGCGGACTTCGATGGGAAAGTCCTTCGAGCGCTCGATGAAGTTCTGATAGTGCTGTTGCGCTAGAACCGTGGTCGGTGTCAAGAGAGCAGCTTGTTTTCCATCCCCCACGGCCTTAAACATTGCTCTAAAAGCCACTTCGGTCTTCCCAAAGCCCACATCACCACAGAGTAGCCGATCCATGACCTTGGGCGATTCCATGTCTTCATTGACCTCCGTGATGCACCGCAGCTGATCTTCCGTCTCTTCAAATTCGAAGTTCGCTGCAAAGTCTTGCTCCCACGGTGTGGCCTTGCTGAAGGCATAGCCCTTGATGGCTTGACGCTCGGCGTAAAGTTTTACAAGGTCCGTCGCAAGTTTCTTGATCGCATCCTTAGCTCGGCTCTTGAGGCGTTCCCAATCGCCTCCGCCAAGCCTGGAGAGTCTTGGTGCTTGGGTACTCCCGGCTCCAACAAATTTCCTGATCTCTTGAAGACTGTCGATCGGGACGTAGAGACTATCTTCTTTGGCATATTCTACTTTGAGATAATCGCGCTTTCCCCCGCTCATCTTGAGGGTCTCAAGTCCACGATAAATCCCAATCCCATGGGTATCGTGCACGATATAATCGCCCGGCGTTAAGTCCGTAAAGAAATCAATCGCCTCACCCGGACGCTCTTTCTTTCTCCGACTGCGCCGTCGTTCGGCACCGAAGACTTCTTTCCCCGTGAGAACGATGAGCCCTGCCTTGGGATAATCAAAGCCGCCTGTCACCTGACCTTGGATGATTCGCAGGTGATCGGGTTGTGACTCATGGGCCGGGAATGATTCTCTTAGCCTCGAGACTCTCTCATCGGAAGCGGCCATAAGGATGACGGCTCCCCCCTCGTCCACTTTCTTGCGGACATCTTCCAGGAAGCGACCTTCATGACCACGGTATGAATCTGCTTCACGAACAAACAGCTTTATGAGTTCTGCTTGGGAAAGTCCTTGTCGATCTGTAAGAAGACTGGCCATGCCCATGAGTTTAGGCCAAGTATCGATATCTCGTCTGACCTTGCCGGGGTTAAGCCAGCTCTCGAGAGCCTCAAGGGGTGCAGCTTGACGTTCCCAGAGTTCTTTCGTCCTGAACTCCATATCCGCTGCTGCTTGATCCATCCTCTGCCAGACATGCCCGGGTTCATCCACGATCACGAATGGATTGCGATCATGATAATTTGCATAGTCTAAGATTGAATGGGATTCCGGAAAGATGAGTCTCAAATAGCGGTCGATAGCCGGGAACGACAAATTCTCTTTGAGTCTATCGGCATCTTTCAGGTACATCTCTTCGGCAGCAATCGCTTGAGTCTTGGTGCCCGCTTGACGGATGACTCGTTGCGAAGCCTCTCTCCCAAGTGCCAAAACTTGATTTGCTAATGTCATGCGGTCCGCTTCACGCAAGATCACTTCACGCAAGGGACTGATGTGGAAGGATTCCAAGACTTCTGCCCCGCGCTGACTCTCCAAGTCATAGGACCTTATTTGATCTATTTCCGTGTCAAAGAACGAGACGCGTATCCCATGTTCCCCCGATGTTTGCGCCGGGACAAAGTCGACGATGTCCCCTCGGGCAGCATATTCGCCCGTGGCATCGGCTCTAGCTGCATATTGGTAATCACAATCTGCCAGCATCTCTCGCAAGGTCTGCGGATCAAGTTCATCCCCGACTCGATAGAGCCTTGCCTGTTTAGCTAACTGTTCCGGAGGCGGTAGGATCTGGAGGAGTGCCGGAGCAGGCACGATTAAGACATCGAGTTTAGATGCCAACAACTCGGTGAGCACCCGTAGACGCCGGCGTTCGGACTCACGCTCAATCGCCGTTGCATCGGCAATTTGGATTTCCCGAGCCGAAAATATCTGTGCATTTAACTCAGGCTTCCAAAACGAAAGATCGTCGACCCATCGCCTGGCAACCAGTTCATCCGCGACAAGGAGCACGACAGGCTGCTGCTTCTTCTCAAGTAAAGCCGCTAGAAGAAAAGACTTCGCCTCATCGGGGAGTCCTGTGACGTTAATTCTGGATCCATTAGCCGACCAAAGTTCAGCCAATACATTGAATTGAGGATCTTGGCTTAGGCGCTCGAAGAACATCAAACCTCCTCCCGATGTTTGCCGAATTCTAAATTATAGCGATTCATCGCCGTATCAATTCCGTTGCGGAGGGTTGCTTCCACAGCCCGAGCGGCTCCTTCCAACACTTCGTTGATGGCCGGGATATCGGCCTTGGGAATAGGCGCTAGGACATAGCGAACGACGTCTTCTCCTTTGGGGAGAGGGCCGCAGCCGAGCTTGATGCGCGGGAAATCTCTGGTGCCTAAGAGTTTTACGATGTTTTGCATGCCCTTATGAGTCCCGGGACCCCCTAGTTGACGAATTCGGAGCTGCCCCGTTGGAACATCGAAGTCATCGTAGAGAACGTATATTTTCTCAGGTGGAATCTGATAATACTTGGCCGTTTCCCTAACGCTCTCACCGCTTAAGTTCATCATCGTCATAGGTTTGAGAAGTACGACGCGTTCTCCCAACCAGCGACCTTCTCCCATCAGACCACGAAAACGAGCCCTGCGAACATCAATTCTTGCTTCATCTGCAATGACGTCCAGGGCCAGAAAACCTAGATTATGGCGAGTTGTCTCATATTTCGGTCCGGGGTTCCCCAGACCGACAATAAGCCAAGGTGCATCTTTCTTCGTTGGCCAGCTCATGTCGCCTCCTTCAAGACCTCATAGTATAGCTGAAATTTCATTCAGGTAACAATTGTCATAAAGTATCCACAGGCACGTGATGGCATGAATCTTCGCTGCGAAAAATCCTCATGAAGCGTGAGTATTCATGTCAAATCTTATCTATTCATCCCCAATTTGACTTTATTCATCCCCATTTGGTGGAAAACTGCTCCCTCGACCCTGTGAATCATGGGGAGAAAGCGTCAATCGCCTGTAAGTCTTCTGTAAACTCGCGTGTGAAACGCCCCCGGAACACAAGCTTTATCAACAGGCGTTTGGGGATAAATTCATGCCTTTGTTTCGAATAAATAACAATTATTCAAGTTTGCGATATTCTTCCATCACCGTGCGGAAAATCTCAGCGGAGGTAGGCGGGGTAAAGGTTATGGCATTAGCGCCGGCATCGATGGTCTCTTCAATCATCTCGTCGGTTTTACCACCCGTTGCAATGATAGGAAACTCCCTGCCCAAGATCTTCCGAGCCAAACGAACCACCTCAGCCGTGTCTTTGCCTCCCGAAATATTGAGGATCTGTGCGCCGGCGTTGACCTTGCCTTCAATGTCATCGTGCTTGGATCCAACGGTCGCCAAGACCGGAATATCGATCACATCAGCAATGGCTTTGAGGTCCGATAGCTTGACAGGCGCATTGACCACGACCCCATAAGCACCCAGCAGCTCAGCTTGCAGCGCCAAGTGGACCGCACGTTGACCGCCCGTTTGGCCACCTCCTACCCCCACAAAAGCCGGGACCGTGGCTACGCTTAAGATCGCCTGGGTAACCGTCAACTGCGGCGTGAAAGGGTAGACTGCCATGATGGCTTGAGCGTTACAATTGGAGATCAAGGCAACATCCGTCGTGAACATAAGACTCTTGATGCGGCGGTTTAGGATCTTGATGCCACTGGCGTTATAGATGACTTCCGGAACGACGATGGCTCTGCCACGCAAATGAGAGTGAACTTCCGGCACATGTTTCTTGTTGCTGCGATAAGCTTTCACAGGAGGGGCTAATTCAGATCCTATCAGTTTTCTTTCCCACTTGGATTGGCTCATGAGATTCTCCTTTGCTGTCATTAGGGCGGATAAATATGAGCATGGTATAATTCGCGAAGTTAATGCGAGGAGCTTGAGTGGCAATGCTAAGGAGCAACAAAAATAGACGAGCATCATCAAATTCTGAAACGACCGGGGAAACACCGGGTCAGCAGATGTCGCATGCCTCAAATGCGCCGGATAGAAACAATTTCTTCGACGACTTCGAAACATTTTACTACACTGGGCACTTTGCGGACGATCCATCAAGGGAAACCGATACATTCAGGCATGATACTGTCACCGATGGATACCAAGTAGACCCGATTCCCGAGTCCCAATATCAACCACCGACTGACATGATCGATGAAATTGCTGAAGAAGAGGAAACGCCGGTTCCCGGGATTCGCCGCGTTGTTATCCCTGCGCTAGTCCAAGCGGAAGTTCCTACCTCAATAGAGTCCGTTACAGAAGAGTCTGTTACAGAAGAAGTAAGCCCCGTCGCTGAACCTGAAGAAGCAGATCTTGTAGAGGAAGCGGATCCTGCAGAAGAAGCGGATCCTGTAGATGAAGCGGTAAATGTAGAACCGGGTGATAAGGAGCTTTCAGAGCCTGAAACAGTTCCTGAGCCATCTGTTGCGGATACGGAAGATCCTCTACCTGAACGCCCTATCATCAGACGTATCGGTCCCCCCGAAGCACTACCCGTACCGGTTCAGTCCGTACCTATTACCCCGGAAACCCGGACCGACATCAGTGAACCGGAAGAAGACGACGCTCAGTATACGGAGCAGATTCACATTGTGCCGGCCTTGGAGAAATCTGCCGTCCAAGAAAGAGACCACATCCCCAAGCCTTCCCAAGTTGATGAGCTTTCAGATAAGGACACGACAGCGGATGAAGATTCGTCCTCCACAGAGGCTACCCAGACAACCGAGCGCATCTATTTCCCGGCCGGTTTCACCCCGGATAAACAGCCTGTTGCTGAAGAAGGCGTCGTCCGAGAAGGGACTTTTGTTCCGAAACCTAAAGAAGAAAAAGAGACGGAGGAAAAGACAAATCTCGAATCCACGGATGCCATTGAAATTCGACGTGTCTTAAGCTTGGCGGAAGCCATCGTCTTGGAGCAAAATCTGAGGGCTCAGAATCCCTTGACAGATCTCACGACGACTGAGATCGAAACGATCATGCTCGACGAAATGGGTGAAGATGTCGCGGGTGACAAAGATACGATCGATGAAACGCCCGCCCCATGGCACACACGAATTCCGGTCACCCTCGATCTGCAAGATTCACTGAACCGTGCCGGTGAAGCTATTAAGCCAACGAAGGACAGCTTTGACCGCTGGATCGGTGGTCCTTTCCGTCCAAGTCCTCTCCCAACGAACTTCAAGACTCTCAGTGAACCGCGTAAGCGTAGTCTCTTGCAGGAAGGACGATTGGAGGCAGAAACGAGAGGCCTTATACTCTCGAGTGCCATAGCCTACGCTGTCCTCTGGTTTATCTGGCTACTGTTACCTGCGAATTTCCTCGGCATTGTGAAAAATCAAGTCTCCGGTCAATTGCTCTATCAACTCCTACAAGCCGGTATGGTTCTTTTGATCCCGCTGATGCTCTTTGCAAAATACCACCCCTTCCCGTTAGGTCGTATCTTCGGTCCTGTCATGCCCTCGGGAAGTCAATCTTTCACTTCCGCACTTATTGGTATCCCTTTGGGGGTCTTAGTCATATCTCTTCAAAACCTCAGCACATCGGTCATCCCTAACATCTATAGCAGTAATCTCAATCGCTATATGTTCATGCCACAAAGTCTAAGGCCGGGGAGCACCGTCTTCTTATGGGTAATCCATATCCTCTTGCCCTCATTTCTGGAGGAACTATTCTTCCGTGGCAATCTGTTCACCGGGCTCATGCGTCAAGGGCATAGGCGGGCAGCATTCATCTTGCCCTCCCTTCTCTATGCCTTCCTCTTCAAAGATCCACTGATCTTTATCCCAATCTTGGTAGGCGTAGCCCTCTCATGGGTCCGTTATCGGAGCGCTTCGCTCTTTGGCTCCATGATCACGCATCTAAGCTTTGCCGCAACGATTTACTTCCTGTATCAGAATGTACCGGCCTTTGTTAGGACGATGCCGCTTAGCTCAACGGCGGGGCAGGCAAGCCTCTATGCATCGGTTGTGGCTGCCGTTGTTTCTGCCGTTACCTTGGTGAATCTGCTGGCTTTTGTAGGAACATTGCAATCGCCGGAGCAAACGAATGAGTTTTCTCAGACGAGAACGACGAGTAAACAGCTCTACCAATTGCGTGAAGTACGCATCGGATTCCTCCTCTTCATCCTTATCTATGTCTTAAATTTGGGTTTCTTCTAGGGGCAAGTGAGCGCTATCACTCCCCGTTAACACTCCCTTAACTTCGTGACTTTGAACACTGAGGGAGGACGTTTTAGCGTGCTAATTTAAGGTCACCAAAAGCCCTTAGATTCGAAAGGAGAGATCGATGAAGGCATGGCAGAATTTTACGACCGGTGCATGGCAAGAGTCCATTGATGTCCGGGATTTCATACAACAAAACTATAAGGCCTACGAGGGGGATGCAAGCTTTCTTGAAGGCGCAACGCCTCGTACACAGAAGGTCTGGAATCAGGCCAATGCCTTGATTCTTGAAGATCAGAAGACTCAGCAGAAGAAAGTCGAGACCCGTTGTTTCTCCGGGATCAACCGGTTCGATGCAGGGTACCTCGATCAGGAACAAGAGCTTATCGTCGGTTTTCAGACGGATGAACCTCTTAAGCGCATTGTAAACCCCTACGGCGGTCTCCGCATGGCTCAGTCCGCTCTGGAGCAAGCGGGTGCCGAGATGGAAGGCGAGATCGTCGAATCCTTCCACGAGTTCAGGAAAACGCATAACGATGCCGTCTTCGATGTCTACACTCCAGCCATGCGTCGCGCCAGAACCGCCGGACTCTTGACCGGTTTGCCGGATGCCTATGGCCGCGGGCGCATTATCGGTGATTATCGCCGGATCGCACTATATGGCTTAAATCGACTCATGAAGGACAAGCTGCAAGAGAAGCTTGAGCTCGATGATCTGCCCGCTAACGAAGAAACCATTCGCCTTCGGGAAGAACTGTCAGAGCAATACCGTGCCCTGGGCAAAATGATCGATCTTGGGAAGACCTATGGCCTTGACCTCACTCGTCCCGCTGAGAATGCCCACGAAGCTATTCAGTGGACGTATATGGGGTATCTGGCAGCAGTCCAAGAAAACAACGGGGCTGCGATGTCCTTCGGACGCAATACCGCCTTCTTCGATATCTATATCCAACGGGATATCGACGCAGGCCTTCTCGATGAAGCTGCTGCACAAGAACTCATCGATCAGCTCATCATCAAACTTCGGATGGTCCGTCACCTCCGTACGCCGGAATATGACGAGCTCTTCGGGGGCGATCCGAACTGGGTCACGGAATCCATCGGTGGTATGAGTGAGGATGGTCGTACCTTAGTGACGAAGACGTCTTTCCGCTTCCTTCACAGTCTCGAAAATTTAGGTCCTGCACCCGAACCAAACATGACCATTCTTTGGGCTGATGCACTACCGCAAGGCTTCAAAGACTACTGTGCCCACTTGTCGATCGAGACCGACGCTCTCCAATACGAAAGCGACGATCTCATGCGTCCGATCTACGGGGATGACTACGGGATTGCTTGCTGTGTCTCAGCCATGAGAATCGGCAAAGACATGCAGTTCTTCGGCGCCCGTGCCAACCTGGCCAAGACACTCCTCTACGCCTTGAACGGCGGTCGTGACGAAATCACGAAGGATAAGAAGACGGGACAACCCCTTGTAGTGCTTGAAGGAGTTGAAGACTTCTCAACGATGGATGGTGATGTCCTCGATTACGACAGCGTTCTTACGGCATACAAGAAGACGATGGCAAACGTCGCAAGGCTCTATGCCGATACCATGAATTCTATCCATTACATGCATGATAAGTATGCTTACGAAGCCGGACAAATGGCTCTCCATGACAGAGATGTCCATCGTTACATGGCGTTTGGCATTGCCGGTTTATCGATCGCAGCCGACTCCTTGAGTGCTATCCGTTACGCTACTGTCCGGGCAAACCGTAACGAAGCAGGGCTCATCACGACGTTCGACATCGATGGGGAGTTCCCAAAATTCGGCAACGATGACGATAGGGTCGACGACATCGCACGTGAGCTCGTGAGATTTTTCCACACGGAACTTACCAAGCACGAGACCTATCGTGATTCTGAGCCGACGCTCTCCCTCCTCACCATCACCTCGAACGTCGTCTATGGCAAGAAGACCGGGAGCACACCGGACGGTCGTCAAGCGGGTGAAGCTTTCGCCCCCGGTGCCAATCCCATGCATGGTCGTGACCGGACCGGCGCACTGGCTTCCCTAAACTCTGTCGCCAAGCTTCCCTATGCCGGGGTCTGCCAAGATGGAATTTCCAACACCTTCTCCATCGTGCCTGAAAGCCTTGGCAAGACGGAAGAAACAAGAGTCCAGAATCTAAGCCGCATCCTCGACGGTTACTTCCGTCAAGGTGCCTTCCACCTAAACGTGAACGTCCTCCAACAGGCTCTCTTGCAAGATGCCTATGAGAATCCCGACAAGTACCCGAACCTCACGGTCCGTGTTTCAGGCTATGCTGTTCACTTCAATAATCTCTCCGATGAGCAGAAGCTGGAAGTTATGCAGCGCACGTTCCACTCCGCACTCTAAGCCGTGTAATCGCCGAATTCACAGATGCACTCGAAGCCGCTTAATCACCGAATTCACAGATGCACTCTAAGCCGTGTAATCGCCGGATTCACAGATGCACTCTAAGCCGTGTAATCGCCGGATTCACAGATGCACTCGAAGCCTTACGTCCCATGAAAGGAGCAACTCATGCAATCATTGGTCATTTCACAGATTGAAACCTTGGGCACGGTCGACGGTCCAGGACTTCGCACGGTCTTCTTTCTACAAGGATGCGCTATGAGCTGCCTCTACTGTCATAACCCGGAGACACAAGACAAGACGCCGCTCAAGGAAGATCTTCCACAAGCCGAATCCCTTGCCAAGACAGGGCTCTTGGATCGGAAACGTATGACCGTGGATGATATTCTGGCAATTGCCTCTCGGTATAAGAACTACTATGACAAAGAAGGTGGACTCACCTTCTCAGGTGGAGACCCGCTGCTCCAAACTCCTGCGCTACTTGAGATCTTCCCCGTCTTGAAGGCAGCCGGTTATTCGATTTGTCTCGATACTGCAGGGGTAGGTGCTACTCCAAAACAACTCCAACAGCTCCTCCCCTACGTCGATCACATCTTGCTTGATCTCAAAGCCGGCAACGACGAACTCCACAGAACCATCACAGGCTTGCCGCTTTCGTCCGTCAGACACTTCCATGAAGCCATTGCAAGCGATGCTTTCGTAGGCAACGTCACGCTCCGGCATGTTGCGGTCCCCGGTCTGACCGATAAACCTGAGCTTCTACCGCAACTGGTAGACTTGGCTCGTCCGTTTGCGGCAAAGGTCATGACGATGGAGATTCTTCCCTATCATAGGATGGGTGAGAGCAAGTATAAAGAATTGGGTCTGGACTATCGCCTGGATGGTGTGCCAGCCTTGGACGTTCAAGCTGCACGGAATCTGCAGACCGAATGGCGAAGACTCTGGGCTGATGCTCAGAATCAGGAGCACGCAGCTTAGTTCGTACGGCCCTAGTTCATACTTAAGACTTGAAGACACTACTGAACGCAAAGCCTGCTCAAATTTGAGCAGGCTTTGTTGGTGGTTCAAAGACTGGATTAGCCTTCACTTCAAGATCGTGCGGAGTCGTTAAAGCTCAGCGAATGAGGCTGGATCGGCTTTAATTCGTCTGCTCCTCCCCTATCGGAAAGCCCTCACTGCTCCTCTCCTGTCGGTAAACCCTCACAGCTCCTCCTCTGTCGGAAATTTCTCAAAGAACGCACCTAGCTCTTGCTTAAGATCTAGCGGTCTAGGCGACCCGTCTTTACGATAGAAGCAGTGCGTCGATGTACTCTCGGTGCATAAAATGCTGTCCATAGAATCGTTATACATCTTGTACTGCAGAACAAAGCGGACTCGACTCATTGACTTAAGGGAAACCAGGATACGGATCTTGTCATTAAATTGAACACTCTTGACGTAACGACAAGTCACATCAAGCACCGGACTATAGATCCCTTTATCATCCATATCCCGGTACGAATAACCCATCTTATCCATGAGGTAAATCCGTGCCTCCTCCATCCACTTGATGTAGTTGGAGTGATGGATGATGCCCATTTGATCCGTCTCATGCAACTGTGCCGTGCGACGGTAGACCCAATCCTCTCGCATAGTGCATATCCTTTCCGTTCAATTCACTGAAATCCCTATAGCTTCGTTTCGCAAGTATAAGAATTACGATACCACGAATCGATGAGGGAGCACCGAGTCGCGGGAAGGAGCTTGGTGTGAAGAAGCAAAAAGAGCTTAAGATAAACGATCTTTGATGCCCCAGACTTAACTATCCAATAAATGAGCATAAAAGCTCGTCAAAGATATCCAAATTCATATAAGCTTGTAGGAGAGGTAATCCCTAGCTCATCACTAGGTTATTCCTCCAAAGACTGAATTTCATCATTTTTATATGCTGTTAGCTCTAGCTAAGGAAAGCTTAGAGCGTTAAAGTTACTCCATTGAAAGGAGCTGCTATGGGAAGCATAGAACTTTCAGCAATCCGCGATATACCTCTTTTTGAAGATTTGAGCGATGAAGAACTCGAGGTCATCTCGCAAGGACTCACGACTCAGACGTTTAAGCGCGGTGAACACATCTTTCGTTCGGGAGACGAGGCTGACAGGCTTTTTATTGTTGTTGAAGGCCAAATGAAGATTTATCGCATTTTGCCTGATGGACGCGAGCAGGTCATGTATCTCTACGACGAAGATGATTTCGTCGGGGCATTCAACCTGATCAAGCGTGATCGCTATCGCTACAATGGTCAAGCACTCAAACCCTCTGAGATTGCCATGCTTAGCAAGGAAGTCTTCGATTCGATTGCGCTAAAGAATCCTCCTATGCTCCTCAAGATTCTAGAAAAGAGCTATGAGCGCATTCGTTGGGCTGAGGGCATGCTCGATCGGATGAGTGGGCACTCAACGGAACAGCGCGTTGCAACGCTCCTCCTCGATCTCCTGCGTGATTATGGTACGGTGCGCGGTCATCATCTCAACCTCCGCCTGCCTATGAATCGCGAAGAGCTCGGTAGTTACACGGGCATGACCCGCGAGACCCTCACACGTAAGCTCCTTGATTTCCAAACCCAAGGTCTCATCGAAATGAAGGGTTCGCGTGAAGTCACCATTCTTGAACCGGAGCGTTTAAGGCTACTTGCCAAGGTCGAAGAAGAACTCCTCCAGTCTTAAACCCACTCGATCCATTCCACAAAAAAGCCCCCTCGCGCAGCTATAAAGGACCCCCTTCGTTGATCCCTTTCTCTTGGTTCAACGTTTGGGGGTCCTTTTATTCTCCACTTAGAGCAGAGGCATCTTTTGTTTATCCGATCGTATGGTCTAGCGATACTTTTCTTGTAACATAGCGAGAGTCTCTAGTGCATCGTGCCGCCTGGTCGCAAACTCATCCTCAAAACGATCCGTCGCAAGGTCTGCACTACGCAAGACTTGAGGTGTAAGGGAACGCTCCAGGAAAGAAAAGACCGCAGCATTTTCCTTCTCTATATGACGGCGCAAAAGATTCCTATAGGACTCCATATGACCGATGAGGCGAACCTTGAGTTCATTGCTCAAGTCACCATCCTTCATCCTTTGTTCCGCTTCATTGACAGCGGCTTCAATCTCACCGACATGAAAACGACCTAAGTCATGCTCGACCAGCATCCCATGTCGTATGAGTTTCTCGGCTGCGGGGTGGTCAAGGTTCAGAGCTTCCTTGAAGAGAATCTCTTCTTCCTTCCCGTGGTGATGTTTATCGGCAAATTCACGGATGAACTTGATGATGGCTCGGTAGTCTTCCATATGGATCGAGTCCTCTTGAAGTATCCTAATCGCCATTTGATGTAAGACATCGATAGCTTCTAAAATTCTATCGTGTTCATCGATAAGAATACGAATGCTGTTTCTTTCACTTTCCATCTTTGCAATCCTCTCCTGTTTTCGGATCAACTGTGAAATTCGGGGATCTTGAGATTAGTGCATGATCTCATAGTCGTTCGTTGTCATGGGTGATCGATCGCACAGGGGCTAGAGCATCCCTTGCTTCGTTGCGTTGCATGTGACGATCCTCACAGAGGCAAAAAAAAGACTAGCCAATGCCCTTGAGGTCGGGTCAAGATTGACTAGTCCATATCATTTTAAGACTTCAAGGTTGGAGAATCGATGCCCAAACTAAGTCTCTTTGATGGAGACCCATCAACAAGGCAATTCAACCATGGATTACATAGACTCTTCCATCTTGAAGTAGCGCATTGCATTATTGAAACAGATGTCTTCGACCATTTTTCCGACAAACTCTATATCATTGGGGTAGAGACCACGTTCGATCTGATCGCCCAAATAATTACAAAGAATCCGACGGAAGTATTCATGGCGTGGATACGATAAGAAGGATCTGGAGTCGGTCAACATCCCGACGAAAGAGCCCAAAGCACCGGAACGTGCAAATTCATGAATTTGCTGCTCCATCCCCTCGAGGTTATCCAAATGCCACCAAGCGGTTCCCAATTGGACTTTGCCGGGGAGTGGGCCTTCTTGGAAGTTCCCTGCCACCGTCGCCAAGATTGGGAGGTCTGCCGGATTCAAGGAGAACAAGATCACGGGAGGCAGCTGCTCGGTCTTTGCCAAAGCATTGAGAAGTTGGTTCATCGCAAGAGCCACGTTGCCGTCAAGGATGGAGTCAAATCCTGCATCAACCCCCACTTGCTCACGCATGAGGCTATTGTTGTTTCTGACCACTTGGATATGGAGCTCCATGGGCCAACCTTGCGCATGATATTTACGGCCCAGGTGAACCAGGATTCCCGTGATGAGAGCATTCTTATGCTGTTCACTGAGCTTCGCTCCGGCCAAGGCTTGCGTCATCGAACGGTTGAGCTCGGCATCGGAGGCTTCAACATAGTGATAATTTGAGAGGGCTTGGTCGGACGCATGACAGCCATTTTCTGCAAAGTACTCAATCCTCTTATCCAAAGCCTCACAAAGCGAGGTGAAATCTTTGATCTGAACCCCCGCTGCATCGCTCAATCGTTTCACATTCTCGGCATAATCCGGACTGTCGACAGCCAAGTACTTATCAGGTCTAAAGGCCGGTAGGACAAACGGTTCGAAGGACTCGTCTTCTCTTAGTTTCTTATGCCAAGCAAGGTCATCGGCAGGATCATCGGTTGTAAAGACCCCTTTGACATTGGATCCGGTGATGAGGGAGCGAGGGTACCAGCTTTCTTCTGTGAGCTTCTCGCTGGCTTCCTCATAAACTTCGATAGCATTGTCCGGGGTAAGCGGATCGTAGATATCAAAGAAACGCTGCAATTCCAAGTGGGACCAGTGATAGAGCGGATTGCCGATGGCTTGTCGCAAGGCGGTGGCATACGCTTCGAAGCGCTCGGTAACAGACGCATCTCCCGTGATGTATTTCTCTTCGATGCCGGCCGCGCGCATCAACCGCCACTTATAATGATCTCCACCCAGCCACGCTTCCGTCAGGTTGTTGAGAGACTTATTCTCATAAATTTCCTGAGGACTCAAATGGCAGTGGAAGTCAAAGATCGGCATCTTCGCAGCGTAGTCGTGATACAATCTCTCAGCTGTGGGGCTCTCTAAGAGAAAATCTTGACCCATAAATACTTTCATGCATTTCTCCCTTCACATCCATGGTTTTTTCTTCGTCTATTCTACTCGAAGGAGCGTCTTTTGTACGAATGAATTAAGATAGTGAGCGGTTGGGCTTACCAACCATGTCTTGTATAGAGGTTAGAACTCCAGAGGAGGCAAGGATGTTTGAAGCTTTCAGTGACGTTAACGGACCTCGTGATCCTATCGATGGTCCGAAGGACTTTAGTGAAGCGAAAGAATCCGGCGGAGTTGAAGATTCCGTCCATACGACCGGCGATCACGAAATCATCACAGCAGAGTTAATCCGTGAGATCTATCCCGAATCTCGTGTTCGTCCAAGATCGATCGCTGAAGAACACGTCAATGAAGATGGCATCTTCCGACTCGGCACCTTGATGCAGATGATGCAGGATATCGAAGATGGCCAATGCGAAGACTTAGGGCTAGGTCAATCTTTTCTCAAGGAGATGAACCTCACCTGGCTTTACGTCAATGCTTACTATGCCTTCCATAAAGAATTCCCTCGCCTTGGAGAAGAAGTCATCCTGGAAACTTGGATGCACCCGGCAAAGGGCATTCGCTTCCTCCGAGAAAATGCCTATTACACCTCAGAAGGCCTGTGGGGATCTTCATCCGGTGAATGGTTATTGGTTGACCGTGATACACGAAAGCCGGCGAAACCCAAAGATGTCATCGAAACGGGTAATCTGGTCCTCCCCGAAGTCCGACGCAGTGAACTCAAGAGGCCTCCCCGCATGCGACGCTTACGAGCAGGGACTGCCAGACCGGACGGTGAGCCAAGTTTGAGTTACATCATTCAGCCTCAAGACATCGATCTCAACGAGCATTTACACAACACGATCTATATTGAACTCATGATGCGAGCCTTTAGAACATGGGCAGGACCACACTTCTTTAGAGCCTGTCAGTTTTCATTCTTGCAGGAAGTTTTCCTCGATGAATGCTTGGAGTATTTCATCACGGAAGAGGAAGAAATGGAGATTCAAGGCGAGTTCTGGAACCTGGCCCGCTTGGAAGCTTGGGTAAAGGGCAAGGATGGGGCGGCTTTTGTGAGTCAAGTGGCGTATCGAAAGAACGGTTGAGCCGCTCCTATGCGTGAGGTGTATCCTCCATCGCTGCCGGGAACTTCAAGATGAACTGACAGCCAATCCCCGGACCGGGATCTTCCGTCAACTCGATCTTACCGCCGGCCGCCTCAACCATATTCTTCACGATAGAGAGCCCCAAACCTGTACCGCCAAGCTCACGTGAGCGTTCTTTGTGCACACGGTAGAAGCGCTCGAAGATGCGTTGCTGATGCTTGGACTCTATTCCGGGGCCATCATCCTCGACAATGAGCTGCACTTCGCCGGGAAGATAATTCATATAGACCAACACATGGCCGGAATTGTCGATATAGCGCACTGCATTGCTGAGAAGATTCGTGAGGACTTGGCGCAAAGCCTCGCGCGTGAGAGGGACTCTGGCATTCGTGCTTACCCGATGATCGAGACGGATACCACGCTCTTTGGCATGGGTTTGGAGACTGCGAAAACAATCTTCCAAGATCGGGAGGACATAGGTTTCGACCGGAACCTGAACTTCGTCTTTCCCCTCGATCTCCGCTAAGAGGAGAAGATCTTGGATCAAGTCAGCCAAGCGTCGGGTCTCTTCATCGACGACTTGTAGAAATGACAGCCTCGTCTCTCTGCTGCGATCCGCATTGAGGAGCAACTCCGTATAACCTCGGATAGAGGTTAGCGGCGTTTTCAATTCGTGAGTTATGTTGGCAACGAAGTCTCTGCGATACCCTTCAAGTTGAACGACTCGCGTTTTGTCGTGGAGCACGATGAGGAGATGTTTCTTCTCTGCGACGAAGATGGCCTTGAGGTAAAGATCCAAGGTCATATCTCGTGGCCAATGCAGCCTTATGCTCGCCGTTTGAGCCTCGCCCACGGCGATCGTATCGAAGCGCTCGCTGACGAAGTTTGAGAGCATATACGCGTTGGAACCAATTGCTGCAAAGAGAGGTGCCTCATCTTGCTGCGAACTGTGCTGAAACTTTTCTGCCGGAGAAGGAGATACGTCTTCCCCGAGAAACTCCATCGCACGTTCTGTCCAAACGAGGAGCCTACCTTCTTCATTGATCACGAGCACCCCATCTCGCATAGCTTCGAGAATACCATTTAGGAGGGTGTTGGCTTTTTGAATTTCCAGGACACCTTTGTCGAGGCGCTCCCTGAGATGATTGTAGGCACGGGCAAGGTCGCCTAATTCAGCGTCTTCCATCGGTAAGGGTTCGCCTTCCTTACCAATAGCGAGCTGCTGCATTCTCTCGGTGACAGCGGTGATGAATCGCGTGTAGCGCTTGATCGAACGCGGGTAGATGGCCAAGGTGATGATGAGGATGAAGATGGCACTAAAGAAGAACAAGAACAAAAAAGCAAGCCGCCAATGGCTCAGTAACCCGCCTTCCAATCGCAGGGAAAATTTATAGGATTCGCTGAGGTGTTCGGCATCGGCATGAGGAACTCGGAGAGGTGGTATCAAGCTCTCTTCCTCCGGCAGGCGCGAGCTCGCTTCATAGATATCCCCCGTCACACGATTCTCAAGACGGAAACGGTAACTCCCGCTAAACGTCTGGAGCTCTCGAGCCTTCTGATTGACATACTCAAGAGGGTCTTCGATGGCATCGTCTTCGTCCAAGACGACTTGCAGCGATTCAAAGACCTGTTCATTTCTAATCTCTTGCACGATCGGTTGGACAATCGCCGCTAAGATAACAAAGAAAAGCATAAGGAGAACCAGCAAGAGGATAATGTACCGTGAGCGGCGCTGATTCATCAGACTATCCATAGAACGAAACTCTCTATTCTTCCGCCTCTTCATCGTCACAGAAGCTATAACCGACCCCGCGCACCGTCAGGATGAACTGCGGATCACCGGGATCGCGTTCGATCTTCTGGCGGAGATAGCGGATATGGACATCGACCGTTCTGGTATCCCCTAAATAATTGGTCTGCCAGACCCTCTCCAAGAGCTGTTCACGGGTGAGGACTCGACCTTGCTCACGCATCAAGGTGTAGAGCAAATCAAATTCCTTCTGCGTCAATTCGATATCTTCATTCTCTCTGTACACTCTACGACGCGACGGATCGATCGTGATCCCACAAATGGTGAGCTTACGGAGATCCTTCTCTTCCAGGAGCTTATCACGGCGGAGGATGGCCCTGATCCGAGCAGAGAGCTCACGGAGACTGAAGGGCTTGCTGATATAGTCATCTGCCCCGATCTCGAGACCCAAGATGCGGTCACTTTCTTCGTCTCGAGCCGTGAGCATGATGATGGGGAGTTGTCTGCTTTCAGGTGTACTGCGGAGGAGACGGCATACCTCGAGTCCGTCGGGGGCCGGCATCATCCAGTCGACAATCGCAAGATCAGGGAGCCTGGTACGGATGGCACTTAGGAAGGAGCTACTGCGAGCAAAGCTCTCAACATCCATCCCTTCGTCTTTCAAACCAATCTCCACCAGTTTCCTGATGGGTTCTTCATCATCTACGATATAGACAAGAATGGGTCTCTCTGAAGTCTTCACAAAAGCCTCCTACATCTCGTCTTCCGGTGCATGATCTCTGCCGCCAAGTCCGTGTTCTCCGGCATTCGAATTCCAGCGCTTATTCTCCGGATCAATACCGCCCAAGACACGCCGACCTATACCGGGCATCATCGGATCGTGCGAGACTTCTCCGACAGCCTCTTCTTCCTTCCGGAAACTGTCTTTCTCTTCCAGTTTCACGAGATCGTAGTCACCCCCGGCACGTCCATAGGCCTCCGCCCGATCCAAGAATGCCCTGATCGCTTCACGATCCTTGGATTCATCGACGGTATGAGGCAATTCAGCCGTCGCCGCATAGATGGCCCACTCGGCGATGTTCGTCGCGTGATCCGCCATGCGCTCGATGTACTTCGCCATGAACATATAGTCCGTGGCTTGCGTCACGAGCACATTATGATCCAGAATCACTTGACACATTTCACGCACGGTCTCCGAAAAGCCCAGGTCGACTTTGTCGTCTGCTGTGCGGACAGACTCCGCCGCTTCGACGTCAAACTCTAAGAAGGCCTTCATTGCATCACGCAGCATTTTTCTTGCATCGGTCAACATCGTGATCAAGCGATGCGGTGTCTTCAAATGCTCGAAGGATTCCGGGTAAGTGCAAAGGATTTCACAAATATCGGCACACTGGTCACCGATTCGTTCCAGGTCGGCAACCATCCGGATGCTCGACGTGATGTGGCGTAGGTCACTGGCGATAGGCTGTTGCAAAGCCAAGAGGCGAATGCACAATTGTTCAATGCGCTTCTCAGCGGCGTTAATCCCGATGTCGGCTTTACGAATAATGCTTGCAAGGTAGAAATCATGCTCTGCCAAAGCAACCTGGGTCTGCTGCATGCTGTAATCTACCATCGAACCCATGAGGCGAACTTCTTCGCTCAAGTCTGCTAATTCACGGTCAAAGGATCTTCTCATCATGGTTTTATCCCACTTTCATTTGTTTCACCCTAAGTATACTAAAGGCACAAATACGACGTTAACCGAAACGCCCCGAAATATAGTCTTCTGTACGCTTGTCCTTAGGAGTATTGAATATGGTGAAGGTTTCATCGTGCTCCACCATATCGCCCAAGAGAAAGAAGGCCGTATAGTCACTGATACGTGCTGCTTGCTGCATCGAGTGCGTCACGATAACAATCGTATACTCTTCCTTGAGACTCTCCATCAAGTCTTCGATCCGGCTGGTTGCGATC
The DNA here is from genome assembly GCA_964345975.1 of uncultured Oscillospiraceae bacterium. Classification (GTDB taxonomy): domain Bacteria; phylum Bacillota; class Clostridia; order Saccharofermentanales; family Fastidiosipilaceae; genus CAYFSS01. Next base: position 76,506 of record CAYFSS010000005.1, read on the forward strand.
GGGTCGAGCGCAGAGGTGGGTTCGTCCATGAGGATGACTTCCGCCTCAAGTGCAATCGCACGCGCAATACAAAGCCGCTGCTGCTGCCCACCGGATAGTTGGGTACCGCTCTTGCGCAGATCATTTTTCACTTCATCCCAGAGTGCGGCTTTCCGCAAGGAGTCTTCGACTCGCTCATTGAGATAGTGCTTATCCTTAATCCCCTGGCAACGAAGTCCATACGAGACATTGTCATAGATACTCATTGGGAACGGGTTAGCCTGTTGGAAAACCATACCGACTGCAGTGCGTAGGGTGACCACATCAGTTTCCGGAGCCATGATCTCCTGACCATCCTTTAGAATCTGACCCTCGATGCGCACCCCATCGATGAGGTCATTCATGCGATTCAAACAACGCAAGAGCGTCGACTTACCACAACCCGAAGGACCGATGAGTGCGGTAACCTTCTGACGCGGAATCTGAAGATTAATGTTCTTCAAGGCTTGGAAACCACCATAGAAGAGGTTGACGTCCTTGATATCGAAAACGGGATTCTCAAAGTTAAGCTTCATGAGCTACTCCTTTACAATTAACACAAAAAGCCTAGACCGGCTTATCTCTCTTTACTTCTCTTTATTTATCTTTACGCACAACCCACGTGATGAGTTTGACCAAGACATTGAGCACCAGCACCATCCCTAAGATGACGATGGAGATGGCTGAAGCCAGTCTAAAGTTAGGCTGCTCACCGCTCATGATCGACCAGATCTGGACAGCCAAACTGGTACCGCCTGACGTCGGTTTCGGAAAGTCGTTGATGAACGTACCGGTCGTATAGATGAGAGCTGCCGATTCACCGATGACGCGACTCATTGCAAGGAGAATGGAGGTAAAGATCCCCGGTAGAGCATTCGGCAAGACAACTCGAGCAATTGTCTGCGTTCTTGTTGCCCCTAAGGCTAAGGAAGCCATCCGAAGACCGTCCGGGACCGTCTTCAGAGCTTCTTCCGTCTGGCGAATGACCGTCGGCAAGAGCAAGACAGATGTCGTGAGCGAACCCAATAGAATACTGGGACCGGTGACGCCAAATGCCTGAGTGATCGGATAGAGAAGCGTCATACCCATGAGGCCGAAGATAACGCTAGGGACACCGGCGAGCATCTCAATCGATGATCTGAGCCAATCGACCCATTTGCGCTTCGGGGCCAATTCATGGAGGAAGATCGCCGCCATGACCCCCAGTGGAATCGCAATGAGGAGCGTGATGCCGATAAGTTGTAAGGTAGCGATCAGAGAGCCGCGTATACCGCCACCGGCGGTCTGGAAATACATTTGCTTGAGACTGACGGCTTCTTCATCGAGGAGCGTTGTCAACTCATCCGCTTTGTGACCGAACATCGTTCCGACGTTCACTTCCGTACCCTCGGCATCAAAGAAAATCAAGTTATTGATCGAAGAGTCAGTGGAAGGAGGACGCAGTTCGCCTTGCATAGGTCCGGCGGTCGTGATGCGGCCGGTTGCAATGGGCGAATTTTCATCGATATGGGTAAATCTAAGCAGAGGCTTATGTTGTGGGCTAAAGGCATCTTCAATGGCAAAGCCGAAGTTCGTCGACCAATAACTCGTCTCAGGGAGATCTGCCGGCTCTTCAAAGGTACCCGCCTGGCCCTCTTCAGAGTAGCCGAGCATAATATTTCCCGACCAATAATTGGAGCGGATGAGTTCCAGGCTAACAGAAGAAGCACCGTTCACGAGGATGAAGCGGAAGATTAAGATGAGCCAGAAAACGGATAGTCCCATGGCAAACCAGGTAAGTCCTTGAAGTGAACGATCCTTGACCGCACGACTGCCACCGAAGGACTTTGTGATGTCGCGTGGATTATTAGCGGAGTAGTTCTTTGTATTACTATCATTAGTCATGGATCTAACCTCCGATTCTCTTACGCAGACGTTGGATCAGAGCGTTAAAAATCAAGATGACGATCATCAAGACGATACCGACAGAAAAACGCACATCGTAATCGAGCCCGGAGGTTTCTTTGAGCCCTGCCAAGATCGTGGACGTCAAGGTTCTGGTGATATCAAAGGGATTCCAACTAGGGCCTGACATGGCGTTCCCGGCAACCATCGAGACAGCGGTTGCTTCACCGAAGGCTCGGCCAAGACCGAGAATTAAGCCGGCGATGATGCCGGAACGAGCTGCAGGCAAGATGACATTGAAGTTTGTCTGGGTCACACTCGCGCCCAAGGCAAGGGAGGCATGCTCTAAGCTTGCGGGCACGGCACGGATGGATGTGACCGCTAGAGCTGTCATGGTGGGATAGATCATCAAGGTCAGGAGGATGACCGCGGTGAGTCCCGAGTTACCGCCGAAGGTTGTGACACCAAAGAGCCTTGCTAATTCCTCGACCCAAGATGAGATGGATCCCGCCGCAAAGACACCGTAGACGACGGATGGAATCGCCGCTAGAACTTCGACGACGGTCGTCATGGCCGAGCGGAGTCTTGGACCTGCTATCCGTACGATGAAGAGGGCACTAAGGACTGAGAGAGGAAATGCAAGGATCGCTGCAAATAGACTGACAAGGAGGGTGTTGATGATAATGAACCCTACCCCGTATATGGCTTGATCCTGACGCCATAAGCTCCCGAAGAGAAATTTAACAATCGATAGATTCCCGTATTCGTAGCTTGGCAGGAAGACAATCACACCTCGCGCGGCAACGAAGACAAAGATCAGGACAAGCATAGCTCCGGCGATAATGGCCGATACGGTAAAAAGGCTGCGGAACAGCCGGTCTACAACCCGACGGTTCCGCAACCCCTTCCGGAAGCTACGAGTATTCGTATTATCCATATGATAACTCGTTCTTTCTACATAAAGCGGTTATTGAAATTATATGCTGATCCAATCTAAGTGTTTAGCCTACTTCAGGCCACTCTGAAACTTCTGCCGTAAAGATATTCTTAACGCCTTCAGAAGTCTGATTCTCGAGACCGTTATCGGCCTGGACAACTACGACCACTGCATCCAAACAGTACGTTGCTGACATCATGCCGTCTTCAACGGCTTCTTCGTCGCTGAAGTCACGGCTGGCAAAACCGATGTGCGAAGCGTTTGCGCTATCTTTTTCTTCGCCGAGAACACGCTTGTATCCGTCACCTGAACCGGTGTGGGAAACGTTGAACTGGAAGTTACCTGCAAGAGGTACGAAGGTTTCGAGAGCAGCGGTGAGGGTTTTCTCAACGGAGGTTGAACCACCGGTGACGAGCGTTAGACCGCTATTATCCTGATCAACAATCGGGTGATCAACTTTGAGTTCTTCCCAAGGAGTGCCGCCTTCTACGTCAACGATACCGCCGGCAGCCAGAACAGCCTGACGACCTTCCGTTGACTCAGTGATGAACGTGACGAAAGCTGCAACGAGTTGCTTGATTTCATCCGACTCATAATCATCTTCGGCACGCGTTACGAGGTTGAAGGGACGAGCCAATTTGTAGTCTCCGTTGACTACGGTTTCAACCGTCGCTTCAACACCGTCATACTGGAGAGCCTTGAGATTATTTGCTTCGAAATTTGTGGTGAGGGAGACGTAGCCGATAGCATTTGCGTCAGCACCAACTTTGGTAGCCATGTCGCCGTTACCGGACGTTTCAAAAGCATCTTCGGTGAGTTCACCTTCGAAACCAACGATTTCTTCGAAGGCGGAACGTGTACCGGAGGAAGAGTCACGAGTGTAGACGTGGATTTCACCTTCGATGTCTGAAGTGGTGATACCTGCTTCGACGGCTTCGGTCTCTTCAGCTGCTGTTTCGGTTTCTTCGTCGACAGCTTCGGTTTCTTCAGCGACTTCAGTTTCATCAACAACTGCAACGATGGTCGGAACTTCTGAGAAATCCTTAACTTCGCCGGTGAAGATGGCTTTGACCTGGGCATTGCTGAGGTCATCGTACTGAGCGGCATCAGCGTTCAGGGCAACAACAACGGCATCGAGGCAGTAAGTGCCACTCGCCATCCCGTTCTCAACAGCTTCTTCATCGCTGAAGTCACGGCTTGCAAAACCGATATGTGAAGCGTTCGCGCTGTCTTTCTCATTACCGAGAACACGCTTGTAGCCGTCCCCTGATCCGGTATGGGAAACATTGAACTGGAAATTACCGGCATAAGGAACAAACATCTCGAGAGCAGCTGTAAGCGTTTTCTCAACGGACGTTGAGCCGCCCGTGATAAGCGTTAGACCGCTATTATCCTGATCAACGATCGGGTGATCAGCCCTGATCTCATCCCACGGCTTGCTATCAGCAACATCGACGATACCGCCTGCTGCGAGGACGACTTGCTTACCTTCCGTTGATTCCGTGATAAAAGCGACGAATGCTTGGACGAGCTGTTTGATCTCATCGCTTTCGTAGTCATCTTCGGCACGCGTCACGAAGTTGAAAGGACGAGCGAGCTTGTATTCACCGTCAACGACCGTTTCAATCGTAGCTTCGACGCCGTCATACTTAACGGGGACAATGTTGTTTGCTTCGAAATCGGTGGTCAAAGAAACATAACCGATACCGTTCTCATCAGCGCCGATCTTGGTGGCCATGTCGCCGTTACCTGAAGTTTCAAAAGCCTGTTCCGTGAGCTCGCCTTCGAAACCAACGATCTCTTCAAATGCTGAACGAGTACCTGATGAAGAGTCTCTTGTATAGACATTGATTGTTCCGGCAACTTCAGCATTTTCTTCTGCCACTGTAGGCATCACGAAACCGGCTGAGATCAGTAGGCTTAATGCCAGGATCCAAGCAAAGGCTGTCTTAAGTCTTCTCATTGTGATCTTCCTCCTTGTGAGCACCGATGATAGGCCATCTCCCATTCTCCTCGGTATCTCAAGCTTAAGGAATATTCTAGTAAGCAAGAAGAGCTTCGTTGTTAAAACCGTTTTAGAATAGTCTGTGGAGGCTTTTGTTTGTATTTATCTGTATAAGGGAATTACGCCTGACAGGCGCGATAGAGGTGATGCTTGCACTTCTCAATCTGAGATTTCGTGCGCTGGATCTTTACAGTCAAGGAATCATCAGTGGAATGGGTCGTGGCTTGATTTGCCATTGGGGCATCTTCGACCATCGCACGATTGCGACGAAGTCCACCAAGAAGCGCTCGCTGATAGTGCTCCAAAGCCCGCGCCAGATCCACCTCGACATACTCACCGTAGAAATAACAATCGGCGAGATACGCGTGGATCTCGGCATAGCGATGATCCTCGGGATCCTGTATATAACGAGCCATTCTGGCGTAGCGATCGAAGCGAGAAATGTAATCCATCCAAACACCCTTCTAAATCGAAAGTGTTCACCATGGTACTCGCTTAGGCTCTTTCGATCAAGCCGAAAGAGCTTGCTTATCTCGAACGGTTTGAACTAATAATCAGCACTCATGGAAGGCCATGGCGATAAGGTTGAGCGCCAGATCACGAGGTCTGTCAGGAATCTTTGGACATCCATATCGGCAGCTATTTCATCGACGGACTCCCCTTGTTTGAAACGTAGCCAAAGGGTTTTCAAAAAGGCGTGATCCTGTTTCGCTAATTCGGTGTCCGAGAATTCTTCCAAGCCCAGGAGGTCGATGCGTGATTCATAGACTTCTTCTTCCGTTACCGGTAGATTTCCCGGCGGTTCAACCGTTGGAGCAAAGGGCGTATGGCGCAAAGCCATGGAACTCAGCACCAATAAGGTGAATGGATCAAGCTCGGACTTTAACTTGCTTGCATCGAGAATGGTCATCGGGTGCATTTTGCCATAACGCGAAAAATGCGCATAAGCGGTCGCAAGAAGACGATCATAGGCTAATTTCCAGGCCTTAAATTCATGACTCCGCAGGATGTCATCGACGGCATTAAGCTCTTCGGTCGGCTTAATTAGAACTTCCTCGTCCAAGATCTCAGCGGTGACCAAGCCCATACCAACCAATGTCCAAAGATCCCAGATCCCATGCCTAGACCACTGATACTCATAGATACGTTTCATCGTGTCATCCGCTTCAGCGATGAAGGTCCAAGGAATGTCCAGTAGTTCAAAGAGGATCTGTAAAGGGGCTGTCTCAAATTGGAGGAACGTCATTACGTCAAACGGATCTGCGTAATCCTGTTTCTCAAGGGATTTCCTAAAGACATTAATTTCATCTGCATCGAAGTAATAGCGAAGTTCTTGTGGCATGTTTGCTCCTATCTTCCTATGGATAGATTGAAGGTCCTTCCTTCTTATATCTCATAACTTGTATCTGATATCTCAGTTTGAGATATCAGTATAACGTGCTAATGAGGACCGGACGAATAATCCCATTAAACCCATAAAACGCACAAGAGTTTTCCATTGAACCGGGGTTCTCTTGGGTTTTAAGATTTATGTTTGTGAACAATCAAAGGACGACTGTAGGGAGCTTTCCTTCGCTTCCCTTACTCTACGAGCATTTCCGCGACATTTCATTTAGCCCTCGGCCACTTCATTTAATGATTCGAGCTCAAGACGCTAAGCTATAAAACCTGTCCGGAATTCGATCAAAACAACATATTAAGATTAAATTAAGTTCATTCCCATTCGGCATGGTTACGCATAATTGGTGCTAATTTATATGTGATTCTTTCCACTTTGAAGCATTGATTAGATCCTGGAGTACCTTGCCCAAGAGTCTCGCTCTTGCAGAAGGAGTATTGAATGAAGCTTGAAATTCGAAACATGCATAAATCCTTTGGAGAGACGGAGATTCTCCACGGCATCTCCTTTACTGCCGAAAGCGGTGAGGCCCATGGCTTTCTGGGGCGTAACGGTGCCGGTAAGACAACGGCCATCCGCTGTATCATGGATGTCTTTAAACCCAATTCAGGTGAAATCCTCATCGATGGTAAGCCATTCGAGCGTCGCAATTACAAGATCGGGTATATGCCTGAAGAACGTGGCATGTATGACCAGACCAAGGTCATCGATCAGCTCGTCTACTTCGGCGAACTCAAAGGGATGACACGGCAAGCCGCTCATGACAGCGGTATGCATTACCTCGAACGCTTAGAGCTCGCTGACCGTTCTAAAGAACCCCTTCAGAATCTATCCAAGGGTAATCAGCAGAAGGTGCAGATCATCCAGTCCCTCATCGATAGCCCCGACATCCTCATTCTCGATGAGCCCTTCAGTGGACTTGACCCCGTCAACGCAAGGGTTCTCAAAGACTTCATCTTGGAATTCTTAGAGCAAGACCGCATCGTCCTCTTCTCCAGCCACCAAATGTCTGTCGTCGAAGAATTCTGCGATGACATCACATTGATCCGTTTAGGCGACGTGCTCATATCCGATAATCTCGAAGCTATAAAAGAGCGCTGGGGTGAAGGCCAAGTGCGCATTAAGCTTGCAAACCGTTCCAACGATGAGACCTTCCGTTTACTCGAACAACTTCCGGGCGTTGAGCCTTGGCGTGATCGAAGGGGTCCCATTGCTCGCTTAAGCAGTGATGCAAACGAAGCATCCTTCTTGCAGAGTATCCTGGCCCAAGGGGAAGTTCCGCTGGCTTTTGAACCGTATCGACCCAGCCTCGATGATATTTTCATCACGCTAGACCGTGAAGCAGCATTAGCCGGCTCACCCGTGTCGGCTCAAGCTTAGTGCATCGTACGCTATTGCTTTCCATCATAGAAAGGTCCGACCATGCGCCAATTAGCCGTTGTATTTAAGTTTGAATTAAGGGAGCTCTTCAAACAAAAGGGTATCTGGTTGACCCCCATAGTCTTTGCTCTCATATTCTTTGCAGCGACCTTCATCCCGCGATTCATCCCCTCCATGAATCCCGATGCAAGCAACGAACCTGAGACCCAAGAAAGTTACTTCTCGGAAGACGATCATTTCGGCATTTATATTGCATCGCCACAGGTTGATGCTGAAGAGCTTAAGACCTATCCGGTCTATAGCGAAGCCAGCTACTTCGACAGCGAGGCTGAACTTGTTGCTGCTTACGAAGCCGATGAAGTGAACCATGCCATGGTCATCGATGAGGCAGACGGAGCTACATCAGCAAACGTTCGCCTCCACGATATTGGCATCGATTCCGATCTCCCTCGCCAACTCTCGACCATTCTTCAGGAGTACAACAAAGATCGTTATCTTACAGAACAAAATCTCGATCCCATGGATTATAGAGCCCAAGCTGAGCGTCCCATTCTCCTCAATATTGAAACGGATGGTCGAAACGCTGCGACAGGGTATGCTTTCTCGTATGCCGGTATCTTCCTCCTTTACTTTGTAATCCTCATGTCAGGTTCCATCGTTTCAACGAATGTCGCACGTGAGAAGAGTAGCCGGACCATGGAGCTCCTCATCACACAAGTATCTGCGACCAATCTCATTCTAGGGAAGATTGCAGCGCTCACCGTCATGGCTATATACGAACTCGTCCTAATTATCACGAGCCTTGTAGCCGGTTATCTAATCAACAAATCCTTCTATCCGGAAGGGATTGTCCGCTTAATCGATGAGGGCATTTCACTCAACGCGATCTTGCTCTTCGTTGCCTTCGGTCTCCTGGGCTGTATCCTCTATTTCTTCCTCTATGCTGCGGTGGGTTCACTGGTCGATCGGGTGGAAGATACAAGTTCTGCGACTGCGCCCGTCATGCTCACCTTCGTGTTAGCCTTTATGTGCACCATGATGGCTATGATGTCACCGGACTCCCTCTTCATGCGTATCCTGGCGTTCGTGCCCTTATCCTCCCCCTTTGCCCTTGTCACGCGGCACCTCATGGTCACCATGCCCGCCACGGAAATTCTCATCTCTCTTGCCATCCTCATCGTTTCAACGATCGCGGTTGCCTTCATAGCAATCCGTATCTATCGTGAGGGTACCCTTAACTACGGCCAGAAGCTCTCTCCCCTCCAGGCATTCCGTCGCTCTCGTCAAGAGTCCTAGACGTATACCACAACCACACAAAAGCCTGTCATCAGACCTGACGCCCAAGGGTGTCAGGTCTGATTTCGTTTGGCTTTGGAAACCTGCGTGACCGACCCGCCTCCCCAATCTAAGCTACGGTTAATGGGCAACTTCATGAGAAAGGCTGTGGTAAAGATGATTGATATTCAATTTGTACCGGAAGAAAATCGAGCGATCGCCCTGTTTGAAGATCAAGTTATTGGCTATGCAAGTTATATCGAAAACAAGGGAGATGATGTCTGGATCATCGATCACACCTTCGTCGATGAGAATCAGCGCGGGCAAGGAATCGCCGCGAAACTGGTCGATACGGTTGTTGAGGAAGCCAGGATTCGAGGCGTCAAGATCGTGCCGGAATGTCCCTATGTGGACAATCTCTTCAAGCGAGATCCCGAGAAATACGAGGATCTTTGGCAGCGCTAAGCGAAGACGTTTGATTTCGCAAGGTCAATCATGCCCCTCACATTGCTGAGGGGTTTTCTCATGGTGCGTTACGCACAATCCACTTCATCTACACGGCAATTCATTTCTAAGTCCGTTATGATCGAAAGGAGCCATCGTTTGACTAGGGTCCTAATCAAAGAATGTCAACAAATAAATACATGTCCTGATCACACAAGAAAGGAAAACCCATGATGCAACGACCAAATCAAGATACAAATCCACTGAGCCATGACGAGAAAGATAAGAAGATCGAAGAATTGGAGCAGAGACTAAAACTGGCGGAACGTCGCGTGGAGCAATTAGCCAAGCTACGTGATTTTGACCGAGCCGAAGCCGAGCCTTATTCTCCACCTAGAGGTGACACCGTTTCTTAGAAGATTAGGCTACGCTTGTGCGAAGGCTCCACAAGAAAGGATTTACCTATGGTTGATATCGAGTATAGAGAAGATGAGAAGCGCGTCGTTGCTTTAGATGGTGATGAGGTGGTTGGTTTTGCCAGCTATTCCGATTCAGGCTCTTTCTGGATTGCAGACAGTACCGTCGTAAACGATTCCCATCAAGGCCAAGGGATTGCCGGGCGCCTTGTCGATCAGATGGTCTTGGTTGCAAGAGACAAAGGCGTCAAGATCCTCCCGCTTTGCCCCTATGTCAAAGCACGCTTTGAGAAGAATCACGACGTCTACGACGATATCCGGAAGAAGTAGCTTAGTTTTCAAAAGCCTATCCCGGGATGGGCTTTTGTTTTACAACGAAACTCAACGATTGGTTGAATCAACGAATCGTTGCTTGGTTGAGTGTGGTCCTATCCCCTAGCTTGTAGGCAAAGGAGGTGCAGCATGTACCACGTAGAAGGTTTAGGTCAAAGAATTCATTGGTATCGCAGAGAGAAGGGTCTGACCCAACAGCAATTTGCCGACGTATTGGGGGTAACTCCACAAGCGGTTTCAAAATGGGAGACGAATCAAGGTTATCCGGATCTCACATTATTACCCAAGGTCGCTGAGACCTTGGGTGTGAGGATCGATCAACTCTTCGGTCGTACGACCGAAGAAGAAACTCCGGGCGAAACGACACGTCGTGAACTACCGGACTCTTTAGGTGATGCTGATCTGGTTTGCATCCATGGCGATTACGCACTCTATAGCAATGTGCCGGTGAAGCGTTTTGCTGCCAGGAACGTCTTATTTGCAGACAATAGTGAAGCTTTCTTAGAAGAAACATCCGTGACGAATCGAGGCAGCGGGATCATCCGCTTTGTGCCGATTCAAATGGCGATGGATTATGGTTCCGTTGAAGTGAAAGAAAATGAGCCTACGCTTGCTGAGACAGAGGGTCTTGAAAAAGACTTTGTGACGAATGAAAGCTCCGAGCCCGAAAGAACGGTTACGCCGGAGCTATTGGTCGAAACGGATGAGCCGACGTTTAATCCTGAATTTGACGCTGAGACGTTGCGTGGCACTCAGCCTGAAGTTGAAGAGTCCACGGAGGCCATCGAGGGATCTGAGGATCCGGACAAGCCTGCAGCGCTTGAAGATTTACCGGCGGCGATGGAACCGATCGAAGAATTTATCCATGATCATCGAAGCGAAGCCACGCAACAAAACGCAGCCAACGGCAATGATGAGGTGCGAATTCTCAGGATAAACGTCCCGGGACGAGCTGACGTCAATGTCCATTCGAATCCGGATCTCGATGCACCCTTTGCTTGGCGCTACAACGGCGATGGTGAACCCACCTTTGAATTTGCAGATGGGGATCTTAGGATCACGATGCCTTCCGCATTTAACACGAGAAACTTCATGTCGCTGATCGGAGGCCTCTTAGAAACAGCCAAACTGGATCTCGCCATAAGGTCTAGTCGCCTAGAGCATTGTGGTGTCAGGGTCAGTGGCGTTGGTGACCTCGAAGTCGATATCCCGATCGATCATTTGAATCTGGAGTTGACCGGCGCCGGTGATGCCTCGTTCTCCCATGTCGGTTCCGTTAAGGGCAGCTTATCCGGTGCCGGAGACTTGGATATCGAATCAGCCGGCGATACGGAGGTCGAGATCAGGGGCTCAGGTGACATTGAGATCAAGAACATCGACGGCAATCTAAAATTCACGCTCCAAGGGGCGGGGGATGTGAAGATCGGCTCCGGCTATGCTCCGACGGCTGAGATCACAATCTCCGGGGCCGGCGATGTGAATGCATCTCGCGTCACGGTCGGTGATCTCTACTGCAACATTACAGGACCGGGGGATGTAACGATTGGACGCGTCACAGGAAAGTCTCAAGAACGAGTAGAATTCTTAGGTGACCTCAAAATTCTTGAGCGTGGACCTAGAGATGATGAAGTTTGATTAGATCCGCGAAATCCTACACAAACGTCTATGACTGATCCGTCGCGTCATGCTACCCTTAGGGTAGAAATTTCGGCTGACACAATGGTTCTATATCCCTTAAAGATATAGAACCGTACATCATTGCAGAGAATTAGAAGGGATACTCTTATGAGAAAATCTGGCAAAAGCGTGCTACCTGTAGTCCTTGGTATTGTCATTCTACTTGCTGTTTACTTGGTCGGACAATATAACGGCCTCGTCACAGAAGAAGAAGGCGTCAAGCAATCATGGAGTAATGTTGAAACGAACTATCAGCGGCGTGCCGATCTGATCCCGAACCTAGTTGAAACGGTCAAGGGTTATGCCGAGCATGAGTCCGAGACGTTTGAGAACATCGCAAGATTGCGTGCCGGCTATGATGAAGCAGACACTCCGGAAGAGTATCAGGCTTTGGACCATGAACTTGCTCTTGCTGTCAATGTAGCCGTCGAAGCTTATCCTGAGCTGAAGGCAAATGAAAACTTCCTGCGTTTGCAAGATGAGCTAGCCGGCACGGAAAACCGTATCGCGATTGCTCGTCAGGATTACAACGCAGTTGCAACCCCCTATAATACTAAGATCCGTCGTTTCCCGACCAGCATTGTTGCAGGTCTGATGGGTTTTGAACGACACGAGCTCTTCGAAGCCGCACCCGGATCCGATCAGGTTCCGCAAGTCGACTTTGGCGCCCGTTTCGTTTTTCAGTAGGTCATGATGCGTAAGCCACGCGACACAACCAAAGTTAGGCTTTGGATCTTTCTCAGTCTGAGTGTGCTCATCTTCTTGGGGATGTCAGCACCGCTACTCCAGGCTGCTGCGATGCCTCCCCGTCCGGATGCAGACTATGTCTCGGATCAGGTTGGCTATGTCGATGATAAAGCGCGGGCTGAATTGCGACGCTTGAATGCCGGCTTCCAAGACGTTGGTATCCAGATTGTTGTCGTCGTGATCCCCAGTTTGGAAGGTCAAGATATAGAGTCCTATGCCAATCAGCTATTTAGATCCTGGGGGATCGGGGATGCTGATGAGGACAACGGGCTCCTTCTCCTCATCTCCGAGCAAGACCGCAAGTTCCGCATCGAAGTGGGACGCGGCCTTGAAGGTGCAATCACTGACGGTACAGCCGGCTCCATCTTAAGACATGATATGACGCCAGCCTTCCAAGCAGGCAATTATGGCGAGGGCATCTACAATGCTGTACGTTCAATGGCAGCGCTTGCTGCAGAGGAGTATGGTTTGGATTTGGATGAATTACAGATTCCTGAGCCGGGTTTCCGCCAAGATCGCGGAAGTTTGCGTTCTTTCTGGATCATCATTCTCTTTGTTTTCTTGATGTTCTTCCTTGGAGGACGGGGTCGGAGAGGCGGCCTCATGCGCGACATCGCGATTGCTTCCCTCCCGCGAAATAGAGGAGGCGGCGGCGGTCGCAGCGGCTTCGGAGGTAACGGCTTCGGTGGCGGTGGCGGTGGCGGTGGCTTCAGCGGCGGTGGCGGTAGCTCCGGCGGTGGTGGTGCATCCGGCGGCTGGTAACGTCAGACCCATCGGCGCTATAGCGTTGCTTCTAACTAAGACATCTCATAGATTATGAACAATCGGGTAGGAGGCTGTCCGTTAATCGGGCAGCCGTCCTCCCACACCACTGT
>CAYFSS010000006.1:0-33791 GCA_964345975.1 uncultured Oscillospiraceae bacterium
TAAATACAAATAAAGGCAAAACTAGAGCTCCAGGCTCAACTCGAGCGAGGAGCTCAGTACAATCAGCATGCAGCTGAGGGAAGCTGATGCTTATGGCTTTTGAAATTTAGCGCATGTCAATAACTGCCTTGACGATCTCTTCTTTCTTGGTTGTTCCTTCTTCAAAAGCAAGAGGTATTTCGTCGAAGGTATAACTCTTTGAGACAACTTGTTTGACAGGGCAAAGACCTGAGGCAATGGCCTCAATCGCTTGCGGATAGTTATGGCGATAACGGAAACCCGTCTTGAAGCTCAGCTCTTTGTTAAGTGCGACATCGATGTCGAGCGAACGAGGACCTCCGTGATAGCCTATGAAAACCATGGTGCCGCCCATGCGAAGATAATCAATCGCTTGATTCGAAGCGGTTTCATTGCCAGAACACTCGATGACGAGGTCAATCCCTCGACCGTGTGTTAATTCAAGAATCCGAGAAACAACATCTTCTTCCTTGGAATTAATGACTTCGCGAGCACCCATTTCTTTGGCGACCTTAAGACGATTTGGCAGCACATCCACCACATATATCTCAGACAAACCGCGAGCCTTAAGAGCTAAGAAACTCATAAGACCGATACAGCCGGTGCCGACAACCACGGCAGATTGTCCGATCGTGGCATTGCCTTGTGAAGCGGCATGGAAACCTACTGCAAGAGGTTCAACCATCGCACCTTCAACTTGATCCACTTCATCCGGTAGGATAAAGGACAAATATGCAGGATGGGTGACAAATTCTTGGAAGACACCATCGATCGGTGGCGTGGCAAAGAATTCAACGTCCGGACAAAGATTGTATTCCCCGCGGCGACAAGCTTCGCATTCACCACACGTGATGTTGGGTTCCAGCGCCACACGATCGCCTACCTTGTGAGTCGTCACACCCTCGCCAAGCTCGACGACGGTGCCTGAGACTTCGTGACCTAAAACCAGGGGGTCTTCAACGATAAAGTCACCGATACGACCGTGCTCGTAGTACGTCAAGTCTGAACCGCAGATGCCGACGACATCGACCTTAACCAGGACTTCACCTGCTTGGGGCGAAGGTTTCTCACGTTCGGTGTATTGAAACTGCTTCGTCCCTTGTAGAACATTTACTTTCATCATGTCTTTCATTCATTTCCTCCTGTTGGCTTCGTGCTAGCTTTGTAAGAATGGACCGGTGGGCTTTTGTGTATTGATACTCACTAGCATTCTAGCCGTAACCAGGGCTTGTTCGCTAACCTATGCTTAAAATTTTCAGAAAGTTGTCCTAAGCCTTGACACTCCCGATCGTTAGACCCGTGACGAAGTACTTCTGGAGGAAGGGATAGACCATAAGGATAGGTAAGGACGCAACGATGGTGATGGCTGATCGAATGGACTTAGGGGTAATCATGCCCGCAGCAGTGGTCGCATCGACACCGACACCGTGGACCGCTGAACTGGATTGAGACATCGAAGTCGTCGAACTAATGAGTTTCATGAGCTCATATTGAAGTGTCGTGAGATTCACCGAACGAGCGTTATAGATGTAGTTATCGAACCAGGCATTCCAAGCACCAACCGCAGCAAAGAGCGTGACGGTTGCAAGAACCGGGAGTGAAAGAGGCAAAATGATGCTCCGATAAATCCGGAAATCACCGGCACCGTCGATCCGCGCAGATTCTAGGAGAGCCGCAGGCAAGCCTTGAATATACGTACGAATGATGATGACGTTGAAGGCCGAAACCATGCCCGGGAGAATGTAGACGGCAAAGGTATTTGTGAGGCCAAGGTTACGGATATTGAAATAGTTTGGGATCAAACCGGCGTTAACGTACATCGTCAGGACCAGCATGAGGGTGAAGATCCGACGAAAGACAAATTCTTTGCGGCTCAAGGCGTAGCCCAACATCGAGGCTGCCAGCACGCTGGTCGCTGCCCCGAGAACCGTTCTTAAGACCGAGTTGAGGAAGGCCGTTTGAATGGATCCCATCGCAAAGATGGCTTCATAGTTCATCAAGGAAAACTCACGCGGCAGGATGTAAATACCACCCCTTAGGCTGTCGAACCCCTCATTAAACGAGATTGCCAACGTGTTGAGATACGGGTATAGCGTCATTAAGGCAATGAAGACCAGGAATCCTGTGTTGAATAGCGTGAAGAGGATGTTTTCGAGCGAGAAGTCGCGCTTCTTCTTAAAGAAGTTGACGAAAGGATTTGGTTTGTCTTCAACGTTGATGTCTAAAGGTTGACCTGCGGGCTTTTGGTTTTGCGACTTAGATAATCGATTGACTTGCATGGTACCCTCCTACACCAATTGTTCTTCGCCTAAGCGCTTGGAAATCCAGTTGACGATAAAAAGAAGCGTGATATTCACCGTGCTCTTGAATATTCCGGCCGCCGTTGCAAGAGAGAAGTTGCCCTGGGAAATACCCCATTTCAAAGCATAAATGTCGATGGTCTCTGCCCACCGCATTGTAGGCCCCTTCTGTAAGAGGTATTGCTGCTCGAAACCGGCTTCCATGAGCCAACCGATATTCATGATGAGCAGGATGATGATGGTGGATTTGATCCCGGGGAGCGTGACATGCCAGATCCGTTGATAACGATTGGCACCGTCGATTTCCGCGGCTTCGTAAACTTCTTGATCTATCCCCGCAATTGCCGAGAGATAGATGATGCTACCCCAGCCGATCCCCTTCCATAGGTTAGAGAAACCGATTATCCACCAGAACATCTTGCCTTCTTGGAGAAAGATCACAGGATTCTCGATCAAACCGGTTCGCATGAGAATCTCATTGATGATGCCATCGCCTGCCAAGAAATCAGAAACCAAGCTCGCAGCAACCACCCATGACAGGAAATGCGGAAGATAGGAAATGGTCTGAACGGAGCGTTTGAAGGGTCGGTTGTTCACTTCATTCAAGCTAAGGGCTAAGAAGATAGCACCGGTCGTATTGAAGACCAAATTGATGGTACTCATTGCGAGAGTGTTGCGAATGACACGGGGGAATTCATCGATGAAGAAGAGCGTTCTAAAGTTCTCTAGACCCACCCATTGTTGCTCAAAGAAACTCTTAGCCGGTCTATATCTCTGAAAAGCCATCGTCCATCCCCAAAGCGGGACATAGTTGAAGATGACGATCAGGGCCATAAAGGGAATTGACATGAGCATGAGTTGCCATTGACTCTCGAACGTTTTCTTTACTCTTAGGCCTAAGGGATCTTTCTTCTTGTGCGAATCCGATCGGCGTAATGTGCTCTGCATGGTGACCTGCCTTTCAACATCAGTATGTCGTTGTATCGTGGTTCAGAACAGCAGTGAGCTTTGAAAGAGATCGGAGGAGGTAGTACCACCTCCTCCGCTAGATCATATCGATGGGGTTCCTATAGGCTTGCCAAATAAAATCGGGTTGACATGTCCTTAGGATCAAACCACGTTACGAACTTTACTCACTCCAGTTTTCGATACGCCACTGGATCTGATCGTTGATGTAATCGATAACGATGTCGTAGTTGGCGGTCTCATACTCCGCTACATACTCAGCCCATGCCGCTTCAAAATCATCGGCTGCAATGACCTGTGGGAGCATCTGTATGTTAATGTCTGCAGCCTTGGTCGAAGCAATTGCTTCCGGCGAGCCGTCAGGCAGGTTGATGGTCCAGGTCGGATACCAAACAGGGTTCTCTTCAGGCACGCGATAGAACTCGGACCACGACTTGAAACCATAAGCATCAAGGAATTTTTTGTTGTATTCATTGAGTCCGTCATAGAATTCTTGCAGATCATTGCCGGGGCCATAGACGTTACCGTCGGAGTATGTGCCTTCAATCTTAGGGGCGTAGTTCAGGAAAGCATTGAGACGGTTCTTTAGAGGCCATGATGAATTTTCTTGCTCTTTGCGCTGCTCAGGAGTGCGATAGAACTTACCATTCTCATCGACTTCGTAAGCTTCGCCTTCGATACCCCAAGAGAGTAGTTTCGTCCACTTCTCCGTCGTAATTCCATCGAGGAAGGTCATGATGGCATCGACTTTATCGTCATCCGTCGTCGTTAGCATGAACCCGTTACTGAGATTCAAAACCGTCTGGTCACGATAATGCTCTGTATAGCTATCGTCATAGACGAGTGGGATTGAGAGGTAGGTGCGCTCGTGCATGCCTTGACTGACAAGAGCTGTGTTTGCGGAGTTCATGGACCACTGCTGATCCATGGTTGCGAGGACCGTGCCGCTTGAGAGTTTGGCAATGTACTGGTCATAGTTCATGGCGGCAAACTCGCGATCCATGAGACCACGCTTCATCATATCGTTTAGTGTTTCGTAGTAGATCTTGGTGGTATCTGATGTTGTAGCGTCATACGCGATTTCGGTTTCAGGATCGACCATTGCGTTACCGTTATTAGGTGAACCGGCGAGGAACTTGGGCGGGTTAACAAGTCCGAAGTTTCTCCAGCTGTCATTTAGGATGGTGTAACCGATGGTAGGTGCGCCGTCAATTTCAGGGTACTTCTCGACATAGTTTGCAATGAGCTCAACAAATTCATCGAGCGTGGTGATCGTAGGATAGCCTGCATCTTCCATGACGTGCTTCTGAATGAAGACACCGGTTCCCCAATGCTCAGTCACAGTTTCTTCGCCTTGGATAATACCGAAGTTCGGCAGATAATAGATCTTGCCATCATCAGGTGAGCGCATCTTATTGTAGTAAGGACTGTAGTGGGCATCGAGATTCGGGTAGTTTGGCAGAAGGTCATCGAGCGGGCGAGCACCCCCTGCGTCAACGATTCGCTGTTCAAAAGGCATGAGGTCAGGATACTCGCCTGACGCTACCATGACTCCAACACGCTCATCGAGGTCGCCCACGAGGTATTCAACGTCGAGGATGACGCCCAGGTCTTCCTTCATCAACTCGGCAATGACGTTATCGTCTGTCGGAACTTCTCCGGTTTCATAGAACGTTGTGATGACGATCGGTTCTGTCTCGGCTTCTTCAGCTTCAACCGTGCGGATCGGTGCGATAAGACCGCCCACGAGAGCTAGGCACAAGGTAAGTACCCAGATTTTCTTCCATAATTTCATAATGGTTATCTCCTTCTTGTTCATTTGCTTGGCTGTTTCGGATCGAATGTGTGCCCGAACGAATGTACATCGTCCAGTCACATATCGATCAATTCATGATCTAATTATTTGTTAGTTTAACTAACAAAGCTTCATAATTATTGCAACGTCTTTCACAAATCTTGCGTTCATTTATTAGATTTTGTCTTTCATTAGTGCTTTCATGTTCTACCAAGGGAAATAAAGCACTTTGTGCAAGATTTAATGAATCCCTGGAACCAAGAAAAGGCCAGGCATTTAAGTGAACCTTTGACCTACGAAATAATCCGGTCACCACAAAAATAGTTTCTTATTCTTTAATTCCTAGAAGGCAGTCAATGGATTCAAGCATCAAGACACACACATGACAAATCCAAGGGAACTATGTGGACGCATCTGAAACGTACCAATAGGATTCTTCTCCCAGCTGTAGTTTGACAGATCCAGCGGATCGAGTAGATACCAAGCTTCTAGCTTATGAGCCAAAGGCCAGTGCTTAGCTAAGATATCATCAACATTCAGCTCCAGCTCTTCATGGCTTCGATTAACCAGTAAAATTGGATATCGTTCACCAACGTCAGCTTTGGGTCCGGCTGCAACACCATTTCTAACCATCGGTTTTCGTGGCAAAGGTAATTCCTGACTCCATATCATGAGATTAGACTTGGGGGGTGTCAGCAGACTGGATGCCGATCCGCATTGACTCCATTCCAAGAATTGAGTTTGACGGAAAATAGATAGCATCTCGGCAGAAGTCCCTGGTAAGTCAGCACCAAGCATGAGAGGTGAACGAAATAAGCACCATAGAGAGAATACTAGTTGCGATTCGTCACTCGTTAATTTGCTTCCCTCTCCCATCGCACCGTCCGGTTCTTTCAAACGCATCCGTAACCTGCCTAGTGGCAACATATCAGCATCGGGCCATGAACCACGACCACTTTCACCGGACCAGTTTTCAGCCGCATCAAGACACCTTTGAACTAAGTCCCACTTATCCCAAAAATCATCTGTGATGCGCCAACTATTAGCATAATGATGAAAGTGAGTACGATGCCTTTGGTCTGCCGGACCCGGCGAGAGGCTTAAGAACATGGGTCTTTGGGTCTTGGCGATTGCACGATGAATCAATTCTACTTCTTTCTCAGGATAATTTGATGGAGCAAAAGCATTCCACGCAATATCATCTACTTTGACGTAATCAACACCCCACGTTGCAAAGAGATCAAAGACCGAATCGTAGTAGGCCTGGGCTCCCGGATGGGATGTGTTTAACCCATACATATCGGTATTCCAAGCACAGATCGAACGCTTATCTACGATGTCTCTGGCGGTGTAAGACGTCCCTAAGATC
Organism: uncultured Oscillospiraceae bacterium; assembly: GCA_964345975.1. Lineage (GTDB taxonomy): Bacteria > Bacillota > Clostridia > Saccharofermentanales > Fastidiosipilaceae > CAYFSS01. Next base: position 6,449 of record CAYFSS010000006.1, read on the forward strand.
GGGAGATTATGAGCGACGGCTTGCCTAGGGATACCTCGCATCAAGTGAACACCGAATTTAAGTCCCATGCGATGAATTTCTGCCGCTAAAGTCTTGAATCCTATAGTTCCTTGAGCTGAGGGGAAACGGTTGGATGCCGGAAGTTGGCGGCCATAACAATCAAGACAAAGTTCAGCATAATCATGGTAGTCCCATCCGGTAGCTTTAGGTTCTGACCACTGAATATCTACAATGACAGTATCCCAACCATAGGCCAGCAGATTCTTCTGCATGAATGCAGCATTGCTCATAACCTCATCTTCAGTGACTGAGGCTCCATAGGCATCCCAACTATTCCAACCCATAGGAGGCGCTTCTAGCCAACAACTTGGTGTTGTATTCCATTTCGACATGGTATTCCTCTACTTCATCGCATATTTCTTGAATTTTGTTCGAACATTGCAGTAATTCATACGAGTAAAACGTGCCAAGATTGACTCACCTTGGCACGAATATTTTCCCACTAAAAACTCTACCCTGTTATCCCTTGACACCACCCAAAGCAATTCCTGTGATAAAGAAACGCTGTAAGAAAGGATAGATTGCGATAACCGGCAAGGATCCAAGGAAGATTTGAGCCGAGCGTAAGGTCTTATCTGAAATTGTACTCAGCTGTTGAATTTCTTCACGCGTCATCTGACTGAAGTTTCTCTGGACAACGATCGTCTGCAAATAAGACTGGAGCGGATAATTATCCGGGTTATTCATGAGGATCAAGCCGTCAAACCAGCTATTCCAGTGATGAACTATTGCGAAGAGCAAGATGGTTACAATCGCCGGGATCGATAACGGGACATAAATCTGGAAGAGAATTCTCCACTCCCCTGCGCCATCGATGAGGGCAGCCTCAGTTAAGTCATAGGGCACATTCCGGAAGAAGTTTAAGAGAACTAAAACACTGAATACAGGTACAGCACCCGGCAAGATCAAGGCCAGAATATTATCGAGCAGTCCAAGCGTATGGATTGTCATATACCAAGGGATAAATCCACCACTAAAGATCATTGTAAAGAAGAAAAGCCAAGCATAGATAGTCCGGCCGGCGAAGCGTCTTTTATCTTTAGAAAGAGGATATGCAGTTAAGATGGTTAGGAAAACGTTGAGAACACTACCGGCTAAGACTCGGATTAATGAGTTATTGAATGACATCCAAAACGCCGGGCGCTTCGAAACGAAGTTATAAGAGTTCAGTGAGAATTCCTTCGGCCAGAGTGATACTGTACCGGTTGCCGCAGCTGCACTCGAACTGAAGGAGACCGCAGCTATATGAATAATGGGCACAAGACAGATGATAGCAAGGATCAGAAGGATAAAGGTATTAAAAACGCTGAAGATATCGATTCTATTTTTCATTCTCTACCTCCTAGAAAATCCTATAGTCAGCAATTTTGTAGGCTAACCAATATGAGAGCGACAAGAAGAACATAGAAATCACGGATTTAAATAAGCCCACAGCCGTAGCAACACCAAATTGAGCATCGAGCATACCGATGCGATAAACAAAGGTATCGATGATGTCACCACTTTGGTAGACCGGTGCACTATACATATTGAAGACCTGATCAAAACCGGCGTTCAAGATATTACCTATGTTGAGAAGAGCCATGAGGACGATGACATTCATCATACCGGGCAAAGTTACGTGCCAGATTCTTCTGAAACGACCGGCGCCATCAACCCTAGCTGCTTCGTACAAGGTCGGGTCAATACTGGTTATCGCCGCTAGATAGACAATGGTGCCGTAACCGAAACTCTTCCACGTTTCTGTTATGATCAAGGTAAACGGGAACCAATCATTACTACCCAAGAAGAAGATCGGCTTACCCCCCATGGCAACGATCAGCTGATTTACGATGCCGTCCCCGGGAGAAAGAATATCGATGAAGATGCCGCCCAAGACGACCCACGATAAGAAGTGTGGCAAGTAAATTGCGGTTTGGACATACTTCTTGAGCCGCCGACTACGCATCTCATTTAGGAGTAGAGAGACGATGATGGGGACGATGAGACCCAGAATAATCTTAAAGCCCGCTATATAGACCGTGTTCCAAACAACGGTTCGAAAATTGGGAAGTTTAAAGAGATAGCGAAAGTTACCGAGTCCAATCCACTGCTGATCTCCGAACATGCCTTTCGCCGGGATAAACCTCTGAAAAGCAATGATAAGCCCGGCCATCGGCATATAGCTGAAGATTGCAATGATAATCAGCCCCGGTATCATCATGAGATGGAGCGGTAGTTCTTTCTTTAGTCTTCGTCTCAAGTTCATAGCACATTCCTTAGCGAGCTAGTTTTCAATTTAACTGGATTCCTAAAGGGAAAAGGCTCGCAGGAGATAGGTCTCCCACGAGCCAGGAGTTCTACGGACAGCGTAGGCTGTAAGGGCTTTTATTTGATACTTGCATACCACTCGTTGACTTCAGTCGTGATATCATCGCCACCAAGTTCATGCCATGATGCTACGAAGTTATCGAATTCATCAATTGGTGATTCACCCATGATGATCTTGATGAAGACTTCGAGTTCCATGTTCTGCAAGGTTGAGAGACGTTCCACCATCGAAGGTGTAGGTGCACCGTAGAAGGCCTCGCGCATAATCTGATTGTTCTCGATGTAAGAGTTCAGGTTGTGGAAAGTGCCTTCCGGTCCGTAAATTTTATCCCAGCCCCACATCGTGGTGTCACCACCATCGAAAAGCTCGAGGTTACGTTGAATGACTTGAGCTTCGCCATCGAGGACGGTCATGTCACCGGCTTGACGAGCATTCTCTATCTCGTTGAATGCATCGAGATTCTTATTCGGAGGATAAGGTGTCACAGGTGAGAACTTCCAAACACCGACACTGTCGTTTGCTTCCGGCATGTAGTAGCCGTCGAAGTCATGATCTTCGCCCCAGTTCTTCTCGAGGTGGAGGTTTACCATCTTCACGACCGCTTCAGGATGTTCAAAATCTTTACGCACTGCGTAATACCAGTTGGTTCTAAACTTCTGAGGAACCATAGGGAGCTCGTCATCGACGGAGACGATTTCATAACCTGTCCAGTCAGCATCAGGATTGTTGTTGTAGTCGCTGATCAGGGGATACATTGGGTTCCACTGTTCACCGAAGTCGATACCGATCTTACCGTTCGCAATGGTCTCAGCTACTTTGGCGCCATCTTTGATTCCGAATTCGGGATCGATCTGACCGGCTGCATACATATCAGCAAGGACTTGGAGCGCGTCCTTGACTTCAGGTTGTACACTACCCCAGACGATTTCATCATCGTCGTTGGTCATCCAGAAGTTTGGATACGCATGGAAACCTGCAAAGAAACCTTCGGTTCCCATAGCGCCACCATAGAGATTCTTGGTTAAAGCAAGGGCATAAGTATCATCGGTGCCATTGCCATCCGGATCTTGGGTTGTAAATGCTTCAGCGACTGCCAGGAATTCATCCATAGTCGTCGGGACTTCTAAACCGAGATTATCGAGCCAATCTTTGCGAAGCCACATATAGTGTGTGCCCTCAACAGAGCCCTCAATGTGTGGAATCGCCATCAAGCGACCATCAAAGGTTGCGGAACCCAAAACGCCATCACCTTCATAGCTGAAAACTTCACGACTCAGGTCTGAGGCATACTCATCCCAGAATTCCGTCATGTCCCAGATTTGGTCGGCTTCAGCAAGCTGCTTCAATGAAATACGATCGACGATTGTGACATCAGGGAGATTCCCTGAAACGATGGTTGCGTTGAGTTTCTGCTGATAGGCATCATCATTTAGACCACCCCGGACTGTCCAGTCATAAGTGATATCAATGCCAAGCTCTTCGCTATAAAGGTCTAACCATCGATTCTCTTCAATGGTTTCGCCGGGGGTCTTAGGCAAGATGTTTGCGGCCGTGTCGTCATCGACAACCCTAGCAAACGTCACATCGATGGCCGGATCATATTTTTCAAAGGCTACATCTTCAGCCAGGGATAATGCTCCCAGACCTGTGAACATAGCTAATACGATCGCAAGGCAGAGTGTGATGCTTAATTTTTTCCTCATCATTATTAACTCCTTTTGTTTGTTCTTGTATTTCTGTTTCGTTGACTTGAGTTCTCTTCAACGAACACCGGTAGCTTAAGACATAGGACTTATCAACAGAACAAGTTTCATACATGTTTGTTAGCTTGTCATTAATTATCAGACAACTTGTGCGGGTGCCCTAGCTTCTGTGATTACGAAATGTTTGCGTTTCATCATAGTTAGGAGAGATCATTAATCAGGTATATAATTTCAGTAGGAATCCGATACAATAATTTCATTTTTACGTGACAACAAATCGTTTTATTGAAACTATCCCTATTGACTAGAGGCAACTTGCTCAACAGAATCACTTTGTTTGGAAGACTAACTTACTCCTTGCAACAACAAGAATAACAACTAGATTCTTTTATCATAGCTTGGCTTGGCTAAATCCGAAATGAAATCTGAAGCACCACCATCACTAACTCAACGAGAGGAATTGTTATGGCACCTAATACACATAGCAAGAAATTAGCGAGGACTATTGGTTCCGGAAAGAGCAATACATTCGGGAGAATATTGCGTAATTATGAGCTTTACCTTTTCTTGCTTCCCGCAATTCTCATTATATTTATCTTTAGTTACATTCCTATGTAAGGCTTGCAAATTGCGTTTAAAGATTACCAACCTGTCACGGGCATACTGGCTAGCAAATGGAATAACTTTGCACATTTTAATCGCTTCTTTAATTCTTACCAATTTAGACCTCTTATTGAGAATACGATCTACCTAAGTCTCTACAGCATCGTGGCCGGCTTTCCATTTCCCATTATCATAGCCTTGGTGCTGAATCAGTTGACAAGTAAGCGCTATCAGCGAACAGTACAAACCGTTATTTATATGCCTCACTTCATTTCCTTGGTTGTCGTGGTTGGACCAATGAGGTCCGATGAGACCCGGCTGATCTGCTGTCGGTGGCGCCCAGGGTGTAGCTGCTTGAGCCATTTTAAATCCACGCACCGTGATGTAATTCAAACCGGTCTGTCTGGGATAAAAACAAGCGGGACGAACATTGATTTCTACAAGTTCTTCCCTTGGATCCGCTTCGTGGAAGTTTGCGAAGATCGTAGTATTTTCATCATCGACCTCACAATACCAGAGGTACTTCGTCTGCTCAGGATTGCGAACGGGTGTCTCTTCGTTCGTCCAATGATCAAGCATTCCGTGGCGCGCTTCAGCCTTGAAGAGTTCGTCATAATCACTCGTCTCATAGAATGACATTCCATTGAGATACACATCACCCAAATGACGTTCGTGCTGGGGCGTTACAAGCCAGTCACCGTGGACAGTTTCGATGTATGGATTGAAATCACCGAAGTAGTCATTGGGGATGACTGTCTTCCATACCGTGTCTTTTACTATCTCCCAATCGTTGATTTCTTCCGAACCTTTGATTACTACATTTTCACCATCGGCCGCTTGATAAGTGATCCGAATACCATCACTATGGCCTCCATGTTGTGGGTCTACATGCTCACGGTAAATCCCTTCATGGACGATGATAGAGTCGCCTGCCAGTGCGACTTCAGCTGCTTGTTGAATTGTGAGAAATGGTTGTTCCTCGGAACCCGGTGCACAAATGGTACCCTTCTTTGAGACATAGTAAACTTTTGACATTCTTTGCTCCTGTCGAGGCGATTTTTCATCGTCTATATTTCATTAGTTTTGGAACGTTTATCATAAATACATGAAATTCAATATTCCTTACACAAATCCTCTCCAGTACAACCCACACTCAAGGATAAATCCTCCGCCCCTGAGCATCCGGTATCCCCGTGAAACGGTAGAAATACGTATTGACCTGATCTCTCCATTCACGCGCATTGTATAACTGACGTTCGAACCGCTCTTGGACATTCAAGAAATCCTGTTCCGGAACTTTTCCCTTGAGATCATGCCAGGCCTCGGCCATCGCTAAGACCTCTTCATATCCTTCAAAGCGAGAATCGTAGATCCATTGAAGCAGCGTCTGACCATTCTGCAGCACGTGCGTGTACGGAACATGGTGGAAAAAGAGCAATAAGTTCTCAGGACACGTTTCTATATTCTCAAACATCGAAGCTAACGGTTCAGGATAAAGACCCGTGTAGCCGGTCCCGGTGGCTACAGTCCTATCGATCCCAATGCCATCGCGATTGGCTGTATGGTACGTGCCCCAGCGCGAATACTCATAAGCTTCCACGGAAGGCGCATAGTGATAATGCTCACGCACCATGAACCCCACACCGAGCGGTGCGGTATATTTCTCATAGGTTGCCCAGGAACCTTGCATTTTCTCCAAGAAACTAGATGCTTCCACAGATCCATACGTGCGTCTAAACCATGACTGTAAGATTTCCTTTGACTTGCTCTTAGGATTCCAAGCGTAAGCACCATAGGCATAGAGGTTAGCCCCAGCCAAAGCGTGACCAAAATAGTTCGCATCAAGTCCCACATTCGATACGGCAGCGATCCCCATATCCTCCGGTAAGTCTTGAGCAAGGATGTCTTCCCACATTGGGCCTAAATAACACAGATCAATCTGATGTCCGGTATATTCCTGCGTCACTTGTAGCTCTAAGATGATATTCGTCGCCCGTAGCGTGTAAAACAGCGGCGTAATCGGTTCTCTCACCTGGAAATCGATCGGTCCATGCTTAATCTGCAAGAACACGTTCTCATCAAATGCACCGTCCAATTCCCGGAAATAGTCCGTCGAAGCACGTGCCCTATCGATCGAACGGTCTCGCCAATCCTGCTGACTGTTATACACAAAAGCCCGCCAGATCAATCTCCCCTCATAGGGGCTCAGAGCTCGTGCGAGCATGTTGGCTCCGTCAGCCTGATTGCGCCCATACGTGAAGGGTCCGGGTCTGCCTTCAGAATCCGCCTTCACGACGAAGCCTTGTACTCCGTGCTCACGTGCAAAGAATTCTGCGAAGGTCTTCTCCCACCATGCAATGACCTTCGGATCCAGAGGGTCACAGGTATCGAGACCTCCGATGGTAATCGGCGAAGCGAAGTTCAAGCTGAGATAAGGTGTGATCCCGTAATCCAAGAAGATGCGACAAAGTGCGGCGAGAGCCTCAGCGTCCTCTTCAAGTAACAAGCGACTGGCTCGCTCATCGACATTGACGTTATTGAATGAAATCGCGTTGATGCCGACCGAAGCAAGAAGTCGAGCATAGTGTTTCTGTCGTTCTCGAGAGGCTGCATCACACAAGAATACGCCGTCATCAAAGAAGAGAGAGCGACCTGCATAACCACGTTCGATACTCCCGTCCATATTGTCCCAATGATTGATCATGCGGAGGGATTTCGAAGGTCTTGACTCACCGCACGTCCGCCCACCTTGAAGGGCAAAGAGGCCATAGAGAAAACCTGCGGGGCCTGATGCTTCGAGGTGCACTTCCTCGCCATTATTCTTTAGGCGATAGGCATCCGGGTCGAGATCAGCTTGACGCAAGATCAGCTGTAAAGGACTAGTGCTGTCCTTCATGTGATCTAATTCATTCTGAGCCCCGGGTAAGAGCTCAATGCCCTCACCCAGAGTCAGTTCGGAATAGGAGAAAGAAGATTCGAGCCAGGCTTTTGTGTGTGCCATAGAGCCTCGTACTAAATCGTGACCGTTAGTTCAATGGGTGCTTGACCCATGAGTTCGACGGAACGAGCATCGGGCTGCGAGAAACCGACGAAGACTTTGTACTCACCACGAGCTAAGACTTCATCACCGTCATCGTTGAAGACCGTAAGATGTTTCTTCGGAAGGGTGAGGGTAACGTCTTGCTCTTCTCCCGCACGCAAAGCGATGGTTGTTAAAGCACGTAGCTGAGGGTAAGGCGTGGAGTGTTCAGGCGCTTCGATATAGACCTGGAGAGTCTGTGAGCCGGAACGAGATCCTACATTCTTGACGGACGTATGAATCTCGAGGTCTTCGGACTCGTATTTCGCTTCGACGCGACCCAGTTCAAAGTCGGTGTAGCTCAAACCGAAGCCGAAGGGATAGAGGATATCGTCCGTGTGGTAACGATAGGTGCGCCCTTGCATGCTGTAATCCTCAAAATCAGGGAGATCATAGTTTTCGCTGTAGAACGAGACGGGGAGTTTAGCTTGAGGGTTGGCATCGCCGTAGAGAATATCGGCGACTGCGTTGCCGCCTTCTGCACCGGGGTACCAGGCTTGGATGATAGCGTTTGCATGCTTCGCGTCGTTGTCGAGCGCAATAGCACTGCCTGAGAGATGGATAAGGATTACCGGTTTCCCGTAGCTGTAGATGAGCTCGAGGGTTTCACGCTGCTTACCCGGCAAGAGAATGTTGGGTTTATCGCCGGAGGCAAACTGGTTGCCCTGGTCGCCTTCTTCACCTTCAAGGCCCGGATCAAGACCGAAGACGGCAATGATGAGGTCGGAGGCTTCACAGATCGCTTGAACCTCGGACTTTCTGTCGTTTTGACCTTTAATAGCAAGGTTTGAATAACGATCAGCGTAGAGGTGGCAACCATCGGAGTAGAGGACACGAGTGGCCGTATCTTCCAATGCATTTTGGATGCCTTCGGCCACGGTAACATAGCGCGAAGCTGTGCCTTCGTAGTTGCCCTCCAAGGCCGTGCGATTATTGGCGTTCGGCCCGATGATGCCGACGGTCCGGTGCTCACCTTTGGTAAGAGGGAGAATGCCATCGTTCTTCAGCAGAACCATGGTCTTCTGAGCAATTTCACGGTTGAGTTTGCGATTCTCCGGAGTGTCGTTTTCGAGATAAGAGATCGCATCGAATTCTTGCTTGGAATCACCGAGGATGCCAAGGAGATAGCGAGTGGTCATGAGGCGAATCACAGCTTCATCGATAGTCTCTTCATCGAGGAGACCCTTCCAGACCGCTTCGAGGGCGGCACCGTAGGTGCAACCGCAATTGAGATCACAGCCGGCCTTGATCGCCATAGCCGCTGCTGCTTCCTTGGTTTCTACCAGTGCGTGATGGTCTTCTACGTAGAGATCACTGATGGCCCAGCAGTCAGAGACCACATGACCCTCGAAACCCCATTCGTCACGGAGGATGTCTTGGAGGAGCGTTGGTGAAGCACAGCAGGCTTCGCCATTGGTCCGGTTATAGGCGCCCATGACGGCTTCAACCTTGCCTTCTTGAACGCATGCCTTGAAGGCAGGGAGATAGGTCTCGCGCATATCTTTCTGACTGGTAATGGCATCGAAGGAATGGCGCTTCTCTTCCGGTCCGGAGTGGACAGCATAGTGCTTGGCACAAGCTGCAGCCTTCATGTATTCAGGATCATCGCCTTGGATACCATGGATGAAAGCAACCCCCAGTTCACCGGATAGGTAAGGATCTTCGCCGTAGGTTTCATGACCTCTTCCCCAGCGTGGATCACGGAAGATGTTGACGTTGGGGGACCAGAAAGTTAGTCCCTTATAGATATCGTGGTCGCCGTGCTCAAACTGAGCGTTATACTTCGCGCGACCTTCGGTAGCGACGACATCTCCGACGGTCTGTAGGACTTCCCGATCGAAGCTGGCAGCTAAGCCGATGGCCTGGGGAAATACGGTGGCGGTTCCGGCGCGGGCAACTCCGTGGAGACCTTCGTTCCACCAGTTATATGCAGGAACGCCTAAGCGATCGATCGCCGGAGCACCATGGAGCATTTGGTTGATTTTCTCCTCGAGGCTCATTTGAGCAACGAGTTCTATAGCCTGTTGTCTGGCAGCTTGTCTTCTCTTAGGATCAATTGACATGCATATCTCCTCTATTTTGTCTGTTTAAGGTCTTTGCATGGAGTTTAGCAAGTCACAAGATGAAACTCCTGCTCAACCTTGCGCGATGTTGTATGGATCTTGTCATTTCATCACAGATGAGCCCCATACTCCGGACGTGCTCCTTACTCTCTAGCATGGTGAGTCGCCTACTGCATGGATACGAGATAGAGCTTGATCTCTGAAGGATTTGCTATAATCAACCTATGATCGAAGAGAACATTATCGAAGAAAGCATCATCGAAGAACTCGATGGGACAAAAGAAACCGTTCATTATCAAAATGAATCCAGGATTCGCCTTTATCACAACACTCAGAATGCAGGCTACCCTCTACATTGGCATGCTGCTGTAGAGATCATCATGCCGATTCGAAGTGGATATCAGGTGACGGTTCGTGATGTCGTCTACGACTTAAACGAAGGTGACATTCTCTTCATTGCCCCCGGTGCTCTCCACTCCATCTCATATCCTCCTGAAGGGGAACGTCTTCTTATCCTTTATGACCCTACCCTCATGAATCAGCTGCCCGAGATGCGTTCTTTCTATAGTTTGGTAAGTCCCTCTCTCTTAATCGAGGCTTCAGTACAAGATGAGATGCATGAGAGGATTCATGAAATCCTTGTGAAGATCCTGGCTCTCGAAGTTGATAGCCCTTACTTCAAAGATGCCCAGGTCTATGCTGAGCTGATCAGGCTTACAGCGATCCTGGGTAATGAGCTCGTCAAGGATAGAAGTGTTCGGGACGTTGAGCCTAAACATGGCGACAAGCTCGAGGATCAAATGCCCTCTCATCTCAACATCATCTTCGAAGCTTGTGAATATATCGAAGAAAACAGTGCACAAGATCTCACCCTGGACCAGTTGGCGAATCGCGCGGGCTTTAGTAAGTTCTACTTCAGTCGTCTCTTTAAGAACCTCACGAACATGAGTTTTCTTGACTACCTCCACCGTTGCCGCATCGATGAGGCTGAGCGATTGCTGCTCGATAGGGATCTCAGTGTCACTGAAGTAGCTCATCGCGTGGGCTTCAACAGTCACTCTAATTTCAACCGTGTCTTTCGCAAGTTTAATGACTGCACACCGACGGAGTTTCGCCAGCTTGAACCTTTCGGGGGGTATAGCGGCTTATTGGAACCTAAACATCGTAACGTCACTCACTGATGCGGCTAGCAAACTTCGACTAGCTGTTGGAAAGAGTGAACAATGAAAGCTTTGAGCATCAAACCATTTTATTCAATGCTAATTGCACTGGGCGAGAAATGGATCGAGCTTCGCTCTTGGAAAACGGATGACCGAGGCTGGATCCTCATCTGTTCTTCTCGTGCAGCGAATAAGTTTGAGCGCGTATCCATGGTATCAGGAAAGGCCATAGCTATCGCATACTTGGGCGATGTCCGGCCCTATGAGGACAGCACCGATAGAGATCTTGCCTACTTATACGATGACGAGACGTTCTCGGGTTACGCTTGGGTTCTTGATCGTATCATTCCCATCGAACCAATCCCTATCAAAGGACAGTTGCGACTGTTTAATGCTGATGTCGAAATCGATGACTTATTGCCTGTGCCAATTGATTTTGAATCGGAAAACTATAGGCAAGACTTGTTCAACTGGTGGCTCGAGAATCAGCACATTGACAATTTGGACTTTCTGAATGAAAGGGCTGAATAAGGCATCTTGCGGCAACATTTATATAAGCTCAGACCATGGTTTCGCTTACGTCAACGCACTGCTTGAACCTCAACTAAGGTTGGAACCAATCTTTGATTCAGCCAGCATTAGCTATTCACAAGCCAATATCATCTGAACGAAATCACACCTAGACCTATCCAAGCATGGATAGGTCTTCTATCCGATGTATGAAATTCATACATTAAGAACCCTATGAATCGGCATGAGATAACTGAGGATTACGATCCGGGAAAGTCCCTGATTAGCATTGTGATGTCGGTAAGAATCAGAATGAAAAACCGGTAGGTCTAAGGATGTCTAATAAACCCTTTATTTCATCCCCGGAATTCAAAGTACAGATGATAGAACTAATGTCACGAGACGCTTGTTCACTGCAAACAATCTTGTATGTGTTTTGAGTCTACATAAGCGGCCGGGTATATACTCGTGCTCAAGACATTTTGGGAAGTTTCATCATCAGTGAATTGTTAGAACACGATGAGGGCATCCGTACTGCTCTCGGAACCGCCGGGCTCGACGCAAACTCGAAAGATTAAGGACGATCTATAACTATGCACATCAAAAAGCCAATCCTCACGAACCATGCTATCCTCCAACATAGCCACAGTCTCCCTATCGAAGGGTCCGCTAAGCCGGATACTCTAGTCGAGTTCTTCTTAGACTCGGCGCTCGTAGGGTCTACCACCGTTTCGCCTGAGGGCACGTGGCGTTTCCTCTTGCCTTCCCAAATCGCCGGAGGTCCCCATAAACTTGTCATTCGAAGCGATGATGAGGAGCTCACCTTCGAGGATGTCTACTTTGGCGATGTCTTCCTCCTGGCCGGTCAATCCAATATGGAGCTCCCGGTAAAACGCTGCCTCGATGTCTGCCCCTATGAGACGTTGCAAGATCCCCTCATCCGCGAGCTTCGTCTCCCCCATGAAATATCCTGGAAGGGTATTGATCCTGCAGCGGAATGGAAGCTCCTGGACAAGAGCAGGGCGCTGGAATTCTCGGCGTTGGGGGTGGCTTTTGCGTGGGAATATCGCAAGACGAACGATGTTCCCGTAGGGCTCATCAATGTGGCCTTGGGAGGTACACCGATTGTTTCGTGGCTCCCTGTCGACGTCAACTTTGATCCGGAAGAAGCTGCACGCATCACGCTGCAAGATATCGCTCGCATGGAAGCATGGTATGACGAGCTGGCACCGATCGAGGACGCATGGAGGGCTCATGAAATGCCCGGAATGTTCTTCGATACACCATGGGAGAATAAGCGAGGAAAGTTCGAACTTCGCTTTGAATTTGACTTAGAACACACGGACTACACGCGCTTGGATCTGGGGGCTTTCGTCGACCACGATGTGACTTATCTCAACGGGGTTGAACTTGGATCGACCCCCTACCAATATCCTCCCAGAAAGTATGCGATCCCGGACCATCTCCTCCGCCAAGGCAAGAACGAATTAATGGTTGAGCTCTATATCCAACGCGATACCGGTGGAGCAATCCCGGAACGTGACTATGTGCTTAGAGGTCCAAGAGGGACGAAGGATCTCTCCGGGACGTGGTACGTGCGCCGGCTAGCGAGTCAGGAAACTCTCCCCTACCAAACCTTCCACGATAGGACGCCTGGAATCAACTGGCACCACTTCATTGAGCCGCTAACGGAACTGCCTCTCAAAGGGGTTCTCTGGTATCAAGGCGAGTCCGATGACCGTGCGGTCGAACTCTACGAAGCACGTTTCAAGGAACTCATCACGACTTACCAAGAACTCTTCCATGCCCCCCTCGTCTTCTGCCAGTTAGCGCATTTTGCCGATCCTACTCGGATCCAACCTCCCGGGGCTTGGTCGAAACTTCGCGAGATCCAAGAACGCAGTTCGCACCTTGACCGTGCCTCTCAAGTCGTCCACTACGATGTCACGACTCCCACCGACCTGCACCCTGAAGACAAGTGGTCCATCGGCGAGCGCGCGGCCAAGCACATGCTATACCTCTTAGGGGGTAGCGACGAACGAGGCCCTAAACTCCTCGACATCAAAAAGCCCCCCCGCTCTCTCCATCTCATCTATGACAAACCACTGGAACTTCGAGGCGATCTCCGCATGAACTTCCGCGTAGAACCGGATCTCTACCCGGTAGAAGTCAGCGTCTTCGGCAATGAAGTTCACTTGGATTTCAGCGACTTGCCGAACGACATTAAGCTGCACTACATGGAGGAACCCGAGGTTGGTAAGGGCATCTTCGCAAAGGGTGAGCCGGCCTCCCCCTTCTATCGCGAGGTGTAAGCGGAACCTTCAAGAGTCTCTTCACAAACAAACCCCCGATATCCGGGTTCGGACATCGGGGTTCTCTGATAAAGGTTTCTCGTTCACGTTGCGAAGCGAAGTCTTACACCACGCCCACCGTGAGCAAGATATTCGCATAGACACGCTTTTCACCGGTTGAGATTGCCAGGATAACATCGTCTTCCGAGGCTCTGGCATAGAAGTCCCAACGATCAAGTCCTTCAAGCTCACAATCCAATTCATCTCTAAACTCTCGGAAGATAGCCGGTTCGTCTTCGTTCTCCGGAGGCGTCATGACACAAGCTTCTTCGATGGCGATGGAATCATGAAGGACCTTTAGAACATCCGTCACCTTAGGCATATCCTCGGTCAGACCCAGATAGATTTTCACGGCACCCCCTGACTTGGAGGCCAGAGGATAGTTCCCGTCAGCGATAAGGATACGGTCGCCGTGGCCGCAGTGCGCCAAGACGGACATGATCTCGGGATGAATTAAGGAATGTTTCAGCATCGTTGTACCTCTTTCGTTTGATGATTGGTGGGCTGTTTGACTTTTCAGTCTTGCTTCGTAAGGCTAAACCATGAAAGCCCTTAGCTCTTCTTATGGACCCCAACTTACTACATATCATTTAAGTGCAAGGCATCTTGCCTAAACCGACCAATGACCTTGCACTTAGTGTACCTAACCTATAGCAGACTCTGATAACCGTAGGTTGGTCGAAGATGATCTATAAGAAACTAGAGATTCTCCCAAGCTTCCTGGGTCTCTTCCAGGCGACGATACGTTTCTTTTAGATCCGGATAGATGGAACGATAGAGCTCATAGCCCCGATCATAAATCTCATGATGCTTCTCATTCGGCTCACGCCCGGCTTCTTTCACGACACAAGCATCGACAGCAGCTTCGACACTCTCGAAGAGACCTACTCCGACAGCAGCCAAGAGAGCTGCACCCAGTGCGGGTCCTTCCGAGCTTGTGATAGTATGGGTGGTTTCACCATAGACATCCGTCAGGATCTCACGCCAGAAAGGAGCTGCTCCTCCACCGGTCACCAACATGCTGTTGATCTCATGCCCTAAATCCCCCCCGACAATCTCGAGGCAGTCACGCATTGAATAGGCGACGCCCTCCATGATCGAGCGAAGAAAGTGAGCTTTGCCATGACGCTGCGAAATCCCGAAGAAGACACCCCGTGCAGCCGGGTCGAGGTGCGGTGTGCGCTCACCCATGATGTACGGCAGATAGGTTAGACCTTCAGAACCGGGTGACACTTCGGCTGCCATGGCATCCAGATACTTATAGGTCGATATACCTTCTACAGATGCCTTCTCTGCTTCAGCTTCACAAAACTCATTGCGGAACCATTGAAGGGATGACCCGGCAGCCAATGTGACACCCATGACATGCCAAGCACCGGGGACGGCACAACAGAAGACGTGGACTCTCCCCTTAGGATCGAGCTTCATTTCAGGTGTATGTGCATAGACAACACCGGACGTCCCGATGGATGTAAAGGCATCGCCCTTGCGAACAACCCCTGTGCCGACAGCTGCTGCAGCATTATCACCGGCACCGGCAACGATAGGTGTGCCCTCTGCCAAACCGGTCAGATCTGCAGCCCGGGCAGTTACGTAACCGGTCACTTCAATAGACTCATAGACCGTGGCAAACCAGGCCGGATCAAAGCCGAGAACTTCCATCACTTCAGTGGACCACTCACGTTGGGCGATATGCAAGAGCTGCATCCCGGAAGCATCTGAGACATCCGTAGCAAACACATCAGCCAAGCGATAACGGATATAGTCCTTTGCCAATAAGACGTGCTTGATGCGAGCAAAATTCTCCGGCTCATGATTCTTCACCCAGAGGATCTTGCCGGCGGTGAAACCCGTAAGGGCTGGATTGGCCGTGATCTCGAGCAAGCGTTCATAACCTACAGCCTCTGTGATTTCTTTGCACTCGGCTTCTGTCCGCTGGTCATTCCAAAGGATGGCAGGGCGAATCACCGTTCCCGTTTCATCGAGGAGCACTAGACTGTGCATTTGACCTGAGAGACCGATGCCCTTGATGTCGGAAGCATCGACGCCGGCGACGACATCACGCAGTCCCTTCACGACCGCATCAAACCAGTCTTCCGGATTCTGCTCCGCCCAGGCATTGCGCGGCTGAGCCATAGGATATTCGTAGGTCGCTTGAGCGACGACCTCACCCTTCAAATCATAGAGAGCCGTTTTGGTTCCTGAAGTACCAACATCAATACCGATGAGGTAGGCCATGCACTCCACCTTCTTTCGTAAAATATATGAAGGCCTAGTGTAGCGAAGCGATCCACCCACTAAAGACCTTCAAGATCGTTCTGATGAACTAATGACTGATATCTAGGCGATGACGTCTAGCCGAAGAACACCTGGTTCACGATTGACTCGAGTTCTTCTTGGCGTCCACTCTCAGCTGCGACGTCTTCGTTCTCCAGAGCGTAGGATGCCACCTCTTCGAGGCTTGCTTCACGCTTCGTGACCTTCGATGCAAGATTACCTGACCAGCTTTGATAACGGTCCGCAACCGCTTGCTCTAAGCGCCCGTCTGCTTGGAGGGCAGCGGCTTTTCTAAGACCCAGTGCAAAGGAATCCATGCCGAGGATATAGGCCAGGAAGAGATCTTCGGGGCGATTCGAGGTACGGCGTGACTTCGCATCGAAGTTGAGACCGCCATTGGTAAAACCACCCGCCTTGAGGATTTCGAGGACTGCGTACGTCGTTTCGTAGATGTCTGCCGGGAATTCATCGGTATCCCAACCGAGTTGCTCATTGCCCTTGTTCGCATCGACAGAACCGAAGGCATCGTTGATGGTGGCAACACGGAGTTCGTGGGCAAAGGTATGACCTGCGAGCGTAGCATGGTTCGCTTCAATATTGAGCTTGAAGTCTCCCAGCAAACCATACTTGCGCAGGAAGTTCAGCGAAGTCGCAGCATCGAAATCGTACTGCTCGGTCATCGGCTCACGGGGTTTAGGTTCGATGTAGAAATCACCCTCGAAGCCGATCTTGCGCCCGTAATCGCGCACCATCGTCATGAGAGCTGCCATGTTGTCCTGCTCCAGACCGATATCGGTATTGAGCAGCGTCTCATAGCCTTCGCGACCACCCCAGAAGACATAGCCTGTGCCGCCGAGTTTGACGGTCAGTTCCAGAGCCTTCTTCACCTGCTGAGCAGCGAAAGCATAGACATCAAAGGACGGTGAAGTGCCCGCTCCATTCATATAGCGTGGATTGGTAAAGAGGTTTGCAGTACCCCAGAGGAGTTTGATACCGGTCTTATCCATGAGACCCTGGATGTGATCGGTCACAGCATCGAGACGCGCATTGGTCTCTTCAATCGTGTCACCTTCATCGACGATGTCGCGGTCATGGAAGCAGAAGTATTCGATCTGAAGCTTCTCCATCAATTCAAAGGCTGCATCTGCCTTGGCTTTCGCTTCCGCTACGGGGTCACCTGCTTCGCCATAGGTCTTCTCCCATGTCTCGACACCGAACATGTCACGTCCACCGGCCACCATCGTATGCCAATAGCTCATTGCAAACTTCAAATGCTCAGCCATCGTCTTGCCGAGAATGACTTCATCAGGATTATAGAACTTGAAGCTTAGGGGGTTCTTGCTATCAGCACCCTCGTATTCAATCTTTGGTACATTGGGGAAAAATTGACTCATTGAAAAGCCCTCTCTTTGTTTATGGCAGCGGTCTGAGGTATCGATCCGCGCATCAATCAACTTTGTTTGTTTTGCTAACAAAGTTAAGTTATCATCGTGTTGTAAGACTGTCAAGCTCAAGAAAGCAGATCGTATTTCTATGATATTTCTGAAGAAGGAGAAAGTTTAATCTGCTAAACTACCCCGCATGGAAGCAATCTTGACCCAAAGCATACGCGAACGTAATCGTCATCTCATTCTGGAGATCATCAATCGTCAGGAAATGATCAGTCGCGCCGATATCGCCCGGGAAAGTAGCCTGAACAAGGCTTCTGTCTCCGAGATCGTCGCAGAACTTCTCGAGGATCATTTGATCGAAGAAGCACCGGCAGCCAAGAGCTCCGGAGGTCGACGTCCTATTCCCCTTCGTCTCACCAAGCAACGCTATGTTGCCTTGGCCTGTGATATCAATCCGAGGGAGATTCGCCTAGCCATGGGATATAACGATGGGAGCTTTGCTCTCCGTCGAAGCTTACAAACGCAAGTGAAGCGAAGAAATATCCTCCCAATCTTAGAAGAAGCAATCGCTGCCCTCCTGGATAGTTATCATGAACTCTTTCCCAACGAAGAAGAGCCTATCCCGACCCTTTGCGCGATTACCCTCTCTATCTATGGTGTGGTGGCAAATAACGAGATTCAATTCACACCTTATTACGACCTGGGCAGGCTGGATCTCGCAACACCCTTGAGCGAACGCTTCGGTGTCCCGGTCTTGCTCATGAACGAAGCAGACCTCGCAGCAAATGGCGAATGGGCAACGCGCGGACCGTTGCGAGATCTTCTAAGTCTTAAAATCCGGGAAGGGATCGGTTTGGGTATCGTGCTTCAAGGCGAGCGCGAACACGGTGCAAATGGTTTCGCAGGCGAATTCGGTCATAGTATCCTCGTCCCTCAAGGAATCCGTTGTCCCTGTGGCAATAGAGGCTGCCTGGAGCAATATTTATCGGAGTCTGCGCTCTTGGAAGCCTATGCTGAATCTTTGCCCAAGCGCCGGGCCAATTTGCGAGACCTCTTACGTTCATGGGAGGAGGGTGACCCTGCAACGCTTCGTTTAATGGAAGCCTACGAGTCTTATCTGGCGGTGAGTCTCAATAACCTCATCCGTCTCTTCGACCCTCGCTACATCATCTTGAATTCACGCGTTGCCCCACATATCCCGGACTTCGTCGAAAGGCTCTATGCAGGGATTCAATGTGAGATTCCTTCCAAATGTGAGTTTGTCTTGTCAGAATTAGGGGATGAAGCCAGTCTCTTAGGAGGTTTTGCCCTCGCTTTCGAACATAGTTATGGGATCGGGCACTTCTTCTTCTCGACACCGAGAGCTGAGCATGCATCGTCCTAAGAATAGAACAATACAAACATTAAAAAGCCCCACGTCCCATCAGACTTCTGACCTCACGTTTGAATGGAGATCCACGCATGCGCAAGATCCTTGTCATTGGCTCCCCCGGGAGCGGTAAGAGTACTTTTTCACTCCGTCTGAGCGACAACCTCCGGATCCCCGTCTATCACCTGGATAACTACTTCTGGAAAGCCGACAAAACCATCATCGATCGGGAGACGTTCCTTCACGATGTCCAAGCGATCTTGCTCGAAGATTGCTGGATCATCGACGGGAACTATGGCTCTTCCATGGCAATGCGCTTGCATTATTCCGATACGGTCATCTTCTTAGACTACGATGTGGAGACCTGTCTGGAAGGAATCGTTTCACGCGTTGGCAAGGTCCGCGTCGATATTCCATGGGTGGAAGAGGTCCTTGATCCCGAGTTCTACGAATACGTACGCACCTTCCCAACAGAACATCGTCCGGCGATCCTGGACGTCCTGAAAGAACACGAAGATCAAGAAATCATCACACTCAAGAACAGAGATGAAGGAAAGGTCTTTCTCCAAGCCTTAGAAACGAAACATGGATCCGTCGACGAATGAAAAGATGCGAATGCATCGCCAGCCGGCTAAGGAAACGTAGATCTAACCAAGCACAGAGCATTGGATTGGGCTTTTGTGCCTAAAGAAGCAGACATTGCTTGGGAGTGTTAGCCGATCGCCCACAGATTTGAGACCGGAGTAATCTCTTCGAAGGACCACTTGCGGAGGGTATTCTCCAAAGAATTTGGATCGTTGACGATATAGCCTTCTTCATCGTAATCGACAATGACAATGAAGTGACCTACAAAGGTGAAGGGACCCGGACCGATCGAGACAAGAATAATCTTTCCCTCATCGAGCGCTTGATTCACGGAAGCTTGGTCATAGGCTAGGTTCGTGACACCAACCCCATACACGCCGGGCAATCGATCCACAAAAGCCCACGCAGTCCCCCAAGGCCCCACATCATCCGGACCGGCATGCGAGATAACTTCTACCGGAGAGATGAATTCCCCCGTCACGCCACTGAGCGCCATGGACAAGCTCACCGGTACACAACCGTTAAGCATGAGGAAACTCGTGCCATAGTCATCAGCAGCCCAGCGCTTATCCCATTGGAGAAAGAAAGGTGCAGGACGATTGAGTTCTATGCTTTCTCCCATATCAAGGATCGGATCAGGTTGATCATTGCTAAGACTTGAACCCTGACCGTTCTGTGTCTGATTCTCGCTCCCCTGAATCGCATCATCTTCTTCCAAGATATCCAGCACAGGTCCAATGGTCATTGGGTTATTACCGGCTAAACGAAGAAGTGAATACCGTATCGATTCCGTACTATCGACGGGAAGTTCGAGGAGCTTATTGGCACGAGGATCTTTCTCAGCATAGATCGCAAGGTTTGCCTTCAGGACATCGATATCCTCCGTGCGAACCACACCCTCATAGTCATTGAGTTGAGTATAGCCCTCATCATCGATGTGATCGTTGTACGTTCGATAGGGATCCTGTGTTGGTTCGGGTATGGGGGGTTCTGGCAAGGGTGGTTCTGGCACTTGTTCTTCGACTTGCATATCATCACCTACGGCTTCACCTTGGGCTGAAGTGGCTGAATTCTCATGCTCAGCCGAAAGATCGATATGGACGATTCGGACATTGGTATCTGCTTCACGACGCTCACTCACACGATTAGAAATGAAGCGAACGAGAAGGAATATCCCTGTTGCAATCAAGATGAGGATCAGTGCGAAGATGAGTCTATTTCTATGATGACGGCGCATCCATGGTCCTTTCCACATACGACACATCCCGTTCTATAGGTTCAGGAAGGTTCGTGGATAGATAATGCATCAATAAAGTAAAGAGCCTACCAAGATCCGGCAAGCTTCTGCTTGCCTCATCCATCACATCATGATGCAGATAGGTCTTGATAAACCTAGACCATCTTAACTCAATCAAGTTCAAGAGGATAGAATCGACGGACGTCTTTCGTGCTTAGCACGAATAACTGTAAGGTGGAGCACAAAAATTTTCGTCATTTTATGAACTGCGTTTAAAAGCCTTTATGATCTATCTTATCTTTCCCCATACTCCATCGAAATACAGATTTAAACACTCAACAAGCTCAAATGCTTATGTTTAATTTTTATAGAAGCTGGTAGGCTTGTCTCCGAATAATGATGAATATTCTGGTGGACAGAAAATGTACTCATCCAGATAAAATGCTGGAATTTAATGTCCTGAACTAAAACTATACAATCTACTTCCCCACTAAAATATATTAGAAAGAATCGACCCGGATCATGCCGGGTCGATTCTGAACAAGAACATTAAATCGATAGTTCAAGTAATTGTGATGCTTACATCTTCAAACCTTCTGTGCTTATTCCTTCAACCAGTTCTTTCTGTCCCGCAAGGAAGAGAGTGAAGATAGGTATAATTGAAATGGTCGACATTGCAAGAATTGCACCCCAATCTGTACCTGCTGTCGGATCAGCATAGAGCTTCAGTGCAACTGAAACTGTATAGATAGAAGGCTTATCCAGATAGAGTAAGGCTCCTAAGAAGTCATCCCATTTCCACATAAATGAAAGGATAGCTGCTGTTACCAAGGGTGCCTTCAAGAGAGGGAAAACTATCCGGAAGTAGACTCCAAAGGTTGAACAGCCATCGATCCTGGCTGATTGGTCCAATTCGCGAGGAATCGCATAAATGAATTGGACAATCATGAAAACAAAATAAGCTTGAGCAAAGAAATTCGGTAGAACCAAGGGTAGAATTGTACCTACCCAACCTATTTTATTATAAATAACGTACTGTGGAATCATGATAATCTGATATGGAAGCATGATGGTCATGAGCATGACAGCAAACCAGAAACTACGTCCACGGAACTGAAGACGGGCAAAACCAAAGGCAACGAAAGGAGATGTAAGTACAGTTCCTAACGTGGCTAAGCCGGCGATGAGCAAAGAATTTAGTAAAAATCTGCCGAACGCATATCCTGAGAAACCTTGCCAGCCAATTATATAGTTCTCGAAAGTAGGACGAGCTGTAAGTAATGAAGCTGCATTGGAGAAGATCTCCTCCGAAGGCTTGATGGATGATGCTATCATCCACAACAAAGGATAGATCATCGCGATTCCTAAAATAGCAATCAGAGTTTTACGTAAGAAGGATTGATTCAAATTCCCCATAAAATATCTCCCTATTCCGATTCCCGATGAACCCAGAACTTTGACGTAGCAAAGATCAAGGCTGTCACAATAGAGAGAATGACTAACATTAACCATGCCATAGCTGAACCATAGCCCATCTCGTAAAACGTAAAGGAACGTCTATGCATATAAACAGCATAGAATAAAGTGGAATTAAGAGGTCTACCATTAGTGATGATGTAGCCCTGAGTAAACGTTGTGAATGCATTAATCATCTGTTGGATCAGATTGAAGAAAATCATTGGCGTAAGCAAAGGTAGAGTGACCTTGAAGAAAGTGCGGATTCTTCCTGCTCCATCGACCTTCGCCGCTTCCAGATATGTAGAAGGTATCTGTTTCAAACCGGATAAGAAAACTAACATTGAGGAGCCAAATTGCCATACTGATAACAAAATCAGAGCCCAAATAGCCGTAGACGGTTGACTTAGCCAACCTATGTCAGTATGAATACCGATCCGACCCAGTAGACTGTTCAAAACACCGTCACCGGCAAATAAACGAATCCATACAACGGAAATAGCAACACTGCTTCCAAGGATCGACGGTAAATAGTAAACCGAACGAAAAAAACGAGTAAAGCGATCATTCTTGAAGAATATAACAGCCACCGCCAATGCCATGATCAGCTTTAAAGGAACCGAAGCTACAACATAGTAAAGTGTTACACGGATACTCTTCAAAAAGATGGGATCCATCGTAAACATTCGCTTAAAGTTCTCAAGACCAATAAAGACCGGAGCTGAAAGGATGTCATATCTGGTAAAGGACAGGTACAAAGAAACCAACATCGGAATCAGAGAAAACAGTAGAAACCCTAGAATGAAAGGTCCAATGAAAATATAGCCCGTAAGCAATTCCAGTCGCCTTCTCCTAATAATATTTTGTGACATATTCTGTTTATTCATAGGCAACCTTAAATGATCTACAGATCCTCATGGAGAGGATCTGTAGTTATGAGTCAATTAAACCAATTATCTTTGAGCACGTTCGAGTGCCGCATTGGATTCCATAATAAGTGCCTCAGCTGCATCTTCAGGAGTCATCTCTCCGTACCGCACCAAGCTGGTGTAATCATCAACGAGAGTCATTACTTCAGTTGAACCTGCAGGATACGGAGGATCAAAAGGCACTGCAACTTCCTCAACTTCACTGATGTATTCAAAGATCTTCTTTTGAACATCACTTACCTTAGGAGCCAAATATTCACGCATTTTATTCGAAACAGGCACGCCACGTTCGGCTAGAAGGTGATCCTGAGCAGTCTCATCATTGGTGAACATATCAATCATCATGACCGCCTCATCCTGAAGCTCTGACTGTGTTGTAACACTGAAGAACATAGACGGTCTCAAGTACATACTTTCACTCGGTGCGTCCGGAATCTGAGGGAACATTCTTAGCTCAAGTGAAAGTCCAGAAGCTCCTTCAATTGCGTCCAACTGATTAGAACCACCAGGGAAATAATTCCATGAATCGCCTGTAGCAATAGAAGTATTTTCAACACCTGCAGTTACTTCATGTTGGAGCTGATCAAGAGAAACAGCCCATTCAGAATCGACAAAATCTTTCTGGTATTGGAAATAACGCGTAAGTGTCTCTTTACTAACACCAAGCTCAGGAGCATCATCTGCAAAGAGTTGTTCACCGACATCACGGGCCATCATTTGTATGGTTCCATTTCCGGCCGGTAGATAAGCAGTCTTGCCTGTGGCGTCATAGATTTTCTGGCTCATCTCAAAGATGTCTTCATAGCTAAAACGCATAGGCACTTCGACATCAGCTTCAGAAGCATACTCGGGATTTATGATCATCGTCATTGCATTGAGTCCAGAACACAATGCGAATAGCGAACCATCAAACATACCAGTTTGGAGGACACTATCACTTACATTCGAGACATCCAACTTACCCTCTTCAATAAAAGGATCTAGATTAACTAAGAGATCTCTTGAATGATATTGGCCGATATACTGATTATCCTGTTGAATAACGTCAGGCAGATTACTTCCTGCAGCCTGCGTAGCTAGTCTGTCCCAGTATCCACTCCAGTCCAGGAACTCACTTTCTACTTTGATACTAGGATTCTGCTCCATAAAATACTTAAGCATAGCCTCAGTAGTATCATTTCTTTTCTGATTCCCCCACCATGCAACTCGCAAAGTCACTTCTTCTGTGTCTTCGGCAAGCATCATGTTCCCTGGAACAATGAATACAGTCAGAGCGAGTAGAAGTGCTAATACTAAAATGAGTTTCCTTTTCATCAGTGCATCCTCTCTTTTCATTAATTGTTTATACATATCTTTAGATTACGATACAGATCATCACATATTCTAATCTCTATGTCTAGATGGGTACATCTTTTTCTCGACAACTTAGATCCCAAATACTCCAAAAACCATATGCTGATATATCCAAAATTTTCAGAACAATACTCACAATTTAAAACCGTTGAAAGTTTTTCGATATCAGCTTTACTTCATGATGAAGTTGATTAGCAACACAGTCCATTCTTATTCAACTTAATCTTTCAAATCATGAATAGTCTTCGGAAATTGCTCATACCTTCATTTCAAACTCGGAGTTCTAACGATCTTCAAGACGTCTTGAATGAATCAACCTTGCATACAGACTCACGCAATAAAGAGATTCCGATCACAATTATTTCCATTCTTATTCCTAAGAACCTACGTTTTAATCATTTATTCATGAATAAAGGCCTTGACTTTATCATCTCTATGTATGATTATTCATCAATCGATGAAACTTCGATGTTCTACTCGCTGTTCTACTCGCTGCTTCGGCATGGACTTGGAGGAATTATGCAACTCAGCGCTAAGATCGTGATTGACTTCGGACGTATGCGCCCCTGGCTTGGCACCTTCCTGGAAGGAACAGGGATCACGCTTGTGCTCTCACTCGTCACCGTTGTCATGGGACTCGTCATAGGACTTGGTGTGACCTTCCTCAGGCGAAGCCGAATCAAGCCATTGAGTTTCATTGCCAAAACCTACACCTTAGTCATCCGTGGCACACCGCTCCTTCTTCAACTGTATATGTGGCTATACGCTTTTCCTCAACTAGGTTTACGGATCCCGGGCCTTCCCATTCCTTCATCTATCTTTGGTTCAAGAGAATTTGCCACCGCTATCGTTGCTCTCGGGATCAACTCCGGTGCTTATGTCGCAGAACTCCTTAGGGGTGGTCTGGATGCCGTCGATAAGGGGCAAACCGAAGCCGCAAGATCTCTTGGTTTGTCCAAGACTCAATCCATGCGTTATGTCGTCATCCCTCAGGCACTCCGCGTAATCCTCCCCGGACTCGGCAACGAATTCATCCAGATGATCAAGGAGAGTTCTATCGTATCAACCGTTGGTATCTTTGACATCATGTATGCCCAAACCATTGTGAAGAGTGCAACGTATGCCGTCTTTGAGCCGCTCATTATTGTTGCAGCAATCTACTTCGTCTTAACTTCCGGCCTCACATTTATCCTCAGCAAGTTGGAAAGGAAATTCAATGCCTATTCTAAGAACACAGAAACTGTCTAAATCCTTCGGTAGTCTCGAGGTTCTCAAATCCATCGACCTCGAGGTTGAGAACGGTGAAGTCATCGCCATCGTAGGCCCCTCCGGATCCGGGAAATCCACCCTTCTTCGTTGCCTAAACCTCATGGAGCAACCTACCTCAGGTCGTGTCCTCTTCAAGGATCAAGATCTTACGCAACAAAGAGAGAGGGATATTAACCTCCTTCGTCAAAAGATCGGCATGGTCTTCCAACACTTTCATCTCTTTCCTCATCTTTCAGTGCTTGAAAACCTCAGTCTCTCACCTCGCTTAACTCTGGGCTTAAGTGAAGCGGAGGCCAACGAACGAGCAGCTTCTCTGCTCGCCAAAGTTGGTCTTTCCGACAAAATAAAAGCCTATCCCGAACAGCTTTCCGGGGGTCAGAAGCAACGTGCAGCGATCGCTCGTGCGCTTTGTATGGAACCCGAAGTCATGCTCTTCGACGAACCAACGTCCGCTCTTGATCCGGAGATGGTCAAAGAGGTCCTCAAAGTCATCCGTGACCTTGTCGAAGAAGGTCTTACGACCCTCATCGTGACGCATGAGATGAACTTCGCAAAGGACGTCGCCTCTCGCATCCTTTTTCTTGATGAAGGAAAGATTGCCAGCGACGCCCCCCCCGAAGAATTCTTCTCAACGGTAACCAGCGACCGCGTCAAACAATTCCTTAACTTAGTTACCTATTAGTTCAGATATCAAACACTTATGTAGGCATCCCTTGAGATGTCAGCAAAGGAGCTTTCCATGAAACAGACGACCACGAAAACTATTGCCCTCTTGAGCATCGTGCTCAGCCTTGTCCTGGGCCTCTTCGCCCCGACTGTCAGCCTCCGAGCTGACGAAACGGAACCCGACAGACTCGCTGAGATCAAGGAACGTGGGGTGATCTACGTCGGTACCTCGCCGGATTATCCTCCTAATGAGTTCTATGTTCTCGATGAGAACAACAAGAAACAACTCGTTGGATCCGATATCTCGCTCGCCCAAGCCATTGCAGATAAGATCGGTGTTGAGCTTGAGATCGTTCCCACGGACTTCAATTCTGTCCTCGCCAATATTCAGACTGCTCAAGTTGACTTTGGTATCGCAGGCTTTGCCTGGACTGAGACTCGTGCCGAAGCTATGCAGTTTTCCATCGGTTACCAGCGTGAAGCCAGTGATGGCTGGCAGGGTATCTTGACAACCAAGTCAATCGAAGAAGCATACGCTGACCTCGATGCCTTTAAGGAAGCCAAGCTCAAGATCGGTGCACAAGCCGGCTCTATCCAAGCAGAGATGGCCGCACACCTCACGGACGAAGCAAACATCACTTACCTTGGCACCTATGAAGCCCTGGCTCTGGCTCTCAATGCCGGTGATATCGATGCAGTTGTTGCTTCAACCTCCAATGTAGAGCCCATGCTTGAAACCTTCACGGACTTTGCCATCTTGTCCGAAGAAGATTTCAACCTCGACCCTGAAGACAAATACTCACAGACCGTCATTGGCTTTGCTCTCGGCGATGAATTTGCTTCCCTCATTGAAGTCGTCAATGAAGTCATAGATGAAGCACGTGAAGCAGGTGACCTTGAGCGCTGGGTCGACGAAGCCAAAGCCCTGATGAAGGATGAAGTCGTTGAAGAAGATGATGCTGACGACGCTGA
>CAYFSS010000006.1:33891-39642 GCA_964345975.1 uncultured Oscillospiraceae bacterium
GACGACGCTGACGCTAAAGACGATAAGAACGAGGACTGAGAATGAGCTACTACGAGATTGCCAAAGACCTGGTTCAACAACTCTATGATAAGCCCGAACTTGGGGGTGTAGAGTACGAAGCACAAGCTCTCTATCGTGAGATCTTGCAAGATCAAGGCTTCGACTATGAAGAAGGCCTTGCCATGGAAACGGACTTCGTCGCTTCATACGGCGATGCAACGACAGGACCTGTGATCTCCCTTTGTTCCGAGTACGATGCCCTTCCTGATATCGGTCATGGCTGTGCCCACAACCTCTTTGGCGGGATAAGCCTCCTGGCAGCCTTGGAACTCAAGGCAGTCGTCGATGAGCATGGCGGACAAATTCGCCTCATCGGGACACCGGGCGAAGAGAACTTAGGCGGCAAGATTCACCTGGTGGATCAGGGGGCTTTTGATGATGTCGATGCAAGCTTGATGCTCCATCCGTCGACTAAGAATGGTTTAGGTTCGGCAACGCAAGCGATCTATCCTTTGAAGTTTCATTTTCATGGGAAGACCGCCCATGGATGCAAGCCACAGGAAGGTGCATCAGCTTTGGATGCAGCGGTGCTCACCTACACATCAATTCAGTTCCAGCGCCAGTTTATGGAGAAGGGCACGCACATTCATGGTGTCATGAAAGATGGTGGCAGTGCAGCCAACGTGATCCCCGACTACGCATCGCTTGAGTATTATTTCCGGGCAACGACCATGGAAACGGCGAAGGCGATGGCTGATGAAGCGACAAAACGTGCTGAAGCAGCTGCGACCAGTTGTGGCTGTACTGTAGAGTTCGAAGTCTATGAGTGCCCCTACGGCGAAACCAAACTTAACGAGCCTTTGTCCAACATGTTGAAGGAAGCTTTTGAATCTTTGGGTCGTACTGAGATCGAGCCCATCGATTACGTGCCAAGCGGTTCATCGGATGTGGGAGCGGTCTCTTTCAAGTGCCCTACGGTCCATGGCTCCATCAAGATTGCTGATGCGAACGTGACGGGTCATAGTCGTGAGATGGCAGCTGCAACGATCTCACCGGAAGGCAACAAGGCTCTGCGCGAAGGCGCTGATGCGCTTGTTCAAATTGCAAGCACGCTTCTCACCGATCCCGCCAAACTGGCAGAGTGTAAGGCGGCGATGGAGTAGTCCACGTCTTATACTATTAAACCCCTCCATCAGCTCACAAAGTCTGACGTCGAAGAGCGGTCTCCCGACCGCTCTTTTTTGCTGTCGAATGTCATTGCCTGAAACCTGAGCTATGGATATGATGTGTTCAAATCGAAAGTAACTGAAAGTGAGGAGACTCTCCCTATGCCCACCCCAGCCGTTACCGCTTCAGAGTCTTCTGCCATTCGCAGCATTACGATCCGCGCCTGTTTCCTCGAACTCTTCTATTGGTTCGGAGTCGCCACCTATACTGCCTTCATGGTCTCGACCCTCATTGATCAAGGCTGGTCCCGTAGTTTAGCCGCCGGGGTCATGACCCTCTGCTCAGTCGCACTCCTTATTAGTCAGCCTGTCGTGGGTTACATCGTTGACCGCTATTTGACCGAGAAGAAACTCCTGATCGGTGCGCTCCTTGTCGGCGCGGTCGCCTTGGCAGCTCTCCCTCTTTCCTTGTCTAACGGATCCAAAAGCCTGATCTTTGCCAACTTACTTCTCTACACACTCACCGGATCTTCCATGGCCAACTTCATCGATGCTTGGGTCGTTGGACTCAAGCAGGAGTTCCCCAGCATTAACTATGGGCTGATCCGCGGCATGGGTTCTATCTCATATGCGATCTCGGCCTTTATCATCGGCTACATGAGCGTTTCACACGGTTTGTCTCTCCGCTACATCATCGGTGCTGCAAGCACGCTCATCGCCCTCTTCATTGCTCTCAGTTTGCGGGAAGCGCGCAAGGACATCGACTATCGACCCGGGGAGAAGGATGCTGATCCCATGCCTGAGACAGCCGTCCCGGCGGTCACCATAGAGGAAGGGTTCGAAAGTCTCACTGAAGACATGATCATCAAGGATCCTGTTGAACCCGAACCCGGTGTCGGTTTGTCAGGTCGGGAAGCCCTACGGCTAGTCTTCCAATCCAAAGCCTATAATCTGTTATTGACCGTTGCAGCTTTGCTATGCCTTGCCGGGACGTCCATCACAACCCTGCTTCAGATTGCTATTGTGGATCTGGGAGGCAACACTGCGGACATTGGAACCGGTACGTTCGTCATGGCCATGAGTGAGTTCCCCACCATGATCCTCGTGGCATACTTCTTTCGCTATTTCCGGAAGTCGCAGATTCTGCTGGTGGCTTGCTTCTTCTATATTGTCCGCATGGTTGCGACGGGCATGGCGATGGATTTAAGCGTAATCATTGCGGTCCAGGCACTGCAGAGTGTCAGCAATGCTGTTTTTATTGCTCTGTCGATGTCTTTTATTTCTGAGATGGTGGATTCCAGGGTGAGGTCGACGGGGGTGGCGTTCTACTCGGCGATCGGGCTTACGGTGCCGAGTATTCTCGGGAATCTTTTCTCGACGTTTATGCTTGGGCAGGGCTTCACGGCCCAGCAGATCCTCCTGATTCTTACGGTGTTCCCGGCGCTGGCGGCGGTCTTCACCGCCCAGGGAATTTTGCGGAAGACCTGGTAGGGCTTTTTGAAGTAAAGGGCCTGGGGTGAATAGCTATGCGTGGAATATACGTACTTAAGGCCTAAGTCAGCTCCTTCAAGATGGACAATTTGTAAACAGATCGCAAGATCATTCATTCCATCGAATTGAGCTTCGGCGATCGGTCACGGATAGAACAACGTTGACGAAAAATGTCGAAAACGTCTTAGAGTAAAAAGCATCGATTAACTAGACCGAATCCTTAGTAACCGTTTCAAGAAGATTGCTGATGTAAGGGATCTCGCCTGAGAGAACGCCATCATAGAAGGCCTGCTTTGAATCGATGTACTCAATGCTATCCCGAAGCTCTTGCATCTGAAGCTTAAGGACTTCTCTTCTTTCTGCGAGGATGGATTTTCGCTCCGGAATTGATGATTCCCCTTCCAGACAGAGTTCAACATAGACTTTCATTTCTGCAATGCTCATGCCGCATTTTTTCAGGTGAGACAGGCTCTTGATCCATGCAATATCTCTATCATCAAAGACTCGATAGTTTTGACGATTTCGCTTGACGTTTGGCACCAAGCCTTCATTACAATAAAACTTCAACGTTTCGTAGGGCATTTGAACAGCTTCACAGGCATCTTTCATGGTGTACATCGGTCATCGACCTCCGAAGATCTTTCGTTTCTGTATTGCGCTTGACCGGTAGTTACTACCGACACTTAAGATCATTCTGATCGATAGGACAAGGATGAGTCAAGGAGGAAATGACTATGGATTACGTAACCCTCAGCAATGGAGTCAAGATGCCGAAGCTTGGATTCGGAGTTTTTCAAATTTCACCGGATGTTTGTCCCAAAGCGTTTTAGATGCGATAGACGCAGGATACAGACATATTGACACTGCACAGTCTTATTACAATGAAACACAAGTCGGCGAGGAGATCAGCAAATGTGATGTACCACGCGAAGAATTATTCATCACGACGAAAGTATGGATTGAAAACTATGGCTACGAGAAGGCCAAAGCCTCTGTCTTGGTCTCTATGGATAAGCTGAACGTAGATTATCTCGACTTAGTTCTGCTACATCAGCCCGTAGGTGACTATTACGGTGCTTATAGAGCTTTGGTAGAACTGTATAAGGAAGGGAAAATCAGAGCGATCGGGGTGAGCAATTTCCTGCCTGACAGACTTGTAGACATCGCAGTCTTCAGTGAGATGAGTCCTCATGTCAATCAGGTAGAGGTCAACCCCTTCCACCAGCAGATCGCTGCACAGGAGAATATGGTGAAGCGAGAGGTTCAGATGCAGGCATGGGCTCCCTTCGGTGAAGGTCGAAACAACATGTTTGGCAATGAAGATCTCCTAGACATCGCAGCGAATCATGATAAGTCTACGGCGCAAGTTATCTTACGTTGGTTGATGCAAAGAGATATTGTCGCCTTAGCCAAGACGACAAGCCCCTTAAGAATGGCTGAAAACTTGGACATCTTCGACTTCGATTTGTCACAAGAGGAGATGGAGAAGATTTCTGAACTGGATACACAAACGAGTTTGTTCTTTGATCATCAAAGTCCTGAAACGATAGACAGATTCGCCCAGATGATAGAAGCCCGGAGAGGACTCAGCTAACGTCCGATGCCGGGAGGTAGGTTGGGGCTTTTGAGGGTTAATGGTCCCGTGAAGCGATCTCTTGGAGCATCGCCTCATGGGTCTTCTCCGTCAAACGGTACTTCCGACGAATCGCGATGAAAGCGATTAGAATGGCGAGAAACGGCATGACAGCCATCCCCACTTGGAGCGCCACTTTCATCCCGGACGTGCTGAGGGATAGCACTTCGTTTGCCGCCTCAGTGATATCGTCCGCGATCCCCAGAGCCTTCTGCTGCTCAAGCTCAGCAATCCGGCGTGTATAGGCATAGACACCCGAGATGATAAGCAAGAGCGTCACCAGCCCTTGTTGAGCAGCTGCACCGAGTTTCGTCATGAAAGGACGCATCGCAAAGATCACGCTCTCTCTACGATGACCGGTCTTGTACTCGTGATACTCGATAGTGTTCGCGATATAAATGACGAGCACGACGAAGAACAAGTTGTGCCCGAAGAAAACCATATAAGCCGAGAGATAGATAAGGATTAGGCTTTGAGGTAAGACTGTCCCCGTCAGGAAGAATAGGGTGTAGCCCGAGGCTGCAACAGCAATCGAAAGGTTGATGATGACGGCACGGTTCATCTTCTTGGACAGTAGGGGGAAAGCACCTGTCGCACTGAGCGAACCGATCGCGAAGGCGATTGTAAAGAAGAAGACCTCTTCTCCACCGTAGCCGAAGTTGAAGTAAAAGAAGTGTAGGCTAAGCGCCACGAAGAGCTCGGCTGCAACGGTATGGAGGAAGACGGCAAACGATGAAACACGCAGCTGATCGTTCGTCTTCAAGACCTTGATCATCTCTCCTAGCCCTACCGCATCGGAGTCTTCTCGCTCCGGTTCTTGGACACCGAAGTAGGTCAGCAAGGTGCAAAGCAAGAACATGATCGCGGCAAAGATCGCCACATTCCTATACATGGCAACAGCATCGCCTGCAACTAAGATCGGCACCAAGCCCCCCGTGAGAAACTGCCCGATCGAGGCGAAGACGATAAGAAGCGTCGTCAGCTTATTTCTTTCTTCATTGCCACGAGCCAGGTTGGGGAGCAGAGACCAGAACGCAATGTCATTCATCGTATAACTCATGCCCCAGAGAATATAGAACACACCAAAGAGACCTACAAAAGCCCACCCCGCAGGTCGGATCGTGAAAAGGGCGATGGTGATCCCGAAGTTGATCAGAGCTCCGATGAGGATCCAAGGGCGGAACTTTCCACTCTTGAATCTGGAGTTTTCAATAATGACGCCCATCATCGGGTCGTTGATGGCATCCCAAATGCGAGCCAGGATCATGATGCCTGAAATGGTCGCGAACTGGGTCGCTGTGAGCGCCATCGTGTACTGGATGTAGATTAGGATGAAGAGCGAGACCAAGGTGAAGACCATGTCGCGCCCCAATGTCCCTGCGCTGTAGGACCACTGATTTCGCTTCGACAAAGTTCTCAAGGGCTCATGTCTTTCGGGCTCATGTCTTTCGGGTTGATGTC
>CAYFSS010000006.1:39742-59145 GCA_964345975.1 uncultured Oscillospiraceae bacterium
ATGTCTTTCGGGCTCATGTCTTTCGGGTTGATGTCCTTGGGTCGTCATCGCCGTCTCCTAAACTCAATCATCACCTTGGTATGTTGAACGCTGCAAAATCTTGCTGCACAATCTTGCTGCACAATCTTGCTGCACAATTTCGTTGCACAATCTACGAGGGACTACAAAGGCCCTACCCTTCAAATCGATGAGTCTTACAAATCTCAGCATAGCGATAGAAACTCTCGCGTGGCTCCCGATCCAAAGTCTTACCATCGACCGCAATCAGCCCAAACTTCGGCCCAAACCCTTCATTCCATTCGAGATTATCGAGGAACGTCCAATGACAGTAGCGCGTGACCTCGATGCCTTCTTGAGTGAGACGCACGACTTCCTTCAGGTGATTACGGATAAAATCCATCCGCTTCACATCCGCCCGATCGGCAATCCCGTTCTCGGAAATCACGATAGGCAATTTATAGCGCTCATAGTACTTACGGCAGATTTCAGTCAAACCTTGTGGATAGATCTCCCAGCCTAAGTCTGACATCTCATGGTCCTGCATCCCTTCACGGAAGGTTTCTTTCCCGAAGAGCGTTGCCGGGTTCATGCTACGTACGATGAAGTGTCGCGAATAGTAATTGATCCCGAGGAAGTCGGCACACTTCGCCTCATCGGTTTTCTCGCCTAAGAATCCCCAAGGAAAACTCAGCACGCCTTCAACCATGCCGCGAAAGAATAGGTCGTGGAACGCATAATTCATGAACGCACGCGTTGCTTCACCAAAGAAGTCTTCCGGTGCCACGAAGTATGCGACATGGATCGCAGTCCCCACCTTCGTCCCGGTGAATCCGTTGACTGTTCGGTGCTTGTGAATCATTGCGTATGCCTTCTGGTGAGCAAGAACGAGATTCTTCCCCGCCTTGAAATAGTTCATCACATCATTCTTCGCACCCGGTGGATACTTCCCATCCATAAACGTATCGTTTACAAACACGTTCGGCTCATTGATCGGGATCCACTCATCGATCAAGTGCCCGAGTTCATCCAAGACCTTCTGCACATAGATACAAAAAAGCTCCACCGACTCTTCTCTCGTCCACTGCCCCATCTCTTCAAACCACTGAGGATGCGCAAAGTGATGAAGGGTCACCATTGGCACCACGCCCAAGGCACGTAGCCCTTCAAGCTCTCGACGGTAGAAATCGATCCCTTCTTGGCTAAACTTCCCACGCTCGGGCTCGACCCGGCTCCACTCGATCGACAGGCGATAGACTTGAGCGCCTAATGCTTTGACGAGCTCCAAGTCCTCCGCTTGCCGATGATAATGGTCCACTAAAACTTCAGGTTGCGTGTAGTCATCGATCCGTCCTTCGCGCCCCCAATGGATCCAATTGCAGGCGGGATTGTGACCTTCGTATTGTGCACCGGCTGTAGCTACCCCGAGCAGACACGTTTCCGGAACCGTCCATTCTTTCATTTTTACTTATCCTTTTCACTATTATGCTTGCATTTCCACGTCATGATGGCATAAATTCATTGCGATCGCTATGATGAGTGAAGTTGCGGACAATGGAGGATAAATTGATGTTCAATAGATTAGCTACCTCAGATGTCGTTGCCGTCCCCCACACCCTTAAGAGCCTCACCATCAAAGCCAGCCTCCTGGAGATCTTCTACTGGTTTGCGATGAGTACCTATGCAAGTTTCATGGTCTCTACGCTCATCAGTGTTGGTTGGTCTCAAAGTCTTGCAGCAGGTGCCATTACCGCCTGTTCTGTGATTATGCTCTTGGCTCAGCCAGTTGCCGGATTCCTCATCGACAAATACCTTACAGAAAAGAAACTGGTCATCATCTCCCTTGGCCTTGCTGCCGTATTCCTTGGCGCCTTCCCCTTCACCCTCACCTCGGGATCTAATACGCTCATCTTTGGCAACATGGTTCTCTTTACATTGACAGGATCGGCCATGGCCGGCTTCCTCGATGCCTGGATCGTAGGATTAAGGCAAGAATTTCACGAACTCAATTACGGTCTTATTCGCGGGAGCGGTTCTGTAGCCTTCGCCTTCGGTGCTGTCATAAACGGTCGCTTGGCTGTCGCGCATGGCATACCTCTTCGTCATGCGTTAGGCGTGGTGGTTTTCATCTTTGCCATCATCATCGCGATCAATTTAAAGCCCGCCCGTAAAGACATTGCAACTCAAGCCGAAACCGTCACGGAAGAGAGCCAGGAGAATCTAAGGGTCCGAGAAACCCTGCATCTCGTCTTTCAATCGCCTCCTTATCGCTTGCTTCTTGTGGTTGCTTTCTGCGTCTCTATTTGTGCCTCGCCACTCATGACACTCCTGCAACTCATTGTCCGGGATCTGGGGGGTGATGATGGAGCGGTCGGCATGGTGATGTTCGTCAATGCCTTCAGTGAATTTCCGACAATGGTCCTCGTTGTCTATCTCCTCCGGCGATTTAAAAAGACCCGCCTCATCCTCTTTGCGGCTTTGGCATACACAATAAGAATGTTCCTCACCGGTACTATCGCAGATCTAACCCCACTCATGGCAGTCCAAGCCATCCAAGCCTTGAGCTATGGGATCTTTATCCCGGTTGCCATGAACTATCTTTCGGAGCTTGTCGACTCCAGAGTCAGATCCACCGCAGTTGCGATCTATACTGCATTGGGTTTTTCGCTTTCAAATATCCTGGGAAATCTCCTGACGACGTTCATGTTAGGACGTGGTTTCAGTTCACAAGAGATTACCATGGGGCTTGCCATCTTCCCCCTCTTGGCCTTCGCGGTCACGCTGTATGGGATTGCGAGGAAGATCTGGTAGAAGAAACTAAGGTGTCGATTGGGTATTCTCTCAATAACTAAATCACCAAACACTTAGGTCACGAGATGGTTCGGTATGAGCATGGAAACATGACAATTCATATCATTAAAACCATTTAAAAGCCCATTAGCATTTGCTTTGAGATCGTTGATGATGCGGAAGAGGTGCTCGACTTCGACATCCGTCAGTGAGGACGTCGGCTCGTCAAAGATGATGATCTTGGCGTTGTAGGAGACGGCCTTAGCAATCTCAACCATTTGACGCTGAGAGACCGGCATCTCACTCATTTGACGTTTGGGATCCGCTTGAATGCCCAGCTCGTTGAATCTCTCTCTCGTCATGTGAAGCATCTTACGCTCTGACGTGAAGCGACCGATCTTGGGGTAGCGCCCAAGCCACAGGTTATCCATGACGTTACGCTTCAAAGCCTGATTCAACTCTTGGTGAACCATCGCAACCCCTTGCTCCAAAGCATCTTTAGAGTCTTTGAAATCGACCTGCTTACCGTCCTGGAAGATCTCCCCTGCATCCTTGTTATAGATACCGAAGAGACATTTCATCAAAGTGGACTTGCCGGCACCATTCTCGCCGATCAAGGCGTGCACCGTCCCGGGACGGACCTTAAGCGTTACATCATCCAGCGCTTGAACACCGGGAAAAGCCTTGGAAATATTGTTCAATTCCAAGAGATATTCGCTCATTAGGTCCTCCTTTCTACTAAGAAAACCCGCGTACTCTTTGCAGAGACGCGGGATCATTTCAGATAATTGCGACTATGCGTTAAGCATCGCAAACTCGCCGCTATTCTGCTGCTTCGGTTTCTTCTTCGGTCTCTTCAGCGTCCGAAACTTCTTCTTCCGTCACTTCATCGGTGACTTCTTCTTCGGTTTCTTCAACGTCTTCCGTTACATCTTCTTCAGACTCAGCAGCTTCGGCTTCAGCCTTAGCATCGTCAGCTGTGAAGGGCTGGTAAGGGACGCGGATCTTCGCAACGTCTTCATCAATGGAGAAGTCCATGCCGTCGAACGCTTCTTTGCCTTCTGAGAGGTTCTGGACGATCTGGAACAGAGTTATTGCCATACCTTCAGCATCCTGCTTGATCGTACCGGTCATCTGGCCGTTAGCGATAAGGGACTTTGCAGCGTCCGTTGCGTCAACACCGAATACAGGGATGGTCTTGCCTTCGATATTTCCGTCTTCATCAGCAGCCTTGTTGTAGCCGGCAGCTTCGAGAGCGGAGATAGCACCTTCAGCCATGCCGTCATTGTTAGCGATGACGAGCTCGACCATGTTGCCGTTCTCTTCGTTGTACTGTGAGAGGAGCGTGCTCATGTGTTCTTGAGCTGCTGTAGCGGACCAGTTACCGCCTTGGTCTACGAGGTAGAGGTTGGTATTTGCTTCGTCATAGAACTTAAGAGCGGGCTTGCCGGCTTCTTCGAGGATGACGTTAGCGTCTTCAACACCATACTTGGTGCGCATTTCAGCTTCGGGGTTGCCCTCTTCACCTTTGAGCATGACGTAGGAGATTTCACCGTCACCATTGAGGTCGAGTTCATCATAATTCTCGACGAGGTATTCACCGATCATCTTGCCTTGCATCTGACCGGCTTCAGCAGCAATGGTGCCTACGAAGTAAGCATTGTCATAGCTGTTGATGACTTCGTCCGTGACTTCACGGTTGAAGAAAATGAGCGGGACATCATCTTGCATAGCCTGCTCAACGATACCGTTAGCAGCGTCATCGGATCCGGTCTCAACGAGGTTCACGATAAGGAAAGGAGCCTGGTTTGTGAGTGCGGTTCCGACTTGTTCAGTCTGGGTGGTCTGAGTGCCGGCTGCGTCATAGTTCTGGAAACTCCAGCCATTCTCTTCCCAAATTTTGTCCAGCGCGCCGCGGACGGTTGAGATGTAGGTATCACCATAGTTGTAATAGAAGACGTGCGCGTTTTGTTCAACCGCATTGTCTTCAGCTTTCACCATTCCACTTGCGCCAAGGACGAAAAGGATGGCGAGCAAAAGTGCACTAAATTTGTTCATTGGTCATGCTCCATTCTCTGTAAATGATTCCAATATATGAATGCCTTCATTTCTGAATAGAGCAGTTTTGCAGATTATTGTGCAAATCGCTTTCTCTTCCCGAACTCTATAGCAGTATATTGCTAAAAAGTAACCTGACTTTCATCAATTTTGTATAGATTAAATGGCAACTTATCATAAAGCTTAAGCACTTAGACAAGAAACATGCCGATTCGCTAGGGGTCACCCTGAAAATGACTTTCATCCCATTGCCACACAAAAGCCTACTCAATCATCTTTACTCTTTGCCTTGCCTCAGCCGCTAGCCCTAACATTTCGTCTCTATCGGGAACTGCCGTTAAGCAGCCATACTCTGTCACGGCAATCCCACCCAGGTAAGAGCCATAGAGGCAGGCATCAATCCACTCTGCCTCCGTGAGGAGCCCGTAGACCAAACCTGCCAGGAAAGCATCTCCTGCGCCCGTTGCATCCACCCGCGGTCCTACATCGATCAGGGGGATTTGATAGATGTGACCATCACTGTATGTGAGAGATCCTTCGGCGCCCAGTTTGATGAGGGGATTTTGGAAGTGATGGCTCAATTGCTTGAGACACAAGATGGGGTCTTCTTCGCCGCAGAGGGTTTGCGCTTCGAGGAGATTGGGCGTGTAGTAATCCGTGATCGCAAAGTAATCGCCGTAGGAGTCAAAGCTAAGGCTCTCGTCGTAGCCCATATCGAGGACAAGCGTCACGCCCGCTTCCTTCAAACGTCGGTAGAGCTTGAGGTAACCGGGTTGCATGAGCACGACCGAGCAATCCTTGAGCATCTCATACGCTGCATCCTCCATCGCCTGATCGAGCGGAACGCCGACCGGATCCGGATGGGAGGTAAAGGAGACGAAGCTTCTATCGTTGGGAGTGACCATAGCCGCTGAAATATTCACCGGGATCCCGTCGCCTTTGTAGAGATTGAGATACGTGAGGGAGGCCTTTTCCTGCCACTGTTCCCCAATCTGCGAGAAACGATCTTTGCCGAAGAAGGTGACAAAGCGACCATCGCCGCCTAAGCGCCGGATGTTTTGGAGGGTTGCACCGACGCCACCCCCGGGCATGAGGTGAAAGGATTCGGAATACAGTTCCTCGCCTTCTTCGGGAAGACGCGGTAAGCCTCCGAAGATTAGGTCGATGTTGACGCGGGCTATCCCTCCGGCAACGTTCTTATGAGCTTCACATCCATGAGCGTCTTTTGTGCTCGTATTTGCACTTGTGTCCGTGTTTGCACTCGTGTTTGTATTTGCACTCGTGTCCGTGTCCGAACTCATGTTCATACTTGAACTCGCACTTATATTCATACAAGCTCCTCCAAGTATTTCTCATTCAAGCGGAAGAAGTCTTCAGCCAAAGAACGCCCCAAGCTATAGGACTGGATCAAGGGGTGCATTTGAAGCGCATCGGCAGCCATATCAAGTGAAGTCATTTCAATCGCACGGCAAGCTTGGCGCTCATAGGATTTCATCGCATAGATAAGGGCCTCCGCCGGAGCAGGAAGGGCAGGCGCCTTATCCGGTATGACCCCGGAACTTGAAACCATAAGGCTCTGCTCGATGACATCATCGTCCTCAAGGTAGGAAATCGCTCCGTTGTTCGGGAGGTTCATGATCATGCGGCCGCCTTGGAGAGAATTCTCAAGGCGAATGAAGCCAAGGGCTACCCCGGCATATCCCCCCGGATCGGGAGCGTAGAGATCAAAGGACCATTTCTTCTTGCGCGCCTTCCCTGTTTCAGAGGCCATATAGGAGTCTTCACGCATCCCATAATAATGCTCGAAGAGTGCAAGCGATTCGTCGAACGTAGGATTCTTGATCTGCTCGAAAGCCCGCATCATTTCCGTATTGATGCGAAGAATTTGCTGTCCCCTGGTTTCCTTAGCGCGCTGAATATTCCCCAGCGCAATCTCCCTATAGTAGTAATAATAGAGATATTCATTGAAAAGCATCCCATAACGTTCTACCAGTTCACGGTCAAAGAACTGCATGTCCGTTTCAACATAGAGTCTGGGATCTTGGATGAGCTCCGCTGTGATGTCCTTGTCATCCAAGTAGACTTCAGGGAACCAGGAAAGATGATTGAGTCCCACGGCACGAGCCGACACTCTATCTCCCGCAACTCCCAGCATACGGGCAATTTGTTGGAGTAAGCTGGTTGGAGCATCACAGATCCCATACGTGAAGTCATAGCCCAGGTCACGCAAGCCCTGGGAAACGAGCCCCGCCGGATTGGTGAAGTTGAAGACCTTCACGTCAGCCTTGGCATGTTGCTTGATGAGCTCACAATACTTTGCCAGCGCCGGCAAAGATCGCATCGCAAAAGACAGAGCCCCCGCACCCGTAGTTTCCTGAGCCAAGACACCATGTTTCAGGCAGATCTTCTCATCTTCCACGCGCATGGCATCGCCACCGACACGGATCGTTGTGATGACGTAATCAGCGTCCCTCACCGCCCGGATCGGGTCACTCGTTAAACTGAACTTCAACTCCGGTGCCAGATGCTTAGCCCCTTCCAAGGCCAGGTGTCCGAAGTACTCCAACTTCTGTTCATCGTTATCCATCAGGACAATTTCTGTGAGTCCTGAGGCTTCCGCTTCCATCGCTAAACTCTTGGCTAGGAAGAGCGAACGCACACCTCCCCCGCCGATGACCGTTAACTTCATGTTTAACTCCCATTCTCTATCTGTAACGTTCTAAGTAAATTGCAGCTGGCTTTTGTGTGTCAATAGGCTTGACATCAAGCTGCCTACTTTCAGGAAATATAATACAAGAGAGCTTATTATCTCAAAAAGCCCCCCGATCTTCCCCTACGTTTTCAGACATAAGCGCAGATGGAGACTCTCCCCACCTGCGCCCAAGTTTACTTCAAATTCCTAAGAATCAAACTACTCGTTCTTCATCGCTTCCGTCGTCAAGATCTCAGCCATTTCCTCAGGTGTGATCTCTTCTTGAGCGAGGCGAGGGAACTCTTGACTCACGACGTCCAAGAGATTCGGATACATCGTAGCCTGGAGGTTCGCTGAATTGAATTCAGCTTCCGGTAAGAGTGCAATAAATTCCGCTA
The DNA here is from genome assembly GCA_964345975.1 of uncultured Oscillospiraceae bacterium. Classification (GTDB taxonomy): domain Bacteria; phylum Bacillota; class Clostridia; order Saccharofermentanales; family Fastidiosipilaceae; genus CAYFSS01. The sequence goes on from CAYFSS010000006.1 coordinate 47,678, forward strand.
AGAGCGGGAAGGATTCTTTTGCTGCTTCGGTGATCTCAACTGAAGCACCTGCCGGGATCATGCCCTGCATTTCAAGAGCGATGGTCTGAGACTCAGCCGAGGTGAAGAAGCGGACCATTTCAATCGCAGCTTCCTCAAGGCGAGGATCATCTTGCTTGGTCACAAACATACCTTGGATTGGCTCGTTGTAAACAAAATTCTCGGGATAAAGTGCGACGCCGACCTTATCAGCAAAACCTTCAGGGGCAAAAGACTCATCGGAGAAGTCGTTGATCATCCAAGGGCCGTTTGCCATCATGGCAACCTGACCGTTGATGAAGTTATTCGCTGCGTTCTCATATTTGCCGCCAACAGCATCGACAGTAGAGTAATTGACGAACATTTTCTGGATATTGGTAAGACCATCGATGAACTCGGGGAACTGATAGTCGTTCGGCATCATGACTTGCATCCACTCATAGGCTTCTTCACTCGCCGACCCGACCATCGCGCCAAGCCAGAGACTGGTTACCCAGGCACTGTCCGCTGTATCCATAGCAAACGGTTGGACACCGTGTTCTACTAAGATATCTGCTTGCTCCCAAAGTTCATCCCAGGTTTTAGCAGGACCTTCGATGCCGGCTTCTTTAAAGATTTCCTTATTGTAGAAGTAGCCGATGACATTACCTTCCGAGGAACTGGCATAGATCTTGCCGTCACGGGAGTTGACGTTCATGGATGCATCATTGTAGAGCGCTTGCCAATCAGGATCTGCTTCGACGTGCTCGGTGAGGTCGACGACCAGGTCGCGATCCAGCGCCGGATCTAAGAGGTTATAACCGCCACCATAAACGACCGGTGGGAGGTCATCTTGGCTGAGCATATGCTGCATTTTCTCGATGTAGTTCTGGTCGCCGGGAATTTCCTCGACGACGATTTCATACTTTCCTGCGTATTCTTCGTTGAAACGTTCTACGTTACGGGCAAGGACCGGAGCTGCAGTGTTTACACCAACCTGGAAGGATGGGAAATTGATGACGACGACGTCTTCTTCTGCAACGACCGGGGCGAGCGGTGCATAGAGGGCCAGGACAAGGCCAAGCACCACAGCAAGGGCTAAGATCATTCTCTTACGCATAGTTTTTCTCCTTTGGATTACTCACAAATTCCTACTCTATATGCTCCCCGAGCCCGATCGAATCAAGCTCGGGGAGCGGTTTCCACTTGTCTTTGTCATCAGCGGATCTGTCTGCCATCAGTCGGCTAGTCTGTCCGTTCGTCTGCAATCAGTCGGCTAGCCTGTCAGCCAGCCTGTCGGCCACCCTGTAATCCGTCACTCAATCAGAACGGAGGCGGATACGATGCGAGCCACTTAGATAATGTGATTACTCACCACTGTCATAACTCATGCTGATGAGGTTTGCATAGAGAACATAGGCACCGGGGACGAGCATATCGAGTTGCTTATCCCAGACCACAGCACTGTAGGTGAAGGATCCACCGTTCTCCATCGGGTAATAAAGGATGGCAGGTCGCATGGTACTCTCAGGATCCTGAGCTCGGAAGAGGACGGTATACCCTAACTCTTCCATGGCCTCAACTTGGCCATCTTCATTGGATCCCGGCGTCCATTCGGTGCGCTGCTGGATCCATCCGTCAAAGATGGTACTCTCAGAAATCCCTTCCTCATTCATCTCAAGATCAATCTCATTGATCCCGGCATAAAGAGGATTATCGAGAGCATCTGCATCGATGAACACATCGCTTTCCTCATGGTTGATATTGGTCGTCCCAAGCTCGAACGGCATGGGCGCTAACGGCATGACGCCTTCAGCATTACGCCAGTTCTGGTAGTGCAGGACCAAGTTTCCACCGTTATTAGCAAAATCCAAGAGATTGCGCATCGAGCTGCGGAGTGCAGCATGGATCGGGCTCTGGTCTGCCAAGGCAGTCTTCCCGACGATGATCGTGTCATAGTTTTCTGCCAATCTTGCACCTGAAGCGGCAATATCATTTTCCGTCATGATGGTGACGTTCTTCTGAGCATTTGCCGGATCACGATACATGCCACGGATATAGTCGACGACGAAGTCATCACTGCCACCCGGAATAAAACCGATGCGTAAGTCATCCGAGGCAATAGAGTAATCTTGCACCGTTAAATTCTGCACCGCTTCTTCATAGAAGTTGATACGGTCGACATGTTCATACTCAATCGGCAAGAAGCCTTCTTCAAAGACCGTGCCATCTTCCGTTGTCACAGAAACCTGAACTCTCAAACTCTGATCCACGAAACTTGCCGGAATAGTGCCTTCCAGGGTGACCAGCTGGGTTTGTCCTTCACTTTCCAACGTCACCTCAGTAGACGTAAACTCCAACCCTTCAATCTCTGTGTCAGGCGTAGCTTGAACGGACAGCGTCCCGAGCGGCTCCGAAGACTCATTCCGAACTAAGACATGGAGTTCACTTTGAAGATCATCCTCTGCCGCTTGGAGCATCAAGGAAGCATTTTGAACTAAGACAGAGACTTTCGGCACGAGGCGCAAGACAGGCTCGACCTCATAAGGCACAGAGACTTCACCAAGTTGCAAGGTGAACGTGGCACTGAGCGGAGCCGGGGCAAACGGATGCATTGGATCCGTCGTCAAACCAAAGTTCATCTGATCCTCCGTCGCCAAGACAGCAAGGATTTCATCTAAGACTTCGTTCGGCTCTTGGGATTCACTCTCGATCGGGACGACACCGCCCTCGATGGAGCCGTACGGATAATACGGATTCACATAGGCTTCGTTATAAGGTGCGTTAAATGGTCCTGTATAGTCCATATCCTCCGCACTTGCGCTTACGCTATACTTGGCGAGGATGCCGGTCTGACGATCTGCAACCTGAAGCGGGCTTGGGTTCATTGCAGTGGCCTGGTCCGCTTCTTCATCGCTCACAACAAGATCTGCGCTCCAACCGTCACGTAAATGAAGTTCTAAGCCATCGATCAAAGTTTCCGGGGCAACGAGACCTTCCGGATCATTTCGCAATTGAATACGAGCATCGAGCTCAAAGGTCTGGCCCGGATTGACATCATGATCGGAAGGGCGAAGCTCAAGATCCAGACCAAGGCTCATTCCCAAGACACGCCGGACACGACCGCGGACTTGTTCCAAGGCTACTTCTACCAAAGCATCTTCCCCATCGACATCGAGTAAGCCATAGAGTTCTGCTAAGTCATTGGCACTTAAGTGAGGCTTGCGGACATCGAAGTTCTCACGGATCTTAGCAACTAATTCTGCCGCAGACGCTGCATTTTCAAAACTCAGTTCGCCAACGGTCAAAGCATCGTTCAAACCGCCAAAGAGGGTCGTTGCAACACCTTCTGTCTCAAGATTAAGCTCCGGGGCAATCGTCTTCAACATGAAGCCTTGCTGCTCACTACCCTTACCGGGCTCACGGATCATCTTCTGAGACTTGTGCATATTGCGGGCTACAGCGCCCCACTCACCGTAGGACATCCCGAGGCGCACATCGTATTCGCCCAGTTCAAGGACCACGTCAGCCTTGCCCGGATCTTGCGATGATTCCGGTCCGATATAGCCTGCATCTTCCGTCAAACGATCGAGCTGCCAAGCGGCATAAGGAGGCGTAAAGAGCTTCGCGGCTTGATGCGCAGCCAAAGCTTCGCCGTCGCTTCCGGTAATGACATAGTCTTCATCGGCAGCTACAGACATGGCTACAACAGTCGCAAAACCGGCAGCAGTATGTTGCCCGTGATCATAGCCGGGAGCACGATGGCTCGTAAGGATGAGCTGCGGACGAACTTCGCGGATCACACGAGCAATTTCATACACCAGCATATCGCGGTGCCAGAGACCTTCTGTCCCTGTTTCACGATCCCCCAAGAGCGACTCATTCAAGGAAACCGAGTAACCGAAGTCATAGGTATTACCATAGGCTTGATGCGCCTGGTCGAAAATTCTGGTCGAACGGGATTCTTCTGCACGGAGAGCACCCAGTGCAGGACCAAACTCGGAACCGATGGCATTCTCTCCACCTTCACCCCAGTTTAGAGTCTGCAAGACAACGTCTGCCCCTTCCTTCCGAGCGAGGTAGACCAGCGTACTGTTCCACTCATCATCCGGATGAGCACCCACATAGAGGATGCGTTTCGTACTGTCCAGCTTATCGATCTCATTGATGAGATCGCTGAGACCCAACTCCGTCGCATAACGCAGTTCATAGGTCTTTGCTTCAAGAACGGTCGGGATCGAGAAACTTAGGCCAAGCATGATCAAGGCCACAAGCAGCGCAAAGATCCCTTGTCTTTTCCTTTTCATCTACATTGCTATCCTTTCATTTTGTTAGATTCATTGATTTTTCTTATGAGACTCTTATTAGAGTCCGGCCATACTTCTACCAAAAAGCCCCTCACCTTTCTTCAAGACCCTGTGTACCCCTCCCTTCCTAACCTTTGGTGGCACCTGCCGTCATTGACGTCACAACCTGTTCTTGGAAGATCGCAAACACGATGATGCTCGGGATAACTGCAATAGTGATCGCTGCAAAGAGAGCCGTGTAATTAAAACTGAACTGCGACGTGAAATAATTCAGCGAGAGAGGCAAGGTCCTCACACGCGGCGAACTGGTCAAGATCAAGGCAAACGTAAACTCATTCCAGTTATTCAAGAAGGCCAAGACGGCAGCACTGCTAACACCGGCCTTAGCCGCCGGCAAGATAATCGTAAATGCCGTCCGTAAGAATCCCGCTCCGTCCACATAGGCTGCATCTTCCAAACTCTGTGGAATTCCCTGGAACGCCGTGCGCAAGATCATGAGCGACATCGGCAGATTCAAGGCCGCATAGACCAAGATCAAGCCCGTGAAACTATCCGTAAGCTTCAAACTCGTGAGCAAGGCATAGACCGGCTGGATGAGCGCCGTCATCGGGATGACCATCGACGTCATGAGGAGGGTAAAGAGGACGTCACGAAACTTAAACCTCAAGCGCGCAAAGATATAAGCTGCCAAGCCCGCAACTAAGAGGTTGAAGAACGTTGCGACGACAGAAACAAAGATGCTGTTATAGAAGTAATTGAGGATCGGCGAAATCGCCAGCGCCTGTTCATACCCTGTAAAAGCAAACGACGTCGGGAGGCTGATCCCACTATTCAAGATCTCGGCATTCGTCTTAAACGAGGACATGATGACCCAAAGGATAGGGAAGAGCGAGATGAGCACCGTGACCAGGATAAAGAAGAAACGGAAAATCTTCAGAGGCAATTGGGTTGGGGGCTTTTGAGTATTAATGCGTACGGTCATGACTACCCCCTAGAAATCATCTTCATTCATGCGGAAGACCCGCTGAATGAGAACCATGCAAATAATGCCGAGCCCGATGATAAGCACCCCGATACTATTCGCGTAGCCGTAGTTATTCTCTCGAATCATTGTCTGGTAAAGGAGCAGCGCGAGATTCGTCGTGCGACGACCCGGCCCACCCAGTGTCGTGATAAAGATAATGTCAAAGAGCTGGAGCATATACGTCGCCGCCATAATGACCGTCGTCCCAATCATCTTGCGCACGAGGGGGAGTACAACGAAGAAATCAAGCTTAAGCCCCGAGGCACCATCAACCCTCGCCGCCTCAATCACTTCCGGATCAAGACTCAAGATCTCACCCAGCACAAGCGTCGTTGTATAGCCTGCGAAGATCGTCCAAATCGCGGTCACCGAGGGGAAGGCCGTAGAGCTATTAAAAAGCCAATTGTGCTGCAGTTCTTCCAGACCCACCCATCGCAAAACACTATTGAGCACACCGTAACTTGGGTTATAAATATTCAAGAATATCGTCGCCATCGCCGCATTCGAAATGATGTTGGGGATCATGTAGGAGACACGCACCCCCTTCCATCCAAACGGCTTGCGATAGAGCACGAGCGCCACTGCTAAGCCGAAACTGATGTGGAGGGTACAGTGGAGCAAGATCCAAATGATGGTATTGGATATCGCCTGGTGAAAGTTCTTATCCGCAAACAACTGCTGATAATTTGCCGTCCCCGAAAACTCAAACCGCTGCGGAAACGCTCTGTAATCAAAGAACGACGTAACCGTCACCGTCACGAGCGGCACAACATAGATCAAGGCAAAGAGAAAAACCGCCGGCGCCAGAAACAAAACAATCCATGGCAACTGCCTCTTCTTCATCATAGAGCAACCTCCCTCTTCTTGGGCTTGGCCTGTGCGCTCTCCCCTTCGACCAAACAATGGGGCAGGAGAATCAATGGACCCTCCATCGTCCCTTCATCGATGAGACGAATGAGCTCCTCCGTCGCCGCCCTCCCAATCTGATCAATCGGCTGCCGCATCGTCGTGAGACGAGGCGTCACATACTGTCCCAGCTCGATATCATCAAAGCCACAGATCGCATAATCACCGGGAATGTCATAGCCCTCTTGCTTGAGGTACATCATGGCCCCGATCGCCATCTCATCCCCCACAAAGAAGATCGCCGTCGGCTGCTCCTGCAACGCAAGCATCTCCTTCATAACCCGGCGACTGGCTTCCGCTGTAACCTCACCATAAAAAATCCACGCCGGATTCGGCTCTATTCCCGCAAGCTCCAAAGCTCTCAGATAGCCTCGTTTTCTCAATTCACCGCTTGAATACGAATGCGAGAACACTCCCGCAATCTTCGTGTGACCCAATTCGATAAGATGGCTCACGGCATCTTGCGCCGCCTGCACATCATCGACCGTCACCGTCGGAAACGGATCTCCTTCAACACGTACTGTCGCCATAACCAAGGGAACACGGATGACTTCCTTCAGTTTCTCCATCTCCTCCACCGTATTCTCATGCTGAAGGATCAGGCCATCGACTCGCCGATCCTGGAGGAGCAGAATTCGCTCTACCTCTTCTTCGTAGTTTCCACGGATATTCGCGATGATGACGGTGTAATGGTGTTCGGATGCAGTTTCTTCAATTTGTGAAATGAGCTCTGAGTGGAAATTGCCTGAAACATGAGGCGTAATGACCGCAAGCAAACGCGTTTCCTGGATACTGAGACTTCTTGCGATTTCATTCGGGCGATAATTGTATTTCTCTATCACCTCTTCGACGCGTAATCGAAGGGTATCACTCACCGGCTTACTCTTATTGAGGACACGTGAGACGGTGGAGACTGAAACTCCCGCTTCATGGGCAATGTCTTGGATACTCATCTGCTTCATGACGGCTCATTTCTTTCATGGATAAATATAATTTTCTTCTTGACAAAAGGATCTCAGGAAACCGCTTTCCCGTCAAGAACATTGTGCATATCTCATAATTTTTCTGCATCTAGCCCATTCTTTCAATCAATTCGTGCTATGAGCTGATCTTCGCTTAACAAATCAAAAGCTCCCTCCCTTATCGTTTTAAGCCGCTATCTTTCTTTCAGCTTTCTTTAGTTCTTATCTTGTCCGGAGCCTGCCCTCGTCCCCGGTCTTTCAAGAAGGCTGTCTTTGTGCCTGAGCTTTCAGGAAATCTGCCTTGTGCTTAGCTTTCAAGAAATATGCCTTGTGCTTAGCTTTCAGGAAATATGCCTTGTGCTTAGCTTTCAGGAATCTACCCTGTGCCTGGTATTTTAAGGAATCTACCTTGTGCCTACTCTTTCAAGAAATCTACCCTGTGCCCGCTCTTTCAAAACCCTTAGAGTTTGGCAGCAAAAAAGAGGGCACTTCTCAGTACCCCCTTCACATGCATATTATTCTGTATACCCTCTAATTATTCCCTTTGTTTACACTTTAGAAACATGGAGGGCCAAACCCTTTGCATATTCAACGAAATATTATGCAGCCTGTCTCTTCTGAGTCAACTGACGCTTGCGCTGCTCTTCGAGCCTGCCACGAACAACGTCAATCAGAACCGCAATAATAATAACCGCACCGATAACCACATTCTGAATCGCCGAAGAAGCCGCCATAATCGTCAGACCATTCTTCAGAACCGTAATAATCATGACCCCGATAAGCGTCCCGAGCATCGTGCCCTTACCGCCCATAAACGAAGCACCACCGATGATGCAAGCAGCAATCGCCTCCGTATCATACGGCTGAATCGCATTCGCACCGTTTGCAATACCACCACGCCCGATAAGAACAATGCCGGCCAAAGCAGCCATGAACCCCGAAATCGTATAACAGAACGTCAGGACATTCGCCGAATTAATACCCGACAAACGAGCCGCTTCTCTATTGCCGCCGACCGTATAGATCGACCGACCAAGCGTCGTATTCGTCAGCAAGATGTGCATCAGGATATAGAGAACAATGACCAAGAGATAACTCACAGGGAATCCCGGGAAAACCTCCGTCTTGAACCACATCTCAGAACCGAGCCACATGATGCCTTCACCAAAACCCGAGACCATACGTGATCCGACCAGGAGCAGCGCTATACCGGCGAGCATATTCTTCATACCTAAGGTAGAAACGAACGGGTGAGGCAGATGGAGACGAGTGAGCAGTGTCCCGTTAACAAAGCCAATCAAAGTGCCCGTCAAGATAGCAGCAGCAATGAGGACGAACGTATTCGTCACACCATTCTGGTGAAGCATACCGATAACACAAGTACAGGTAATAGCGTTCGCACCGACCGAAAGGTCAATCCCGGCCGTGATCAAACAGAACAACATACCCACAGAGAGGAGAGCATTGACTGCACCCTGCTTGAAGATATTAGCCACGTTCGACATGGTCAAAAAGTTAGGGGTCAATAAGGACATAACGGCACAGAGGATCACCAGCGCCAAGAAGGAACCCATATTTTGGAAAGTCCTTCTTCTCCTCGTTGTATTCAGCTCCAGCGTCGTCATTCTCGAACTCCTTCCCATGCTGCACGCATGATATCTTCTTGATTAAATTCAGGGGCTTCGCGATCAATGGTCTCGACAATGCGACCACCTCGCATGACGCATACTCGGTCACTCATTCCAAGGATCTCCGGTAGCTCTGAGGAAACCATGAGGATGCATTTGCCGGCTCGTAAGAGAGCATTCATCGTCTCGTACACTTCGACTTTTGAACCCACGTCGATGCCTCGAGTCGGTTCGTCAAAGATAAAGACCTCAGCATCCGAGTTTAACCATTTGCCGATAACGACCTTCTGCTGGTTACCCCCCGATAGCTGGCCCGAAATCTCTTCCGTACTTGGCGTCTTGATCTGAAGTTCACGGACATTGCGCTCTGAAACTTCCTCAATCCGGTCAAAGTCCAAGAATGGACCGTTTGCGTACCCTTTGAGGTTTGCCATGACAAGGTTATTCTTCACCGACTGCGCTAGGACCAATCCCTGATTCTTCCTATCCTCAGTCAAAAAAGCCATCCCATTTGCTATCGCAGCTCGAGGAGTCTTCATCTTCACCTCTTTGCTGTCGATAAACACCTTGCCGCTATCCATCGGATCCGCACCGAAAATGGCACGCATCAATTCCGTGCGTCCTGCACCGACCAGACCTGAGAATCCCAGGATCTCGCCACGATAAGCTTCAAACGAAACATCATAGAGCAAACCCGTACTATTGACGTTCTCTACACGAATAGCTTCTGCGCCGCGCTCAGTTTCAATCTTCGGATACTGATTCGTGACCTCACGTCCAACCATTGCTGTAATGAGCTGGTCATTGGTAATGTCTTCAATTTCGCTCGTTAAGATGTGCTTCCCGTCTCGCATGACGGTTGTCCGGTCACAGAGCGTGAAGAGCTCTTCCAATTTGTGCGATACAAAAAGAATAGCAATGCCTCTTGCTTGGAGACGGCGACAGATCTCAAAGAGCTGTTCAACTTCTTGACGCCCTAAGGAAGAGGTCGGCTCATCCATGATGATGAGCTTAACGTCATAGATGATGGCTTTTGCAATCTCTATCATCTGCTGAACTCCGACACCGAACTCTCCGGCCGGCTTTGACGGATCGACCACTTGCCCCAATTCTTCAAGAATCTCTTTGGCAAGCGCATCCATTGCTTTGTAATCCAGCAAACCGTTGGGCTTTTTTAACCAATGGTTGACGAAAACATTGTCCGTTATCGACATCAAGGGAACTGTATTCAGCTCCTGGTAGACACAGGAGATGCCCAGTTCTTTGGCCTCGTTAGGGTCTCGAAAACTGACCTTCTTGCCGTCGACGTAGATCTCACCCTTCTCAGCCTGGTGCACGCCCGTCAAAACCTTGATAAGGGTCGACTTGCCCGCGCCATTTTCACCGATCAGGCCATGGATTTCCCCCGGCTTAATCTGTATAGACATATCATCGAGTGCGATAACTCCCGGAAATATCTTCGTTGCATTTTTCAGTTCTACAACGAATTCACTCATCGATTTGCATCCTTTCCTGTGTGAGTTTCTGCTTATTTTTTTAACAAAAAGCCCTACCCCATGGGCAGGGCTCATAGATTCTATAGGGCCATGAACCCGCTTCTACAAAAACCTTAGTCGCCGAGGTACTTTTGGAGTTCCGCTTTGCGATCTTCAGCGTTGTCAGGTGTGATGATCTTCGCACCGGAGTCGATGAATTCGTCGAGTTCTTCGCCCTGGAGAGCCTTCACAGCAGCTTCAACGGCCTTATAGCCCATACCGTAGGCATCCTGAGCAACGGAGAGCGTTTCATCTCCGGCGAGGATTGCCTCAGCAGCGGAAAGGTTACCGTCGAAACCGACAAAGATAGTGTCTTTATATGCTTCAACGTCTTTGGCTGCACGAGCGGCACCGATAGCCATGTCGTCATTGTTGGCGACGATAATTGCGATACCTTCAGGGAACTTCTGGATGATAGCTTCCATTGAGGTTACGGCCTTGTCAGCAACAGCGTCAGCATATTGGATTTCGTCGACGAGGAATTCGCCGCCGGCTTCTTCAATACCTGTTTGATAGCCTTCGAGACGATCGGATGCCGTTGAGTCGCCCTGGACCCCTGAAATAGCAATAGCCTGGATCTCTTCCCAACCTGCTGCTTCAGCGGCTTCTACAGCTGCGATACCCCCGAGTTTAGCAGCTTCGAGATTACCGGTTCCAACGAAGGAAAGGATCTTGTCAGATTCGATTCTCGTGTCAACAGCGATGATGGGTTTGTCTGAATCTTTGATGAGGTTAGCAACCATGTCAGCTTGGAGAGGAGAGATGACATAAGCATCGTACTCATCTGAACTGAGGTCGGTTTCAATGAGGTTCAACTGATCGTCATAAGCAGTTTCTGAAGGAGCACCCTTAACGCTGACCGTGACATTCGGGTTGTCTGCCATATATGCAAGGGCACCGGCTTCGACATAGCCCCAATACTCAGAAGCAGTGGTCTTCAAGATAACATCGATGTGATATTCTTTGTCGCTTGCAACGGCAGGTTCTTCTTCGTCCTCTTCCGTCTCTGCTTCTTCATCTTCAGCAGTTGTAGCATCTGCCTCGGTCTCTTCTGCTTCAGTCGTCTCTTCAGGAGCTTCCGTTGTGGTTTCCTCAGGAGCCTCTGTTGT